>NZ_PVXL01000001.1 GCF_002995805.1 Neomoorella stamsii
CTCCACCTCCAGGGTCAACCCCGCCCCCTGGCCCTATACCGCCTGGGCCGCAGCCGCCCCTTGATCCGGAACCCGCAGGTGAAAGGGTCGTGGAACTAATGTTCGTTGCTGACCGAAATCAGCTTTTTACCGCCTGGAATGCGCTGGCTAACCTGGCAGACCTCGCTGGGAAGGTATCCGTCATCATTCGAGCAGAACGAGAAGACGGTTTCGACCGGATCAAGCTTCAGAACGGCGTTATCGAACCGCTGAAGGAAGCCGATCTCATTTAAGGCAAGGGGCGAAGCTACGCGCTTCGCCCCTTGCCCTGCAGTTGTGGAAATTGCTCGGAAACGGAGCCGTCTGGAGTATGATTGTGGCTTCTTAGAGTACACAGGACGGCCGGCTTGCCGTGGGTAACCCGGTTTTGGAGGTAGTTTGGTGTCTCAGTCTTTGGAGCAGGAATTCTAAGCCGGGTATTGGACCTGTATAGGGAGCTTCGTCATCGCGCTACAGGGTTTCTCGACATGGTCACCATGATGGAGGTAAAGAAGCGGCCGACGAATGGGAGAAGAAACGTCGGCTGACGGGATAGGGTCAACTTCGGCGACCTATTCTTACGTACCTAGTGTTCGATCGAATCTTGCCTCAAGCAAAATGTTAGTTCAGGCAGAGCAAAGGAGAGTCAGCCATGCCGGATATCACAACCATCAGAGAAGCATTTCAGGAACTGCTCTCTAGGATTGAGTTAAACCCTAATCGTGTTCAGTTGGCATCACAACGGTATAACGCTGTGAAGGGGACGCTGGAAAGAGCGCTGCCAGGGTATAAGGTAACGCAAATCGGATCGTTCCAGCGTAAGACCAAAATCCGGCCAGCTGATCTAAGCGATAAACTGGACATTGACGTCGTGGTTACGAGAGGAACCGCCTTCCGTTTTGCGCCCCCAGGGGAAGGCATAACGCCACAGGACGCGTTGCGAGCGGTTCGAAACGCTTTATCATCCAACAGAACCTATAAGCTTATGGAACCAACAACAGACGCACCTACAGTAATCTTGGAATACGCCGACGGCTTTACCATGGAACTGGTTCCTGCGTTCATCGACAAAACAGGGCATCACAATCACGGGCCTGGAGAGCCAGATTGCTACTTGGTTGGAACGGCTCAGGGAACTTGGGTTCCCGCTGACTACGATTATGACGCGAGTGTGATAAGCCGTTTAAACGCGTTGTGCGGGGGTGAACTGGTGCCATTCATCAAGATGTGCAAAGCCTTTCTACGAAACTATGATGTTGGATTAAAGTCCTTTCATATTGAGGTTCTTTGCACTCTAATCATCCCCGAGGCGATAGCGAACTGGAGATTACAGGGACTTAGATGGGGCTATCAACACCTGTTGGCCTATTTTCTCAGCAACGCAAGCCCACATATGCTTGGCCCTGTAACCCTGCCCGGGAGCTTCTCCCCAGGGATGGATTCAGGTATGACCTTGCTGCAATTGGAGAATACCGGTAAGCTGCTTTCAAAGCTGGGAGCGCTTGCATGGAAGATTTGTGGGTTAAAGGACTCGCCCCAAGCTCTGGAAGCGTGGGCTGAATTCTTCGGCAAGCCTTTCCCGAGGTGAGCAACTATGAACCAGGAGGAGCAACAGTACCAACATTTGCTTGATGAGTGCAGGACCATAGCGGAGAACTGCCTTTACACCGCACAGGCTCATTTTGTAACAGCAGACAGGGCAGAAACTCGTTCTCAGTGGTTTTTGACCGTACCCTCAGTTGTGGCTGGCATTTGTGGGCTACTGGTTGCATTGGGATTCCCAAATTGGATTGGTGCGGTTGCAGCGGTAGCAGGCACCGTCTCGACTGTGGCTTCCTCACTTGGAGTAGATCGGTTGGCAACCGAACACCGTATTTTGGCTAACAGTTTAACGGCGCTTCGACATGAAGCTCGGACACTGCAGGAGACAATGTGGCGTGAGATTTCCCATGAGCAACTCGTGGCGGAGGTTAGACGTCTGACTGACAAGTACAATGCGTTGATCCAGGGACCAAAGGCAACAGACATTAAGTCGTTCGAAGTAGGGCGTCGAAGGATTAAGGCTGGCTTGTTCGAGCCGGACGACTGTAAGGGATCGAAGAGGGGAGCCAATGGCCACTGCTAACCCAACACATTCGCCGGGAGTTTAGTCTACTGGCATAACGGCCTTCAGAAGCGGACTGATTGTCAATCCGTCCACACGCACTTGGTCTTCAGGAGGTATCAGTTCATGAGTAAACGCAAGCACCACTATGTGCCTCGCTTCTACTTAGAGGTGTTCCGGAGTGCTCCGAGGCGAATTCATATTTACAATCTTCCACGCCACCAGGCAATCCCCAATGCTAGCCTGAGAGATCAGTGTTATAAGCATCGCTTCTACGGTACCACTGATGACTTGGAAGAGAACCTTGCGATAATCGAGTGCCACGTTGCCCCTGTTCTTAAGGCAATCAGAGAACAAAGGGTACTTCCATCACCGGAGAGCGAAGAGCATCAGTTGCTCTTCGCCTTCGTTGCACTTCAATTGCTCCGGACCACTGCTGCCGCCGCACGGATCAACACGAGCGTGGATAAGATGACCAAGCAGGTATTCTCTAGGGACCCACGCCTTGAGGGTATTGATATAGAATCCGTAAGATTCGGTTACGACTACCCGGTACTGTTGTCTCTTTCACACCTCCCTGCGATGCTATACTCCATCTCCGACCTAAAAGCCCACTTGATTTTGGCAAGTGAAAACTCGTTCATTACGAGCGACAATCCTGTGTTCAAGTATAACCAGTATTGCGAGGCAGCACGGGAAGTTGGAGTCACGGGCGCCCTCAGCCGTGGACTACTGTTATTCCTCCCGCTCTCCCCTGGCGTTCACCTGCTACTCTATGACGGCTCGGTCTACAAAGTTGGAGACTTAAGGTCGAACATCACATCTGCGTCAGATGAGGATGTCGAACTTCTGAATATGATGCAGGTGATTAGTGCTTCAGAAAATGTGTACTTCTCTGATTGGCAGCAGGCCAAGGGACTTGAGCAACTGGCGCGAAAGGCAGCGCGTTACCGGGATCTTGACTTGGTACGAGTACTAGAGTACGGTGCTGAAAAGGATGAAAACCACTCGTTACTGCACCTTTTCGAGCGCACTCCAAACCTAGGGCTCAATCTCTCCTTCCTGAGCATTAGAAGAAATGCGCGTCGAGTTCCACTGTACGAGCGTGTGCGCAATGACCGGAAGCCCTTCCCGATGCCAGATTGGCCAGAGCCTCCCCATTTGCGCGGTCGTACGTTACGGTTTAGTCGTCTCAAGGGCTCACGTTAGCTCAGGTTTTCGCCAAAGACCTCAAGGAGTTTGTCGTGGATGTGGCCACGGACAAAGACTGGTGGAAACTCAAGGGCACCCCTACTCCAGTAAAAACCGAGACGAGAGAGATTGACCTCGGTGGGTCTGGGGTAATACAAAAAAACCCTAGGGTTCACCTTATCCTCGATGAAAATGGATGGCACCAGTAGGACTGGATTGAGTGGAGAGGATAAAGACGGCAAACTCCTAAAAGTCGAAGGGCAGCCGGTTGATGAAGACGACAACCCGATTGACCTGAAACCGGGCAAGTGACGCATTAAACCGAAATAAGTTCACGCCGCTCGTATTGGGCGGCGCGAGATTTGTTTGCGTCGCCACATCACTCACGCCGCTGGATTTAATTTTACGAGCGGCGTGACAAGAATCAGATGTTTTTTGACATAGTGAGGTGTTCAAAACCAGAAACCGCCAAGCGAGCGCAGGAGTTGATATGAATGATTAGCGATAAAGTCTTGTACTGGGTTAAATATAGCTACTTCGGCTTGCGGCCGCCCCTGATGTTGGCGATTGGGGTGGAGGTCTATAATGGACCCAGAAAACTAGACACAAAAACAGGGGGTCCTAAGCGTCAAATGAGTGTACGAAAGAAATATCCAACAGATTTTAAAGCCAAAGTTGTGCTGGAAATCCTTAAAGAAGAAAAGTCTG
>NZ_PVXL01000002.1 GCF_002995805.1 Neomoorella stamsii
TGTAATTGGGCGCGGCGATAGTCACCTAATACTTTGTCAGGGTCGTAGTTTTCTTTCTTCCTGGCCAGGCCGTACATTACCCGCAGTAATTTTACGGCTATGGCTATTAAGGCCTGCTTCTTTTTTAAGGGGTTTTCCCGCCTGGTCAGGAAGTAGTGGTATAGAGCTTTAAATTCACGGTTTTTGGCTACCAGAGTTAGGCTGGCCTGGTATAACAGGTTCCTTAGTTCGGCTCGCCCGCGTTTGGATATCTTGCTTTGACCATCCTTTTTCCCGGAACTTTGTTCGCTTAAGTTCAGTCCGGCGAGTTTCTGGATTTGCTTCCAGTGCTCGTAATTCTGGGGATCGCCTATTTCGCCTAAAAAGCCGGCTACTGTTACCAGGCCTATACCGGGGATGCTTAATAAATTGCCTGCGATATCTATTCCTGCTAGGATTTCGGCCATGGCTGCTTCTGTTTGCTCGATCTGCTGCTGATAAAAGGCTATTTCGTCTAGGCAGGCGTTTAGCTTGTGTCGGGCTCCGGTTAGTCCTTCGGTTACTGCTATGGACTCCTGGGCCGTCTGGTAGAGGGCCTGGGCCCTTTTCATCCCTACCCGGTGGTTACTGGCTTCTTTTAGTTGCTCGGCTAATTCTTCGACCTTATGGGCTAATATTAAGCTGGGGAAGGGACAGTTCCTTAACACCCATTGGGCGGCTTTGCCTAACAGGTTTTTGAATACTTGCCCTAGCTCGGGGAAGTATTCGTCCAGGATGGCCTGGAGTTGGTTTAAGGCGCTGTTTAGTTTCCGGCGTTGCTGCCGCCGGGTTACGGTCAGGTTCCTTAGTTCGGCATATTTTCCTTTGGGCAAAAGGCAGTGGAGGAAGTTCCCGTCCTTGACTATTTTGGCTATTATCCCGGCGTCTTTGCGGTCGTTCTTGGTGGGGGAGTTACCTACTTCCTCTTTCCGCCTTTTGACGTGATAGGGGTTGACTATCACTACCGTATA
>NZ_PVXL01000003.1 GCF_002995805.1 Neomoorella stamsii
AGTCGAATAGTTTGAACCGCGGCCGGGGGAAGTTCCGTCCTAGTTTGCCGCTTTCCCCAAAGAGCGACTTGGCAATGGCCCCGGCCGCACCCCCGTCGATGCCTTTCTTCATGCCGTTCTTGTCCATGGTGGGGGTAGCCGAGGCTAGGATTACTGGGTTTTTAAATTTTACTCCTGCTACTTCTACACTCAGATTTGCCATGTTTATATTCCTCCTTGAAACAATTTTGTGTAGGTCATTTGGTTAAATTAATCTTAGATATAATAAATAATGGTATCTTTATATTGTATTGCCCACCTCCTTCGTCGGGCCGTCAGCAGCACCGTTTCTAAAGGCTTCCAGGTTATTCCCCATATACAATGTTAACGATGTTTCATATACCATGGGTATACACCATGATAGTATAAATTAGGCTTTGAGCCTTTGCCGCAGCTGGCGGCATAATTATAGGGACCAGGGGTTTCTTTTGTATACACATTGTATACTGGGGTTATAATTGTACTATTCGCTGTTAAATCTAAAATTCCTCCTCCTACAAAAGAAAAAATTTTAGTCTACAGTGCCTCCAACTTCCTTCCCGCGCCTTTTAACCCTTATAATTAAAAATCTCTTCCAGATCAACCTGATCGGTACCTGGTACGCTCACGGCTTCAGGATAACCAGCCAGGGGCTTGGTAGCATCAATACCCACCTTAGTAACAACGTACCCCTTTGACGATGTTGGATCTAACGGGTGCCCCTTGGCGTTACGTATTACAAAAGCATTTTCTACTGGATTTAAACGGGTGGCAATAGCTCTTAATACGGCGCTATCATCGAAAATATTGACGTCTTCATCTACCACCACCACATATTTGATAAATGGGTCGGAGGCGAAGACTGCCGCGATCACGTTTTTAGCTTCTCCCTCGTGCCGTTTCTTGATAGAAACATAACAGGTTAACCGGCAGCACCCTGAAGGGGGCATAAATACGTCCTGCACCGTGGGGCAGGCCATCTTAACCGTTTTGAAAATTACACTTAACCTTCCCGTCCCGCCCAAAAGTTGGTGGTCAAGATGCCCGGATACACAGTCTAAGTAAATGGGATTTTTTCTGTGGGTTATAGCTGTGACAGTAATCACCGGATATTCATGCGGAGCTCCGTAAAGGGTTGTATATTCTCCAAAAGGTCCTTCCAGGCGCTCCTCACCGGGAGCAATATAACCCTCCAGAACAATTTCGGCATCTGCCGGGACCTCCAAGTCCACCGTTTTACATTTTACCAGTTCCAAGGGTTGACCCAGCAGTCCCCCTACCACCTCGTATTCATCTACCCCAAAAGGTACAAAACTCAGCACGCCCAAATAAAAGGCTGGGTGGTGTCCAATAGTTATAGCTACAGGCATGGGCTTACCACGCTGAACATATTTTTCAAAAATATAATTGACATGGCTGGTTTCTGCCATATGAATTCCTAGTTTATTACGTTCATGAACCATATGACGGTATACACCTATATTACGAATACCTGTTTCCGGATCTTTAACTACCATGGCACCGGCAGTAATATAGGGTCCAGCATCCTTTTCGTTATGGGTAACTATAGGCAAATCGTAGAGGTTAACCTCATCACCTTTAATGACTACTTCCTGCACCGGCCCATCCGCTACTATTACCGGTTTTGTAAGCTTATCTTCGCGCTCACGATAAACTGAGTTTAAAGACCCCTCCTCGCACTCAAGGGCAAGGGCTAACCGTTTGCGACTGGCAAAGACATTGCATAAAACGGGTATGCTACTCCCTTCAACGTTACTAAATAAAAGGGCTGGATAACGGTGTTCTTCCTCTAGTTTAGCTGCTACTGCCGGTATCCCGAATCGCGGGCTAACAGGTTTCTTTACTTCAAGAATTTCACCTGCCTTCCCGGCTTCAAGGATAAATGACCGCAAATCTTTATTGGGCATACAAATTGCCTCCTTCCAGCTATTAATTTTAAGCTTTTTCTTTTTTAGCCTAACAAATACATCTTACCTTATTGTACTTTAGCCCCTAGAGAATCCGTGTTTTTCGGTGACATTAATCTGTCGGTTATAATCGCTAAAAACAAACCTGCTATTCCGATTACATCCGTACGGAAACCGGGAATCATCAATAATAATGCACTTATAAGCAATAATACGCGTACCACCATGTGTAATGGTTTCTTAAAGAAGCCTTCCATGCCAAAAGTAAGAAGGATTACCCCAATTGCAGCTGAAATAAAGGCTGATGCTATTTCTATGCCGCTACCTTGTTGCATTAAGAGTACTGGATTAATAACAAAGATAAAAGGAACTATATAGCCGACCAAACCCATTCGAAAAGACTTCCAGCCTGTAACAAAGGGGTCCGTTTTAGCAACTGCTGCCGCCGAATAAGCCGCCAGGCAGACCGGTGGGGTTATGGCACCTATAGAGGCAAAAAAGAAGACAAAAAAGTGTGCCGCCAGGGGATTTACACCCATGCTTATCAGCGAAGGAATAGTTAAAGCAGCTAGAATTATATATACAGCTGTAGGCGGGAGTCCCATCCCAAGAATAAGCGCGGCTATCATGGTCAAGATAAGAGCTAAAATTGGGTTACTGGCAGATAGCACATTAAGTAGACTGGAAAATTTAACCCCTACGCCAGTTGCCGAAACCACCCCAACTATGATGCCGGCAGCTGCGCATGCCGCTGCAATAGAAATGTTATCGCGTGAACCTGCTGCCAGGGCGTCTAATATTTTCTTGGAATTCATGCGGGTTTCGCTTTTTAGAAATGAAAGGGCTATCATGAACAGAATACTCCAAAAGGCTGTTTTGATGGCACTCCAGCCCATGACAATAAAAACCACCAGAGCTATTACCGGTATCAAAAGGTGTCCTTTTTGGGCTAACGTCTTTTTCCAATCTGGCAATTCTTCCCCGCTTAAGCCCTTAAGCCCAGAGCGTGCAGCTGCTATATCGGCATAGAAAATTAAACTAAGAAAAAACAGTGCCGCCGGGATAACCGCACCTTTTACCACCACGCCGTAGGGGACAGACAAATAATCGGCTATCATAAAGGCCCCCGCGCCCATGACAGCATTCCTGTAATGATGTAAGGTAGGTGTTGCCAATAAAAAAGCCTCCTGGTAAAAAAATAATAGACCAAAACAAACAAACCAACCAGGAGGCGAGAAACCGAATGAATGAGGTGCAAAAGAAATT
>NZ_PVXL01000004.1 GCF_002995805.1 Neomoorella stamsii
TCCACAACAACTACGTCTACTGATGATGAAGATGAAGGCTTAGTCTGCCTTCTTGGACTTCATCATAAAAATGAAAATCTAAGAGAGCAAGAGATTTAACGAGCTAGAAGCAAATTATTGAGATAGGAGTTTTGACCTTAAGGCGCTGGTTGAACGCGGGCGACTGTTACCTCTTTTATTATGTTAACCAACGCCTGCAGTGCCCCCTGCTGGACCGGACCATGCCCTGGTTTACCTTGTTGGGGAGCGCTACCTTTGGACTGGCCCTTTCCCTGGCGACTGCCCTGCTGGGCCGGGAGCAAACGCGCCTGGTGGGCTGGCAGGCCATGCTGGCCCTGGTGGGCAGTCACCTGGTGGTTAGGTTTTGTAAAGGCCTGGTGGGCCGGTGTCGTCCCTATCTGGTCCTTCCCGGGGCCCGTTACCTGGCCCGGCCCTGGCAGGACTTTTCCTTCCCCTCGGGACATACGGCCGCCAGTTTTTCCCTGGCGGTAGTCTTCGCCCTGAATTTCCCGGTCCTTACCTGGCCGCTGGTTACGGCGGCCGGTTTAACCGGGCTCAGCCGCATGTATGTGGGCATGCACTACCCTTCCGATGTCCTGGGCGGGGCTACAGTTGGTGCCCTTTTCGCTTATGCAGTTCATTCCTGGCCTTGGTACTAATACAACTCCGGGATATAATACTAATACCCGCAGGGGGAGGCTGCCTTGCCTCTTAACTTGCAGGATACAGGCCTGGGAGCTACCTTAATGATATCCGCTACTTGTTAAGGCCGGCCTGGACCGGGGAGGTAATCGTTTTTATATGATGCAACCCAAAATAAGAATTACCAATTTAAATTTTTATTATGGTTCTAAATGGGCTTTAAAGGATGTTAATCTGGAAATAAAACCCAATTCCGTCACGGCCCTCATTGGCCCCTCGGGGTGCGGCAAATCTACTTTTTTGCGGACCTTAAACCGCTTAAATGACCTCATTGAAGGAGCGCGACTTTCCGGGGAAATCCTTTTGGACGGGCAGAATATTTATGCTCCAGATGTCGATGTGGTCAACTTACGCAAACGGGTAGGTATGGTTTTCCAGCGTCCCAATCCCTTCCCCATGTCCATTTACGATAATGTGGCTTATGGTCCCCGGATTCACGGGCTCCATAACAGGAAAAAACTGGACGAAATTGTGGAGCAGAGTCTCAAGGCAGCGGCCCTGTGGGATGAAGTGGCCGACCGCCTGCGCCAGCCGGCCTTAGGGTTATCCGGGGGCCAGCAGCAGCGCCTGTGCATTGCCAGGCTCCTGGCTGTCGAGCCGGAAGTTGTTCTCATGGACGAGCCTTCCTCGGCCCTGGACCCCATTTCCACTTTAAAAATCGAAGAACTCATCCGGGTCCTCAAGGAAAAATATACCATTATCATAGTTACTCACAATATGCAGCAGGCAGCCCGCGTTTCCGACTATACCGCCTTCTTCCTCAACGGGGAGATGGTGGAATACGATGAGACGGAAATCATCTTTACCAGGCCCCGTGACCAGCGGACGGAAGATTATATTACCGGTCGTTTCGGTTAAAGCCCCTCTAACCAAGAAAAAGCAACTTTTTAACCCATAAAAAGTGACAGAGAAGAAGTGAGGTGAATATAATGGAAGGTAACAAATTTACAGGAGGGCTAACTATGGCCATCACAACCAGGCAGGGCTTTCAACATTCCCTGGAAGATTTGCAGCAAAACATCCTGCGCATGGGGAGTATTGTTGAACAAACCATTGCCAAATCAGTAGAGTGCCTGGCCAGGCAGGATGCCAGAATGGCCGCCGAAGTGGTTGAGGGCGATGTTGTTGTTGACGAGATGGAGTTACAGATTGAAGACCAGTGTTTAAAGCTTATTGCTACCCAGCAGCCCATGGCCAAGGATTTACGCAAAATTGCCGCCGGATTTAAGATTATTACCGATTTAGAGCGTATGGCCGATTATTCAGTTGATATTGCCCGTACGGCCCAGCGTATCCTGGAAACTGGCCAGCCTTTGATCAAGCCCTTAATTGATATTCCCCGCATGGCCGAGTTAGCCCAGGTAATGGTCAAGCAAGCCCTGGATGCTTATGTCCGGGAAGATACAGAACTGGCCTATACGGTAGCCAGGGCAGACGACCAAATCGACATGCTCCACAACCAGGTCTTCCGGGAACTGCTGGTCTTCATGATGGAGGATCCCAAAACCATTACCCAGGCTACCTATTTGCTTTTTGTCAGCCGTTACCTGGAGCGCATAGCCGACCATGCCACCAATATAGCCGAGGAAGCTATTTACCTGGCCACCGGCGAACGGAAAGAATTAAACGATTGAGAGACCCGGGTTAGCTTAACCCGGGTCTTTTAATGACCGGGTAACAGTTCGGGGGGCAGCATTTTTTCCGTTTGAATGAAGGTCGCCGTTAAAAAGGTTATCAGTCCTACCAGGATGGCGGCTCCCAGGAAAAGGGGTAGCCGGCCTAGGGTCATGGCCAGGCCAAAGGCCGGGGGTCCCAGGGCGACACCAAAGAAACGCATGGAACCGTAAAGGCAGGTAATGCCACCCCTCTCCTTAGCGCTCACGCTGGTTATCAAGGTATTGACTGAGGGCAGGACGATACCTGTACCGATCCCCATGACCACCATAGCCAGGAAAAATATATAGATATTATCATAGAAGCCCATAACTGCCAGGGCAGCGGTCTCCAGGACCAGGCCGGCAACAATGGTCATCTTCAGGAAGTTGCCGGCCTTTTGTTGCAGGTAACTGCCGGATAAATAGGAAGTAAGGGCCATGGTACCCACGGGAATGGCTATAAGCAGGCCGGTACTGAGGCCCCGGATACCATAATTTGCTTCCAGGATATCAGAAACGTAACTTAAAACCCCGAACAAAATAAAAAGAACAACCATCCCGGCCAGGATGCAGGCCAGAAGGGATAAGCCCCTGGTCTGGAAAACCTGGCCCAGGTCACGGAAATAGGTCCGGAAGGTTACCCTGTTTTTATCTTGCCCCGAAGGTTCTTTAATGAAGAACCACACGGCCAGGCCAATGGGGATGGCCAGGAAGCCATAGACAAAAAAGGGAGCGAACCAGGCGATGAGGCCGGCAAGGGAGCCGGCAATGGGGCTGACCACCTTTCCCAGCCCGTTGGAAGCCTCCAGTAAACCTAAGGCTTTGGTGCGCTCCTTGCTCTGGAAAATATCGCTGGTCAGGGCCATGGCCAGCTGGTAAGTACCCCCGGCACCAATACCCTGGAGAATGCGGCTACCTAGGATCAGGTAATAAGGGGAAGCTACCAGCCAGGCGGCCAGGCCGGCCAGCAGCCCCCCCAAACCGTAAATGAGCAGGGCCGGTGCCATAAGGGGTTTGCGGCCGTAAGCATCGGACAGGAAACCGGCAAAGGGGATGACAAGGCCGGCTGGCAGGGAAAAAGCCGTAATAAAAAGGCTGACCTGGACCAGGCTGACATTCAAAGTGGTACGCATGACGGGTAGCAAGGGAACCAGCATGGAGTTACCCAGGACCATGATAAAGGGTACGGCACAAAGAATGGCAAAGGGTAATTTCATTGCTGACTGCAACCTGTTAAACCTCCTGGAGAAAGTGCTGCTTCTATTTTGTCTCGGCAGCGCATAAAAAATAAGGGGAGGAGATGCCATGTTTTTCTTTTTGCCGGACAAACATGTGCTGGCCATGGCGACAGTACGCATCCTGTCCAGCATGATTGAATTGACGGCGGCCATCCTGATGTTAAAATTAAACCGGGTTGAGGCTGCTTTAAAAATAAACGCGACCCTGGCTTTTGTTGGCCCGACGGTTATGTTGACGGTGATGGCCCTGGGGCTCTGGGGTCTGGCCGGTAAAATCTCCCCCGTTAAAATGCTGACCATTATCCTGGGGGTGGGCCTCATTTTTTATGGCGTCAGGCGGTAATAATGGTGGGGCAACAGTCGTCTGACCTGTGAAAAAGTACCGCTGGCAAAATTGTTACCCCCTTCCTGCCCCGGGCATAAAGATAAAAAAGCAGGTTAAAAAATAAAAAGACAGGAAGGGGCGAAATTAATGCAGGAAAAAGCAACTACTACCTGGAAAGATGTCCTGGAATTTCCCATTGGTGGACGCCAGCAAAAACCCAGGCAAGCAGGGTTAACCATGGTTATTGACAAGGGTCTGGGCCTGACGGAATTCAGGGATTTGCTGGAGGTGGCAGCGCCCTATATTGATTTCATTAAACTTGGTTTTGGCACTTCCGTTTTTTACCCGGCGGCTATTTTACGGGAAAAAATTCGCCTGGCACGCTCTTACAATGTTGATATTTTTCCCGGCGGCACCTTCTTTGAAGTCGCCGTTCTCCAGGGGCGGCTAAACCTTTACCTGCAAACGGCCAGGGAACTCGGGTATACTTTTATTGAAATCTCCGATGGAACTATTGACATGAGCCGGACCGTGCGGCTGGCGGCGGTGCGCCAGGCCCGGGCGGCAGGCTTTGGCGTCATAACTGAAGTGGGCAAGAAGGACCCGCGGGATGCCCTAAGCGAAGCCCTTCTCTTAAGCCAGATTACCGGCGACCAGGAGGCGGGGGCCGACTATGTCATCGTAGAGGGCCGGGAATCGGGCCAGGGAGTCGTCATTTACGACGGACGCGGGGCCGTCAAGGAAGATATACTAGCCAGCCTGCTGGCAGGCATCAAGGACCTGGACCGGGTGATCTGGGAGGCTCCCCAGAAGCAGCATCAGCAGGCTTTAATAATGCGCCTGGGGCCCAATGTTAACCTGGGCAATGTCCAGCCAGGGGATGTCCTGGCCCTGGAAGCCCTGCGGGTGGGGCTGCGGGGCGATACCTTGAGGACTACCCTGAAGGTGGCTGAAGTGAGTTAAGAGTTAAGAAATACGGGAAGCGGGTGCCGGTAGATGGGGTTCCTGCTTCTCGTTTAATTATTACCTTTTGCTTCCTGGCCGGCAGGAATCTGACCAATCTTTCGCGAATAACTATCGGACCGGCAAGACGTTGGAGGTGCGATTGAGTTTGGAAATCGAAGTCTTTGCTACTTTAAATGGTATACCGGATGAGGCCATTAATAATAAAACAGTTATAGTTATTGATGTGCTGCGGGCAACGACCACCATTACGGTGGCGCTGGCGGCCGGTTGCCTGGAGGTAATTCCCGTCCTGACCCCCGAGGAAGCCATTGAAATGCGTGAGCGCCTGGGGGACGAGCGGGTACTCCTGGGGGGTGAGCGCAATGCCTTAAAAATACCGGGCTTTGACCTGGGCAATTCACCCCTGGAATATACCACCGAAATTGTTGCCGGCAAAAGGTTGATTATAACTACTACCAACGGCACCAGGGCCATTCGCCGGGCAGCAGGCGGCCGCCTGGTTTTCCTGGGCGCCATGATAAATGCTCCGGCGGTGGCCGGACTGGCTGCTACGGCAGCAACTGACATAACCATTATTTGTGCCGGTACCAGGGATCGTTTCTCCCTGGAAGATTTTTTGACAGCCGGGTTACTGGTTGACCAGCTTGCCGGCCAGGGAGAATTTGTCTTGCGCGATGGCGCCCTGGCAGCCAGGGATTATTATTATTGCCACCGGGCCGACCCGGCGGCAGCCCTGAAGGCTAGTTTTCATGGCCGGCTCCTGGCAGACCTGGGAATGGAAGCCGATGTAGAATTCTGTTCTCGGGTGGGCGCGACAGATGTAGTTCCGGTGTATGGTGGCGGTATTATTAAAAAGGCCAGCTAACGCCACTTATGGCGTTCTTGTCCCGGTAGCCCCGGCATATATATGGTACAGGATGGCTGGTACAAGGGGCGTGTTCAATGAGCGCGACAACGGCAATCCTGTTACTACTCATGTTGCTAGGCATACTGGGCCGCTCTAACGTTATTGCAGCCGCTGCTGCTATTCTTTTACTGCTCCAGTTTACTAACCTGCAAAGAATCTATCCTTTCCTTGAACGCCGGGCCCTGGAGGCCGGCCTTATTTTTCTAGTGGTTTCCGTACTGGTGCCCTTTGCGTCCGGCCGGGTATCAGCCCGGGATATGCTGGCCTCCTTTGTTTCCGTACCCGGGATTATAGCCATCGCCAGCGGAATTATTGCCACCCATATGAACTGCCAGGGCCTGGAATTGCTCCAGCGTTTTCCCCAGATGATGATCGGTATGGTTATAGGTTCCATTATCGGTGTAGCCTTTTTTGGCGGTATTCCCGTGGGGCCCCTCATGGCCGGCGGCATTGCTGCCCTGCTGGTAAACCTGCTGGCATGGTTGCGCTAAAATTTTTTATAAACCAGCAGGATTTTTAATTTCTAGCGAGAATATAATATAACAGTGTAAAGAGATTATACCCCTATGGGGTACATTTACAATATATACCAGCTTATAAGAGGTATAAAAGGGGGGATGGTACGGGGGATTTTTTCATATCGTCTTCCGACCAATAAATTTCTTGTGGAAGGGACGAAAGTATGGCCAAGCTGTTAGAGTTTCAAGGTAAGGAATGGCTACGCAAGGCCGGAATCCCGGTTCCTGTGGGCCGGGCGGCATCCTCGCCGGAAGAAGCGGAACAGATTGCTGCGGAGATCAACAAGCCAGTAGCAGTGAAGGCCCAGGTGCAGGCTGGCGGCAGGGGCAAGTCAGGGGCGGTAAAACTGGTTGACACCCCGGCAGAAGCCCGGGCGGCAGCAGCCTCTATTCTTGGTACGGTAATTAAAGGGTATCCGGTGCGTAAAGTCCTGGTGGAAGAGAAGCTGGCTATTGCCCGGGAATTTTACGTGACGATTATTGTTAATTCCGCCCGCAATGCCCGCTGCCCCATGATGATGTTCAGCACCGAGGGCGGCATGGACATTGAAAGTGTTCCGGAAGAGAAGATTTTCAAGCTGCTCATTTCACCCTTAAATGGCCTCGAAATTTACGATGCCGTTGACATGCTGGTGAAGGCCGGCATCCCCAATGACCAGCTGATGACTTTTGCCAGCGTGCTGGTCAAACTGTGGAACGCTTATAAAAAATATGATTGCTTTACCCTGGAAATTAACCCGCTGGTCTTAACCGCTAACGGGGAGCTGGTGGCGGCCGACTGCAAGATGGAGGTAGACAACAGCAGCGTTTACCGTCACCCGGAAATGGGTATTGAAATTGCCAGGGACTTTCCCCATGAGCCTACCGAACTGGATCGTATTGGCTGGGGCATTGAGAAGACCGACACCCGCGGTTCCGGTTTCGTCATGAGCATGGGCTTTGACGAGAAGAGCCCGGGTTATATCGGCTACCATCCCATCGGCGGCGGGTCGGCCATGATGGGCATGGATGCCCTGAACAAAGTCAACCTGAAGCCGGCGAACTACGCTGATACTAGCGGCAACCCGGTTGCTTCCAAGGTGTACCGGGTAGCCAAGGTAGTGCTCTCCCAGCCCAACATTGACGGCTACCTCCTGGGTGGCTTTATGATGGCCAACCAGGAACAATGGCACCACGCCCACGCCGTCGTGAAGGCCCTGCGGGAAGTCCTGCCCAAGAAGCCTGGCCTGCCCTGCGTCTTACTGCTCTGTGGTAACAAGGAAGAAGAATCCCTCGCCATTTTACGCGAAGGGTTAAGCAATGTAGAGGGAGCTACCAGGGTGGAGATTTATGGCCGGGAACATGTTACCGATACCGATTTTATAGGGCAACGATTACTGGCCCTAGTTAAAGAATATCAAGCCGAGAAGCGAAAGTAGGGTGGAACCAGTGCTCGAATTCTGGGAAAGAACAATTAAAGTCACCATCGACACCAGCAAGTGCAGCGAGTGTGAAACAAAGGCCTGCATCGACGCGTGCAAGAAGTTTGCCAGGGGGATGCTGCAGCTCAAGGACGGCGTACCCTCGGTGGCCCATTTGAGTGAAGATGAGGTCCAGCGCCGGGGAACAGAATGCCTTGCCTGTGAGTATGAATGCTGGTTCCGCGGCAAGAGCGCCATTAAAATTGACGTTCCCATTGAAGGACTGGATGAGTACCTGCGCAAGCGAGGTCTGCTGGAAGAGAATACCATCCAGTAATAGGAAAAGGATAAAGAGGGATAATCATGGGGATTTTAATTGATAAAAATACCAAGGTTATTGTCCAGGGGATTACCGGCAGGGAAGGTTCCCTCCGGGCCAAGTATATGAAGGATTACGGCACGAAGGTTGTGGCCGGGACAAGTCCCGGTAAGGGCGGCGAAGAGGTAGCGGGTATTCCCGTCTATCATACCGTCAAGCAGGCCGTGGCCGAACACGGGGAAATTGACTTTAGTGTTATCTTCGTACCCGGCCGGGCTTTGAAAGCGGTGGTTAAAGAGGCCGCCGACGCCGGGGTTAAAAATATCGTCCCCTGTGTAGAATCGGTACCCATCCACGACATTATGGAAATGGTGGAGTACTGCAAGCTGAAGGGGACCAGGCTCATCGGCCCGGGCTCCATCGGCATCATTACGCCCGGGGAGGCGGTTGTCGGCTGGCTGGGCGGTAATGTCGAATGGGCTAACTCCTTCTTCAGGCCGGGACCAATTGGTGTTTTCTCCCGCAGCGGCGGCCAGTCGGGAACTATTCCCTGGATCCTCAAGGAAAACGGTTACGGCGTGAGTACCGTCGTCCACACGGGTACGGAACCTGTGCTGGGGACTTCCTTTGCTGACCTGCTACCCCTTTTCGAAGAAGATCCCCAGACGGAAGCCGTAGCCGTATTTTCCGAGATTGGCGGCACCCAAGAAGAAGAATGCGCGGAAGTAATTGCTGCGGGTAAATTCACCAAACCCTTTGTAATCTATGTGGCAGGGGCCTGGGCACCGGAAGGCCAGCGCTTCTCCCACGCTTCTAGCATTGTGGAAAGGGGCCGCGGTTCGGCCAAGAGCAAGATGGAAGCCATCCAGAAAGCCGGCGGCTATGTGGCTATGAGCCCGAATGATATCCCGCGTATCCTCAAAAACGTACTCAAGCATTAGGAGGTAATAGAAGAAATGCCAGTAATGCGTTCTGTCCTTTATGTCCCTGGCAATAATCCCAAGATGATTGCCAAGGCGCCTACCTTCCCCGCCGACATAATCACCCTGGACCTGGAAGATTCGGTGCCACCGGCGGAGAAGGAAAATGCGCGGAACCTTATCCGCGAGAACCTTAAGGCTGTTGGTGCTAATGGCTCTGAGGTATACGTACGCATCAATAACTGGGAAACCGAGATGACCAATGACGACCTGGAGGCCATTGTCTATGAGGGCCTGCAGGGGGTTACCCTGGCGAAGTGCGGTCATCCGGACCACGTCAAGCGCCTGGACTGGAAATTAGAAGAATTGGAACGGCGCCGCGGCCTGCCCATAGGGAGCATCAAGGTGTCTCTCCTGCTGGAAACCGCTAAAGGTATTATCCATGCCTATGAGTCCTGCATCGCCAGCCCGCGGGTGGTTAGTGCCATCTTCGGTGCCGTTGACTATTGCAAGGACATGCGGGTCAAATTGACTTCCGAGGGCAAGGAGCAGGAATACGCCCGTGCCCATATGGCAGTTGCCGCCCGGGCGGCCGGGGTAGTTGCCATTGACTGCCCGTTTGTCGCTTACCAGGATATGGAAGCTTTCGAGAAGAGTGTGCTCCAGGGCCGGCAGATGGGTTATGAAGGCAGGATGCTGATCCATCCCAGCCAGGTTGAACCCGCTAACCGCCTCTACTCCCCGGATCCCGCTGATGTAGAATGGGCCCGCGGTGTTGTTAAAGCCTTTGAAGAAGAAGCCATTGCTAAAGGCAAAGCAGCTATTTCCTACCAGGGCAAGATGGTGGACACCCCCGTATACCTCAACGCCAAGGATATCTTGAGCGCCTACGAAGAGATCCAGGCTAAAGATGCCGCCAGGAAGAACGCGTAAAGAGCGAGGTGTATGGCTGGCAGCTTTTTAAAAAAGCTGCCAGCCGGTTCAACCATTAGACCATCACGTCAGTGGCGCTTCCCCTTACCCCCTGGTCTCTGGTTTCTACCTTTTTACGTAAAGGAGGTATACCATAATGAATATTCAGGAAAGAGCCCTTGAACTTCACAAAGAGTGGCAGGGTAAAATTGAAGTATGCAGCAGGGTACCTGTGCGGGACCGTATGGATTTATCCCTCGCGTACACCCCCGGAGTTGCCGAACCCTGCAAGGAGATTCACAAAGACCCCAAACTTGTAGACGTATATACACGCCGCTGGAATATGGTAGCAGTAGTATCCGACGGCTCGGCGGTCCTCGGCCTCGGTAACATTGGCGCCCGGGCGGCCATGCCTGTCATGGAAGGAAAAAGCCTGCTTTTTAAAACCTTTGCCGGCGTCGATGCCTTCCCCATCTGCATCGATTCCCAGGATGTAGACGAGATTGTCAGGACAGTCCAGCTCCTGACCCCCACCTTTGGCGGCGTCAACCTGGAGGATATTGCCGCGCCCCGCTGTTTCGAAATCGAGCGGCGCCTCAAGGAAACCACCGACATCCCCATCTTCCATGACGACCAGCACGGCACGGCTGTGGTAGTATTGAGCGGCATCATTAACGCCTGTAAGATTACCAAGCGGGAACTTAACGACCTGCAGGTAGTTATCAACGGCGCCGGCGCGGCCGGTATTGCCACCGCCAAACTCCTCCTCAGTGTAGGTGTCAAAGACGTGATCCTGTGCGATTCCAGGGGTATTGTCTGCTCCAAGCGCCAGGACCTAAACCAGGAAAAACGGGAGATGCTCAAAATCTCTAACAAAGAGGACCGCTGCGGCACCCTGGCCGATGCCATGGTAGGGGCCAACTGCTTTATCGGTCTTTCTGTGAAGGACGCCGTTACCCAGGACATGGTCCGCTCCATGGGTAAAGACCCCATCATCTTTGCCATGGCCAACCCTGTTCCGGAAATCTATCCCGACAAGGCCCGGGAAGCCGGCGCGGCCGTGGTGGGTACGGGGCGGAGCGACTTCCCCAACCAGGTCAACAACGTCCTCGGCTTCCCCGGTATCTTCCGCGGTGCCCTTGACGTGAAGGCTTCCGACATCAATGAACCCATGAAGATTGCCGCCGCCCATGCCCTGGCCGACCTGGTAGGCGACAGGCTCTCACCCGATTTCGTCATGCCTGAGGCCTTTGACCTCCGGGTGGCACCGGCGGTGGCGGCAGCTGTGGCTAAAGCCGCCATGGAGAGCGGCGTGGCCCGGGAGCCGAAGGACCCCGAGTGGGTGAAGAAACATACGGAAGAGCTTATTGGTGTCGCGAAGTAGAATAGCGTTTACAGGAACCTGCGCCAAGATACTGCGGGCGACACTTTTAAGCGCGTGGTCAGGAAATATAACGAGCCGGCTGGATGCCCTATCCAGGCGGCTTTTTCTGGCATAGTATAACCCCCTTGCCTGCCGGGCACAATAACATAAAAAAGGCAGGTGCAGCAAACTGGTTAACCGCATCGACTCTCCTGGCTGGCCCCGGGAAGCGCCGGAACCCAACAGCGTGCCCCATCCCGAGACCTCACCACCGGAATTCCCCATGGAAGTAGAACCGGTAACTGATCCCCCGCAGGGGGATTTTCTGTTATAATAAAGCATATAGCTGGTCAATACTCCCAATTGCTGTTATAATGGTAACATATGGAATAAGGAGGAGGAAAAATGGCCGCACGCACCAAGGTAACCTTACCCCAGCTCCGGGCCATGAAAGAGCGGGGTGAGAAGATTACCATGGTAACCGCTTATGATTACCCTTCAGCGTTGCTGGCTGACCGGGCCGGCATGGACATGCTCCTGGTGGGCGATTCCCTGGGCATGGTGGTCCTGGGTTACCAGAGTACAGTACCCGTAACTATGGATGAGATGGTGCACCATACCCGCGCCGTCATGCGGGCCAACCCGGCAGCCCTGGTAGTGGCCGACCTGCCCTTCCTGTCTTACCAGGCCAGTGTCCAGGACGCCGTTTATAATGCCGGCCGCCTGGTCAAGGAGGGCGGAGCCGATGCCGTCAAGCTGGAAGGTGGCCGGGCCATGATACCCATGGTCCGGGCTATAGTCGATGCCGGCATCCCGGTCATGGGCCACCTGGGGTTAACCCCCCAATCGGTAGTCCAGCTGGGCGGCTACCGCGTCCAGGGACGGGAGGCAGCCGCAGCCGAGAAGATTGCCGCCGATGCCGCGGAATTGGTGGAAGCAGGTATCTTTTCCCTGGTTCTCGAATGTGTACCGGCAGAACTGGCCCGGCGGATAACGGCTGAACTACCGGTACCGACCATCGGCATAGGTGCCGGGCCTGATTGTGACGGCCAGGTGCTGGTTTACCATGACCTCCTGGGCCTCTTTGACCGCTTCCAGCCCAAATTTGTCAAGCGCTATGTCAACCTTGGTGAAGCCATCGTCAAGGCCCTTGCAGATTACCGGGAAGAGGTCCGCCAGGGGAAATTCCCCGGTGAAGAACACAGTTTCCGGTAAAAGGATGTATGGAGGGACGCTGTTAGTTGCTCAATTACCTGGACCTGCTCTTGCTTCTACTCCTGGCCTGGGGCGCCTGGCGGGGTTACCGCCTGGGCTTTGTTAACCTGGTAGCCGGCTGGATCAGCTACCTGGTGGCGGGGCTAGTGGCAGCCCTGTATGCCCGGCCCCTGGCCGAAGCCCTGGACCAGGCCTGGCATTTAACCAGTCGCTGGGGTAACGGGCTGGCTCCCCTCTTACCATTACCACGATCGGTTCTCAGCCAGCCCCTGGGTACGGCGGCCACCAGGCAGATGGAAATCCTTTTAAACGGCACGCCCTTACCGGGTATGATAAAACAGAGCCTGCTGGAGGGCCTGGAGAAGGTTTCCGGAGGTACGGTGGGCCAAGCCCTGGCCGGGCAGCTGGTCTTCTTGGGCCTGGAATTAATAACCCTGGTGGTCCTGTTTTACGGCAGTTTATTTCTTTTACGCCGCCTGGCTCGTTGGGGCACCATGGGGATCAACATGGCACCTGCTGGCCTGGTAAACCGGGGACTGGGCCTGGCTCTGGGCCTCCTGGGGCAGGTCTTCTGGCTGGCTTTGCTGGTAGGGATGCTGCGCTCCCTCCTGGCCCTACCGGCCATGACGGCGGCTCCCGGTTTTGTACCCCTGGCCCGGCAGCTCTATAACTCCGGCATGGCCTTCCAGTTGGGCAATTTTTATGACTGGCTGGCCGGATTGTTGCATACCCTAATCTAGGGGTTGGCGACAGGAGGCCTTCTAAGGAATGAAAGAAAAAGAATGGGGTTTCTGCCTCCAGGTTAACAAAAAAGGAGGAATTGCGTAATGGCAGAAAAAGAAGAAAGCAGGGGCAAAAAACTACAAAAAGAACTGGCCCTACCCCAAAAGAGTGCCTGGGAGCGTTTGGAAGGGGATACCAGGGAAAAGGTTTTTGCCTTTGCCGAGGGGTATAAAACCTTCTTAAGCCGGGCTAAAACTGAACGGGAAGCCGTCCGTGCCGCCCTGGAAGCCGCCCGGGGGCGCGGTTTTGTTTCCCTGGCTGACCTGCCTCCCGGCCGGGGGTTAAATCCCGGGAGCCGCTTCTACCTGGAATGGCGGGGTAAAGTCCTGCTCATGGGCATAATGGGAACGGCCGACCTGGCCGAAGGTATAAGGCTGGTGGGGGCTCATGTTGATGCGCCACGCCTGGACCTGAAACCCATGCCCCTCTATGAAAAAGACGGCCTGGCCATGTTCAAAACCCACTATTACGGCGGCATCAAGAAATACCAGTGGACGGCCCTCCCCCTGGCCCTGCACGGCGTGATTATGTTACGGAACGGTCGCCGGGTGGAAGTGGTAATCGGTGAAGACAGCGCGGATCCCATTTTTACCATAAGTGATTTATTACCTCACCTGGCCAAGGAGCAGATGAAAAAGACAATGGAAGAAGCCCTGAACGGGGACGATTTAAACCTGGTAGTGGGCAGCATACCCTATCCCGGCGAAGATGATCTAAAAGATAAAATTCGCCTGGCCATTCTCCAGCTGTTAAATGAGCGTTATGGCCTGGTGGAAGAGGACCTGATCACGGCGGAGCTGGAACTGGTGCCGGCCGGTCCGGCCCGGGACCTGGGTTTTGACCGCTCCCTGGTAGGAGGTTACGGCCAGGACGACCGGGTCTGCGGCTACACGGCCCTGCAGGCCATCCTGGACCTGGAGGTGCCCCGCCATACGGCCCTGGTGCTCCTGGTAGATAAAGAAGAAATCGGCAGTACAGGTAATACCGGCGCCCATTCCCGCCTCCTGGAATATGCCATAACTGAACTGGCGGCCCGTGTGGGTACCACAAGCATTATCCATGTAGGCCGGATTATGGCCAATTCCCAGGCCATTTCCGCTGACGTCACCGCCGGTGTCGATCCCACCTATGAAAATGTCTTCGACATGCATAATGCCTCCCGCCTGGGGTACGGCGTAGTTTTAAACAAATACTCAGGTGCCCGGGGCAAATACGACGCCAATGACGCCAGTGCCGAGTTTATGGGCCGGCTGCGGGACATTTTCAACCAGAACCAGGTTATCTGGCAGAGCGGCGAAATGGGCAAGGTGGATGCCGGCGGCGGCGGGACCATAGCCAAGTTCCTGGCCTACTTTGGCCTGGATGTGGCCGATTGCGGCCCGGCCCTCCTCTCCATGCACGCTCCCCTGGAGATAGCCAGTAAGGTGGATATTTATATGGCCTACCGGGCCTACAAGGCTTTTCTTGCCAGTTAAGGATTTTTAAGCAGGAAAAGCAAAACCTTATGGAGAAAAAGTATATAAAAAGCCCTGGTACCTTGAGAGCGGATGGGCGCCAGGTGCTTTTCTTTTAAAAGGGAGGTTGACACGGTGGAAAAAATAGTAGATGCCCGCGGGCTGGCCTGCCCGCAACCGGTTATCCAGACCAAAAAGGCCCTGGAAACTTTGGAGCCGGATGGCGAGCTGGTTACTATTGTCGATAATGAGGTGGCCCGGGATAATGTTTTAAAGCTGGCGCGGAGCCTGGAGTGTGAGACCAGCGTCAGGGAACAGGGAAGTGAGTACTATATCCATATTCGCAAGGAAAGCATACCGGCTACCCAGTTAAGCGTTAATCCGGGCCAGGTATTACTGGTAACCTCGGCCAACCTGGGCCGCGGTTCCGAAGAACTGGGGAGCATCCTCATGCGCAGCTTCTTTTACAGCTTGGGTGAAACGGAAGTGCTGCCCCGGCGGGTACTCTTTATCAACAGTGGTGTCCAGCTCTGCTGCCAGGGTTCACCAGTGCTGGACAGCCTGCTAACCCTGGAGCAAAAGGGAGTGGAAATCCTGGCCTGCGGCACCTGCCTGGACTATTACCACCTGAAGGAAAAATTGTGTGCCGGTAGCGTTACCAATATGTATACCATTATTGAGCACCTCATGGCTGCGGAAAAGGTAATTACCCTCTAGGGGAGTGGTGACTTTGCTCTGGCAGCGCCGGCGTTACCGGGATGAGCAGCGCCTGTCAGCAGCCCTGGCAGGTTGCCGGGGCAAAATAGCTAAAGGTTTGCGACGGGAGTTGTGCCGGCTGGACGCCCTGGCCCTGGCCGGGCTCCTTGCCGGCCTCTGGCCGCGCCTGGAGGAAGCTACCCGTGAGCAGCTGGCGGCTCTAGCGGAGGAAGAAGGTTTTATTGACGCGTGGCTGCGGGCCCTGGAACAGGGAAAAGCCGGCGAGAAAGCTGCGGCGGCCACCATCCTGGGCGAGATGGAAATTAAACGCGCCCTTGGCCCCCTCCTGGCGGCCCTGGGGGACCGGGATGAAGGCGTCCAGATGGCAGCAACTGCCGCCCTTACCCGCTTACGTGACCGGCGCTGCCTGGAACCGTTGCTTGCAGCCCTGGCGGAACCCCGGCGCTGGCCGCCGGCGCGGGTGGCCGAGGTGTTGTTAGCCTTAGGAACAGCCAGCATCCCGCCTTTACTGGATCTCCTGGCCCGGGGGCCGGAAGATATTTCCTTACGGGTGATAAATATCCTGGGCCTCTTTGAGGATGGCCGGGTCTTGCCGGCCCTGGAGCATTGCCTTGAGAATGGGACCGCTGCCGTGCGCAGAGCGGCAGCCATGGCCCTTGGAGAAACAGGCTGCGGCCAGGCCGCCGAAAGTTTAAAGAAGGCCCTGGCCGACCCGGTGGCCGCAGTGCGAGCCGCCGCCGCCCGTTCCCTGGGGAGGTTAAAGTGCCGGGAGGCAGGGGACCTGCTTAAAGGTTGCCTGGCCGATGCAACCTGGGAAGTCCGGGTGGCTGCCGGCGCAGCCCTGGCCGAGCTGGGTGCAGCAAGGGAAGAGCAAGCAATGGGAGGAGAACACCAGGATGGATCTGCAGGTCGGCGATATCGTCCAGACCAGAAAGAAACACCCCTGCGGCAGCGACCAGTGGGAGATATTACGGGTAGGCATGGATTTTCGCCTGCGCTGCCTGGGATGCGGCCGTTTAATCCTTATTCCTCGCCTGAAAGCGGAAAAGAGCATTAAAAAAGTAATTTCTAAGTTGCCTTGAGCAGGGTCAGGATTTGCAAGGCCTTCCTGGGAGTGGCGGCCTGTTTTTCATATAAATAACGCAAATAATTGAGGTTGAGGAGGCGCTGCCGGCATTCGGTGAGGCTGGGGATATCACCTGGATTTAAACTGACGGTCGAACAGCAACGGGCTGCAGCTGCCTCCAGGTAACTACCCATGAGCACCGGGCGGCCCAGTTCGGCCTCAATGGCCTCTGCCTGGGCAAAGGCAGTGGGGCAATGGTTGTCAAAAAACGTGCAGGAAGGAAAAACGAAATAATCGACTCCTTCTTGACGAACCAGGCGGCGGGCCACATCCAGGCGGCCGGTACCCGGGCAGCCCGGGCAGGGCTGCATGGCCACGATTTTAGCTCCCGGCAGCTCCCCTAGCGGTCCCCTTTTTTTCTCCAGGGCCAGGAAACAGAGAATATGGGCCTGGTAGCCAGGGCATCCCTTCTTCCAGTGATCCTGGCAGGCAATAATACCAACTCGGTGCATTTTAAGAAGCCCTCTTTTATAGAAAATGATAATTTAACCAGATTGGCATCGATTTTCCACAACGATAGCAGTTTAACATATCGGCCTTCAAAAAAATGTCGGAAGCTGACGACAATCCAACTTAATAATTTTAAGAAAAGATAAAGGATGTTTAAAAAACTGGCCTCTACTTTTAATTATCTCTTCCCTTAAAAGTCGGTTGCCCCTATAAAAACTTAAGTGGTGCCCCGGCCCCCCGAGATATATGACGGTGGAAGCTAATTTAGCGGCTATGCCTTCCTGGTTCCTTTCTCTATCTGGAGTTGATAATAATAGTTGGTGCTACCTCCGGGATCCTTGGTATAATATAATAAACAGGTAAGGCAAATTAAACGCTGGTGATCTACTTGTTGCTCAATACATACCAGAGGTCCTATCAAGTTCACTATTATGAAACCAATTTTATGTTAGAAGCCTCACCGGTGACTGTCCTGGGTTACCTGGAAGAAACGGCCACCTGGCATTCTGAAACAGCTGGCAACAGCATTGCCAGCTTAAACGCCGCCGGCCGGGGCTGGGTCGTCTACCGCTATCATCTCCAGGTGAGCCGCTACCCCCGCTGGCAGGAAAAGATAACCGTCACCACCTGGGTGGAACGCTTCCAGCGCTGTTTTGCCTACCGTAATTTTTATATCCATGATGCCGGGGGTAACCTCCTGGGCCGGGCCGCATCCGTGTGGATCTTCCTGGATATCGCCAGTAAAAAGCCCCTGCGGATACCGCCCGCGGTAAGCGCACCTTATGGGCTTTATCCTGAGGCGGCCATCCCGGCAGGCTTTAGCGAGCTACCAACTCTGGAAAGCCCATCTATTACGGCAGAATTTACCGTGGGGGCAGCAGATATGGATATCAACCACCATGCCAATAACAAAAGGTATATAAACTGGCTGCTGGAGAGCGTGCCCCTCGAAGTCCACCGGCAGGCCTTTCCGGCCACCATCGAGATTGTTTATAAAAAAGACGCCCGCTACGGGGATCACATCTTGAGCGAGAGTCAGGAGCTAAAGGCCGGGGACGGTACCAGGTGTTACCTCCACCGCCTCACCTGCCCGAAAAAAGAACTAGAACTAGCCCTGGCCCGGACCACCTGGCAGGAACGCTAACTAATTTATTGATACTGATACCAGGTCATATTTTATGTTCTTCGTGGCAAAGGAGCGAAGGTTCAATGCGAGCAAATATGGAAGTAAGGCTTATCCATAATGGCCGGGAATGGATAGCCGGTGATGCTAATTTTGAGGCCAGGGGTCGTACCCTGGTTGAACTGGACCAGAGCATTAAAAACGCCCTACGGAAAAGCGGCAAATTTCAGCAGGGAACAAAAGTCACGGTCCTGATGAAATTTGATTACGAAACCATGCCCGATTATGCCCGTGTCCGGCAGTATATGCCTGCTTATTTCAACCGCGTGTTAGCAGTGGAATTATAGTAATGGTAACAGAGGTTGTTGGCCACCAAGCGAAGCGATAAAATATCTTCAGGCAAAAAGGCGGGAGGTGGTAATAGTGAGCCTGGCCCTAAAGGAAATAGCAGTTAGCAAAGATAAGGTTTATACCTACGACGATTACTGCCGGCTACCGGAGGGAGCTCCTTACCAGCTCATCGGGGGAGAACTGGTATTGACACCATCGCCCACTTCTTACCACCAGATAATTTCTATGCAGCTCGTGTCTAAAATGGTCGCTTATGTAACCGCAAAGAATTTAGGTATAGTTTTACATGCGCCTATGGATGTTTATCTCGAGGAAACTGAAACCTACCAGCCGGACATTATTTTCATTGCCCGCGACCGGATGGATATTATTAAACCTGAAAAGATCGAGGGCGCCCCGGACCTGGTGGTGGAAATCCTTTCCCCCACGACAGCCTATTATGACCTGCGCCAGAAATACAAGGTTTACGGAAAACATGGCGTCAAGGAGTATTGGATTATAGATCCCCAGGATAAATCCATTCAGGTTTTTTCCCTGGTGGAAGGCAAATTTAAACTGGACCAGGATATTGAGAAAGAAGGAATTGTCCGTTCCCGGGTAATAGAGGGTTTTTGTGTTAATGTTGTAGATATTTTCTATAATCCTCTTATAGAGGATTATCCCGACCGAAAGCAAGAAAATGGTGGCAGCCAATAATTTGATCCAGGGCTATTTCGCAAGGTTTTCTACCTCAATATTGACATTATAGAAGCATACAAATATAATAGTTTAAAAAGTGATAGTTTAGGTAAGCAAAGAGGCTTACAGGACGATGAAGTTACCTGTTTTGTTAAAAGGCAGGTAACTTTTTTCGTTATATCATTTCCCCGGGTGAGAAAGCAAAGGTGCTATCGGGCAGATTTTTCATTAAGCTGCTGGCTGGTAGCACTTTTTTCGATGAGGAAAATAGCATCTATAACTAAACAGGCACTCAAAAAGGTGGGACTTTCTTATGTTTACTAAACTTATTCTCCGGGTTTGCGGTGATTGTCGCTACCCTCCTTTTGAGTTTTTAAACGATGATGGGGCCTTCAAGGGATTTAACGTGGATATTTTAAAAGCCATTGCCAAAGAGGTGGGGGTAGAAATCTATTTCAGAGCCATGCCCTGGTCAGAAGCTATACGAGCCGTTCAGGAGGGTATTTTTGATGCTATACAGGGTATGGCTTTAAGTGCAAGACGTCAGGATATCTTTGATTTTACCGAGGCATACCTGGTAGTTTCTCATTCTGTTTTTGTTCTAAGGGACCGGTATGATATTTTAACTTTGAATGATCTAAAGGGTTTAAAGGTAGCCGTTCAAAAAGATGACATATCTTATGACTTGATCAACCATCATCTTGGCAGCGCTAAAACTTTTCTGCACTATATCTTTACTGCTGATCAAGGCGAAGCATTAAACGAATTAATTAAACGAAAAGTCGATGCCTTTATCGGCAACAGGCTTACAGGAACTTACCTAGCCCAAAAGATGGGACACATAGATAAAATCAGGCTGGTTGGCCAGCCAATTTCGCCACAGGCTTATGCTATAGCTGTCAGTCGTGGCAGGAAGCAACTAGTAGAAATTTTTAATAAAGGATTACGAGCGATAAAAGAAAATGGGGCTTACGATCGGATCTGCGAAAAGTGGTTTGGCCTGGTAGCTGAAGATCTAAACAGTCATATTATCGATAGCGTAGATGTAGGAGTAATTGGATTAAACCGCATGGGAATAATTACCTCAATCAATTCTTATGCTCGTAAAATTTTAAACATAAAGAGCCATAACTTAATCGGAAAATACGCTTTGGAAACAGAACTGGTTCGCTATTTTGATTTTGGTATTGTATATGAAACCATGGCGACTGGTAAGGCTTTTGTTGATCACGAAATCGAAATTAAGAATGGCAAACAATCTTTGCTGAGCTATAATATTTTTCCTCTATACGGCGAAAGCAATAAAGTCATCGGGGTAGTTATTAGTTTAAGGGATATTACCCTGGCAAAGCACTTGCGTGAAAGTTTGGCCCGTAAGGATAAAATGGAATCCCTGGGTTTGCTTTTAGCCAACATAGCCCATGAAATTAGAAATCCGATTATGGCCATTAAAACTTTTGTTGACACTCTTCCTGTTCAATATGACAACCCCCGTTTTCGCGCTGAGATGTTAAAATATGTGCCCATGGAGATTGAGCGCCTTAATAAGCTTGTCGGGGAATTATTACAGTACGCCCGCCCCCGCGCACCGGTCCGCGAATGGTGTAATTTATATGAAATCGTAAATTCAGTTATGGTTTTATTTCAAGGGCAGGTTAACAGTGGAATCGATTTTGATGTTCAAATCGACACTTCTCTAAGGATATGGGCTGATCAGCAACAGCTAAAACAAATATTAATTAACCTCATTTTAAACGCTACTGAAGCCATTAAAGAAAAAGGCAAGGTAAAAATTGCAGCAGGTAAAGGCCAGGATGGGGTGTGGATTGAGGTAGAGGATGATGGTTGCGGCATTTCTTCAGAGCACCTTGGACACATATTTGATCCTTTTTATACCACAAAAGAAAAAGGAACGGGTCTGGGTCTTTTTATTACCTACCAACTTGTTAAAGAGAATCATGGCGATATAAGGGTATTTAGCCAGAAGGGCCGGGGGACACGTTTCAAGATCACTTTCTGCCAGGAGGTGCGTCATGGAGAAAATTCTAATAATCGATGATGACCCCGCCATTTGTTCTTCTTTGAGCTTTGCCCTGCTGAATGATTTTGAAGTAATTACGGCCACTGATCCGGCGGTAGGGTTCTATTATTTGCAGAATGAAGAGATTGCCCTCACTATTCTTGACTTATATCTCGGGCAAGTTGATGGTTTACAGGTACTACGTAAGATTCGGCAGTTTAATCCACACGCTGTTGTTATAGTTTTAACTGCTTATGGTAGTATCCGTTCTTCTGTAGAAGCTATTAAAGAAGGTGCCTTTTATTACCTGACCAAACCTGTCGATATTGAGGAACTCAAAGCCCTGGTTAATAAAGGTTTGGAATTGTACCACCTGCAGGCCAGGTTGGAAATCTTGAACCAAGAACTTAAAAAGCAATATGAATCTTATGGTATCATTGGAAAATCAAGGGCAATTAATAAGATTTTGACTCTGATAGAAAAAGTAAAGGATATTGATAGCAACGTTTTAATAACCGGTGAGAGTGGAACTGGGAAAGAACTGGTGGCGCGGGCGATTCATTATTACGGCCGGCGGCAAAAAGGTCCTTTTGAGGTTATAAATTGCGCTGCTATCCCGGAAAATTTATTGGAAAGTGAGCTTTTCGGTTACCAGAAGGGAGCTTTTACGGGTGCTAACCGCAGCTATGAGGGGAAACTACGGGCTGCCCATGGTGGTACTATTTTTTTAGATGAAATTGGGGAGATGTCCCTCGTCCTCCAGGCCAAAGTCTTACGCTTTTTACAAGATAAAACCGTGATACCGCTGGGCTCCAAGAATACCTACCCGGTTGATGTACGTATCTTGGCGGCAACCAACAGGAATTTGCCCGAGGCTATTAAGCAGAATAACTTTCGTGAAGATCTGTATTACCGGCTGAATGTAATTAATATTGAGTTACCGCCCCTGCGGGAACGCAAAGAGGACATCCCCTTATTAGTAAAGCATTTTATTGCTAAATATTCGGCACTGCTGGGGCGTCAGGTGGATTCTATTACTCCTGAAGCTCTCCGTTTATTAGTAAACTATAATTTTCCCGGTAATATAAGAGAATTGGAAAATATTATTGAACGTGGTGTGGCTCTGGCAACGGGCAGGGAAATTACAACAGACAATTTACCTTCAAATCTTCAGCCTTTATCTGATCCGTTGCCCATGGACATTCCCGACGCCATACCTGTTTTTATTGGCGAAACCCTGGACCAGGTAGAAAAAAAGTTGATCCTCTCAACTCTAAAGAAAACCGGTGGTAGAAAAAAAGAAGCGGCAATCCTTTTAGGCATAACAGATAGGACCCTGAGGAATAAACTGAAGAAGTATAGGATAAAAGGAAAAAAAGCGGATATAATTTCCGGTTCACAGTCCTGATTTATAAAAATAGCGGAAATATCTTCCCCTATTTATTTTTAATTTGCAACCCTTATCGATCGGCTAATAAGATGTTGCCTGGTCTGGCACGAAACTTGCTACATAAGGCTTAACGGAGGTGGAAATATGAATTTAAGCCAGGAAGAGCAAAATCTTATAGAAGAGCGATTTCGGGCAATAGAAGTTTTACTTTCTCCGCAAAAGTTCGCTACTAAGGTTTTAAAGAACGCCCGCGTAGTTAATGTCTTAACCAGGGAAATCTACAGGGCGGATATTGCTATCAACGGGAAAGTAATTTTAATGATTGGTGATTGTAACAACTTGATTGGACCGGAAACAGAGGTCATTGATCTGAACGGGAAGTATGTAACACCGGCTTTTATTGACGCCCATATGCATTTTGAGAGTGCCATGCTCACGATTACCGAATTTACGAGGATATCTTTGCCCACAGGCACTACCTGTCTGATATGCGATCCCCATGAGATAGGCAACGTCCTGGGACCAGAAGGGGTAAGGGCCATGGCCGCTGAAGCTGCCCTTATGCCTCACCACGTATTCTTACGCATCCCCGCTTTAACACCCGACTCACCGGGGTTGGAAACGCCGGGTTATCATATAACTTCACGGGAAGTACCGGAAATGTTGTCTTACCCATCTGTTTCTGGCATCGGCGAGATCCAGGGGGTCAGTGCAATTAAATTTGTTTTTGCCCACAACCCTGACGTGATTAAAGATACCCTGGCTTCTACCATATATGCCCGCTCTATAGGTAAAGGAGTTGACGGCAACGCACCGGAGTTGTTCGGTCCCGAACTTGCAGCCCATATTATTGCCGGAGGTACGGACGTATCCTGTCACGAAACCACAACCAAAGCTGAAGCCATAGAAAAACTGCGTTACGGTGTTTATCTATTAATGCGCGAGGGATCAACCCAGCGCAACATGGCTGAATGTATTAAAGCTCTTACTGAAGAAGGTTTCGATTCGCGTCGTATGATCCTGGCTACCGATGACATGCTGGCGGAAGATATAGTCAAAAGCGGTCATATGAACGATATAATTCGCCGTACTATCCGTCAGGGTGTAGGTGCTGTAGAAGCAATACAAATGGCGACTATTAATCCGGCCACATGGTTGGGCTTAAATCATCTTGGTGTCCTGGCGCCGGGTAAACTGGCAGATTTGGTAGTTATCGCGGGTGAACTCGAAGATATGGAGGTAGAGGCGGTTTACCTGAAAGGTGAACTTGTAGCGAAAGATGGCGAGTTGCTTATTGATCTACCGCCATATACTTACCCGGCAACAGTAAAAAAATCTGTCAAACGGGACTACGTCTCAGCCGCAGAGCTGATGTTGCCTGCAAGGGGCACCAAAGCCATAGTACGCTGTATAGGTCTTATACCCGATCAAAATCTGTCCCACGCTATCGAAGTTGAAATGAAGGTAGACAGTGGCTATATTCTCCCTTCTTTAGACGAAGATTTGTTGCCTATTGCCGTAGTAGGGAGGTACGGGCAAAAGGATATAGGAAGGAGCTTTGTGAAAGGGTTTGGCCTTAAAAATGGAGCGTTTGCCGAAAGCGTGGCCCATGACGCCCACAACATCATAGTTGTAGGTACAAACTATAACGATATGGCCGTGGCGGTTAATCACGTTATTAAAATGCAGGGGGGTGTGGCCGTAGTAAAAGGCGGCAGGGTCCTGGGAGAGCTTCCCCTAGAGATTGGAGGTTTAATGACTGATGCCCTAACAGCTCATGAACTAATAGCTAGGACGGCGTTGCTGCATCGCCTGGCCGCGGAAGAACTCGGGTGCAAGGTACACGCTCCTTTTATGCACCTTGCTTTTCTCTCTCTCACCACCAGCCCCAAATGGAAGCTTACCGATAAAGGGGTAGTGGATGCCAATAATTACTGCGTACTTTCAGCGATTAAGGAGGTTTTATAAAGATGAACCGGAATAAACGCTGGACCCTGATTGATCTTTCCCAGGAAATTTACCAGGGTATGTCTGTTTTTCCCATGCATCAGCGTACCTTTATTATGGTAAATATGACCCACGAAGAAAATCAAAAGATGACCGGGAGCAAGACACTGGGGTTTTCGGCCCGCAACCTGTTGATTAGCGAACACGGGCCTACCCATTGCGATGCCGTGTGGGAATACAATCCGGAGGGGCCGACCATCGATAAAATGCCGTTGACCCATTTTTGGGGTGACGCCATCTGCGTAGATCTAAGCCATGTACCACCTTCAAGGTATATCACTGTTGAAGATCTGGAGCAGGCCCTGGCTAAGGCAGGCCTGGAGATCCAGGCTGGAGATATTTTTCTAATGTATACTGGTCATTATGATCGTAATTACGGTACCGATAAATGGCAGACAGAATATACGGGTCTTAGCTATGAGGCGGCAGAGTGGTTGGCCCAAAAGGGGGTAGTCAATATCGGTGTTGATGCCCCAGCTATTGATCATCCGGCCGATCTGGATTTTTCAGGTCACTGGGTCTGCGGTAAATATAACATGACCAATACAGAAAACCTCTGTAACCTCGATAAAGTAGTTAACCGCAGGTTCCTATTCATGGGGCTTCCTCTGCGTATAAGGGATGGTAGCGGGTCTCCTATCAGAGCTGTGGCTATTTTAACTGATGAGGATTAAGGCATTGGAGGGCCGCTAAGTGAAGCAATATATCCACACAGTACCCAATTTTAGTGAAGGCCGCAGGAAAGAAGTAATTGAGGCGATCGTAGGGCAGTTTAAAGACATTCCCGGGGTAAAACTCATCGACTATTATCCCGATCCCGATTTTAACCGCACTGTCATTGAAGCGATAGGAGAGCCGGAACCTTTAAAACGGGCCCTGCTTAATATGACCGGCAAAGCCGTCGAATTGATTAATATGGAAGAGCAACGCGGCGCCCACCCCCGGATAGGAGCCCAGGATACTATCCCCTTATTTCCACTTAAGAATATATCCTTAGAGGAATGTAAACTTCTGGCGGAAGAACTGGGAAAGGAGATTTACGCCCGTTTCCAATTACCTGTTTACTTGAGCGGGGAAAATGCCCGCACTCCGGAAAGAAAAAGCCTGGACTTCATCCGCCGGGGGCAATACGAGGGGTTAAAAAAAGTAGCCCATTTACCGGAAAGGGCTCCGGACATCGGGGCTGCTGCCCTGCACCCAACTGCCGGGGCGGTTATTGTCAGTGCCGGTACCAGACCCCTGGTAGCTTATAACGTCGTTCTCAATTCCAGTGACTTGAGTTTGGCGCAGGGGATAGCTAAAGCGGTCCGCGGGCCAAGCGGGGGCTTCAGTACTGTCAGGGCTGTGGGCCTCAGATATGAAGAGCGCGACCTGGTTGCGGTATCGATGAATATTTTTGATTATGAATTGACCCCTCTTTACCGCACCTTTGAGCTGGTAAAAAGAGAGGCTGCCCGCTATGGAGTAACGGTCCTGGAGACCCAGCTTGTGGGAACCGTTCCCCAGGAAAGTTTAATTATGGTGGCCGAGTATTTCTTACAGCTTAAGAGTTTCAAGCGTAACCAGATACTGGAGAACAATTTATTTGATCTTAATTAGGAGATACCTATGCTTGCTGGAAAAAGCCTTATCGATTTTGCTGCCCAGCTTTCATCAACGGCGCCCGTACCCGGAGGGGGAACCGTAAGCGCCCTGTGTGGCTACCTCAGCGCCGCCCTGGCTCTTAAGGTATGCTATTTAACGCTAGGAAAGGAACAATACAAAGAAAGCCATGCTGAAATTCATAAAGTGGGAGGTGAGATTGAAGAGTTAAAAGCTGAACTGCTGGGTTTAATGGATGAAGACGCAGCTGCCTTTGCTGGAGTAATTAATGCTTACCGGTTACCCAGAACAGATCCCTGTGAAGCAAATAAACGGAAGGAGGCTATTAAACAGGAAACTTTAAAAGCAGCGTTCGTACCTTTACGTACCGCCGAGAAGTGCTTGCAGTTACTCAAAAAAATACCGGTGGTTATCGACAAAGGCGTTCCGAGTGCCGTAAGCGATGCCGGGGTCGCCGCCCACCTGGCTGCTGCCGGCCTTGAAGGAGCACTGCTAAATGTGGCAATTAATATCAAAGAGATCAATAAAGAATATGCCCTCGAACTGGAACAAAGGATAGCACGAATAAATGAAGCAAAACAGGATTTAATGAGCCACCTTTTACGTACCCTGAAAATGGGGTAGTATTTACCATTATATCATATCCTTCTGATGGCGCCGCCGGGGCGGCATGCGCCTTTATTTATGGCAATGGTGTTTGACTGAGGGGTAACGGGGCCCTTTGTAGTAAAACAGTCTACAAAGGGCTTATTTTTATAAAAAAACGAGGAGGGTAAAGCATGACTAAAAAAAGTAAAGTCACTACTGCAGGTCTCGTTTTCATGGTAATTTGGGGTGTATTAACCGGGGTTCTCTGGGCCTACGTTAACCCCATTACCCTAGTTCCCGGGGTAATCCATTTGCGTATTTTTGCTTTTCTACCAGCGGTAATAGGGATCTTTTTTGGTCCTATTTCCGGTTTCGCCTCCGGGTATATTGGCAGCCTGGTCTGGTCGCTGCTTAGCGGTGCCTTTATCCCCGCCCACACACTGCTAGTGGATGGGATTATGGTAGGGTTCACGGGCTGGTTACCGGCAATTATGGTCGGCAAAGGTAGAACACTGGAGGAAATCGCTACCGACAAATCACTGGTATGGAAATCGGTTTTGTGGTGCGGCCTTTCCGGAATTGCCATGATAATAGCCGTTTCCCTGAGTTTATCTATCCTGGGTATATTTGATTTCCGGTGGGCATTATTCTGGCTGGGCTTAAGCGATGTTCCTCCATTAATGATCGGTACACCGGTAATAGTCAAGATGTTTATCAAACGCCTGTCCAGGATCGATGTCTCTAATATCTCAGCCTGAATACTCCTGGCAGGGAAGGTTCGACCAGGGCTTTCCCTGCCAGGCAAGCAATATATCTCTAGGGTTACCATTTAGGAGGATTAACATGGCCATCCTGGAAGCGAAAAATTTGTCTTACAGATTTAGGCCCGGCTCTCCGCAGGTGATCAAGAGTATATCCCTGACCATAAATGAGGGTGAAGTAGTAGGTATATTTGGACGCAGCGGTTCAGGTAAATCCGTTTTCGGTTATATATTAAGCGGCATTATACCAAATTTTTACAGAAACGGCATAATTGAAGGCGAACTAAAAATAGCCGGTAATAATGTTTTCCAGGTTAAAGATGCAGGCAACGTATTAGTAGGCATGGTAATGCAAAATCCTGAAACCCAGCTTTTCGGCTTTAGGGTAGAAGACACGCTGGCCTTCGGCATGGAAAACCTCGGTTTACCCCGCGAAGAGATGGGTAAGAGGATTGAACGCGTGTCCAAGCAGCTCCAAATTGAACATCTTTTAAACAGATTTACAGGCGAGCTATCCGGTGGCCAGAAACAGTTATGCTGTCTTGCCTCCATACTGGCTATGGAACCGAAGGTTTTAGTTTTGGACGAACCGGTTTCGGCCCTGGATCCCGGGGGCGTCCTTCTGATTCAGGAGGCCGTTGCCCGGCTGAAACGTGAAGGCCGGACTATCATCGTTATTGGTAACAACGTGGGATGGGTGGCCCCCCTGCTTGATCGAGTTATCGTTATGAATCATGGAGAGATAATTTTAGATAACCAGGCCAAGAATTTTTTTGCTGATAAAAATAAAGTTATTGCTTCCGGCATTACTACCACCCAAGTAAATGAGTTATACCATACCCTAGTTGAAAAGGGATACCGGTTACCTGTTTTCATTAGTTATGCAGAAGCTAAACGCTACCTATGGGAAAAGAACCTCATAAGGAAGAATCCAACATTAAGGACAAGGTCTGTTAATTATAATAACGCTATTAAAGAGAGTCCCAAGGCACCGTCTTTAATTTCTATAAGAGAGCTCTCCTTTATGTACGGCCGGTTCAAGGCCCTTGAAGACATAAATGTTGATTTACAAGGGGGTCGCATTATCGGTTTAATTGGCCAGAACGGCTCTGGAAAAAGCACGTTATTAAAGCATCTCAATGGCTTGCTGAAACCAACCCGGGGAACAATCGAGGTTAATGGAAAAAGGCCTGATCAAGAAACTATTGCCACGATGGCTAAAATTATAGGTTTTGTTTTCCAGAATCCTGACCAGATGCTCTTTGAAGAGACGGTCTACGATGAAGCAACTTTTGGCATTAGGTCCATTTATAGACAAGTAAGTCCCGAACAAAAGGAGACGGTGGAAAAGCTCCTGGCAAAATTCGGCTTGCTGGAGTATCGCGAAGAATTACCGGTAAATTTATCAGCCGGCCAAAAAAGATGGTTGATGATTGCCTCCGCTGTAGCTGTTAACCCTGCCATTCTAGTTTTAGACGAACCGACCAATGGTATGGACAGGTTTGATAAAGAAAAGCTGGCAATGTTAATCAAGGAATGGAAAAACGCTGGTAGTACCATAATAATTGTTTCCCATGATTTACCTTTCCTGGCTGATTTAGTAGATACAGTTTTGTTGTTAGATAAAGGAAGAGTGAAAGCAAGCGGCACAATTAGAGAGATATTTAGCCAGAGGGAAATATTTGCAGAAATCAATATCCCTTTGCCTGAAATTACCATGCTGGGCTTGGAAGCCGGGGCGCCGGCAATTTTAAACGTCGACGAATTCATTGACTCTTGCTTAACAAATGCTACAGAGAGGGAGGAGAAGGTGTGCAGTTAGCTAGCTACGTTGAAAAGGAATCTTACTTTCATAGTCTTGATCCCCGGGTAAAAATAATATGGTTCATAGTTATAACCATTGTGGCATTAGTATTTCGGACATTACCTGTGATGGTATTAGTTGTGCTAAGCTTGCTGGGAGCTTGGCTGTCAGCAAAGATTTTACCGGAAATATTATCTTTAATGCGCAAAGCCCTACCGCTTCTGAGCATTGCGATTGTTACCTGGATGATATTTGGTGCCTTAAAGCCTGAAGGAGGTGAAGTTTTATTCTCTCTGGGGATCCTGCAACTAGAGAGAAATGATATTTTAAAGGCCATTACTGTCGCCTTGTACATCTTTATCACTATAAGTGTGTTTTATACCGTGATCCTGACAACGGATTTTAGTGAACTGGCCTATGGTTTATCAAAACTGGGATTGCCTTATACTTTAACCTTTATGATAGCCCTCATTTTCCAAACTATTCCTTTGTTAAGCGGTGAAATTACGACTATATTAAACGCTCAAAGGAGCCGGGGGTACGAACTTGACCAGGGTGGCCTGATAGAAAAGTATAGGAAATATGCTTCAGTTGTTTTTCCTTTTGTTATGCGCGCAATTAATCTGGGTAAGAACGTAAGTATTGGTCTCCACGTGTACCAGTTTGGCATCGGGAAAAAGAGGATGAACTACAAAGAACTTCAATTAACCGGCAATGACTATATATTTATAGCGCTATTACTGCTCTTTATTTTAACTATAATTACAGTCAGTCTGAGATATGGGGGTAAGTGAAAATGGCCAGGTTATTAGAAGAACTAACTTCACAGGAGGTAGATGCCTTTAACAGGGAAGAAACCATCGTTTTACTTCCAGTAGGAGCTACAGAACAACACGGTAAACATTTACCATTAGGAACCGACAATATGATTCTAAAATCAGTTCTAGATCGCGTTTTAAAAGATATTGACCCAGAAATACCACTATTGATAACCCCCGTTATACCGGTTGGCAAGAGTAACGAGCACCTGAATTTTATTGGTACCATTTCTTTTTCGTATGCAACATTAAGGGGCGTGATAGAAGATATATGTAAAAGCGTTGCCCGTCATGGATTTAAAAAGATAGCTATTTTTAACTCCCATGGCGGCAATACAGATACCTTGACATCTTTATGCCGGGATTTGCGGGATCAATTAAATGTCCAGGTGTTTGTAATTGACTGGTGGTTTACTAATTTCTGGGAGGATATCTTGAAAGAAATTCAAGAATCTCCTCGAGATGGCGTGTTTCACGCCTGCGAATTGGAAACCTCTATTATTATGTACACTTTTCCTCATCTGGTTAAAAAAGAGCAAATTGTTGCCAGCTTTCCCCCCGAACCATTACGTAACAACAAATATGTTACCATTTTTGGCCCTGTAACTATGGGGTGGAGAACTGAGGACATCTCGGCTAACGGGGTTATAGGTGACCCGAACAAGGCTACCTCCGAAAAGGGACGCCTTTTAGTAGAGTTTGCGGCCAGGAAGATTATTGAAATTATCCAGGAAATCCAGTCGTTATAGGGAGGGGCTGTAAATGTATAAAAAAGAGGATTGTGCTTTGCTTGTAATTGATATGCAAGCGGATTTTATAGATGAGGGCGCTCCCATCGAATGTCCTGGCGGTCGTGAGATTATCCCACGATTAAAGGAATTAATCTCTTTTATGCGCGCCCAGAATATTCCTGTAATTTATACCCAGGAAAAGCACCGGCCGGAAAAGGTTGATTTTGGTATGGAATTGGAACGCGAAGAGCCGGAGCACTGCCTGGAACAAACGAAGGGAGTAGAATTTATCGATGAACTCAGGCCGGAACAGGGAGATTTTATTGTTGCTAAGCGCAGGTACAGCGGCTTTTATTTGACCGACCTGGAAATCTTACTTAAAGGGCTTAAAAGGAGCACCCTTATTATTACCGGTGTTGCAACTAACGTATGTGTTTATGCTACTGCTCTGGACGCCCAGCAACGTGATTATCGTGTCGTAGTAATTTCTGATTGCGTTGCTGGTACCGATAGGGAATTACATCGCGCTTTTTTAAGAAATATCGAGTACGTGCTTGGTGAAGTCATTACCGCACAAGAAATAATCAAGAGGCTTTCTACTCCGGGTAGCTCTATCCATTCTTGTTAAAGGGGAATTATTTATGCAGGAAGGTCTCAGAGATTACCTGCGTAACCTTTACCACAAAAATAAATTGGAAGAAATAGAGGACATTTCTATAGAAGATATCCCCGATTTAATATTTGCTAACAGGAAAAGCCCACAAACAATCTGGATAAAAAAAGTTAGAGGGTTTGAAAGCGGCTTTTTGTTTAACGTATTAAGCAGCAGAGATCATTATGCGATAGTTTTTGGTTGCACCATACACGAAATATGGCCCGCCTATCTCAAGTGCCTGGCCAACCCCGTAAAACCGGTATTAATAAAAAGCGGCAGTGTTCAAGAGGTCCAGTATATTGGCTCGCAGGTGGATTTGTACAAGCTGCCTGTTGTAAAATATAATGCTCTGGATGCCAGTCCTTATATTACTGCTGGTGTGGTTCTGGCCAGGGATCCGGAAACAGGAATACGTAACGTTTCCATACACAGACTTCAGGTCCAGGGGAAACAACAATTGGGCATTCGCCTGGAACCCGATTCCCATCTAGAATTAATCCGTAAAAAAGCTGGAGAACTAGGGAAAAGAGTTCAGGTAGCTATAACAATTGGCAACCACCCCGCGGAAATAATAGCCGCTGTAAGTAAAGTTCATTTTGGGCTTGATGAACTGGAGATTGCCGGTGCCATAAGGGGTGAACCTTTGCAGTTAACTAAATGTGTTACTATCGACGCAGAAGTACCGGCCTGGGCCGAAATTGTTTTAGAAGGTTATATAGATCCAGAGGATGATGCTCCTGAGGGACCATTTGGCGACTTTATGGGATATTACGTACCGCGCGGCGAAAATCCAGCTATCCATTTGACGGCAATTACGCATCGGGAAAATCCTGTTTTTCAAGGAATAAGGGCGGGTTCCTTGGAGGATAGTTTATTGCTGGCGCTTTCCAGGGAAGCCGCTGTTTTTAAAGCGCTAAAAGAGGAAGGTATAGATGTAGCAGGCGTTAACCTATCGCCTGTAGTTTTAAATGGGGTTATTTCATTAAGGCCTAAAGATAAGGCCGAGGTGCGCAAGGCTTTGGAAATTGCCCTGGAACAGGTGCCATGGTTAAAATATTGTGTCGCAGTTGACCCAGATGTAGATATTTTTAACTGGGAAGACGTCTTGTGGGCGTTAGCTACTAGGAGTTCCCCGGATAAAGCCATTGTTTTTAATAATACTAATGGTTTTTCCAGGGACCCCTTTAATGTGCATCGGGCTAAACTAATTATTGATGCTACCATACCGGCTGGCGCGGGTAATGCCTTTAGACGGGCTATACCCCGATGAACCTTTCATAGCCCTGCGACGGCGGTATAACTAATTGCCTCTTTTTTTCTTAGCCCTTAGCATTTTATCTTTTTTAGGCATGCGTCAGGCCTGTTTGGCAAATCTCAACCTTGCCCTCCGGTATCAATTATGCTATAATCAACCGGAAAAGCTTCCCTGCTCCACCGGCGGGTGGGGCCATAAGTCCACAGGGAGGAGGTGCTGTCATTTGCGTAATTACGAAGTTGTTTTCGTAATTAAGCCCGACCTGGAAGCCGAAGCTACTGCCGCAGTGGTAGAGAAATTTACCAGGCTGATAGCTGATCAGGGCGGCCAGGTTACCGAGGTAGACCAGTGGGGCAAAAAGCGGATGGCCTATGAGGTGCGCAAGTACCGGGAGGGCTATTATGTCCTCATGAAGTTTAAAGGTACGCCGGCCGTTGCCCAGGAACTGGAGCGGGTATTAAAGATTACCGACGAGGTAATTCGCTACCTGATAACGCGCCTGGAAGAAGAAGCCAGCTAAAAGATAAAGGCGGTGGGAGAAGGATGTTAAACCGGGTAATTTTAATTGGCCGGCTGACGCGGGACCCCGAACTGCGCTACACGGCCAGCGGCGTAGCAGTAACAACCTTTACCCTGGCTGTGGATAGGAATTATGTCAACCAGCAGGGTGAACGGGGTACTGATTTTATCCGCATCACCGTATGGCGGAAACTCGCGGAAACCTGCGCCAACCACCTGAACAAGGGCCGCCTGGTAGCCGTTGAAGGCCGCCTCCAGACGCGTTCCTATGAAACGCCCGACGGCCAGAAACGCCAGGCTACCGATGTGGTAGCCGACGATGTCCGTTTCCTGGACTGGCCCAAGGATGGAAAAGGTCCTACCGGCTTGGGTACCGGTACCGCTATGGGTGCTGATAGCTTCAACCAGGATTTTAGCGATATGGGCACGGAAGTAGATATGGGCGAAGACGATTTGCCCTTCTAGCGAGAGAGGTGAAATAAGATTGCGGCGTGACAAGAAACGTTCCCGGAAGCGGGTTTGCAGTTTCTGTGTCGATAAAATCGAACAGGTAGACTACAAAGATGTAAACCGCCTCCGCCGCTATATCAGCGAACGGGGTAAGATTTTGCCCCGCCGTATTTCCGGCAATTGCGCCCATCACCAGCGCCAGCTGACCACGGCTATCAAACGGGCGCGGGCCCTGGCCCTGTTGCCATACACGGTCGAATAATAACGGCCAAGTTTCAGGAGGGAGGACAGCAACTCCCTCTTTTCTATATACGCCGTTAGGGGGAGTTACCCCTCCGGCGCAAAGTACGGGAGCTAAAATCAGGGGGAATTTAGGTGATAATTACATGCACACCGAAGGTAGGGTAGCAGCCCTGGCCGAAGGGGCCCTCATGGCAGCCCTGACGGTGGTGCTGGTGCTAACGGGGTACTTTATCCCCCTATTGCAGGTATTCACCAATATTATCTGGACGGTCCCCATTGTCGTCCTCATCGTGCGCCGCAGCTTACGCCTGGGGGTAATGGCCACCTTGGTGGCCGGCCTGGCCATAGCCTTTTTTACCGGTCCGCTAAATGCGGCGTTGCTATTTATCCAGTTTGCCGCCCTGGGACTGGTCTATGGTTACCTTTTCAAGGTTAAGGCCCGGCCCGGCCAGGTGCTGGCAGCGGGGGCGGTTGTTGCGCTCTTTTCTTTGCTTTTGAGCCTTGGCGTGACCTCAAAATTAACAGGGTTGCCCCTGGGGGGGCTGCTCCAGGAATTTGAGGCTACAGTTAATTATACCCTGGAATTTTACCGCCGTACGGGGATGCTGGAGCATATGGGTAGTCAGGGGATGACCCCGGAACAGTTCCAGGCCGCCCTGATCACCATGATCAATCTCCTAAAACTTCTGTTACCGGGGATTTTAATCTCTGCTTCTATCCTGGCCGCCTTCGTTAATTACCTGGCAGCTGAAAAGATCCTGCAACGCCTGGGCCTTATCGAGAGGGGGCTACCGCCTTTCCGTTACTGGCAGTTACCCTGGTACGCTATCTGGGGGGTAATTGCCGGCCTGGGTCTATGGCAGCTGGGAGATTATTATGGCCTGGCTTTTGCCCGGAAGGTAGGGGTGAATATCCTTTATGTATATTTGCCCCTGCTGGTGGGTAACGGCCTGGCAGCAGTGAGCTTTCTTTTTTACCAGTTGAAACTGGCTCCCTTTCTCAAGGCGGTGCTGGTGATTATTGCCCTGCTCAATGTCCCGGTGGCCCTGGTTTCCCTGGTAACGCTGGGCTTATTTGACCCGTTTTTCAGCTACCGGCGGCGCATCAATCCGTCTGGTAAAGGAGAGTGAGGCGTGATGAAGGTTATTTTAACTGCTGATGTGCCTAAACTGGGCAATCGGGGGGCAGTAGTGGAAGTAGCCGAGGGCTACGCCCGTAATTATCTCTTACCCCGGGGCCTGGCGGTGGAAGCCACTGCCGGGCGCATAAAGGAATTAAACCGGGAAAAGAAACGCCAGGAAGAGAAAAAGAGCCAGGAGCTGGCACAAGCCCGGCGCCAGGCCGGCCAGCTCAACGGTGCCCTGGTACAGGTGACCACCCGCGCCGGTGATAAGGGCAAACTTTTTGGTTCGGTTACCAATAAAGAAATAGCCCAGGCAATTAAAAACACTTTTCATCTGGACATCGACAGGCGTAAAATAGATCTGAAAGAGCCCATCAAGGCCCTGGGTAATTATGAAGTTACCTTGAAATTGCATCCTGAGGTCCAGGCCCGCCTGCGGGTACAGGTGGTGGCAGAGGGGAGTTAAGCCATGTCAGAAAATATAACCGCAGCCGTTGACACCGGCAAAGAGGTCCTGCCCGTCCTGGCCAGTGACCGTCATTTACTGGAGCGCCAGGTGGCCGCTTTATACGGTATTTTATGTGATATTTACGGCACGGACAAAGTAGTATTAAGGGCCAGCAAGCTGGAAGCCCTGGATTTAATCCGTTCCGGCGACCTGGCGGCCAGGGTCCTGGCCCTGGAAAAATTGATCTATGAGGACCCCACCATCAATGATTTGCCGGCCGAAGAAGAGATACCCCAGGTCCTGACAGCCCTGCAGGAAGAATTAGCCGACTTTATTGCCCGGCGGACGGTGGAAGAAAAACTGGAGCAGCGCATTGCCGAAAGGATGCAGGAGCGCCATGAAGAGTATATCCAGGAGATTCGCCGCCAGGTTCTAAAGGAAAATAACGGGCCGGAAAACGCCCAGACCCTTAAAAAACTGGCTATTCTGGAAAAGATGTCCCGGATAACCCTTTCCCGGACGGCCCTGGAAGCCCTGCGGCCCCGGCGCTTGGAGGAAATCGTCGGCCAGGACCAGGCCGTGCAGGCCATACTCGCTAAACTCGCCTCTCCCTTTCCCCAGCACATGATTATCTACGGCCCGCCGGGGGTGGGGAAAACGACGGCGGCCCGCCTGGCCCTGGAAGAAGCCAAGAAGATAAGCAGTTCCCCCTTTAAACCCCAGGCGCCCTTTGTTGAGGTGGACGGTACCACTTTGCGCTGGGATCCCCGGGAAGTGACCAACCCTCTTTTGGGCTCGGTCCATGATCCCATTTACCAGGGAGCGCGGCGGGACCTGGCCGAGAGCGGGGTGCCGGAGCCCAAACTGGGGCTGGTGACGGAGGCCCATGGCGGCATACTCTTTATTGACGAGATCGGGGAAATGGATCCCCTGCTCCTCAACAAGCTCCTCAAGGTCCTGGAAGATAAGCGGGTAGAATTTGATTCCTCCTACTATGACCCGGGCGATGAAAGTGTGCCCCGTTATATTAAAAAACTCTTTGAGGAAGGAGCCCCGGCTGATTTTATCCTTATCGGCGCTACGACCCGGGAGCCGGAGGAACTGAACCCGGCCCTGCGCTCCCGCTGCGCTGAGGTGTTTTTTGAACCCCTCACGCCGGCCCACATCCAGACCATTATCAAAGAAGCCGCGGGCCGGCTGGGGGTTAAACTGGAACCGGCGGTACCGGAACTAATCTCCGAATATACCATTGAAGGCCGCAAGGCCATCAATATCCTGGCCGAAGCTTACGGCCTCAGTCTCTACCAGCAGCAGCGGAAGAAAGGCCGCCGGCGCCGGCTGATTACGGTAGACCATGTCATGCAGGTCTTAAGAAGCGCCCGCCTGACGCCCTATACTACCGTTAAGGCCAAGGATACGCCGGAAATCGGCCGGGTGCTGGGCCTGGCCGTGGCCGGCTTTGTGGGTTCGGTCCTGGAGATTGAGGCCATGGCCTTCCCGGCCCGGGAACCGGGGAAAGGCAACATCCGCTTTAATGAGACGGCCGGCAGCATGGCGCGGGACTCCGTGTTCAATGCCGCCGTGGTATTTCGCCTGCTGACGGGGGAGGATTTATACAACTATGACGTCCACGTTAATATTGTGGGCGGGGCCAATATCGACGGTCCCTCGGCCGGCCTGGCCATTACCGCTGCCATTATCAGTGCCGTCCAGGAGCGGCCGGTGCGCCAGGATATCGCCGTGACGGGGGAAATCTCCATCCAGGGAAAAGTCAAACCGGTAGGCGGGGTGCTGGAGAAAATCTATGGCGCCAAGCAGGCTGGGATGAAAATGGTTTTAATCCCGGCAGAAAATGCGGCCGAGGTGCCGGCCAGCATAAAGGGGATTGACATCCGGCCCGTGGCTACGGTGGCCGAGGCCCTGGATTACCTGCTGCTGGCGACGGCCAGGGCAAAGGGCCGGCGGCGGTCGCGGGCGGGAGCCTGAAAGCTATGGCAGACGAGCTGGAAAAAGTCCCTCCCCAGAGCCTGGAGGCCGAGCAGTCAGTCCTGGGGGCCATTATGCTGGACCGGGAGGCATTGCTTTCCGTCCTGGAAATCCTTAAAGTCGAAGACTTCTACCGGGAAGCCCACCGGCTGATTTACCGCGCCATCCTGGACCTCAATGAGCGCGGTGAGGCCGTCGACCTCCTGACGGTAACGGAAGAACTCCGCCGCCAGGGCCAGCTGGAGGTAGCAGGCGGGGCTGCTTATTTGACCTCCCTGACGGGCGATGTACCCAGTGTGGCTAATGCCGGCTATTATGCCCGCCTGGTAGCGGAAAAAGCCACTTTAAGGGCCCTGGTGCAGGCAGCCGGCCGCATTACCGAACTGGCCTTGAGCGAAGCCGGGGAAGTGGACCAGATTTTAGATGAGGCTGAACGTCTAATTTTTGAGGTGGCCGGGGGCCGGCGCCGCAGCGGCTTTGTGCCCATTAAAGAGGTCCTGCTGCAAACCTTTGAGCAACTGGAGCGTTTGAGCGCCCATAAGGGTGAAGTTACCGGCGTGCCCACCTTCCATGACCTGGACCGCCTTCTTTCCGGCCTGCAGCCTTCCGACCTGATTATCTGCGCTGCCCGGCCGGGGATGGGTAAGACCTCTTTCTGCCTGAATATTGCCCAGCAGGTAGCTGTCAAACAAAAGCTGCCGGTGGCCATTTTCAGCCTGGAGATGTCCCGGGAGCAGGTGGTGCAGCGCATGCTGGCTGCTGAAGCCATGGTGGAGCAGCACCGCCTGCGGACGGGCTTTTTAACCGAAGACGACTGGGCGCGGCTAGTCAATGCCGCCGGTATCCTGGGGGAGGCCCCCATCTATATTGACGATACCCCGGCCCTCTCGGCCCTGGAGGTCCGGGCTAAGGCCAGGCGGCTGCAATCAGAAAGCGGCCTGGGCCTGGTGGTAGTCGACTACCTGCAGCTCATGCAGGCCCACCGCCGGGTGGACAGCCGCCAGCAGGAAATTGCCCTTATCTCCAGGGCCATGAAGGCCCTGGCCCGGGAGCTAAACGTTCCCGTCCTGGTCCTATCCCAGTTAAACCGCGGTGTCGAGCAGCGCCAGGATAAACGCCCGGTTATGGCCGACCTCCTGGAGAGCGGGGCCATTGAGGCTGACGCCGATGTCATTATCTTCCTTTACCGGCCCCAGTATTACGACCCCGACACCGATAAAAAAGGGATTGCCGAAGTTATCGTGGCCAAGCACCGCAATGGGCCGGTGGGAACGGTGGAAATGGCTTTTTTGCCTGAATTTACCAAATTTGTCGACCTGGCCCCGGAACCGGCCGTTTAAGAAAGAAGGTTAAAAAAGTTGGCACCAGATTCTACCCGCATCTGGACCCGGGATTTTATCCTTTTATCCCTGGCCAGTTTCCTGATCTTTACCGGCTTCCAGATGCTCATGCCCACCCTGCCCAAATATGTAGCTGCCCTGGGTGGTGACAACCTGGTGGTGGGCTTTACCATGGGCATCTTTACCATTTCTGCTGTCCTGGTCCGTCCCTGGCTGGGCCGGGAAATGGACCGCCGTGGCCGGCGGGGTATCTACCTGCTGGGCTTGTTGATTTTTGCTGTGGCGGTGCTGGGTTATTCCATTTCACCTTCGATCCTCATCCTGTTTCTTTTTCGCCTTCTTCATGGCGCCGGTTGGGGCGGTTCCACCACCGCCGGGGGAACCATTGTTACCGACATTTTACCTCCGCAACGGCGGGCCGAGGGCCTGGGTTATTATGGCCTGTTTTCCAACCTGGCCATGGCCATTGCCCCGGCCCTGGGGCTGCTGGTCCTGGACCTGGCCGGTTTTAAAGTACTCTTCTTTACTTCCGCAGCCCTGGCCCTGGCCGCCACCCTGGTGGCCGGTAAGATAAAAATGCCGGCCGTAGCTACTCGCGGCGGGTCCCCGCCGGCCTTTTTTGAGCCTAAAGCCTTACATCCGTCCCTGATTGCCTTCTTTATGACCATTACCTATGGCGGCGTGGTAACCTTCCTGACCCTTTATGCCGCCGAACGCGGTATTGCCAATATTGGTCTCTTTTTTACTTTTTATGCCGCAGCCCTGATGCTCATCCGGCCCCTGGCCGGGATGGTGGCCGACCGGTACGGCCAGGGGCCGGTTTTGGTCCCCGGTTTGCTGGCGGCCACCCTGGCCACCCTGATCCTGGCCCTGGCCGGCAGCCTCCCGGTTTTCCTCGTAGCCGCCGTCCTCTACGGCCTGGGATTTGGCGCCGCCCAGCCTACCCTCCAGGCCATGGCCGTGGCCGGCGTAGCTCCCAACCGCCGCGGTGCGGCGAACGGTACTTTTTTTTCCGCTTTTGACCTGGGGATAGGCCTGGGTTCTACCCTCCTGGGAGTCGTGGCCCGGTTCACCGGTTTTGCCGGTATGTATGCTGTAGCCTCTCTCTTCGGACTGGCCGGACTGCTCACTTTTCTGGCGGGAAGAAAAGGCAGGTCTGCCCAAAAAGCAACGGCGGGCCCTTAGACTAGTGGGCAGAATAGGTTTTTAACATTCTATCAGTATTTTTTTCTTTTCCCCGGCGCAGACTATCCCCGGAAATGTAAATGGTGAAAGGGGTAGTCAGGTGGCCAGGGTCATTGGCATTATGCCCAACCAGGAACAGGTGGGCGGGCTCATTGATAGCCTGAAAAACGCCGGTTTTGACCGCAAGGATATGGTTGTCGCCAGTTTGTCCAGGTCCTTTACGGAGTGGGAAAATCCTGATGAAATAGCTTACCTCAAAACCGAACGGGATGAACTCTGGCAGGAGGGGACCGATACCTATACGGACTTCCTGGCAGCCTCTGCCGGGCAGGGTGTAGCGGTAGCCGTTGAGGCACCGCGCCATGAACTAGCCCGCATCCGGGAAATTATGGAGCAAAACGGGGCTGCGAAAATTATCCAGGATTAAGGTAAAGCCGCGGTCTGGAGGGATCGCGGCTTCTTTTTGCTTTATTGGGAGGAATAGCTGGAAAAAAGACGAAATAATAAAAGCGATAAAACGGATTTCCTCGCCGCAGTAGCGATTACGACGTCTACAATATCGGAGCGCTGTTAGCATCTGGGTGAATGCATCAAGGTATTGAAAATACACGTTGCAATTTACGTGTAAAACGCCGGTATAAGCCGGTATGGTTTGTAAGGGGGTGTCTTATGGAAGTCAACATTGCCGGTACCCTGCTTAAACTCCTCCAGGGGGATATTGTTGAGCAAGAGGTAGAGGCCATTGTCAATGCCGCCAATACCGGCCTGTGGGGTGGCAGTGGCGTCGACGGCGCCATCCACCAGGCCGGGGGACCGGCCATAGCGGCAGAGTGCCGCCGCATCCGGGAAGAGCAGGGCGGTTGCCCAGTCGGCCAGGCGGTTATCACCTCCGGGGGATTCCTCAAGGCGCGCTACGTTATCCATACCGTAGGTCCCATCTGGCACGGCGGCCGGCAAGGAGAAGATGAGCTGCTGGCCAGTGCCTACCGCAGCAGCCTCCAGCTTGCCCGGGAGCGTGGAATCAAATCCCTGGCCTTTCCTTCCATCAGCACCGGGGCTTACCGCTTCCCTGTGGAGCGAGCCGCCGGGATAGCCATGGCTACGGTAAAGGATTTTTTGACTGCCAATCCGGGTACCTTTAGCGAAGTACGTTTTGTCCTTTTTTCCCAGCCGGTTCTGGTAGCCTACGAACAGGCCCTGGCGGAGGTATTAGCTTCCGGCCCGCAATAATATCCGGTGATAAGACAGCGTTTGTGGCCGGGGCTTCTTGCAATGGCGCCGCTACCGCAGTAAGTTAAGTATTACTTAATTGTGAAATCGGGTACAAAAGCGGATTAAAAGCGGCGAGGATGTGGAGAAAAAGCGGGGCAAAGCAGTTAAGTATCGTTTAAGGGCATTGGATGAAGCGAGTAAAAAAGGATGATTTGCTATGCGGACCGGCACGGCTAGTCTCCCCCTCCACGGAGGCCACTGTCCGCCCTGGCTTTTTGAACGCATGAAACGCCTGGGGCCGGCCATCCTGGAGGTAATTGTCCGGGAATACGGCCCCCAGGAGGTTTTACGGCGCCTGAGCGATCCGCACTGGTTCCAGGCCTTTGGCTGTGTCCTGGGCTTTGACTGGCACTCCTCGGGCTTAACTACCACCCTCTGCGGCGCCCTTAAGGAGGGTATACGCGGCCGGGAAAAGGACCTGGGCCTGGTCATTGCCGGGGGAAAGGGCCGCACTTCCCGCCAGACACCGGAGGAAATCGCAACGGCAGCCGATAGACTGGCCCTGACCTCTTTACAACCTGGAGAGTTAGTATACGCCAGCAGGATGGCCGCTAAAGTCGACAATACCGCCCTCCAGGACGGCTACCAGCTCTACCATCACGTCTTTATCTTTACCTTTGACGGCCGGTGGGCCGTCGTCCAGCAGGGGATGAATGAAATGACGCGCCTGGCCCGCCGCTACCACTGGCTGGGCGAAGGAGTAGGGGACTTTGTTTGCGAACCCCATGCCGCTGTTTGCTGCGATGCGAAGGGGGAGGTGCTGAACATGGTGGCCAATGAGGGGCAGGCCTCCCGCCAGGTGGTGACGGAGCTGGCCCGGCAGCGGCCGGAAAGAGTAGTAGCCGAGTTTAACCGCATCCTGGAGAGGAAGTTGCCCAATCTCTCCCTCCCCTGGCGCCATGATGTTCCCCGGGCGAGCTACCTCAATAAGGCCCTGCTCAAAGTATATGCCGCCCAGCCCCGGGATTTTGCCGCCGTCCTGGGCGTGGAAGGCGTGGGCCCCAAAACTGTCCGCGCCCTGGCCATGGTGGCCGAGGTGGCCTACGGCGCGCCGGCCAGCTTCCGCGATCCAGTCCGGTACAGCTTCAGCCACGGCGGCAAGGACGGCCACCCCTACCCGGTAGACCGTCGGGTCTATGATCACTCCATCGCCGTCCTGGAGCAGGCCCTGGCATCAGCGAAGATCGGCCGGACTGACAAGCTCCAGGCCTTGAAACGGCTGGCCCAAATTTCTCCGTAAAGGCTTTGCACCTATGAAAAAACCGCCACGTAGCGCACTTAACTACGTGGCGGTTTATTATTAACCCAGGATATCTTTCAGGTCCTGTTCCGGCGTGGTAATAGGCTTCAGGTTGTAGTTTTCCTGCAGGACCTTCAGCACATTGGGTGTCAGGAAGGCCGGCAGGGAGGGGCCGATGCGGATGTTTTGAATCCCCAGGTGCAGTAGGGTCAGCAGGATAGCCACGGCTTTTTGCTCGAACCAGGACAGGACTAGACTCAAGGGCAGCTCGTTGACGCTGCAGTTAAAGGCTTCAGCCAGGGCCAGGGCCACCTGGAGGGCTGAATAGGCGTTATTGCACTGTCCTATATCGATAAGGCGCGGGATGCCGCCAATATCGCCCAGGTCGAGGTGATTGAAGCGGTACTTGCCGCAGCCCAGGGTCAGGACCACGCAGTCCCCCGGTACCTTCTCCACGAATTCAGTGTAGTAATTGCGGCCTGGCTTGGCCCCGTCGCAGCCGCCCACCAGGAAGAAGTGGCGGATCTTACCGGCCTTGACAGCATCGATCACCTGGCCGGCTATGCTTAAGATAGCTGTGTGGTGGAAACCGGTGGTCAATTCGCCGCCGGCCTTTTCCTCCAGGGGCGGCAGGGCTTTCGCCTTTTCAATAACCGGCGTAAAGTCGCGGTTTTTAATATGGGTTACTCCCGGCAGGCCGGCAATGCCACAGGTAAACATGCGCTCCCGGTAAGATTCCTTGGGGATCAACACGCAGTTAGTCGTACCCAGGATGGCGCCGGGGAACTCTTCAAATTCTTTTTTCTGGTTCTGCCAGGCCGAGCCGTAGTTGCCCACCAGGTGGGGGAACTTCTTCAGTTCCGGGTAGGCATGGGCCGGCAGCATTTCCCCGTGGGTATAGACGTTAATCCCCGTACCTTCCGTCTGCCGCAGGAGTTCATAGAGGTCCAGCAGGTCGTGGCCGGTAACGAGAATACCCGGACCTTTCTTAGTGCCGGTAGATACTTTCGTCGGGACCGGGGCGCCAAAACGCTCTACATGTGCTTTATCCAGTAATTCCATGACTTTGAGGTTCACGGCCCCGACTTTTAAGGCCATCTCTATATGACGGTTAAGATCAAAGTCGACGTTAGTTAGCGTAGTAAAGAGTGCCTCGTGCATAAAGGCGTCTACTTCTTCGTCCCGGGCACCCAGTTCCCGGGCATGGTAGGCATAGGCGGCAATACCTTTAAGGCCGATGAGGATGGTATCCTGCAGGCTGGCGATATCTTCGTTTTTACCGCAAACGCCTGCCCTGGTGCAGCCGGTACCGCCGGCTGTCTGCTCGCACTGGTAACAAAACATGGTTTCTCCCCCTTTGGTGGAATTTTTCAGGACAACCTTATCATAAATGGAAGGGCTAAAATAAACTGTGACCTGGGTCACAATTATACACAGATTTGATCAAATACCCGGACGCCGGAGCAAGTAACTCCTTGCAAATCAGAACTGGTACTAGCAGGAAATCCAGTATTGGTGTCGAAAAACCTTAAATACGGCCAGTAATTAACAAAAAAGGGCGGAGGTTGCGGTATGGACGGAAATTCCCCCCGGCCATTGGGAGCTGGATTAGATACATATCATTTTCAACCGGCAACCAGCCAGCCGTTGGGGAGTTATCATCAGCCGTTACCAATAGAGAAGCCGGTAGGGATGACAGGCGTGCCTGACGGGCCGGTAGGGGAAATTTACCAGGAAGCCCAGGAAGCCCTGAGCGATGTCTATCACCGCTGTCGCCTCGGGAGTCAGCTGGAAGTAAAAAATATCCAGGAGATAGTAGCCGACTTTCTCAACCGGATGCAGGACAATCAGGACATGTTTTTGCAGATGGCCATGCTTAAGGACCTGGACCCCTATTCTTCGCGCCATTCCCTGAATGTAACTGTCCTGGCTACCCTCCTCGGTTCAAAATTAGGCCTCTCCCAGGATGAACTCCTGGTCATCGGTGTTGGCGCCATGCTCCACGACGTGGGCAAATTGGAAGTACCGCCGGCAGTTTTATTAAAGCCCGGCAAGCTAACTGCCGAGGAATTTGCCGTTATCAAGCGCCATCCCCAGGCCGGTTATGAGCGGCTGGACGGCGTGGTCAGCGAAGCGGTTCGCCGGGTGGCCCGGGATCACCATGAACGCTGTAACGGCAGTGGTTACCCCAAAGGATTAAACCGGGAAGAGTTAAGCCTGGCCGCCCGGTGCGTGGCCATTGCCGATGTTTACGACGCCGTAACTACCGACCGCTGCTACCGGCCCAGGTATCTCCCCCATGAAGGCATGGAATTGTTAATGGTAGAAAGTACCATGGGCAACCTGGACCTGGAGCTGGTACGGGTATTTTTGCAGGCCATTGCCAGTTACCCGGTGGGGACTACGGTACGGTTGACGACGGGTGAAATCGCCCGGGTAATAGCCCAGGAGCCGGAGGTACCCATGCGCCCGGTGGTCAAGGTGTTGCAGCCCCGGCGCCGGGCCGGTGAGATTATCCGCCTCCTGACCAATCCTTCTATATTAATTGTCGAGGCTGAACCCTAGTTCATTTCGTAAAAACTGTGTGTTAGCAGGGCGGCAGGGGTATGCTAATATAAGGGTACTGGTCAACCTGTATGGCGGAGATGATTGGATGCCGGTTAGGGAAAAAGATTTTGCGACGGCTTACCTGGGTTTGGGCTCCAACCTGGGTGACCGGGAAGGGAATTTGCAGCGGGCCGTAGCAATACTTACGGCCACCGAAGGGATCGAGGTGGAACGCCTTTCTTCCTGGTATGAGACGGCCCCAGTGGGCAAGACCGACCAGGGATGGTTTTTAAACGGGGTGGCCAGGATCAAGACCACCATGCGCCCGCGCGAGTTGCTGCATGCCGTATTGGGGATAGAGCAGCGCCTGGGGCGGGTGCGGCGGGAACGTTGGGGACCCCGGAATATTGATATCGACATTTTGCTTTACGATGATTTAACAGTTAATGAACCGGACCTGGCAATTCCCCACCCCAGGCTGATGGAGCGGGCCTTCGTCCTGATACCCCTGGCCGAAATAGCCCCGGAGCTTATTTTACCCGACGGCCGGCGGGCAGGCGTCGCCGCTGCAGGTCCTTTCCCCGGGCAGGAAGTATTGCCTTACAGGGGTAACAGGTGTTAAAATAAAACCGGGCGCTACCGTACAAGGAGTGCACGGGTCTGTTCCAGTCCAATAATTTATCAATTGCAGGTTAGACCGCTTGGATCATTGGCGACCGAGACGGGTGAATGAGGGATTAACTTCCGGCAGCTCGTCGGGAGTTTTTTATTTGGAGGAGCCGCTCATGGCGGCAGGGCGCCACCAGCGAGGGCGTGACAATGCCAGTTTGCGATAGAGTTGTTTTAGGAGGAGTGTTCAATCATGCGAATAGGCATTATCGGTGCCGGAGCCGTCGGTACGGGGATGGGCATATTATTGCGCCGGCGGGGATACACCATCGCCGGTGTAGCCAGTCGTACCCTTGCTTCAGCCCGGCGGGCGGCGGCAAGGCTGGCCTGCCCGGCCTTTGAGCAGCCGGAAGAAGTAGCCCGCCGGGCCGATGTTGTCTTTATTACCACCAGTGACCAGTCTATCGGCCAGGTGGCAGCTAACGTAGCCGCTCAAGGGGGCTTTCGCCCCGGGCAAACGGTGATTCATATGAGCGGTTCCTTAACTTCAGCCGTCCTGGACCCGGCCCGGCAAGCCGGTGCCCTGGCTTTAAGCCTCCATCCCCTCCAGTCTTGTGCCGACGCCGACCGGGCAGTGGCTAACCTCCCCGGGTCTGTTTTTAGCCTGGAAGGCGATCGGGAAGCCCTGCCCCTGGGGAAACGCCTGGTGACCGAGCTGGGGGGTGAGTATTTCCTCATTAGCCCCGAGGCCAAACCCCTCTATCACGCCGCCGCCTGCGTCGCTTCCAATTACCTGGTCAGCCTCATAGATTTAAGTCGCCGGCTCATGCAGGCAGCCGGTATGGAACCGGAGATGGCGGCTCGGGCCCTGGCGCCTTTAATTAAAGGTACTTTAGATAATATTGATGAAAAGGGCATACCCCAGGCCCTGACTGGTCCCATTGCCAGGGGCGACTTCGGTACGGTCAGGGACCACTTAAAAGCCATGGAGGCCACCGTACCCGAACTGGGCGAGCTTTACCGCGCCTTGGGGCGCTACACGGCCGGCCTGGCCGGCCGGAAAGGGAGCATTGACGCCCGTAAGGTAGCCCTGTTCGGGCAAATCCTGGCTGCCAAATTTGATGCAGCAAGCAGGAAGGCAGGAGTCAGGGGTAAAGCCAGCCAATGATAGAGCCATAGGCGAAGGAGATGACAGTATTGGAGTTACTGACAACAATTGCGGCCGTCCGCAAGTTTGTGGCGGCAGCCAGGCAGCAGGGCAAGAGCATTGGCCTGGTCCCGACCATGGGTTATCTCCACGAAGGCCATTTAACCCTGGCCAGGACGGCCAGGGAGCAGAATGACGTCGTTATGATGAGCATTTTTGTCAACCCGACCCAGTTTGGCCCCGGGGAAGACCTGGAGCGTTATCCCCGGGACCTGGAACGGGATCGAAAGCTGGCCGCCGGCGCGGGCGTTGATGCCATTTTTGCCCCTGCGGTAGCAGAAATGTACCCGCCCGGCTATGCCACCTATGTCCAGGTCGAAGGCTTGACGGAAGTTCTCTGTGGCGCCTCCCGGCCGGGCCATTTCCGGGGCGTGGCTACCGTGGTCAGCAAGCTTTTTAATATCGTCCAGCCCGACCGGGCCTATTTCGGCCTCAAGGATTACCAGCAGGCGGTAGTCATCAAGCGCCTGGTCAGGGATTTAAATTTCCCGGTTGACATAATCACCGTCCCCACCGTGCGGGAGCCCGACGGCCTGGCTATGAGTTCGCGGAACAAATACTTAGATCCGAACCAGCGTCGTAGCGCCCTGGCCCTCTACCGCGCCTTAAACCTGGGGGTGGAACTCATCCGCTCCGGCGAACGCCGCGCTGCTGTGGTCCGGGAAGCCATGGCCGGGGAAATTTTAGCCCAGCCCGAGACGCGGATTGATTATGTGGCGGTAAATGATGCTGAGACCCTTGAACCTTTAGAAGAAATCAAGGGCCGGGTGCTGCTGGCCCTGGCCGTCTGGGTGGGCAACACCCGTTTAATTGATAACCTGACCCTGGAGGTGAAAGATGATGTGGCGCACCATGATGAAAAGTAAGCTGCACCGGGCAACTGTCACCGAGGCTAACCTGAATTATGTCGGCAGTATTACCATTGATAGCGAGCTGATGGCCGCAGCCGATATTTTACCCAACGAGAAAGTTCAGGTAGTCAACAATAATAATGGCGCCCGGCTGGAGACCTACGCCATCCCCGGACCTGCCGGCAGCGGGGTTATCTGCGCCAACGGGGCCGCCGCCAGGCTGGTCCAGCCCGGCGATATTGTTATCATTATTTCCTATGGCATTTTTACTGACGCCGAAGCCAGGTCCTACCAACCGCGGGTTATTCTCCTGGATGGCCAGAACAAAATAACCGGGGTCAGGGGCGGGGAACGGCCGGGGAAGGTCTGGGTTTAAAGCAAATATATGTTAACCCGGACAGCAAATAAATAGTTGACAACCATAAAAAGGAAGATTAAAATATAATCATGGCAATAGAAGGCAGTAAACAACAGGTCTTAGAGTATCTGCGCCATCACCGGGGCGAGTATATTTCTGGCGAAGAGCTGAGTAAAAAGCTGGCCATCACCAGGACGGCCGTGTGGAAGCATATCCAGGCTTTACGCCAGGAAGGGTACCAGATTGATGCCCAGACCCGTCGCGGCTATTGCTTGCTGTCCATCCCGGATTGTTTTTACCCCGAAGAGGTGGCCGCAGGCCTCAAGACCTCCTGGCTGGGACGGAACCTTTACTATTACGACGAAGTGGGTTCTACCAACCAGGTGGCCAAAGAACTGGCCGATGGCGGGGCACCGGAAGGGACGGTGGTCATCGCCGAGGCCCAGACAGGCGGCCGCGGCCGGCGGGGGCGTTCCTGGCTCTCGCCGCCCCATAAAGGCATCTGGTTCTCGGTTATCTTACGCCCCCGGGTGACTCCGGCCCTGGCGTCCCAGCTGACCCTGCTGGCGGCAGTGGCCGTGGCGGCAGCCATTCGACGACACACAGGACTCCCGCCGGGCATAAAGTGGCCCAACGATCTCCTGGCCGGCGGGCGTAAAGTGTGCGGTATCCTGACGGAGATTAAAGCCGAAATTGATGCCATCGAGTATGTTGTCCTGGGTACAGGCTTAAACGTCAACATGGAGGCGGGTGATTTTAGCCCCGAGGTTAGACCCCTGGCTACCTCTTTATTTTTAGAACTGGGCCGGCCTGTGGCGCGACTGCCATTATTCCAGGAGATATTGTACCAGCTGGAAAAATGGTATGAGCGCTGGCAGGAAGAGGGTTTCGACCCTGTCCGGCGGGCCTGGAAAGAGGCCAGCGTTACCTTGGGCCGGGAAGTGGAGGTTAATTCCTGGCGGGAAGTTTTCCGGGGCGTGGCCGTAGATATTGACGCTGAAGGTGCCCTGCTGGTCAGGGGCGGGGGAGGTGAGGTCCGGCGTTTTAACTCCGGCGAGGTGAGCCTGCGACCGGCAAGCTAAAATTTTTTGCCGCATATGTTAACTATATAAGTGACAAATAGTTAACAATAATAGCCGCCTACAGCTGCGAAAAGAGCTATTCACGAGGAGGAATCTTCTGTGCGTACTAAAGATATGGCCCTGGTGGCCCTTTTTGCCGCCCTGGTAGCCGTCCTGGCTCAGGTGGCTATTCCCCTGCCCTTTTCACCAGTACCCATTACCGGCCAGGTCCTAGGAGTATTCCTGGCTGGTGCCATCTTGGGTAAAAATAGAGGCACCCTGGCTATAATCGTTTACTTACTCCTGGGGGCCATTGGCTTGCCCGTCTTTGCCCGTGGCGGGGCCGGCCTGGCGGCCTTTGCCAGGCCGTCGGGGGGATACCTCTGGGGTTTTGCCCTGGGAGTCTACGTCATGGGCCTGGTCCTGGAAAGGGGTAAAGGGGAACCGCGTTACGGTCGCCTGGCTGCCGGCATGTTCACCTGCCTGGTAGTAATCTACGTTCTGGGTACTATACAGTTAATGTATCTCCTGCATCTTAACCTGGTGAAAGGTCTTCTCCTGGGGGTTCTGCCCTACATCCCCCTGGACCTGGCCAAACTGGTCCTGGCGGTAGCCGTCAGCTTCCAAGCGCGGCGGGCACTGCAGCAGGCGGGGTACCTGCCCGCCAGGAGTACTAATCCAGAATCCACAAATTAAAAACGGGTACTAATGTTAGTGTCAAGATGGCACCTGCCCTTTTCCCCAACTCACTTTTATATTCCGTCCGCGCCCATCATTTACTGTGTGCCCGCCAGTTCCAGGGCTACGGCTACAGCCCGGCTTTTGTCCGGCGGGTGAGGCGTACCCTGGCTTTATGGCAGGTACGTACCCAATCGCTTTTAAGCGTCATTAATGATTATGATGCCTGGTGCCGGGCCTGCCCCAACCGGGGTACAGATAACTGTACCACTGCGGTTGCCCGGGATAACCTGGTGTTAAAGCATTTGGGCCTGGCCCCCGGTACCGCCCTGACCTGGGCCGCGGCCCGGGAACTTGTCGGCCGCAAAGTTGATAAAAATGCGGCCGGTCGCCTCTGCGCCGGTTGCCCCTGGCTGGCCGGCGGTTATTGCCGCTGGTAACTAACCCCTTAACGGGGTTATTTTTTTACCAGCAGGAAAGAGGATAAAGCCTGGTATTGTGGAATAATTGAAGTTGAAAAGAATGGAGGGGATGCGGCCATGTTGCTGGCCATAGATGTCGGCAATACTAATATTGTCATTGGCCTTTATAAAGGTAAGGAGTTGCAATGCCACTGGCGCGTAGCCAGCGATCGGCAGAAGACAGCCGATGAATACGGCCTGATTTTACGTCAACTGGCCCATTACCAGGGGCTGGACCTGGAGGCCATTAAAGCCGTGGTCATGGCCTCTGTTGTGCCAACTTTGACCCAGACTTTGACCATGATGCTCAAAGAACAGTTTAACTGCCCGCCGCTGGTAATCGGCCCCGGGGTAAGAACCGGGATGCCCATCCGTTTTGACAACCCCAGGGAAGTAGGTGCCGACCGGATTGTCAACGGCGTGGCCGTCTATGAACTGTATGGTGGCCCGGCCATTGTCGTGGACTTCGGGACCGCTACCACCTTTGACGCCATTTCCGCCAGCGGCGAATACCTGGGCGGGGCCATCGCTCCCGGGATTGGCATCGCTACGGATGCCCTTTTTGCCCGGGCGGCCAAACTGCCCCGGGTGGAACTCATCAGGCCGCCCCAGGTAATCGGTAAAAATACCGTAGCCTGCATGCAGGCGGGGATAATGTATGGCTTTATCGGCCAGGTAGAAGGGATTGTTAAGCGCATGCAGGCCGAGATGGGGGGGCGGGCCGTGGTGGTAGCTACCGGCGGCCTGGCCGGTTTGATAGGTCCCGAAGTTAACTGCATTGATAAGGTTGATCCCCTGTTAACCCTGGAGGGTTTGCGTATCGTCTATGAGCGCAACAGTTAAAATTGGCCCGGTTACCCTGGCAGCCCCCCTGGTGACGGCGCCCATGGCGGGTTTTTCCGACCGTATCTTTCGCCTCCTCGCCAGGGAAGCGGGGGCGGCCTTGACCTATACCGAAATGATCAGCGCCCAGGGTCTTATCTATCAAAGCAAGGCTACCTGGGCGCTCCTTGATTTAAAGGACGAGCCGGGCCCGGTAGCCGTCCAGCTCTTTGGCCGGGAGCCGGAAATCCTGGCCAGGGCTACTAAACTAGCCGTGGCCGCCGGGGCGGATATTATTGATTTAAATATGGGCTGCCCAACACCCAAGATAGTGAAAAATGGCGAGGGAGCGGCCTTGATGCGCGATCTACCCCTGGCGGCGGCCATTGTCGCCGCCATGGTGGAGGCTGCCGGCCCGGTGCCGGTAACGGTCAAAATGCGGAAGGGCTGGGATGAAGATTCCGTAAATGTTATCGAGGCGGCCCGGGCGGTGGTTAAAGCCGGGGCGGCAGCGGTAGCCATCCACGGCCGCACCCGCAGCCAGTTTTACAGCGGCCGGGCCGACTGGGATTGCATCCGCCAGGTAAAGGAAGCCGTACCGGTACCGGTCATTGGCAATGGTGATATCAGGACACCGGCAGACGCCGTAGCCATGCTGGAACTGACAGGTTGCGATGCCGTCATGGTGGGCCGGGCTGCCATAGGCAATCCCTGGTTGCTGGCGGCCATCCGCGCCCGCCTGGAAGGCCGGCCGGAACCCCCACCGCCGGCTGTAGCCACACGTATGGCCACAGCTATCCGCCATTTCAAAATGATGGTAGAGCTAAAAGGAGAAAAGACTGCAGTAAAAGAAATGCGGAAGGTTCTGGCCTGTTACCTCCGGGGTTTACCGGGAGCAGCCCGCCTGCGCCAGCATCTTTATACCCTTGATACCGCGGCGGAAGTCATCTCCACCCTGACTGCCTATAGTTGTGATTAGGAACCTTTTAGCATATGGATGCGTCATACCCAGGGAAGGGGGAGTGAGGGTAGTAACCATACGTACCGGCATCGTCCTGGCCAGGGAAGGAGGAACCCTGCCGCGTATGGTTACCCCTTTTCGTTTGTTTCTTGGCGGCCCGTTAGGCAGCGGCTGGCAGTGGGTTTCCTGGATTCACATTGCTGATGCTGTAGGTATCATCCAGCTGGCCCTCGAACATACAACCGTGGCTGGACCGGTAAATCTTACCGCACCCCAGCCGGTACGGATGGAGGAATTTGCCTCGGTCCTGGGAAGAGTGCTGAAGCGGCCTTCCAGTTTGCGAGTACCGGCATGGGTGCTGAAAATGGCCTTAGGGGAAATGGCCAATCTTCTCCTTACCGGCCAGCGGGTGCTACCTGCCCGGGCTTTGCAGGAGGGTTACCAGTTTCGCTATCCCCAGTTAGCAGGGGCCCTGGAAGATTTGCTTATCTTAACCAGCAGGAGTGGGTAGCGCTAAATCCTACGGGCTCCCAGGAAAATTGTGATGAAGCTTCCTGAAGTAACCCCAGGAATCCCTAAAAGAGGCGCTTAAAGACGAAAAGGTAAAAGAAGAGATAGAAAGGCTACAAGAGGTCGACAAGAAGTTCCGGAAGTGGATGGGCTTTACCAGTCCGGAAGCGCTAACAGAATACCGGGTGCGAAGGCTCATGCGAACCATGCCCATTAGCCGTTTACGGGACTAACGAACTTTTGCGCCAGGCCGATGTTCGTATAAAAGGCAAAGGCCTTGAGGTTATTTATGATTATAAAATAAAAAGAACAGTCTGGTCCCGCCGGCCAGCAGGAAGCAGGCTACATACGTGCCCGTGAGGATGCAGGCCTCCAGCAACCCGGGTTTCGGATAATGAATAGGCGTTTCTGTTACCGTCCTCCATAAACAACTTGCCAGGACGGTATTTTTTTGCTATAATCTTCCTTGCACATTTCTGTGCACAGAGGGGTAGACTTTCTAATGGACCTGATCCGGATTGGCGACAAGCTTATCAGCCGGCGCAAGATCAACTCCATCCTGGAGCGCATCTTTGAGTTGCGCTGCCAGGGTTTTTCCCAGCAGGAAACAGCCAGGCAGTTAGATGTGGACCGCTCTTTTGTCTCCCGGTTAGAAACCCTAGGCGAGGTACGGCGCGGCCGGCGCATAGCTGTGGTGGGTTTCCCGGTAGCCAATAAAGCCGAGATGGAAAATATGCTGCGGCAGGAGGGCGTGGAATACATATTACTTTTAACCGATGCCGAGCGCTGGGATTTTGTCCGCCAGAAAAGCGGGCTGGAATTGTTGAACCAGCTGATGGAGATTGTCGCCCGGGTGCGGGATTACGATGTCGTCATCATTATCGGTTCCGACTACCGCATCAAGGTCAGCGAAGCCCTGCTGGGACGAGAAGTGGTGGGCGTGGAGATCGGCCCTTCCCCTATCCGGGGAGACCGGGAGGTAGACGTGGAGGGATTGCGTGTCCTGGTACGCCAACTGGGAAAAGATACTGGGAAGGATAAAGAAGGATGGGATAAAAAATGAAACGCGTGGTCAGCATCAGCCTGGGTTCATCCAAACGGGATCACCAGGTGGAAGCGGAATTCCTGGGAGAAAAGTTCCGCATCGAGCGCATCGGTACCGACGGCGATATGGAGCGGATGATTAATCTTATCCGGGAACTGGACGGGCAGGTGGATGCCTTCGGCCTGGGGGGGATGGACCTTTACATCCGGGTTGGTACCAGGCGTTATCTCCTCCGGGACGCGGCTAAAATTGCCCGGGCGGCCCGGCTGACCCCCATGGTAGACGGTGGTGGCTTAAAGGATACCCTGGAGCGCCGAGTGATAGCCTACCTGGTCCGGGAAGGTATCGTGGATTTCCGGGGCAAAAGGGTGCTCGTGGTCAGCGCCGTCGACCGCTTCGGCATGGCCGAAGCCCTGGACGCTGCCAGCGCGGATCTTATTTGCGGCGACCTTATTTTTGGCCTGGGTATCCCCGTGCCCATCCGTTCCCTGGCAAGATTCCAGCGGGTGGCCTACCTGGCCGCCCCACTGGTGCGCTTGTTGCCCTTTAAACTTCTCTATCCTACTGGTAAAGAGCAGGAGAAAATCGACAACCGTTACCAGCGCTATTACGAAGATGCGGAGATCATTGCCGGCGATTTCCTCTTCATTCGCCGTTACCTTCCCCCCGAGCTGCCGGGCCGGATGATAATCACCAATACCGTTACCAGCGCCGACATCGAAGAACTGCGCCGGCGGGGCATTAAAACTTTGATCACTACGACGCCGGAGTTTAACGGCCGCTCCTTCGGCACCAACGTCATGGAAGGTGTTCTTTTAACCTTGAGTGGCAAAAAACCGGAGGCAGTTACGCCGGAAGATTACAACCGCCTCCTAGACCGCCTGGACTTTAAACCCCGCATCGTAAATTTGAATTGAACCAGGGCCGTTGAAGGCCATTTCTCACCATCCGGCCGCCGGCTTCTACATTAGAGGGAAGCCCACCGTGGCGGCGCTTCACCACCGGTGGACGGAGGAGATGGGGGGCGGCCTCCGGCAGACCCGCCGCTTCTCCCCTCTATTCTTTATAGGAGGGTTGTTTTCCTTGCACAGATTCGCCTTTATGATCCATCCCCTTGACATCAACGATATTACCAGGAAATTTCCCCTCGCCCGCCACTTGCCCTCCGGCCTCCTGGAACGGGCGGCACGTTATCTGCCCCCCCTGAAAACCTCGTATATTAATGGTGTCCGTTCCCCTTACGCTGAAACAGAGGGGTGGTTCGTAGCCTGTCCCCTGACTACGCGTCAGATGTTAAGCTTGCCGGAAAAATTTGTTATCGAGCGTATTATTCGCACCGGCCGCCTGGCAGAAAAATTAGGAGCCGAAATCCTGGGGCTGGGGGCCATGACTTCCGTAGTTGGCGATGCCGGGATTACTGTGGCCCGCAATTTAAATATAGCGGTGACCACCGGTAACAGTTATACCGTAGCTACGGCCATAGAAGCTACGGAAAAGGCGGCGGCCATGATGGATATTGACTTGCCCCGGGCCGAGGTAGCCATTGTTGGAGCGACAGGTTCCATTGGCGCCGTGTGTGCTAAAATCCTGGCCCGCCGTTGCCAGCATTTAACCCTTATTGCCCGCAATGAAACCAAACTGGCCCGCCTGGCCGGTGAGATAAAGGCTACTAGCGGTTTAAAAGTCAGGATAACCAGCCATTCCCGGGAAGCCCTCCGGCGCGCCGATGTGATTATCACCGTTACCTCGGCGGTAGATACCGTCATCGAGCCCGAGGACCTGAAACCGGGGGCAGTAGTGTGCGACGTCGCCCGGCCCCGGGACGTCTCCCGGCGGGTAGCCGAGATGCGCGACGATGTACTGGTGATTGACGGTGGAGTGGTCGAGGTACCGGGCAATGTCAACTTTAACTTTAATTTCGGTTACCCGCCGGGTCTAGCCTATGCCTGCATGGCCGAAACCATGATCCTGGCCCTCGAGGGGAGAATTGAGAACTTTACCCTGGGCCGGGAGTTAACGGTAGAACAGATCGATATCATCAACCGCCTGGCGGCCAAACACGGCTTTCGCGTAGCCGGCTTCCGTAGTTTCGAGCTGCCGGTTTCCGAAGCCAGGGTGGCAGCCATCCGGGAGCGGGCCCGCCGTAAAGCAGCCCTGGCCCGTTAACTGCCGGAAAGGTATTGACATGGTAACCGGGCAGGCCTATAATACCTATAAACGAAGCGGACTATGGCACAACAAGCACTGGAGGAAGCCTCCGGTGCTTGTTATGGTACTTGGACCTGTGGACTGGCCGCATAAAGGAACGCAAAAGGACATATATTGAGATAGCACCGGTGCCCTAAAACGATGTGGTAATTGAAGGGGAGCGAGCAGAGGATGGCAGAAAAAGAAACCTTATTAACCATGAGCGGGTTGAAGAAACTGGAAGAAGAGCTGGAGTACCTTAAATCTGTAAAAAGGCGGGAAGTCGCCGAACGTTTAAAGCAGGCCATTGAGTTCGGCGACATCAGCGAGAACTCCGAATACGAGGACGCCAAAAACGAGCAGGCCTTCATTGAAGGCCGTATTCTTACCCTGGAAAAAAAGCTGCGTAACGCCAGGGTTATTGACGCCAGTGAGGTACCGGGTGACGTTGTCTCCCTGGGCTCCCGGGTCACTTTAAAGGACATGGACGCAGGGGAGGAGCTGCAATACGAAATTGTCGGCTCCATGGAAGCTGACCCGGCGGAGAACCGGATTTCCAACGAGTCGCCGGTAGGCAAGGCCATCCTGGGCCATCGTATTGGAGAAATAATAAATATTCAGGTACCAGCCGGGACCCTGCGTTACCAGATAATTGATATAGCCAGAGGGCAATAGGAGGAACAACAATTTGGAAGTTGAGAACGATTTAATAGCGGTGCGCCTGGAAAAGTTAAAGCAGCTCCAGGAGGAAGGCATCGACCCTTACGGGGGCCGTTTTGAGCGTACCCATACCACGGCAGCCGTTCACCAGCATTTTGACGAATTGGCAGGTCAAGAAGTAACCCTGGCGGGACGTATCCTGGCTATCAGGGGGCATGGTAAAGCCTCCTTTGCCGATTTACAGGACCGGGACGGCCGCATCCAGCTCTATATCCGGATAGACAATGTTGGCCCTGAAACCTATGATTTTTTCCGCCGGCTGGATATCGGTGACATTATTGGTGTTAAAGGCAGGGTCTTTCGTACCCACCGCGGGGAAATCTCCCTGGAAGTCCATCAACTAACCCTGCTGTGTAAGAGTTTACGCCCCCTGCCGGAGAAATGGCACGGCTTGAGGGATGTAGATTTGCGCTACCGGCAGCGTTACCTCGACCTCATTGTCAACCCGGAAGTAAGGCAAGTATTTATTACCAGAGCCGGGGTTTTACGGGCCATACGCACCTTTCTGGATAGCCGGGGCTTTTTAGAGGTGGAAACGCCGAGCATGCACACCATCCCCGGCGGCGCGGCGGCCCGGCCCTTTATTACCCACCATAACGCCCTGGATATCGATCTTTATTTACGCATTGCCCTGGAGCTGCACTTAAAGCGGCTGCTGGTGGGCGGCCTGGAAAAGGTCTATGAAATGGGACGTATTTTCCGCAACGAAGGCATATCCACCAAACACAACCCCGAATTTACCATGCTGGAGTTGTACCAGGCCTATGCCGACTATGAAGATATGATGAGCCTGCTGGAGGAGATGGTGGCCTTTGTTGCCAGGGAAGCCCTGGGGACGACTACCGTTACCTACCAGGGTGAGGAATTGGATTTAACCCCGCCCTGGCCGAGGCTAACCATGTTTGCGGCCATTGAGAAATATACCGGAGTGGACTTTTCCGGGCTAACAACGAGGGAAGAGGCATGGCAGGCGGCAACTGACCTGGGGGTGGAACTCGAACCCGGCCTGGAATGGGGGAAAATCATTAACGAAGTCTTTGAGGCCAGAGTGGAACCCCATCTGGTACAGCCCACCTTTATCCTTGATTACCCGGTAGCCATATCCCCCCTGGCCAAAAGGAAAAAAGAAAACCCGGAACTTACTTACCGCTTTGAAGCCTTTATTGCCGGGCGGGAACTGGCCAATGCCTTCTCCGAACTGAATGACCCCCTGGACCAGCGCCGGCGCTTTGAAGCCCAGATGGCCGCCCGGGCAGCAGGTGATGAAGAAGCCCACATGCTGGATGAAGACTTCCTGCGCGCCCTGGAGTATGGCATGCCCCCGGCCGGCGGTATGGGTATCGGTATTGATCGCCTGGTGATGATCCTGACGGACTCGCCCTCCATCAGGGACGTTATCCTTTTCCCCACCATGCGACCCAGGGAAGAATAGGCATACTTGAGTATCGGCTAGAAAAAACAAGGAAGGCCAGAATTTTATCAAGGTAACTAGAACGGGTAGTCGTTAGCGGGCTTTAGAAAGCCTTGCGCGCTACCCGTTTTGCGTGTTATATTATTTCCTGCGCCCCGGCGAGGGCGCCTGGCAAGGGAAAAGAAAAAAAGAAAAGAGACCCTTGACAAGCGGACGGTTTAGGTAGTAAAATACGAACCTGCCGGCAGGAAATTCGCCGGCGCCGGTAGTTGAGGGTAGAAATCTCTTGACACCGGGCAAAAGAAGTGATAGAATATAAAAGTCGCGTCTAGCGAAGCTGGTCTTTGAAAACTGAACAGTGGTAAGGAGCCAGACGTAAAAGCGAGGACCCTGTAGAAGAGG
>NZ_PVXL01000005.1 GCF_002995805.1 Neomoorella stamsii
ATTTTTAACATGCCTTACCCTCCCCCCGCCAGGGACCACGGCGTAAGGTCTGGCCGTCCCCGCTAAGGAGGCCCTCGATGGTCCCCGGTCCCAGGGTACGGCCCAGGATTACCAGGCGTTGCCAGAAACCCTGCTCCAGGAGCGGCCTCCAGCCCGGCCGGTGTTTTAACTCCTCCAGGCTGCCGGCATGGACGCTGGCCAGAATTGTCACCCCGGCATTTAAAATATCCTGTAAAGCCGCCAGTTCCTCCGGCCGGCCAATCTCGTCGGTGGCAATGACCTCCGGCCCCATGGACCGGAGGAGCATCAACATCCCCGCCGCCTTGGGGCAACGGTCCATGACATCCGTCCGGGGCCCGACTTCCAGCTGGGGCGCCCCCAGCCAGCAACCCGCAATTTCCGAACGCTCGTCCACCACGCCTACATTGACGCCAGGAAACTGGAGGTCCGCTATGCCGGTACTGAAAAGGCGGATAATATCGCGCAGCAACGTCGTCTTGCCACAGCGCGGCGGTGAAAGAATAAGGGTGTTGAGGGGTCGCCCCTGCTCTAGAAGGTAGGGCATTAACTCCCGGGCACAGCCGGGGATACTCCGGGCCAGGCGCAAATTAAGACCGGCAAAATTCTTTAAGGTTTGAATTTCCCCCTGGCGCACCACCGTTTCTCCCACCAGGCCCACCCGGTGGCCGCCGCTCACTGTTATATACCCGGAGCGCAATTCTTCCTCCAGGGCGTAAAGGGAACTACGGGTGAGGGCCTGGATGGTTTGGCTGAGGTCGTTTGCGGTTACGATGTAGGCCTGGTCAGGCATGGTTGTCAGAGTGCCGCCGGCCTTCACCCAGCCTTCACCGGCAGCCCAGCGTACCTGGAGAGGCCGCTCCCGCCGCAGGCGAATTTCTTCCAGGGTGGCTTTTATCTCCGGGGGCAGGGCCGCCAGGGAAGCAGCGACCGTCGCCGATAGCAAAGCCAACACCCCGGAGAATGCCCCCGGCCCGCCTCCGCCGGCCTGTCCTAAAGGTTGTGGCCTGTGGCCCTCCCCCTTGACCAGCCGTACACTGCCCATCTTCCTCCCTCCTGCCATTATGCTTATTATGATCCTGGCAATTTTATGCAAGAGAAAAATGCGGGGCAAAAAAATAAGACCCCTTCATGGGGTCGGGATTTAGATGTGAGTATAGCAGATTGAATTAGATATCGTCGGTATCCGGGGAGTTTTTCTCCTTTTCTCCTTTGGGCTTAGCGCTGGCTTCGCCCTCTTCATTGATAAAAACTACCGTCTCGCAGTTGGGGCAGGTAACTTCCACAACATCCTCATCATCCAGGACGTCGGCATCAAAGCAAACTATCTCGTGGCACTTGGGGCATTCTACTTCAATGTAGTCGCCTTCTTCATCGTCTTCGTCTTCTTCGTCGTCCTCGTCATCATATTCATCTTCATATTCATCCTCGCCGTCGTAGACCTCATCTTCTAAATCATAAAGGTCCTCATCAATGCTTTCCAGGTAGTCCTCCAGCTCTTCATAGTCCTCATGCAGGTCGTGGAGGGCCTCGGCCATTTGCTCCAGGACATCGACTATTTCTTTAAGGAGGCGGGTTTCCTTGCTCTCGGGATTCAAATCCATGCCGTCCACTAAACCCTTCAGATAGGCAACCTTCTTGCGGACGTCCTTCATTGACTACACTCCTTTCCTTTCTACCTTATTTATTATTTCCGGCCCCGGCCGGCCTTAAACTAAGCCCGCTCAATATAGGCTCCGGTACGGGTATCGATGCGGACGACATCACCCACCTCGATAAAGAGGGGTACCTGGATTACGGCACCGGTTTCTAAAACGGCGTTCTTGGAACCGCCGGTGGCTGTATCGCCCTTGATGCCTGGTTCTGTTTCTACCACTTTCAGCTCAACAAAGTTCGGCAGCTCGATGCCAATGGTCTCCCCCTGGTAGAGGAGGACATAAATGTTCATATTGTCTTTTAGATATTTTACCGCTTCATCAAGCTGGTCCTTGCGCAGGGACAGCTGCTCATAGGTTTCTGTATCCATGAAGTAATAATTTTCGCCGTCATTGTAAAGGTACTGCATCTCCCGCCGCTCAATGTGGGCGCGGTTAACCTTTTCCCCGGCCCGGAAGGTCCGCTCAATGACCGCCCCGGTACGCCGGTTTTTCAGCTTGGTACGGACGAAGGCCGAACCCTTACCCGGCTTAACGTGCATGAATTCAATTACCGAATAAACTTCACCATCAACCTCAATGGTAAGACCAGTACGGAAATCGTTGGTGGAAATCAAGCAGGATACCTCCTAGTGCCTCAAAGGTGAAATGTCAAGTCCTATAACTCTATAAATTCTTTAGGTGCATGGGAGAGAATATGGGCGCCATCCTCCTGGACCAGGACCACATCCTCAATGCGGATGCCGCCCCGTCCGGGCAGGTAAATTCCCGGCTCTACCGTGACCACCATCCCGGCAGCCAGTTTAACCTCGCTCCGGCTGGAGAGGGTAGGGCCTTCATGAACGGCCAGGCCCACACCATGGCCCAGGCCATGGCTGAAATAGGGACCATAGCCGGCAGCGGCAATGTGTTCCCGGGCTACAGCGTCGACCTCGCGCCCTACCAGCCCCGGCCGTATGGCTGCTATAGCCTTCCTCTGGGCTTCCAGGACAACGTTATACAGGTGACGCCATTCCGGGGCCACCGGCGCCAGGGCCACCGTACGGGTAAGATCGGAGTGGTAGCCGTCATATATAGCCCCAAAATCCATAACCACCAGGTCACCCGGCTGCAGTACCCGGCCGGAAGCCACCCCGTGGGGCAGGGACGCACGCGGGCCGCCGGCAATGATGGTGGTGAAAGACGGCCCCAGCGAGCCCTGTTTGCCCAGGAAGTATTCCAGTTCCAGGGCTATGTCCCGCTCCGTGATGCCGGGGCGCAGGATACGGAGCATATGGCGGAAGCCGGCATCGGCCAGGTCAATGGCTTTTTGCAAAAGTGCCAGTTCGGTATCATCTTTTACCTGGCGTAATCTTTCTACCAGGCCTTTTGAGGGTTCCAGCTTAACCGGCTGCGGCCAGTCTTTGGCCTGCTCCAGAAACTCTTCATAGGTGGCATAGCTGAGGTGCTCTGCTTCAAAGTAGAGTTCTGTTACACCGGCTGCAGCCAGGGTGGCTTCCAGCTGTTCCCACGGCTTATTTCCCAGGTCCACTACCTCAAAATCCGGTGCTTCCTCCCTGGCCTGTTCAATAAAGCGGCCGTCGGTTAACAGGTACTGGGATGTCGCCGTAATGATGAGCTGGCCGCTGTCGCCGGTAAAACCGCTAAGGTAGCGGCGGTTTTCTTTCTGGCGTACCCACAGGGCCGCGATACCTTCCGCCGCCATCAGGCGGCGCAGCCGGTCTAAGCGCTCACTTCTCACCACTCACTTTCCGCCTCTCTTATGCGCCAGCTCTATGGCAGCCTCCAGTCCCAGGCGATAGCTTAAAGGGCCAAAACCGCTAATCTGGCCGTCTACCACCGCTGCCGTTACCGTCTGGTGGCGAAATTCCTCGCGGCGGTAAATGTTGGAGAGGTGGACTTCTACCACCGGGCAGTCTAGGGCCGCCAGGGCATCACGCAGGGCAATGCTATAATGACCCAGGGCCCCGGGGTTAATGACTACGGCGTCTACCCGGCCCCTGGCTTCATGGAGGCGGTCAATAAGGGCCCCTTCATAGTTGGACTGGAAAAACTCAAGGGCCACCCCGGCGCCGGCAGCCTGCTCCCTTAAGCCAGCTTCGATATCGGCCAGGGTAGTCCGGCCGTAGATTTCCGTCTCCCGGCTGCCCAGGAGGTTTAAATTGGGCCCATTTAATACTAAAATCTTCATGGCTGCTATTTTACCATAATATTGCTCTTTTGGGTAGAGTGTACTTACCCGCTGATGGTCATGCTGGCAATGCGCACCGTAGGGGCGCCGGTGGCGCCAAAAAAGGTGAGGTCGTTGCCCACGGCGTCAATGCCCTCCAGGAGGCCGATGATGTTGCCGGCAATGGCCACGCCCCGGACCGGCCTGGTCAGCTCGCCCTTTTCAATCCAGATACCGCTGGCGCCAACGGAAAAATCGCCGGAAATGGGGTTGGCCGTATGCATGCCCATGACCTCAGTGACGTAAAGCCCTTTGGGGATCTCCTTAATAATCTCCTCCGGGGTATGGGAACCGGCTTCAATATAAAAATTGGTCGTCCCGACTTCCGGCGTCGTCTTAAAGGAGCCCCGGGCACCATTACCGGTGGATTTTACCCCGTCCCGGGCGGCTGTATAGGTGTTGTGCAGGTAGCATTTAAGGACCCCTTTTTCCACCAGGACGGTATGTTCGGTGGGTACCCCCTCGCCGTCAAAGGGACTGGAGGCAATGCCGTCCGGCCGGCGGCCGTCATCGATAATATTTACTACCGGTGCCGCCACCTGCTGGTCCACCCGGCCCCGGAAAAGCGACTTGCCCTTCTGGACGGCGTCGGCAGCCAGGGCCGGGGCGATGACCCCCAGGAAGTTGGTGGCTACATAGGGATCAAAAACAACGGCTGCCCGCTGGGTATTAACCCTTCTGGCTCCCAGCATGCGCACGGCCCTGGCCGCCCCCTCCCGGCCGATCTTCGCCGGATCGATATTTTTATACCGCAAGCTATAGGCCAGGCCGAAACCCGTCTGGCTCTCTTCATTTTCTACCGCCACCACAAAGGTGCTGGCGCCGCAGTAGGCCGCATGGTAGGCGGCCGTTATCCCCCGGGAGTTTACCAGGACAACCAGGTAGCGGGAATCGTTATAGGAACAGCTTTCCGTGATCTTCACCCGCGGGTCAAAAGCCCTGGCCTGGCGTTCAATCTCGCGTACCAGCTCGATCTTTTTTTCTACCGGAGTAGCGGTAATCTCCGGGTCAAAGAGGTCTAGCTGGGGGTAACCGGGATAGCGGGCCGGCAGGCAGTTATGCTCATCAGGAGTGGCCATCCGGGCATTGGCCAGGGCCTGTTCCACACAAAGCTCAAGGGTCGGGGTGCTGAAATCGGTGGTAAAGGCAAAACCAACCCGCTGGTCGGCTATGACCCTTAAGCCCAGGCCCTGGTCCCGGGCCGTGGTCAGGGCTTCGACCTCCTGGTTGCGCACCTCGATGCTTAAATTTTCACCGGCACTTATGTAGGCTTCGGCAATGGCCCCCTTCCCGGCGGCCTTCTCAACCACTTGCGCCGCCAGGTCGAGGTACTGCTTTTGTAAAGCCTGGTAATCCATTAGCCTTTATCCTCCTCGTCCAGGATGCCGCCGACCACCATCTCAGGGATTCGAATCGTGGGCTGCGCATCCCCGACTGGTACTCCCTGGCCGTCTTTGCCGCAGGTACCTAAGGAGAAGCCCAGGTCGCTACCCACCCGGTCGATTATCTTCAACACCTCGGGGCCGTTGCCGGTGAGGGTGGCCCCCCTGACGGCCGGGCCGATCTTGCCGTCCTGGATGAGATACCCTTCGGCCACATCAAAAACAAAGTCGCCATTGGTGGTGTTGACCTGCCCGCCGCCCATGCGCTTGACCAGCAGGCCGTGCTTGGTTTCCCGCAAAATAGCTTCCGGGTCGTCTTTGCCGGGAGCAATAAAGGTATTGGTCATGCGGGGTATGGGGCGGTCCTGGTAAGATTCCCGGCGACCGTTGCCGGTAGAACGGCGGTTCTCCTTACGTGCCGTCAGGTAATCGTACATGTAATCCTTCAGGATGCCGTTTTCAATGAGAACGGTTTTCTGCCCCGGCATGCCTTCGTCGTCAAAACGGTAGGAACCGTACTTGCCGGGAATGGTGGGATCGTCAATAACGGTTATCAGGTCGGAAGCTACTTTCTGCCCCTTCTTGCCGGCATACACTGAAAGCTGCTTCTGGACCAGGTCGGCTTCCAGGCCATGGCCGCAGGCTTCGTGAATCATGGTACCGCCGGCCTCGCCGGCCATAACTACCGGCATCTTGCCGGCAGGAGCCGGCCTGGCCTCCAGCATCATGACGGCCCGCCGGGCAGCCAGCCGCGCCTTCTCTTCTGGGTTAACGCTCTCAAAAAGTTCCCAGCCCTGGTGCCCGCCGGCGGACTCGTAACCTGTCTGGATAACTTTGCCGTCGGTGGCCACGGCATTGACGACAAAACGGCAGCGTACCCGCTCGTCATCTACCAGGATGCCGTCGCTGTTGGCAATGGTTACCTCCTGAATAACGTCGCCGTAACCCACCGTGACCTGGGTAATGCGCTTATCGACGGCCCGGGCGGCCTCATTGGCCCTTTGTACCAGGGCTACTTTTTCGGCCACAGGTACCTGGTCCGGCCGCTTTTTGATGGTAAATTCTACTCGTGCCTGGGGCCGTTTAAAAGTAATCTCCCTGGGCTGGGGCCGGCTTTGCAGGGCTTTACTTACCAGGGTAGCCGTCTGGATGAGGCTTTCCCTGCTCAGGTCGTTACTATAACCATAGGCGGTATTCTCCCCGGCAATGACCCGGATGCCCGCTCCCTGGTCAAGGCCGGATATAACCCGCTCAATCTTATTATCCTCGCAGCTAATGCCGGTCGTGCGGCGCCGCTCCAGGAATATTTCCGCGAAATCGCCGCCTTCCGCCAGGGCTGCCTGCAGGATGGCCTTGAGTTCTGCTTCCGGTAAAAGCATGGACCCACCCCTTCTTTTAACTTCTTCCTAGTATAATTCAAGGAGCGGGAAAATATTCCTGCTAATCTCGACGCGAAAAATGAAGGCTGGCCAGGGTGGCCAGTAATTGATCGTAGTCACCAATACCGCCGGCCTGCCATTCCAGGCTGAAGGTCAGCTGCTGGACGAGGAAGAGGGGTAATTCCAGGTACTGGGGGTAATCACCCGGCCTGATTTCTCCCTGGTAAAGCTGCCGGCCATCGGCAAAAATGGTTACTTTAACTTTACCGCTGCTGTTGGCAAAGCTATCGTCGATGCCGGTATACCCCTGGAGACGAGTATACCGGCCGCGGAGATCGACCTTTAATTCGGCTTTAGTTTTATCTTTGCTTAGTGTTACGCCTATGCTGCGGCCCAGGTTCATACCAGCCAGGGCGGCCGGCCGGTCCAGGACGAAGAAGGGACCCACATTGCGCAGTACCCGCAGTTCCTCCAGCCAGACATCACCTTCGCCGGCAGGGGGCTCCTGGAAGGCCGGGCCAGGGACCAAACGACCCTGTACCTGGCGGGGGAAGGTATATTGATGTGGCTCCCCGTTAGTTGCCAGGGGTGAAAGTACAGGTTGGGTACCCGGAGCTGTTGCCGGGTTGCCTGCAGGTGGGGACGACTTGGTTGACGGGGGCAGGTTTGCCGGCACCGGTCCCGAAGCCGCAGGGGTCGACGAGCCAGCGGATTTGCTCCCGGCGGCCTCTCCCTGGCCGGGAGAAGCTCCTGCCCCTTTAGCTCCATCACCACCAGCAACCACCTTCGCCGGGGGCGTGAAACCATCGGCCCGCCCGGCCGGAAAAAGGGCTATGGCTCCAGGGACTGGATTGCCCTCCCCCAGGTCGTACAGGTCAATAATAAAGCTGGCTTCGACTGCTGCGGCGTTGCCCTGGCGCGCAAGGATCTTCAAATTATGGATGGCCGTCAGGGCCGGCAGGGATTCCAGCTGGCTTATATAATCCTGCAGCGCCGGGTAAGGGCCGCTGACGGTGACTTCATAGGGATAGACCCGGAAGGGGTCTCTCTTTTCCACCGGGAGGGGCCGGAAGGCCAGTACCTGGAGGGACTGGTCCCGGGGCTGAGCCGCCTCCAGGAAGGGTGCTGTACCCCGGAGGGTAAAACCCAGGTGGAGCCTGGCAGCCTCCCATGCGGCCCGGGCCTGGTCGGCTTTTTTGGCCAGCTCGGCGGCGGACGCTGCGGCCTGCCTGGCGGCTGCCAGTCGTTCCTGGCCTGCCTTAAGCCTTCCCCGGAGCTCCCGGTAGGCCGGCAGTTGCTGTCCTAAAACTACTTTATTGAAGAAAATAATCCCCACGACAACGGCCAGCAAAACCAGTAATATTTTTTCCCGGCGGTTGAACTGGTAGGTACCAAATTTCATTTACTGTTGCCTTCCTTGTTTGCGTTTATGGAATCCGGGTTTGCTTTTGTTGCATCGCCGGGTGCGGGAACTGCTCTTGCAGTCTCTGATTTGCCCGTCTCTGGCCGCGTACCTTTAAAGACAGCCTGGAACGTAAAGACCAGGTTGCCGTCATTACCCTTAACTTCCTGAAGATTGACGGCCTGCCAGAGACCGCTTGCCTGCAGGTTATTTAAAAAATTACCGATGGCTTGGAGGGAGGTACTTCCTCCGGCCAGGATTAATTCTCCTTTGGCTTCGTTTGCTTCCAGGCGCGCCAGCCAGATCTCCCGCGGCAGGGCATCGTTTATTGCAGCCAGGACCGGCTGCCAGCGCCGCCTTTCCTTTACCAGGCGCTGCAGTTCCCTTTCCTTCTGCTGCCATTCACTAATGGCGCTTTTACTGGTCGCTGCCTGCTGCGCCTGGGGTTCATACAAGGCCAGCTGGTCCTCCAGCAGGGCAGCACGCCTGGACGCCAGCCCCCATTGGACCAGGAATATAAGGTAAAGCGTTAAGAGTAATCCTCCTAAAGCCAGGGCGATAATGGCTCCCTTTGGTAACGACCGCCGCGGCAGGTACTCCGGGGGTAGTAAATTAATAGCAAAACTCATATTACCCTCTCCCGCAAAGCCAGGCCCATGGCTACGGCCAGGGCCGGGTCCGGAGACCCACCGGGGCCTGTCCCTGGCCGGCCCACCGTAACCGTCAATCCCAGTTCCTCACGGCAGTAGTCTGCCACGCCGTCTACTTGCGCTCCCCCTCCGGTAAGGATGATGCGCTCCGGGTTAAAGGCCGTCCCGGCCTGGGAACGGTAAAACTCCAGGGAGCGCCGGATCTCCTGCGCCATTTCGGCCATACGGCTGCTCCCGCTTATGCCGGGCATGCCCAGCTCTCCCCCGCCAATAGCTACTACCCGGCTGAAAAGGGGTCGTCCCTCCCGGGCCAGGACCAGATTGCTCCAGCGGCCGCCAATGTCAATGATGACCGTGGCGCCAGAGGCCTCTCCAGCCAGGGCGCGGCAGAGGGCCAGGGGCACCAGGTCAATGGCCATCAGGTCCAGGCCGGCGGCGTGGAAAAGCTGGTATAAGCTGGTCACCTGTTCCCGTGGCGCCGCGGCCAGGAGAACCGGCATCTGTCCGGCATCCGTGTCAGGGCCAACATCCAGGATGGCCCAGTCCACTACCATGTCCTGGGCCCCGGTGGGTAGGTAGTTTTCGATTTCATAGGCCATGCCGCTCTTGAGTTCCTCGGGGGTCATCCGCGGCAGGCGCAGGTAGCGGACGATCACCCTTTCCCCACTGACGGCCGTCACGGCCCGGCGACCGCGCCAGCCGGTCCGGGAGGCTGCCTCGGCTATGGCCGCCACCATGGCCTGGGTATCAGCCAGGCCACCCGGGGGAGCCGGCACGCTGGCCGTCAGCCACTGCCGGCCCTGGTATACGGCCGCCTTGACGGCAGTTGTACCGAGATCGATGCCCAGGTATTGGGGTTGTCTCCTGAATCTTGGCCAGCGCATCAAGCAGTCAACTCCAAACAGCTCTTTAATACAGGGAAGCCCCGCGCCAGGACAGGATCTGCCAACCTGCTGCGGCCAGGGCCGGGCTCAGGACCTGTACCCGGCTGTTTTCGTAGATAATTTGTAGCTGCCCTTTGATGTATCCATTACCGCTACCTTTTTTACTACCATTGCCACGGCCTTCATTATTGAAGTTGCCATGGACTTCACCTTGGTTATCGCCATTATCGCTGCCGCTGTCTTCTTCTATTTCTTCGATGCCCCCTGTTACCAGGCTGCCGTTAATGGTACTGGGTGCACCCTGTTTGTAAAAATAGCGTTCGCTCACGAGGATAACATCAACCGTTACACCACCATCCAGGATTATATCATTTCCTGCCACAAAGGCCCAGGCGTCGCTGCCGGCAGTTGCCCGTATATCCTTGCTCAGGGTAATATCCCCGGCCGCGGCAATAATGGCTTTGCCGGTATAAAAATCAGTATCATTACCCCCACCCTGGCCCTTGCCGTGATCCCAGTTACTAATAATTAAATCGCCGTTACAATACAGGATCTTTATCCCGTTATCTCCTACCGGGGCATTATCGACATAGTCCTGGAGCCTGGCCAGGGTGTATTCCCCCGCCGGGAGGGGATACCCGCCGGTGTAAGGGGCCACCAGGTCACCGGGCCAGGCAGGGAAAGAAAAGCTCAGGCCCTTGATAATCTGCCCGTCTACCCGGCCGTAATAATTGGGGTCGTTGCCGTATTTGTCGGTAAACTGGCCCACGGTGGCATCGCCGCGGATGGTGCCGTAATTATACAGGTAGCGACCCGTTACCACACTGCCCTGCACGATAGTGTTATTTTGAATGGTTAAATCCATCCCGGCAGCCACATTGCCGCTGGCCCCTTTTTGCAGGTAAATACTACCTGCAGCGAAAAGATCGCCGTTGACTGTCAGCGGGTTCTTTACGGTCATATCCCCGGCGCTGGCCAGGGCATAACTGAAAAAGGGGCGGGCTAGTTCCACCTCCAGGGCTCTCTTTATACCATCTACTTCCCCTACAGAGCGCAACCGGTAACTCATGGCCCGGGGCGCCAGGCTGACGCTTACAATCCGTCCTTGCACCCGGGGTAAAAAGATTTCCCCCAGCCCCTCTTGCCAGCCGGGATCCTGGCGTAAGTTTGCCAGGGCCAGGTTGATGCCGGCTTCGGCCAGGTAGGTGGCCTGGGTAATTTTAACTTCATTCGCCGCGCCCTGGCGCTCCACCAGGGAGAGGGAAAGGAGCCCCGCCCCCAGGAGGGAAAGGACCAGGATGGCCAGCAGGACCCCCGGCAGGGCACTGCCCCGCCGGTACCAACAGGCCGTGGTACTTCCCTGCCAGGATGAATTTCCTTTCACCATTGCCATCCCCCGTCCTAACTGCCCCCGTTCATTACCTTGAGCCTCAAGGCCGCAGCAGTAGTAACTGCAAAGTCACGCCCCCGGGCGTCGCTGGTAACCAGGTGGATGGTAACAACTTTACTTTCTTCCGGCGCTCCCGGTTGATCATAACTAAATTCCAGTACCTGGACACCGTAGGCCAGGAGATTATAGCCGCTAAAACTTAAAGAACCTTTATTCTTAACGGCCCGCTGGAGGTTATCACCCGATAATAGATATTTATATTGATTGCCTGCCGCATCGGCAATAATTAACGTACCGGCATCAGAACCGCTTACTATTTCCTTAGCCGCCTGGACCTCCCTGGCCATATAAGCGAGGGCCACGCGGGCGTTTTGCTGGGCATCCATGCGCTCCCAGCCGCGCTGCCACCAGTTTAAGCCGGCTGTAAGGATACTCAGAGCAGCTGCCAGCAAAATCAGCATGAGGCTGGCGGCGAGTATTGTTTCAATTAAAGTAAAACCTTTACAACGCCATTTCACGGCCACCTGGCAACCAGGGTTGCCAGTTCCACCTGCCCCGCCGGGTCATTTACCGGGCGCACCCGGACCATCACTTCCTTCACTTGTAGGAGGAGGTTATAATCTGTGATAATTACCTGATATTCGTAACCTGGATAATCAGGGCAGCCCTGCCAGGTGCCGTTTGCTCCAGGTAGCCTATCCAGGCTATTATAACCTGTTGCCAGGCAGGTTTCCAGGTGCTCCCGGGCTAGGTTCAATGCTACCGTTTCCTGGCCGCTACTGGCATAACCCCGGGCGGCGGTGGTAAACATTCCCAGCATGGGCGCCAGCACCGCCGCCAGGATGGCAGTTGCCACCAGTACTTCAATCAGGGTCAGGCCTTGGTGGCCAGCCTGGCCAGGCTTTTTCATGTTTTATCCCCCGCTTTGACCCGTCCTGTAACCGGCAGGACAGTAATATAGTAATAACGCCCGTAGCGATCCTTTAGCACTATATCCCCGCTGGCCGAGGGAACCCCTTCCAGGTTAAAGGCCAGCTTGCTACCAGGGAAGGCTACGCTGGCAAAGGTCACCCCGGCCGGCAGTCTGGTTTCCTGGATGATTACCGTATCTTTCCTGACCCGGTACAACTGGTTGACGGTATCAAAAAGAATGGTGCGGTGATAATCCTCACCAGCCATAGCCCTTTGCTGGACAGCGCGGATGTCAGTTACTATCTGCCACGCTGCCCCCTGCATCTGCCACCAGGCCAGGCTCCTGGCCACTACAGGCAGGGCTACCGTAGCCAGGAGCCCCGTTATGACTGCCACAGCAATTATTTCAACCAGGGTAAAACCTGGAGTGCCAGTTAGCGCCCTGCCGGCTTCACGCTTTTTACCTGGGCCTGGAATTTTTATTTTATATTCCTCCTGGTTTTCCATATTATCCCATGGCCTTCAACCACATCACTTGAGACACCCAGGCCGCCTAGCGTCCACCCCTGATTCCCGGCCGGACCGCACCAGCAACCTACCCACTATCTCCACTCCGGCTTTAAGGGTCCTGGAGAAGGCCCTTTTCCCGGTACGCACCCAGTCTTTTAATGGCTATGGGATCGCCGGGATAAATGGCCAGCACCTGGCGCAATTGGTCGACAGCCATACCATACCAGCCCTGTTCTTCGTAATAGCGGGCCAGGTTCAGGCGCAGGGCCCGGATGGTCTGCAATACCTTTTCCCTGTGCAGAGGACTGGGAGCCATGGCCAGAGCGTAACCGGCCTGGATAAGCCCCTTACTCCATATTTCGCCAGCCAGTTCCTTTTGCCCTGCTTCGACATAAAAATTTCCCAGGTCGAAATAAAGGGAAGGAACATAGCCACCCAGGGTAACGGCCTTTTGAAACAACTGGCCGGCTGCTTCCCGGTGGCCGGCTTTCTGCTCATAGAAGGCCAGCTGGCTGGCATGATTGTAATCGTAGGGACTGAGTTCCATAGCCCGCTGCAACTCCCGGCCACCTTCCCGGAAAGCGGCTGTCCCGGCAGGTGCCGTGGCCAGGGCGGACCCCAGGCGGGCGTGATAGGTATCATTCCAGGGGGTTAAACGTGCTGCCAGGCGCCAGTTCTTGAGGGCCACTTCACGATTATTCCTTGCCGCAGCCAGGTCCCCCTGGTGGGCATAAAAGTAAGCAGCACCCAGGAGCAGACTGCTCCCCAGCAGGAAGAAAGATAAAAGATAGGCTAAGGCCCGGTACCCCTTTAACCGCCTCTCTCCTACCGCGGCCTGACTTACCCTCAGTCCGCTCCATCCTCCAGCCATTTGCCCGTTACTGGTCAGCATTAGCTGGCTGCAAGCCGCCATCAGCCAGAAAAGGAGGGTTACCGCCGGTATGTCCCAGGAAAAATCTACGAAAATATGGAGCAAAAAGGCCAGCATGGCCCCGCCGGTGGCTGCCAGGATAGGCGGTAACGGTCCCCGGCGCCGCCGGCGCCAGAATGGGATAAGAAGGGTTCCCAGCAGGGCCAGGAAGATCGCCAGCCCCGGCAGGCCCGTTTCCGCCAGGAGTTGAAGGTAATGGTTATGGACATAGCGGGAGTACCAGCGCCCGCCTTCGTAGAAAGAAAAATAGACGTCATGGAATGAACCCCCGCCGAAACCAGTCCAGGGCCGCTCCAGGAACATCCTTCCAGCCGCCCACCAGAAGGCTAGCCTGCCTTCCACTGAGCTTTCCATAAAACTCTCCGGCCGGACCAGGGCATGGAGGATAGATTCTGCTCTACCAATTTGCTGCGTCCAGGGAGCAATCAGGTTAATGATTTTAGCCAGCAGGATTGTTGCCAGGAACAGGCCGGCCAGGCTTCTAAGCCGCCCCGCCAGACCTTCCCGCCCGACCAGCCATAAGGAGATAATGAGGCCGCCGCTGAAAGCCAGGACGGAACCTCGCGAATAGGATAAGAGCAGGGCTACACCGTTTATTACCAGAGCCGCCCCGAGGAGGCGACCGCCCTGCTGCCAGTAGCGGCCCAGGCCTATTAATACAACCATGGCCAGGTAGATGCCTAAGGGGTTAGGGTTAATAAAGGTGGCATGAATGCGGCCGGCCCGGAGAAAAAGATATTCCAGGAGGCCCACTAGGGCCACCATGGTAGCGGTGAATACAATTATGGTAATTATCTTATCTACTTCTTCACGGCCAAAGGTGCTCCCTACCTGCCAGAATATCGCCAGGTAAAGGGCCGTCCTCAGGATTTCATTCACCGTACCGTTGACCTCTACTGACCACAGGAGGCCCAGGGCCAGCCAGGCTAAAAAAAGAAGCCCCATCCAGAAGGGGCCTTGGTTGACCGCGTTGAACCCACGGTCTCGGTAGCCGAACCAGGCCAGCAACCCGCCGGTTCCGGCCAGGAAAAAGCCGGCCAGCTGAACTGCTTCGGTATAACCGTTGTAAAGGAGCGGTGCCACCCCGGTGAGGAGCATGACGACCGGCAACACCGGGTGCTGCTGGTGTAATAAGGGGGAAAAGGTAAATTTAGCTCCCATAAATAGCCCCTTCATAATTGTGAGTTGAAAGGTGAGAAGTGGGAGGTAAGATATACGGTTCAAATGGCTGGGCCAGTTTCGGATTTACATTACAAACCAAAAAATGTAGCTATGTACCAGTTGATAATGTCGCGCCCCCACCAGAGAGCGCCCAGGGTGCCTGCTGTTAAAAAAGGAGCAAAGGGCAGGGCATCGCGGCGTCTTTTCCGGCCCAGGGCTATGAGGATCACACCCATGAGAGCCCCCGCCAGGATCGCCAGGAAAAGGGCTACCAGCACCTGCTGCCAACCCAGGAAAAGCCCAAGGACCAGGCCCAGCTTAACGTCACCGCCGCCCATGCCACCCCGGCTGGCAGCGGCTATCAGGAATAAAATACCACCGCCCAGGGCAGCCCCCACTAAGGCTTCAGGCCAGTAAACCTCACCCAGGGGCAAAAATAACAGGCCACACCCCAGGCCGACCAGCACCAGGGAATCAGGTATCATGTAAGTACGCAAATCAATGCCGGCAATAACCAGGAGCAGTGAGGCCAGGACAGCATACTTTAGCGCCACCAAAGTAGGGCCAAAGCGATACCACAGGCTTAAATAAATACCAGCCGTCAGGAGTTCCAGGCCCGTGTACCACCAGGGTACCGGGGCGCCGCAACTGCGGCAACGCCCCCGGTAGATAAGGTACCCTGCTACAGGAATAAGTTCCACCGCTCCCAAACGTCGCCCACAAGCATCGCAGTGGGAGGGGGGGGAGACTATAGACTCCCCCTTGGGCAGGCGAGCGATGCAGAGGCCGAGGAAGCTGCCGATTATAGAGCCAAAAATCCCAATCAATATTTGAAACATGATAAATCAATTAGGCGGGTAGTATATCCCTTTATTGCTTCCATCTTTTAAGGTAAAACCTACATGTCCATAATTAGTATCTTTGTCATAATAATAATTACCACCCCATGGATCTTGAGGAATCGTTTTTAAATAATTTTGTAGTGCATTTGCATCTAGAGTATTGTTACTTCCTTCAGGTGGTAAAGCTCCGTTATCAGTATAGTAAAGTTCAATCGCCGACCCAATAGTTTTCAAATCGGCCTTAGCCTTGCTTATTTTAGCTTTATCACTCTGCCCCATAAACTGCGGCACTGCAATGGCTGCCAAAATACCGATAATCACCACCACGACCATCAATTCAATCAGGGTAAAACCTTTCCGGTCGTGCAGCATTTCCCGGATACGTTTCATCATTAAGCAAACCTCCCTGGCAAAATTTTTGTTTTAACTCAGTCTTGTGCCAGTCCCCTCATCATAAAACTTCTCTTAGTACGGTACCTGGAAATCGAAGCCACATTCCTTACCCGCCCGGCAGGCAGAAGGTTAACTACTTCCTAAACTTCCAGGCCTCTATCACCTCCTCATCTTACTTTCTAACTTTCGCTTTCTACCTCCTCAGCGCACCCCGCCAACCAGGGAAAACACCGGCAGCAGTACCGAAATCACCACCAGCCCTATTATACCGCCCAGGGTGACGATCAGCACCGGCTCGATGAGGGATGATAGGCGGGCTACCGTCTCCCCCACCTCGCGGTCGTAAAAGGAGCTGATTTTTGCCAGCAGAGCGTCCAGGGCGCCTGTTTCTTCACCCACGGTAATCATCTCCACTACCATGGGAGGGAAGACACCGCTCGCTTCCAGGGGAGCCGCCAGGCTCTGGCCGTCGCGAACGCTTTCTGCGGCCCGCTCCACCGCGCCGGCCACCACGGCGTTGCCCACCGTCCGCCGCACAATTTCCAGGGCCGGCAGGACCGGTACGCCGCTGTGGAGAAGAGTCCCCAGGGTGCGGCTGAAGCGGGATAAGACCGTCTTCTGGTGCAGGGGCCCGAAAATAGGTATGCGGAGCAACATCCGGTCAAACCGGTAACGCCCCGCTGGCTTCTGCAGCCAGCGGTAAAACCCGTAAGCGGCCCCGGCCAGGAATAAGAACAGCACCGGCCAGAGATATCGCAGCCCGCTGCTTATCCCCAGCACCAGGCGCGTCGGCCAGGGCAGGGGCACCTGCAGGCTGTTCAACATGACCTGGAAGGAAGGCAGGACATAAGTCAGGAGAAAAATAACTGCCAGTAGGGCAACCATGCTGACTATCGCCGGATAGGTCAGGGCTGACTTGACCTTTTCCTCCACCTCATGTTCCCGTTCCAGGTGCCCGGCCAGGCGTTCCAGGGTTTCATCCAGGGCCCCGCCCAGTTCACCGGCCTCTACGGTGTGGATGAAGATAGGCGGGAAGACCCGGGGCTGCCGTTCCAGGGCCCGGTAAAAGGCCTCCCCAGACTCCAGGTCCTGGAGAAGCATACCGATACTTTCTCGCAGGGAAGGATTTTCTGCCTGTCGCTGTAAAATATGCAAGGCCGTCACAATCGGCAGGCCAGCCCCCAGCATGGTCGCCAGCTGGCGGCTGAAGAGGGCCAGGTCGCGACGGGATACCGGCCGCCGGAAAAGGCGCCGCCAGTCCCGGGCTGGGGTTACAACTGCCGGCCGGCAGTAAGTAATAAAAATCCCCTGCCGGCGCAGTTCCCTGATGGCCAGTTCCTGGCTTTCCGCTTCTATATTCCCGCTAACTGCATTCCCCCTGGCATCCCTTCCCCGGTAGGCAAAATTCATGCTTTCCCTCCAAAAATATAAATAGCCACCGGCAACAGGGAAAGATAGAACTCTTCCCCGGCAGCCCGGCGGCCATGACAGCGTCTACAGGCCCGTAGCTTTGCGCCCCTGGCTTTCGCCAGGTTTGCCTTGAACGAGGATATATGGACATTTATTCGTCATAAAAAGGCAAATTCCTGCTAATCCTGGCGCTGTTAACCATTGTTTAATTCTCTATCCGCTATCACACCCCTGGTGACCAGCTGCCGCAGAGCCATGTCCATGGTCTGCATGCCGTAGCGGGCTCCCGTCTGCATGCTGGAAACAATCTGGTGGGTTTTACCCTCGCGGATGAGATTCTTGACGGCCGGGGTAGCAATCAGCACTTCCACAGCTGCCACCCGGCCCTTCCTGTCGGCCCGCGGTAAAAGCTGCTGGGTGATAACCCCTTCCAGGGTGTCGGCCAGCTGGATGCGGACCTGCCCCTGCTGGTGGGGCGGGAAAACGTCAATGATCCGGTCCACGCTCTGGATGGCACTGCTGGTATGTAAAGTCGCCAGGACCAGGTGGCCCGTTTCCGCGGCCGTGATGGCCGTGGCAATGGTCTCTAGATCCCGCATCTCGCCGACCAGGATAACATCCGGGTCCTGGCGCAGGGCGGCTCGCAGGGCACTGGCAAAGGACTGGGTATCAGAACCCACTTCCCGCTGGTTGACTATACTGCGGCGGTGCTGGTGCAGGTATTCGATGGGGTCTTCCAGGGTAATAATATGGCAGCTGCGTTCCCGGTTGATTTTATCCACCATGGCCGCCAGGGTGGTGGACTTGCCGCTACCCGTCGGCCCCGTCACCAGGACCAGGCCGTGCTGTCGTTCCGCCAGCTCGGCCACCACCGGCGGTAAGCCCAGGGTTTCCAGGTTCGGGATATCCCTGGGTATAAGGCGGATGGCAGCGCCAACGCTCCCCCGCTGGTGAAAGACATTGACCCGGAAACGGCTTACGCCGGGCAGGGAGTAAGCCAGGTCTATTTCTCCCCGTTCTTGCAATACCTCCCACCTCTCGCCCACTATAGGCCGTACCAGGCCGGCTGTCATTCCGGAATCCAGGGGCTCCCACTGGCGCTGGACCTGGAGTTCGCCGTGGACCCGGAAAACCGGCGGCAGGCCGACAGAGAGATGGACATCGGAGGCCCCGGCGGCAGCCGCCGCCCGCAGGATGATTTCGATATCAATCATCTTAATCCTCCCGAATAAAGCCAGATAACAAAGGCAGGGATTTCTAACAGCCAGCTGCCACCAGTGTCAACCAGTACAGTCTGGTCTTTACAAACCGCCCAGGGAAACACGCAGGACTTCACTCACCGTAGTAATCCCCTGGCGGACTTTTTCCAAGCCGTCCTCGATTAAAGGTACCATCCCGGCAGCTACGGCCGCATCTTTCAAGGCCATGGCCGGTGCCTTGGCGGTCACCAGGCCGCGGAGTTCTTCATTCATAACCAGTACCTCCTGGATGGCCGTCCGGCCAGCATAACCGGTAAAGCTGCAACGCTGGCAACCCCGCCCCCGCCAGAGTTCTTCGACTTCCGGCAGCCAGGTCTTTTCCAAAGACCCTGGTTCGGGCCGGTAAATCTCCCGGCAGTGGGGGCAGAGCCGGCGTACCAGCCGCTGGGCCACTACACCAATAAGGGAAGAGTTGACCAGGTAAGATTCGACGCCCATATCTAAGAGGCGGGTGACGGCCCCGGCGGCGTCATTGGTATGGAGGGTGCTGAACACCAGGTGGCCGGTGGTCGCCGCCCGGACGGCGATGTCGGCCGTTTCCCGGTCGCGAATTTCTCCTACCATAATTATGTCGGGGTCCTGGCGCAGGATAGAACGCAGACCTGAGGCAAAGGTTAGACCGGCCTTGGGATTGACCCGCACCTGGTTGATGCCGGGCAGCAGGTATTCTACCGGGTCTTCAATGGTAATGATGTTTTTTTCCGGTGAGCTTAAAATGTTAAGGGTGGCATAGAGGGTTGTCGTTTTACCGCTGCCCGTGGGACCGGTTATGAGGAGCATGCCGTAGGAACTGTGGATGAGGCTCGCAAAGCGCTCTTTTATGGCCGGCAAAAATCCCAGGTCGTCCAGGGACAGGAGCATGGACTCCTGATCCAGCAGGCGCAGGACGATCTTTTCCCCGTAAACCGTGGGCAGGCTCGAAACTCGCAGGTCGACGTTGCGTTTACCCAGGGTAAATTGAAAACGACCGTCCTGGGGCAGGCGCTTTTCGGCAATATCCATGCCGGCCATGATCTTGATCCTGGAGATCAGGCTGCTTAGAACCCCCAGGGGCAGGAGGGTTAACTCCCGCAGCAGGCCATCCACCCGCAGGCGTACGCGTACTTCCCCTTCCTGGGGTTCGATGTGGATATCGCTGGCCCGCATCTGGATCGCCTGCTGGATAAAGCTGTTAACCAGCCGTACAGCCGGTGCCCCTTCGGTACCGCCGGGACCGGGAGCTTCTAGGGCAGCGGCGGCCGCCGCCTCGCTCATGCTGGCAGCAGTTTCCTTCTGCCAGAACCTGCTCAGAGCTTCTTCAATTTCCCTTTCAGCAGCTATAGCCGGCATGATCTCCTTGCCGGTAGCCAGGCGCAGGTCGTCCAGGGCCAGCAGGTTCAAGGGGTCGGCCATGGCTACCAGGAGACGGTTGCCGTCCAGGCGAATGGGGATGGCCTGGTAGCGCCGCGCCAGGCCCTCCGGCACCAGGCGCACCACCTCCGAGTCCAGGTGGTAGTCGGCCAGGACGACTTTGGGAATGCCCAGCTGGAATTCCAGGACTTCCAGAATACTGGCTTCAGTAATAAATCCCAGGCGGATCAAAACCTTACCTAGGCGTTCCCCGGTGCGCTTTTGTTCCTGCAGGGCCTGCTCCAGCTGGGCCGGGGTGATCATCCCGGCCTCAATTAAAAGATCCCCCAGCCGCCGCCGGGTGTCCATCTTGCTCCCCTCCGCAACATTTTCATTCTTTAGCAGGCGAGGGTGGCTAGCCTCCGGGAATTCCTCAGCAAATAACCGCCATAATCTCCTCTAAACTAACCGGGGTAACCTGCACCCTGCCCAGCCGTTCCGGCAGGACCATCCGCAGCTGGCCCTGGTGGATCTTTTTATCATGGACTAGGGCCGCCTGGAAAGCAGCAGGTTCGACGGCCGGCAAATCAACCGGCAGGCCCGCCCGCTGCAGCAACCGCACCAGGCGGCTGGTTTCCTCTTCCGAAAACATTCCCCGTCGGACGGCCAGGCGGGCGGCGGCGGCCATCCCCATGGCAACGGCCTCACCGTGGCGGTAGGTGGCAAAATCTGATACGGCTTCCAGGGCATGGCCGATGGTGTGGCCAAAATTTAAAATGGCCCGCAAGCCGCTTTCCCGCTCATCCCGGGCAACTATTTCTGCTTTCAAGGCACAAGAGCGCAAAACGATGGTTTCCAGGACTTCTCCTTCCCCATTCAGGAGGCATTCCAGGTGTTCCTCCAAGTAGGCAAAAAAGCCGGCGTCCATGATCACGCCATACTTGATGACTTCCGCCAGGCCGGCCCTGACTTCCCGCGGCGGCAGGGTGGCCAGGGTTGCCAGGTCGACTATGACGGCCGCCGGCTGGTAAAAGGCGCCGATGAGGTTCTTGCCCCGGGGATGGTTGACAGCTACCTTGCCCCCCACGCTGGCGTCGACCTGGGCTAGAAGTGTCGTCGGGAGTTGAATAAAAGGAACGCCCCGGAGCCAGGTGGCGGCCACAAACCCGGCCACATCCCCCACCACGCCACCCCCTAAGGCGATAATGGCTGCCCCGCGCTCGATACCGGCTGCCAGGGCAGCATCATATAGTTCAGCCGCAACTTTAAGGGTTTTGGCCTCCTCCCCGTCGGGAACCAAGGCAAAATGCGGCTGAAAACCGGCTGCCTTGAGGCTTTGCTCCAGGGTGGGCCAGTAATATCCAGCAATGGTAGCATTGCTAACTACCAGGCAGGGAGTCGCCAGGTCCAAGTTTTTAAGCAAGGAGCCTGCTTCGGGCAACAGGCCGGAACCGCAATGGATTTTATAAGTACGCTCACCCAGGTCTACTTTAAGCTCGCCAGCCATAATTTTAAAGCCTCCTTTATTTCTCCGGCCACGGCGGCTGCATCTTTACCATCAGTGTCGATATATACGTCGGCAAAGGTATAATATGGTTCGCGGCGCTTGAAGAGCTCGGCCACCTCTTCCCGGCGCCGTTCCTGGAGGAGGGGGCGGTCCCCGGTCACTCCTGCCCGCTGCAGGGCCGTTTCCAGCCGTACCTGGAGCCAGACGACTTTGTTGCCTTCCCGCAGGCGCCGGACATTGTCTCCGGAAAGGACGGCCCCCCCGCCGGTGGCAATAACAGCCCCCCGGGAGGCGGCTGCCTGGGCAACTGCGGCCTGCTCAAGTTCCCGGAAATATTGCTCTCCGTAGCGGGCAAAGATTTCTTTAATAGACAAACCGGCATCCTCTTCGATCATGGCATCGGTATCCACGAAAGACCAGCCCAGGCTGGCTGCCAGGATCTTCCCTGCTGTCGTTTTGCCGCTGCCCATAAAGCCGATCAAAACAATATTGTCCGGCATCCGTCTTCCTCTTTCCCTTGTACCGTGCCTGCTGGCAGGGCCAATTATAAATTCGCTCCAGGCAGGCATTGGCGCTGAACCAGAGGTATGAGCGTCTCAAATACTCCTTAAATACTCCCGGTAAGCGGCCATTCGCTCCTGGATTTCCGGTAAATAATCGCCACCAAATTTCTCCATCACTGCCCCGGCCAGAACCCAGGCCACTGCCGCCCACGCAACGACCGCTACTGCCGGGACGGCGCAGACGTCAGAACGTTCTACAGCAGCAGTAACAGGTTTTTTTGTCAAGAAATCAACGCTGGGCAGGGGCTGCATCAGGGTGGGGATGGGTTTCATGGCCGCCCGTAGGACAAGGGTTTCCCCATTGGTTATACCGCCCTCCAGGCCGCCGGCGCGGTTGGTGAGATGGTAAAAGCCCTGTCCTTCCAGGTAGGCGATGGCATCATGGGCCTGGCTTCCCGGCAAACTGGCGAGCCCAAAGCCGGCCCCGATTTCTACCCCTTTAATGGCCGGGATGCTCATTAAAGCCTGGGCCAGGCGCCCGTCCAGGCGCCGGTCCCAGTGGACATGGCTACCCAGGCCGGCAGGTACGCCGGCCGCCAGGACTTCCACCACCCCTCCCAGGGTATCCCCCTTTTGCTGGGCTTCTTCAATAACGGCTACCATTGCCCGGCTGGCTTCCGGGTCAGCACAGTAGACCGGCGACTCCCAGGCCTGCCGGGCAGCACTCAATTCTACCGCCCCTTTGACTTCAACCGGTCCAATCCGGATCACATGGGCCGCCATTTCAATCCCCAGTTCTTTGAGCAAAGCAGCAGCCACAGCCCCGGCCGCCACCCGGGCCGCCGTTTCCCGGGCACTGGCCCGCTCCAGGATATTGCGCAGGTCCGCCTGGTGGTATTTCAATCCTCCCGCCAGGTCGGCATGTCCCGGCCGCGGCCTGGTGACGGCCCGTTCGGGCCTGGCCCCCGGTGCGGGCGTCATAATATCCTGCCAGTTTTCCCAGTCCCGGTTGGCTATGAAGAGGGCGACAGGGCTGCCCAGGGTATAGCCGCCCCTTACCCCGGCCAGGATCTCCACCCGGTCCCGTTCAATGGCCATGCGCCCGCCGCGGCCGTAACCGCCCTGGCGGCGGGCCAGCCAGGTATTTATCTCTTCAGCCGTCAGGGGCACCCCGGCCGCCATACCCTCAACAATCACACTTAAACCCCGCCCGTGGGATTCCCCGGCGGTAAGATAACGCAGCAAAGTATCTCCAGCCTCCTGAGCATCCAGTCTTCTGGCCGAAACGAGACCATGCTGTTATGATAACTCCAGGGAGTTCTTTCGCCCTGCAGTTACAACCTCCCCCAGGAGGGAAGTAAACTGCCAGATCCATAATCCAAAGCCGCAAGGGCTCCAGGAGTATTTCTATAACAGGCTCCTCTCATTTATGGTTCACTCACCCGGCCTTCTAATGATACTGGCTCCCGCTGAGGTTCTACAGTAGTTACTTGAATTGCTTCCCGGAGAGCTTCTTCCATAACCTCTACTGGTGCCGGCTTTCCCGTCCACAGGGTAAAGGCCGCGGCCCCCTGGTACAGGAGCATCCCCAAACCGGATATAACCTGGCAACCCCGCTGCCTGGCCTCGCGCAGGAACCTGGTCTCCAGGGGATTGTAGACCAGGTCGTATACCCATTGCCCGGCGTTGAGCCAGGCCGCCGGCAGGGGTACAGCTCCCACCACGGGGGCCATACCGGCACTGGTGGCGTTTACCACCAGGTCAGCCTCTTCTATCCTGGGACGCAGCTCTTCCTCTTCCAGGGCGCAGGCCTTTACCGGGAGGCTTAAACCTGCCAGGGCGGCTGCGAGGTGCCCGGCCCGCTCTAATGTGCGGTTGGCAATGGTCAGCCCGGTACAGCCCGACCCGGCCAGGGCAAAGGCCACCGCCCGGGCCGCCCCCCCGGCCCCGAGGATGACTGCTTTCTTGTCGGCCGGATCAAAACCTGCCTCCTGGAGGGAACGTAAAAAACCGCTGGCATCAGTATTATAGCCTGTCAGGCGCCCACCCTCATTGACTATAGTATTTACGGCCCCGATACGGGCCGCTCCGGGCTCAATTGCATCCAGGTATTTGATAACTGCTTCCTTATGGGGCACTGTAATATTGGCGCCCCGGAGTCCCAGGGCTTTAAGTCCGGCCAGGGCAGCCGGCAGGCCGGACGGGGTAACGGCAAAGGCCAGGTAAACCAGGTCTAGCCCGGTGGCGGCAAAGGCCGCATTTTGCATTAAAGGCGATAAAGAATGTTCTACCGGGCACCCCAGCAGGGCCACCAGCCCGGTTGAAGCTTTTGCCTGGAGCATCCTTCCACCTGCCGTTTTCTTTTAAATCTGGCGGCTTTTTATCAGAGTTCAAACAGCCTGGATGGGCATAAACCATAAATCCTATGGGTTTCTCTCATTACTATTAAACTCGCTGATTACCAGACACCTGGTTATCAATTTTTCCACCTGACGCATCATCCTAGTGCCGATAAATTCGCGCCGGTTAATGGGCATTACCAGGACGGTGTACAGCCCCAGGCGGTTGCCACCCAGGACATCAGTAAAAACCTGGTCGCCAATGACGGCTGTACTGCCAACTCCCGTATCCATGACGGCCATGGCCTGGTAAAAGGCCCGCCGCCGGGGTTTACCGGCCCGGGAGATGGCGGGGATACCAAGGGCCGTTGCCACTTTTTGTACCCTGCTACTCCGGTTATTGGATACAAGGCAGGCCTTTAAACCCTGATCCTTAAGTTCCGCAAACCACCGGTATACCTCTACGTCCAGAGTCGCTCTTCCCCATTCGGTAACTGTATTATCCAGGTCAATAATTAACCCACGGATCCCCCGCACCTTTAAAGCTGCCAGGGGTATATCCCGCAGGGAGCGCACATAAAGGTCCGGTTGCAGCAGCTTGAGCATGTTTCACCCCGAATGCAGTAACTTCCATCCAGGTTATTATACCACAAAAAGACGAGGGGGTGGAACAATATCCATTGCCGTTTCTAGAAAACTGACATACTTTGCGGAAGAATGTTGGTAAGGAGGAAAAACAGGTGAGAACAGTAAAACAAAACTGATCAAATTAAGCAGGCAAATCATAATACCTGCAGCAACAGGCACTTGAGGTAACGCGACTCATCATAACCCATAAGCACCGGGTGGTCGGGTGCCTGGCCGCGCCTGGCCAGCAGGCGCAGGCGGCGATGGGCATCCAATGCCGCATCCTTGATAACTTCCAAAAAGAGATCCTCCGGCATGTGGTAGGAACAGGAGCAGGTCACAAGAAAGCCGCCAGGGGCTAAAATCTTCATCGCCCGCAAATTTATCTCCTTATAGCCCCGGATGGCTCCCTGCAGGGCCCTCCTGGCCTTGACAAAAGCCGGCGGGTCCAGGATAACCACATCATACCTTTCTTCCTGACGCTCTAGCTCCCGCAGAGCGTCAAAGACATTGGCCACTTCAAAAAAACACAGGTCCCCATAGCCATTGAGCACCGCATTGCGTCGCGCCACAGCGATGGCTTCTGCCGAAATATCCAGGCCCAGTACCTCGCGGGCGCCGTAATGGGCGGCATGAAGGCTAAAACCACCAGTATGGCAAAAGCAGTCCAGTACCCGCGCCCCCTTCACAAACGGCTGGATGGCGGCCCGGTTTTCCCGCTGGTCCAGGAAATACCCCGTCTTCTGTCCCCCGGCCAGGTCCACATAAAATTTAAGGCCGTTTTCTTGAATGATTACCAGAGGGTCAAAGGGTCCTTTGAGGAATCCAGACCGCAGCTCCAAGCCCTCCAGCTCCCGTACTGGAACATCATTGCGCTCATAGATCCCCGCTGGCTGAATTAACTCATCCAGAATTTCCACCAGAGTGTCTTTAAAACGGTCAATCCCTAAAGCCAGCGTTTGGACCACCAGGTAGGGGCCAAACTTGTCGACAATCAACCCGGGCAGGAAATCTGCTTCGCCAAAGACAATGCGATAGGCGTCCGTCCCCGCTCCTTGGAGAACCATCTGGCGGTAATTCCAGGCAGCCGCCAGGCGCCGCCGCCAGAAGGCCTTATCGATTTCCTCATCACGATTATAAATAAGGAGGCGGACAGTAATCATGGAGGCCGGGTTAATATACCCCCGGCCAATAAACCTGCCACGGTGATCCTCTACGGTAACTATGTCTCCCGGTTCAAAGGCGCCATAGATGGTCTCAATCTCCGTCCGGTAAACCCAGGGATGACCTCCTTTAATACGCCCCTCTTCGCCCCGCCTCAGCTGCACCCTTGTCATATTAAACATCACCAGTTTATTAGTTTACACCTGCAACTATTAATCTCATGCCAGGCTCCTGATGGCAGGCTGGCAAAATTATACCACAGAAAACCTGCTCTTTACACAGGTCCCTGCAAATAAAAAACTGGCCATCTTGCCAGGCCAGGGGATAACCTTTTGAGGTTCACCTGCTACACCCTTCTGCCGACAGCTCTTTCAAGAGCTTCTGGATGGCCCTTTTCTCGATGTGTGCAAGTTAAAACACTACTGCAAGGTGGTTCTTTTAAGTTTTTCTGTGTGGTTAATGTTGTAAGTTCTTCGCAATGATCCGGGACATTTTTACCCGGCCCGGTAAAGGGGAGGTTAAAGTATCCTTCTATCTCCAGGTTGCCATCAGCATATATTTTTACCCTCTGCACCAGCTCGCGGGTGATATTCTGCTTTTGAAAAAAGTTTAGTTCGTCCACCGACCTTACCAGGTTTTCAGCGTACTGGCGCAGGAATTCTACGCCTTTTTGCACCTGTTCCTGGGCGTCAATTACGGCTTCAAGCCTCTTGATATCTTCCTCTATCCTTACTAGCTCTCCTTCTTGTTCCGCCCGGTAACGCTTGTAGTCTTCTTCGGGTAATGCCTCCAGGATAAAATAGGCCCGGTCAATCCGCTCGATCACCCGTTGCACCTGCTCTAGCCTCTTTCGCGCTTCCTCCAGGCGTCTCCGGGGAATGCTGGCTGTTTCAAGCTTCTCGCTAGTTATATATTGGTAAAAAAGGTCTGGGTTCTTAATTATGGAAGCTATAGTATCCCATACTGTCTTATCTATTTCTTCCGTCCGCCAGGGTGGGAGCCCGCACCTGCCTACCCGGCCACGGTCGTCAAACTTGGTAGGGTAACGCCCGGGGCAGGTATAATAGCTATACTTCGCCCTCTGGGGATTGTTATGGGTGACGACTGTAAGCCTCCTCCCGCACTCCCCGCATACTAGCAGGCGCTGCAGCAAGAATCTTCTCCTGGTAGTCTTAGGGTTAAAACGCTTGGACCTGGCAAGCATCTCCTGGGCTCTCATAAAGGTTTCCTGGTCAATTATGGCCGGCACAAGGACCGGCTTCCAATCAAGCTGCTCATCCCTGCGCCTCAACCGGCCGGCATATACGGGATTCTTCAGCATCCGCACCACTGATGAGTGGACCCACCCCTTGCCCCTGGGACCCTGGGGGTACACCTGGCCCAGCTTCTGGGTAATCTGCCAGGGAGTTAAGGGTTCCAGGGGATCCGTTAGCCACTCAAACATTTGCTTGACGATTTCGGCTTCTTGGGGATTAATTACCAGGGTATCCCCATCGGCGTCCCAGTCGTAACCAAAAGGCTTGGCGTAGCAGCGGATCTTGCCGCTGGCTGCTTTTTTAGCCTTGCCCCTCTGGGTACGCTCCTTGATGAGCGCGTGCTCGAATTCGGCAAAGGCCCCCCGCATCTGCAGGAAGAGCATACCCTGGGGCGTCTTTTGCCAGTCAAAGTTAACAAACTCCAGCCTTACTCCTGCCTTATCAAATTCCCGGCAAAGGATGAGCAAATCTGTAAGGTTGCGGGAAAGCCTGTCGGGGTCATAGACAACTACCAGGTCCACTTTCCCGGCGGCTACGAGCCGCCTCACGTAATCCAGGCTAGGGCGGTTCAATTCCGTGCCTGTATAGGCGTCTTCTACGACTTCGACTTCTAAAGCCCCTAAAGCCCTGGCCTTCTTCTCGCAGAGTTCTTTTTGGGTGGCCAGGGAAAAACCGAGGGCCTGGTCCTGGGTGCTTACCCTAGCGTAAATCACTGCCCTCATCTTTCTTCTTCCCCAGAGTGGGTTTCATGTTTATTTCCTTCAACATTTCTTGCGGATTTTCCTGCCTGTCAGGGCAGGCCTGGCGTATAATATCAACCACCCGGGCGTAGGCCCTTTTGTGATCTGAAACATTCCCCACAGGAATTACCCTTATCCTGGGAACAGGCCGCCCTATTTGCATAAGCACTCCCCCTTTCCCTATTCCTTTCCTTATGAAAATATGCGCGACTGCTTGTTCGCCCGGCATGTCCTAAAAAACAAAAAGCCGGGTATAACCCGGTATTTTATGGAAGGAGAGGTTTTTTGCCGCCGCTTTTGCCTTTCTTAAACATGCTAGCGGCAGGTATATTACCCATAGCTGTTATTTTTAACGGCAGGTCCGCTCGCCGGCTTGTGGGCTCCAGGGTGCATATGTCTATTTATTGCGGCTACCGTCCAGTTCATAAGCGCTCCCGGCCCACTTCAACCAGTCCCCACCGCCCACCTGCACTCTCCTGGCTGACATCTCGTAAGCGTCAAATACAACCCACCTTGGCGCAATACCCAAGTTTAAGGGATAATCTTCCTCAGAAAACAACCTGAGGAGGATTTTTTATTATGACCAAAGCCGAACGGCAAGCACTATGGGAAACCC
>NZ_PVXL01000006.1 GCF_002995805.1 Neomoorella stamsii
GAGCAACCGTCGATTAAGCCCAACCCACCTATTGCCCCCTGCACCCTGGATGAGGGGTGGGATAACAAAACAAGAAAAATAAAGCGCAATCCGCCCGGCAGCTTTTGCATTATAGGGCGGGTCGCTGAGCCAGTCAAGGGTAAAGCCTGCGGCCCGCTACGCGGCCCTTGACAGGCTTGCTCCCCGCCCAGGATGGGGCTGCCAGAGCCGGGCGGAAAGAGTTAAAATCCGTAGACGTCCAACTTTGATTGCTGCCTTAAGCAGTGGGTGGATATTTCTGTCCCTAAAACAAGGTTTCGCAAAAAAATTTCGGAGGGGCTTGACAAGGCCCTTCCATATCAGGAGGTGGAGTTAAATGCAGTTTGAATATCTTTTTACCCCTTTTAAGCTTGGTAATGTCAACTTAAAAAACAGGATTGTCTTTTTACCCCATTTTGTAGCATTAAGCGATGAGAACGGAATGCCTACCGAAAGAGAGGCATGGTATTTAGCCGAACGCGCTAAAGGTGGTGCAGGCTTAATTATAATGTGCAACATTGCCTGTCTACCATCTGGAAAAATGTCACATCGGTTTATTCATGGTTGGGATCCTAAAATTATCCCTGGTCTCAAGCAATATGCTGACATGACACATGAGGCCGGCGGAAAAATATTTGGCCAAATCAATCATGGCGGGCATACAACATTAATGGATCCACCACAAATATTATGGGCCCCTTCACAAATGCCAGAGCCTTCTTGTCAATATAATACAAAAGCTATGGAAACAGAAGATATTGAAGCCGTTATTGAAGGGTTTGCTAAATCGGCATTGCATTTTAAAGAAGCTGGGTTCGATGGAGTAGAGATAAAAGTGGCCCACGATGGTCTTTTACGGTCATTTATTTCGGATTTCTTTAACCGTCGTTCGGATAAATATGGCGGTTCATTGGAAAATCGTCTTCGCTTGCCTTTAGAAGTTATTCATGCGATCCGCAAGACAATAGGACCTGAACTTCCTTTAGGAATTAGACTTTGCCTTGATGAATTTACACCTTGGGGCTATAATCTCGATTTTGGAATAGAACTTGCAAAGATTTTTGAGGAGACAGGTGAGGTAACATATATTAGTACTGATGCGGGTACTTTTTCTAGCTTTTATATGGAAATACCACCAATGGCCGTACCAGCTGGCTTTGCCGTATATATGGCGGCAGCATTAAAAGAAGTAATAAAACTCCCTGTAATTGCATTCGGAAGAATAAATGATCCAGCTCAAGCAGAAAAAATTTTAGCGGACGGCCATGCTGACTTAATTGGTATGGCACGTCAATTAATAGCAGACCCGGAAACACCTAATAAAGCCCGTGAAGGAAGAATAGATGAAATCCGACACTGCGTAGCATGTAATGATGGATGTATTTATCAAGTTATGCATGAAAAGCCTGTGCGTTGCATTCAAAATCCAGCTGCAGGGCGAGAAAAAACCCTAGGTATCGGAACTTTAAAACCTGCTGAGATTAAAAAGCGAGTTGTTGTCATTGGCGGTGGCGTTGCAGGTCTAAAAGTAAGTGAGATAGCAACCTTGCGAGGGCATAAGGTTATCCTATTAGAAAAGAAAAATGAATTAGGGGGACAAGTACTCCTTGCCAGTAAGTATCCCCTGAGAGATCAGCTTATAGAAGTTGCTTCATATTTAATTAAGCAAATAAATCGTCTCGGAGTAGAAGTTAGACTTAATACCGAAGCAACTCCCGAAGATGTATTAGCTTTAAAACCCGATGCTGTAGTAGTCGCAACAGGTTCTTTTTCACCCAGATTGGATATACCTGGAGCAGAACAAGAAAATGTTTATAGTGTTTACGATGCCCTTAAAGAGGATGCTTCTATTGGTAATAGAGTGATGGTAATTGACCTTAATGGTCATTGGAAAGCGGCGGGGTTGGTTGAATATTTGGCAACGCAAGGCAAACATGTGAATGTAGTAACACCTCTAGTGTTTTTCGGACAAGGTTTAGAGCCCAGTAATAGAGTTATGCTATATCAAAGGTTATTTACAATGGATGTTATAATGACGCCTCATCATGAGGTAACTGCTATAAAAGGAAAGACCGCGACACTAAAGAATGTGTATTCGGGTCAAGAAGTCGAAGTATGTGATTATGATACCTTTATTTACGTTATTCACAACCGTTCCCATGAGGAATTATATTACGCCCTAAAAGGTAAATGTTCGGAACTTTACCGCGTTGGTGATTGTGTGGCACCACGTATGATTGAACAGGCCATTTGGGATGGAGAAGAAATAGGGCGTAAATTGTAAACAGGAGTGAACATGAGTTGAGTAATAATGTCCTTGTCTTTATAGAAGGAGAAGAAGGACACATCTCAGAAGACAGTAAAAATGTTTTGAAGGAAGGTAGACGTTTAGCTGATGAAATGGGTGGCACCTTAGTGGGTACCACCCACCTTGGAAGTACATTAAAAGATGAATTGAATAACACTGGGCTGGATGAGTGCTGGGAATTGCCCTTAGAAATGACTGATGATCCCTGCGGGCAATTAGCAGGTCTAGCATTAGCAGAGTTAGCAAAAGATATACAGGCTAGGCTTATACTAGCAGCACATACTATGCTTGGGGAAAGTGTATTGGCAACCGCAGCAGCCTCTTTAGGTGGAGCATTTTTCAGTTCATGTAGGGAAATTTCAATTAAGGATGCCAACTTTTATATCCACCGCATAACATGCGGGGGCAAAGTAGATGAGATTCGCACCCTTGTTTCGAGCGTTTGTTTGGGGACTATCATCCCAAGTGGTACCGGCCGTAAGCGTTTTACGGGCAATAAAAGTGTAGAATTCCGAGAGATGTTGACTTTAATAAAGGGCGCGGTACCTGAAATAACTGGAGAATTCAAAGCTCATCCTGATGAAATTGATCTGACGGAAGCCGAGTTTATTGTAGCTATTGGAGGTGGCGTGATAGATCGAAAAGGATATGACATGGCAGCAAGATTTGCAAGTCTTATAGGCGCTACCCTTGGGGGAAGTCGAATTGCTGTAGATCGAGGCTTTCTCCCAAACAGCCGTCTTATCGGCCTTACTGGGCATGAGGTAGCACCCAAGATATATATTGGTATAGGTATTTCAGGCGCTCCCCATCACCTTAATGGTATTCGCGATGCCAGGGTAATTATCGGGATAAACAAGGATCCAAACGCTCCATTACTAAAAGCGGCGGATATTGCTGTTGTAGGTGACGCTTATACAATACTACCCGCACTAATCGAAGAATTGGGAGGAGAACTGTGATGGCAAAGCATTTCGATGTTATTGTGGTTGGTGCTGGATTAGCGGGTAGTGCTGCAGCGTTGACAATATCACGATCGGGTTTAAATGTATGTTTAATTGAACGTGCTACAACCCCTGGAGAAAAGAATGTAACTGGCGGCGTGTTATATGGAAGGGTACTTGATGATTTAATTCCAGAATGGCAAAATAAAGCTCCCATTGAGCGATGGATTGTCAAGAATGGTATCGGAATGATTACCTCTAAATCCTTAACTTTATTACAGTTTGAGACAGGGGACTTTTATAATCCACCTTATAACTCTTGCACCATTAATAGGGCCAATTTTGATCTTTGGCTGGCTCAACAGGCGGAGGAAGCGGGAGTTACCTTAGTAACAAATACTTTAGTTGAAGATCTTATTTTTAAGGACGGTTATGTGAAAGGGGTAAAAACACAACGGCCAGATGGTGAGTTGGAAGCGGATATCGTTATCTGTGCCGATGGTGTAAATTCTTTATTAGCTCAAAAAGCTGGTTTGCGCAAAAAAGACATTTCACCCCATGAGGTTGGGATCGGGATTAAAGAAGTGCTGTTACTACCTATTGAAAAAATTAATGAACGCTTTGGGCTTGAGGAAAATCAGGGTAGTGCATATGAGTTTATTGGGACCTTTTTAAGTGGGGTGCATGGGGGAGCCTTCCTTTATACCAACAAAAAAACTTTATCCTTAGGAATTGTTGTTAATCTGGGGGCATTACAAAAAGCAGCAGTGCAACCAGGTATGTTGTTAGAAGAATTTAAGAGTCAACCCCAAATACAAAAGTTTATAGAAGGTGGAACGTTAGTTGAGTATTCTGCCCATATGGTACCTGAAATTGGTTTAGAAATGGTGCCTAAATTATACGGTAATGGAGTTATGGTAGCAGGGGATGCTGCAGGTTTTGTTGTTACTAATGGTTTTACTTTTGAAGGGATGAATTATGCTCTTGCCTCTGGTAAAGCTGCAGGCCATACTGCTGTACTCGCTATGAAGAACGGTGACGTATCAGCAAAAGCTCTGGCTGCATACCAGGATAAAATTAACGAAACATTTATTGGTAAAAACCTTGAAACATACAGGAAAGTTTATCATGTTTTAGGTAACCCCCGCTTGAGACAGGAATACCCTCAAATTATTGAAGAGATAGCAAAAGAGCTATTTCTCTTTGATGGCAAACCGCGCCCCAAACTAGCAAAGATGGTTAGAAGCATAGCAGGAAACAAGGTATCAATGTGGCAAGTTATTAGAGATGGTTTTGATATCTGGAGGTACATGTAAACTATGGATATACTGGAAAAGCTCATGCGTGCATATTTTATTTCAGATGAAAGACCCCATATAACGGTTAATAAATCTATCTGCCAATCATGTTCCAGTAAAGAATGCCTTTATGTTTGTCCGGCACAACGTTATACCTTAGAAGCTGAAGGTATTCAATTTATTGCTGATGGTTGTTTAGAATGTGGTGCGTGTCGTATCTCTTGTAAATCAGGAGCCATAACCTGGAATTATCCTCGAGGCGGCTTTGGTGTTCGTTTCCGTCACGGATAAAGAAGTTTATTGAAAGGGCGACAAGAAGTGAGAATTGCCGTTTTAACTCAAGAACAAATAGTACCTGTAGGGTCTCCAATTTTTGCTGATGATAATAGAAATTTGAGTGATGTTAATGTAACTACATTTACAGATGTCTCAGACTTTGCAGCTATGAGAACAGCCGTTGCTATAAAAGAACAAGTACCTGGAACGACTATAAGCTTATATTACCTGGGTAAAAATATTTACACCCTGCGTCACATTATGGCAGTGGGTGCAGATGAAGCGACAATGATACAAGTTGATGATGATTTAGATGCATTAACAAGTGCTCAAATGGTTACCGAAGCTCTACAAAAAGATAAATTTAATTTGATATTGACGGGCCAACACGGGGCTGGAGGAGATGGTACCGGGCAGGCTATTGCCAATTTCATTGGCTTAACACTAATAACAGCGGCGGTCTCCATTGAACCATCTTTTAAGGATGGAAAATGTATAGCAGTCCGGACACTAGGTCGCGGTCGCCGTCAGAAGGTTGTATTTAATTTACCTGCTTTAGTTATGTTTGATCGTATTATGGGCACTATTAAGTATTCTTCTTTACCTGAAATAATCCGTGCTGCCAAGTTACAAGTGAAAGAATTTAAACCAATGGTGAAGCGTTCTAGCTCTGAACGTATCAAGCTTCAGATGCCAACCCCAAGGCCAAAGAAGATTTTTACCCCCGACAGTAATCTTAGTTCAAGTGATCGAATAAAGCAGATACTTTCGGGCGGGATTTCCAAGCGGGCTACAGACCGTTTAGAAGGACCACCAAAGGATGTGGCTAAACAGCTGTTAAGTCTTTTAAAGCGGGAAGGTTTTCTATAAGTTGGAGGGGGAAAACATGCAAAAAATCAAAGTTGGAGTTATAGGTACCGGTTTTGTTGGGCCAGCGCATATTGAAGCTGTGCGCCGTTTGGGTATTGTCGAAGTCGTAGCCCTGGCAGAAGCAAACCAGGAACTCGCCGAAAAAAAGGCGGCTGAACTAGGCATTGCCAAAGCCTACGGCGATTATCGAGAAATGCTGGCAGACCCAGACATAAAGGTTGTGCATAACTGCACACCCAACCATTTACATTATAAGATTAACAAAGATATCATTATGGCCGGTAAACATGTCTTATCGGAGAAACCCCTGGCCATGACCAGCAGCGAGTCTGCCGAACTCCTACAATTAGCACGAGAACATAAAGTAGTTCATGGCGTTAACTTTAACTACCGGCAGTATCCTCTAGTGCAACAACTAAGGGCAATGATCAGAGAGGGTACTTTAGGAACAGTTAACCTGGTTCACGGCAGCTACCTGCAGGATTGGTTACTCTATGATACAGATTACAACTGGCGCCTTGAACCGAAAGTCGGGGGCAGCTCCCGGGCGGTGGCCGATATCGGGTCTCACTGGTGTGACACCGTACAGCACGTGATCGGACAGCGCATTACTGAAGTGTTTGCCGACCTGGCCACGGTAATTCCTGTAAGAAAAAGGCCCAAGCAAAGGGTGGCAACTTTTGGGGTTCAGGAATTACAGGCAGGGCAGTATGAGGAAGTACCTATAAAAACAGAGGATTATGCGACCGTACTCTTGCGTTTCAGTGATGGCGCCAGGGGGGTCTTTACCGTTTCCCAGGTAAGTGCAGGGAGGAAAAATAGGCTTAGTTTTGAAATCGATTGCAGTAAATCGTCAGCCTTCTGGAACCAGGAGGAACCTGAGCACCTCTGGATTGGCCACCGCGAACGGCCCAACGAGATCCTTATGGCCGACCCTGCCTTACTTTTACCGGAAGCAAAAAATTATATCCATCATCCCGGCGGCCATAACGAAGGGTGGCCTGATGGTTTAAAGAATATGATGCATAATTTTTATAACTTTATCTTAGCGGCCAAGGATCCGCTTGTGGACACACCTAGCTTTGCCACCTTTGCCGATGGGCATGCGGCTATGTGCATTATTGAAGCTATTTTAGAAAGCAACGCCACCCAGAGATGGGTGAAAGTAAATAACAACTTTTAGTGTTCCTGGGAGGGAGTAATTTGAAACTAGGGGTATTGACTGTCCTTTTTCAGAGTAAACCGTTTGAGGAGACACTGGATATTGTAAAAAGTTATGGTTTGGAAGCTGTGGAATTGGGTACTGGTAATTATCCCGGCAGCGCTCACTGTAACCCTGAAGATCTACTTACAGATGCCAGCAAGCTAAACGCTTTTACCAAGGCTCTTGAGGAAAGAGAATTATTTATAAGCGCCCTCAGTTGCCACGGCAACCCCTTACACCCGCAAAAGGAGGTTGCGCGCAGGTTTCATGAAACCTGGCGCAAGACGGTCCTGCTGGCTGAAAAGTTGGGTGTAGAATGTATTAATGTTTTCTCCGGCTGCCCGGGTGACTCGGATAATTCCTTGCATCCCAATTGGGTTACCTGTGCCTGGCCACCTGACTACCTGGAAGTTTTAAACTGGCAATGGGATACCAAACTTGTTCCCTACTGGAAAGAAGAAGTGTCCTTTGCTGCCAGGCATAAGGTACGTAAAATAGCTTTTGAAATGCATCCCGGATTTATGGTCTATAACCCGGAAACTTTATTGAAATTAAGGAACCTGGTTGGACCAGAAATAGGAGCTAATTTTGACCCCAGTCATTTAGTGTGGCAGGGTATCGATCCAGTTGAAGCAGTTAAGGTGTTGGGCAAAGAAAACGCCATTTTCCATGTACACGCCAAGGATACTTACCTTGATAAGAGTAATATAAAGGTAAATGGAGTTTTAGATACTAAACCCTATCACCAGGTAGCGGAGCGTTCTTGGACCTTTAGGAGTGTAGGCTATGGGCTAAGCGAGGCAGTATGGAAAAACATTATTAGCACCTTAAGGGTGGTTGGCTATGATTATGTTCTCAGTATCGAACATGAAGATTGCCTGGCATCTTCCCAGGAAGGCTTTTCTAAAGCAGTAAGCTGCCTCAAAGCTTGCCTGTTCCGCGAGCCTGCCGGTGAGATGTGGTGGGCATAAAGGTGAAAGGTAAAGATAGTATGTTGGCAGAGAACAACGCTAGATTTACAATAGGCATTGATATGGGAGGTACCAAAATATTAACGGCTCTGGTAAACTCCCATGGAAATATTGTGAGGACTACTCGGTATTCTACCGCTGTAACTGAGGGCAAGGATAGAATAATCGAGCAAATAACCCAAAGCGTTCACGAAGTTTCAGCAGGGCTGGATCTCGGTAGAGATATAATAGGTATAGGTGTTAGCTGCGCCGGACCGGTAGATCCGGAAAATGGCGTCCTGGTCCAGGGTACTAACCTGGGTTGGGACAACGCCCCCCTTAAATCGATCGTGGAGGATAGGTTTAAGTTACCAGTGTATGTAGAGAATGATGCCAACGCTGCGGCTATAGCGGAGTACCGTTTGGGTGCCGGTGCAGGAAGTAAGGATATGGTGTATGTTACTGTTAGTACAGGAATAGGCGGCGGCCTTATTCTGGGTGGACAAATCTACCGCGGTGCAAATTTTGCTGCGGGCGAAATAGGCCACATTATTGTCGAGGCTGACGGGCCAGAGTGCAACTGCGGCAGCCGGGGTTGCGTTGAGGCCGTTGCTTCTGGTCCGGCAACGGCAAGAAGGGCAGTTGAGCGTATACGAAGGGGGGAGACTTCAGCTATTATACAAATGGTAGAAGGTGAGCTTGACAAAGTAACAGGAGAGATAGTCTATCGGGCTGCTGCCAACGGCGATCCACTTGCTGGGGAAGTAGTTTACCAATCAGGTAGATATATCGGTATAGCCCTGGCAAGCCTGGTGAATATCTTAAATCCGGAAATAATTGTTATTGGTGGCGGTGTGGCCAAAGCAGGAGAACTTTTATTTAAACCCTTAAGGGAAAATTTTACTATTAGGGTAATGCGATCGCAAAGGGAAAAAGTAAAAGTAGTTCCATCAAAGTTTGGTAGTTATAGTAGTGTAATGGGAGCGGCTTTCTTACCTTATCTAACCGGGTAGATGCAAAGGAAATTAAATATAACCTGTATCTGTATAATAAGCGCCTGGGCATATCAGGCGCTTATCTTTTACTTGGGAATCGTGCCCTTTTAAGCGCACCTTAGCGGCGCCAGTTTTTTGCAGGAATTCCAGCCCGGGTGGCGAAAAGGGATATAGCATATTGGGGTGCAAAAGCCATTTCGCATTTAAATGGAGGTGGCGCTGTTGTTCAGGGTGTTGCACCTGGCGGACCTGCACCTGGGATACCGGCCCGACCTGCCGGCACCGGTCCAGGAGGAGGTCTACAGGGAGCGCAACGGGGTTTTGCAGGCGGCCGTGGACCTGGCCCTGGATCCCCGCCTGGGAATCAACCTGGTCCTCATCGCCGGCGATCTCTATGATAACCACCGGCCGGAGGCTTCCCTGGTGGAGGAAACCATCCGGGAACTGGGCCGGCTGGAAGCCGCCGGCATCCAGGTGATAACGGTGCCAGGGAATCATGACGAGATTACATATAACGATTCGGTTTACCGCCGCGAGGCCAACCGTTGGCCGGGCCTCCTGGTTACTGAACCTATGCCGGCGAAAGTGGCTACCCTGAGACTTAATGGTGATACCTGTCACCTGGTGGCCATGGCCTACACGGGCGGCGTGACCCGGGTTGACGGCCCGTTAAAGGCTTTTCCCCCGGCAGAGGGGGAAGGGGTGAACCTGGCCGTATTCCACGGCTCCCTGGACTGGGACGGCGGGGAAAGGAGCCTGCCCCTCGACGGGGAAGCCCTGTCTGCCGCCGGCTATGACTATATAGCCCTGGGTCACATTCACCGCGGGGGACAAAGGCAGCTGGGCAGGGGCCTGGCCTGCTATGCCGGTATGGTGGCCGGCAAGGGTTTTGCCGATCCCGGGGTCGGCTCCTGGACCATAGTTACCCTGGGGGACGGCCCGGCGCGGGTGGAGCAGGTAGCAGCAGCGGTGCGGCCCTGGCGGGTAGTTGACGTCGATGTTACGGCTTTTCATGCTTCGGAGGAACTGGAGGCGGCAATCAGGGAATTAATCGACCCCGGTGCCCTGGTACAGGTGCGCCTGGCAGGGAGTATCGCCTTTGATCTGGACCTGGAGGGTTTGCAGGCCCGCCTGGGTCATCTCTGTTCTTACCTGGACCTGGTGAACGATACGGAAGGGTGGGCACCGGAACTCCTGGAGAGTTTTGCCGCCGAACCAACCATCAGGGGCCTTTTTGTCCGCCGCCTGCAAGAAAAGCTTGCCGGCGCTGCGGGACCTGGGGAAGCAGCAGTGATCCGCCGCGCCCTCTGGCGCGGGCTCCTGGCCCTGAAGGGAGGTTGTGGGCCATGCCGGCTGTAACCTGGCAGCGCCTGAGCCTGGCCGGTTTTGGCTGCTACCGGGAGCGGGTAAATGTTACTTTCCAGGAAGGCCTCAATGTCCTGGTGGCCCCCAATGAAAAGGGGAAGTCAACCCTGATTGCTGGCCTGGAGGCCGTCCTTTTTGGACTCCCCAACACCAGCAACCCGGAAGCCTTTGGCAGCGCCCGTTTTGCCAACAGGGAAGAGCCGGACCAGTTTGAAGGGGAAGTAGAATTCCGGGTTGACGGCCGGGCCTACGCCTTAAGGCGCCTGTTTAATACTAACCGGGTGACCATCAGGACCAGGGGTGATCACGGTTGGGAAGAGGTCTGGCGGGGCAGCCACAACCCCGGCGCCCACAAGAAAATCCCAGCTTATCTCGAACACCTTACTGCCTTTCTGGGCATAACCTCCCGGGAACTCTTTGAAGCCACCTTCTGCCTGGGCCAGCCCTTGCCGGAAGGGAGGGCTTTAAGCAATGAGGTACAAAAGCTCCTTTCCGGTAGCGGTGGCCACTACCAGGAAGCCCTAAAAATGCTGGCTGACGACCTGAGAGCCCTGACCCGTTATTGCGGTGACCGAGGCGTGGGCAATAACGGCCGCAAGGACGCCCGGCTGGAAGAGCTGCAAGCGGAAATCGCGATTTTGCGGCAACAGCAGCAGGCCACCGGCACCACCATTGACCAGCTGACCGCCGTGCGCTCCCGGCTCCAGGAACTGGCAGTAGAGATTAAGTCGGTCCGGGCGCAACTGAAAAAACAGCAGGACCTCCGGGCAGCCTGGGATGGCTGGCGCGCCCTCCAGGTAAGATACAACAGCGCCCTGCGCGAACAGCAGCAGGCCGGGGCGGTCCAGGAAAGGGCCCGGGAGCTGGAGCAGAAGATCCGCCTGCACAAGGAGCAGGCGACCCGGTCGTATCCCGAGTGGGCCAGCGCTCCGGCAAGTACCGCCCGCAAACTCGACCGCCTGGTGGAGCTGGAGCAGGAAATGTCCCGCTTAAAGGGCGAGATGGCAAACTGGGAGGCGCACCTCCGGGATTTAAATAAGGAGCAGGAAGCATTAATGGCCAGACTGCAGGGAGAACTGGCGGCGGTGGCCAATCACCCGGATATCCTGCGGGACCTGGAGGACCTGCGCAGCCTCCTGAAGGAGCGGGAGAAACTGGCCGGGCAGGTACAGGAACTGGCGGCGCGGGCGGGAGAAACGGCTGCTGAACTGGCCGCCCTGCCCGATTTCAGCCTGCTGGGGAGCGGCCCGGCCACGGCCCTGGAGGGTTTGCAGGTAGCGGCCCGCCAGCTCCTGGAGGGCTGGGGCCGCTTCCAGGAGCAGCAAAACCGCTATAAGGAACTGGAAGCGGAACTGGCGGGTGATTTAAGCTGCTTTGCCGGGCTGCCGCCGGAAAAGGAAGCCCTGGTGGCCAGTTACGCGACCACCAGGCTCACCCTGGCAAGTGAAGAAGAGGCGGCCCGGGAAGCCTGCCGGCGCCTGGAGGAACAAAAGGCCGCCTACCGGCGCCGCGAGGAAGATTTCCAGCGAGAATTTGGCGACCTGGCCTCTTTAGGGGAGGAAGCCTTCCAGGCGGCGACAGATAAACCTCGCTTGCTGGCGGACCTGCAGGCAAAGGAAGCAGCCCGAAAGGCGGCCCTGGAGGCCGGCAGGCGCAAGAGGCTGGGTATAGTTCTCGCCCTGACCGGCGCCGGCCTCGTTACGGGCCTGGTAACCGGCCTGGCCACCGGTAACTGGCTTGTCGCCCTGGTAGTAGCCCTGGTCCTGGCCGGGCTGGGCTATGGCGCCGGAACTTACCTGGGCCGAGAGGGGAAAGACAGCCTCGAGCTGGCCGGCGAGATTGCCACCCTGCGGGAGCGCCTGGAGCAGCTGGATGCCGTGCTGGGCCCCTGGGCGGGGGCCACGGCGGCGGAATTGGGCGAACTCCGCCAGCGCCTGCGGGAGCGGGAGCGGGCGCGGGCGGAGCTGGCAACCCTGGCCGCTTCTTTGCCCGGCACGGCAGAGGAAGAAGCGGCCCGGCTGGCCCTGGAGGCAGCAACCAGGGCCAGCCGGGATTTCCTTGCCGCCACGGAAGAAATCAGCGCCCGGTTTACCGATGTGACGGCAGCCTACCGCCGTTACCTGGCCGCCAGGGAAGAGCGGGAGCGCCTGGCAGCGGAGATGGAAGCCTTTACCATGAAGGCCGTGGGAGCACCGCCGCTAGCGGCTTTAACGATACCCCTCGCCGGCCTGGCCGCTCCCTGGCCGGGCCTTACCTCCCTGGCGCGGCTGGCCGGGCAGGCCCCGGCCACGGTGGGCGAGCTTTTAACCTGGTTAAAGGAACTGGATCAAGCCGCCTGGGAAGATTTCCTGGCCCGGGCCCGGCGGTGGGAAGAATTGACGGCCCTTAACCGGCAGGTGCAAGAAAAACGGGAACAGCTCTTGCAGCCGGACGAAGAGGGGCAGACGGCCCTGGAACGCCTGGCGGCCAGGATCGCTGCCCTGGAAGGGCACGTGGCCCCCTTCACGGCGGCTACCGAAGCCGGGGAGATTGCTCCCCTGCTGGAGGAGGCGGCGAGGATAAAAGAACGCCAGGGCCAGGTGGCCGGCCGGCAGCAGGCCGCCGGGAGCCAGGCAAAAAATTTACGGGAGCAAATCCAGGAGCTGGAACCTGAGGCAGCAAAGCTGCGGGAAGAACTGGCCGTCATCCTGGCGCCAGCCGGCGGGGAGGCCGGTAAAGCCCTGGAGCGCCGGCAGGCCTATGAGCAGCTGACCCGGGAGTGGCAGGGCTGGCAGGAGCAGCTGGCCGGCCTCCTGGGTGAAGGCGACCTGGACGACCTGGCCGCCGCCTGCCTGGATGCCGCCAACCGGGCCGCGGCTATCCTGAAGGAATGGCAGGACCTGGTCAGGGAGCACCCGGGGCTGCCTGAACCCGGGCGGGAAACAAAAGGGGAGGAGTTGGAAGAACAGTACAGGGCCCTCCGGGCAGGGATAAGGGAGCTAGAAAACCGCCTGGAAGGGCTGGAGGGTGAAGAGCGGGAGCTGTTGCGCCGCCAGTCCCAGCTGGAAGGCAGCCAGACCGCCAACATGGCCCTCGTCGCCGAGACCCTGGCGGCCAGGGAAAAGGAACTGGAGCGCCTGGAACTGGAGGCCGGTGCCCTGGCCCTGGCCTACCGGGAGCTTGTGGCCGCAGCACGGGATTACAGCCAGAACTACCGCCGCGAGCTGGCCCTGGCTGCCAGCCGCTATTTCACTCTCTTTACCGGCCGCCGGTCCCGCCAGGTAGAGATCACTGAAGATTTCCAGGTGGAGGTAAGGGAAGGCGGGGCAGCTATTGCTCTGGCCCAGCTCAGCCGCGGTGCCCAGGACCAGCTGTACCTGGCCTTACGCCTGGCTATTGGCGACCTCCTGAGCGCCAATCTAACCCTGCCTTTTATCTTTGACGACTGCTTTGTCAACTGCGACGGCGAGCGCCGCGAGCGCATCCGGGAGAGCCTGGCGGCCCTGGCTCAGCAGCGGCAGTTAATTCTGTTATCCCACGACCCGGATTTTGCCGCCTGGGGGACGCCGGTGGCGTTAGAAGTGGAGGGTTAACCTTTGAGCTTACGTCTGGTCCTGGGCCGCGCCGGGTCGGGCAAGACGCGCCTCTGTCTCGAGGAAATAAAGGCCGCCCTGGCCGGGGGGCCGGCAGGCCCGGCCCTCATTATCCTCACCCCGGAGCAGGCCACCCTGCAGATGGAACTTGATTTACATAAGACCGTCCCCTGCCCGGGCTTCAGCCGTGCCCAGGTCCTGAGTTTTCGCCGCCTGGGCTGGCGGGTTTTCCAGGAGGCCGGCGGCGCGGCCCGGCCTCACCTGGGGGAGATGGGCAAGCGCATGGCCCTGCGGGCCATTGTCAATGCCCGCCAGGGGGATTTGACCCTTTTTGTCTCCCTGGCGGGCAGTCCTGGCTTCATTGAGCAGCTCGCCCATACCATCGCCGAACTAAAGCTCTACCGGGTAGAGCCCGGCGACCTCCGGCGGGTAGCAGAGCATTACCGGGAGACCGGCCGGGGGGAAACCATCCTGGGCCGCAAGCTCCACGACCTGGCCCTCATTTACAGCGACCTGGAGACGTACCTGGCCGGGCGCTACCTGGATCCCGACGATTATCTGGCCTTGCTCGCCCGGCGGCTGCCGGAAGCGAGCTTTGTTAAAGGAGCCTGTATCTGGATCGACGGCTTCAACGGTTTTACCCCCCAGGAAGAGGCCGTCCTCCAGGCCCTGCTGGGCGCGGCCGCCCGGGTAACGGTCACCCTCTGCCTTGACCCGGAACAGAGGAAACAGCAGCTGGGCGAGACAGAACTTTTCCACCCCACCAGCGAAACTTACCACCGCCTGCAGCGCCTGGCCCGGGCCGCCGGGGTTAATATCGAGGCCAACGTTCTGCTTACGGGCACCCCGCCCCGTTTCCAGGCAGCTCCGGCCCTGGCCCACCTGGAAGCCCATTTTGGCCGCTGGCCGCTGCAACCCTTCAAAGGCTCGCCGGACGGCATCCGGCTGGTAGCGGCGGCCAACCGCCGCCTGGAAGTCGAGGCGGCGGCCAGGGAGATTTTGCGCTTGGCCCGGGAAGAGAATCTCCGGTTCCGGGAAATGGCCGTCCTGGTACGCGACCTGGAGCCCTACCACGACCTCATTGTCAATACCTTCCGCGACTTTAACATCCCCCTTTTTATCGACCGCCGCCGGCCGGTGGGCCACCATCCCCTCATCGAGCTGGTACGGGCGGCCCTGGAAACCATTCTGGAAAACTGGGCCTACGATCCCGTCTTCCGCTACCTGAAGAGCGACCTGGTGCCGGTCTCCCGCGAAGAAGTCGACCTGCTGGAGAATTACGTCCTGGCCCACGGCATCCGCGGCCGCCAGTGGCTGGAGGACCGTCCCTGGCAGTTTAAAAACCGCCGCGACCTGGAGGCCCGCCAGGAGGCAGGAAGCGATGATGCCGCCGTGGCAGCCGTCAACAGGGCCCGGGAACGTGCCGGCCGGCACCTGCGGCGCTTTTACCAGGCCGTCCAGGGCCGTACCCTGACGGTACAAGAGATCACGTCCGCCCTCTTTGACCTGCTGCAGGAACTCCAGGTGCCCCGGCAGCTGGAAGCATGGCGCCATCAGGCCCTGGCCGCCGGGGACCTCGACGCCGCCCAGGAACACGAGCAGGTCTGGGAAGGCCTCATGGACCTCCTGGACGAGCTGGTCACGGCCCTGGGGGATACTCCCATGGAGCTGGCAGAGTATGCCGCCATCCTGGATACCGGTATGGAAAGCCTGAAGCTCAGGCTCATCCCCCCGGCCCTGGACCAGGTGGTGGTGGGTACCCTGGACCGTTCCCGCCAGCCGGAACTCCAGGCCGCCCTGGTCCTGGGAGTGGGGGAAGGGGTGCTGCCGGCGCGGCTGCCGGAAGACGCCACCTTCAGCGACCGGGAAAGGGAGGAGCTGCAGGCGGCCGGGATTGAGCTGGCACCGGCCGGTTCTTTAAGGCTTTTCCACGAAGAATACCTGGCCTACCTGGCCCTGACCCGCTCCCGGCGTTTCCTCTGGCTCAGTTACCCCCTGGCCGACGCCGAGGGCAGGGCCCTGGCGCCTTCCCCACTGATCCGGCGGCTGCGCCAGCTGCTGCCGGGACTCCAGGAAGAGAACGCCGGCCCGGATCTCCCGGAGGGCGAAGCTGGCCTCGACTACCTGGCCACGCCGTGCCAGGCGGCCGGCCACCTGGCCCGTATTTTAAGCCAGAAACGTTCCCTGCCCCCCCTGTGGCAGGAGGTTTACCTCTGGCTGGAGCAGGACCGGGACAGGGAAAAGTGGCTGGCCCTCCTGGGCGGTATCAATTACCGCAACCAGGTCGAGCCCCTGGAGGCGCAACTTGTTGACAAACTTTACCCCCAGCCTTTACGCAGCAGCATCTCCCGCCTGGAAACCTTTGCTGCCTGCCCCTTCCGCTACTTCCTGGCCTATGGCCTTAAACTCGAGGAAAGGCAGCTGTACCAGGTGGACCCGGCGGGAATGGGCCAGTTTTACCACGCCGCTTTGAAGCTCTTTGTGGAGGAATTAAAGCGCAGCGGCCGCGACTGGAGTGAGGTGAGCGACGAGGAGGCGGCGGCCATCCTCAGCCGGGTAGTAGAAGAGCTGGCCCCGGCCCTCCAGCATGAGATTTTAAGCAGCAGCGCCCGCTACAGTTACCTCCGCAAAAAGCTCGAGCAAACCCTGCAGCGGGTCCTGGAGGTCCTGAACGAGCACGCCCGGCGGGGAGAGTTTCGCCCCTTTATGGTAGAAGCCTCTTTTAGCCGGCGGGGAGACCTGCCGCCCCTGGTGGTGGAAGCCGGTCCCGGCCGGCAGGTCATCCTGGAAGGCAGGGTGGACCGCATCGACGTCGCCCGTTACCAGGGCCGGGCCTATCTGCGGGTCATCGACTACAAGAGCAGCCAGACCGGCCTGGAACTGGACAGGGTCTACCACGGTCTTTCCCTGCAGCTGCCCCTCTACCTGCAGGCGGCCCTGGCAGCGGCGCCGCAGGTTTTTGGTGAACCTGCCGAACCGGCCGGTGTCCTCTATTTTGCCGTCAGGAATCCTACTCTAAGGCAGAGGATGCCGGTCCGGGAGGTCGCTGAGGTGGCCAGACTACGCCGCCAGGCCCTGAAAATGCGCGGCCTGCTCCTGGCAGAGCCGGAGATTATCAAGCTCATGGATAAGGCAGTGGAATCGACGCCGGACCTGCTGCCGGTACGGTTGAATAAAGACGGCAGCCTGCGCCGGGGCGCGCCGGCAGCCACCCGCGAGCAAATGGCTCTCCTCCTGGCCCTGGCCCGGGTTAGGGCTGCCGGCTTGGCAGGGGACATCCTGTCCGGCCGGGTGGAGATCAGCCCCTACCGCCTGGATAAGGCTACCGGTTGCGATTCCTGCCCCTACCGGCCCGTATGTGGCTTTGACCTCCAGGTACCCGGCGCCGTCTACCGCCGCCTGCCCCGCATCGATAGCCAAAATTTCTGGGAGGTAGCAGCCCGGCAGTGTTCAAAAAGCTGATAGAAGGTGAACCTGATGACCAGTGAAGGCGAGAAGCGCCGCTGGACGGAGGAACAGCTGGCCGCCATCCGGGCGCGCCGGGCCAACCTTTTAGTGGCTGCCGCCGCCGGGGCCGGCAAGACGGCCGTCCTGGTGGAACGCATTATCCAGCGCCTGACGGATCCGGAAGCACCCGTCAGCCTGGAAAACCTACTGGTGGTAACCTTTACCGAGGCCGCCGCTGCCGAGATGCGCCAGCGGATAGGGGCCGCCCTGGAAGCGGCCGTCGCCCGGCAGCCGGAAAATAAAGGTTTAAGGCGCCAGCTCCTGCTGTTGAACCGCGCCCACATCAGCACCATCCACTCCTTTTGCCTCTGGGTCGTGCGTACCTATTTTTACCGCCTGGACCTCGACCCGGGCTTCCGGGTCATGGACCCGGCCGAGGCCGACCTCCTGCAGTTGGAGGTAATGGACCAGGTACTGGAAGAATGCTTTGCCGCCGAGCCCGAGGGTGGACCCATTACCGACCTGGCCGATAGTTTAGGCGGCCGCGGCGATGCCAACCTGGTGGAGCTGGTGTTAAAGGTCTGGGAGTTTACCAGGAGCCTCCCCTGGCCGGAGGCTTGGCTGGAGGAAGCGGTGGCAGCCTATCGTGTGCCTGCCGGTACTCCCCTGGAATCTCTCCCCTGGTACCGGGAAATCAAAGAAGTAATTGCCTTGCGGCTGCAGGAGGCGGCCTTTTACCTCCGTGAGGCCATGAGGTTGGCCGCCAGCCCCGGCGGTCCGGCCATCTACCTGGACAACCTGGAAAGGGAGGAAAGCCAGGTGGCCGGCCTCCTGGCCGGGCTGGACTGCCTTACATGGAACCAGGTGTGTGAGCGCCTGACGGCCTTTAGTTTCGGCAGGCTGAAGGCCGTCCGGGGCGGGAGCGTGGATGAAAGGCTGAAGGAAAAGGCCACCGGCTACCGGGACCAGGCGAAAAAGCTGCTCAAAGAGTTGCAGGAAGAATTCTGCCGCGATGAAGCTGCCATCAGGGCCGAACTGGATCGTGTAAGGGAACTGGTGACGGCCCTGGTGGAGGTGGTCCGCCGCTTTGACGCGGCCTTCAGGGAGCTTAAACGCCGCCGCGGCCTGGTGGACTTCGGCGACCTGGAGCACCTGTGCCTGCAGGTCCTCCTGGACCCGGAAGCCCGGCCCGGCGAGCTGCGGCCCTCGGCATTAGCCATGGAACTGCGCCGGCGTTTTGAAGAGGTACTGGTGGACGAGTACCAGGACATAAACAGCATCCAGGACGCCATCCTGGCCCTGGTTTCCCGCCAGGAAGTAATCTCCCCCTGTGACGGCCCTGGCCAGGCTTCCGGCCAGGGGACAGCCCTGCCGGCTGCCGCGGCCCCAAATCTCTTCATGGTAGGCGATGTCAAGCAGAGCATTTACCGCTTCCGCCTGGCCAACCCGGAGCTTTTCCTGGTTAAATACCGCCAGTACCAGGAAAGGGAAGGGGAGTTAAATCGCCGCATCCTCCTTAAGGCCAATTTCCGCAGCCGCCAGGGGATAGTTGACGGGGTAAACTTTATCTTCCGCCAGGTCTTTTCTCCTTTGGTGGGGGAACTGGATTATGACGCCGCTGCGGCCTTAGTTAGCCGGGCCGGCTACCCGGAACACCCGGCGGCCGCAACGCCGGCGATAGAAGTTTACCTCCAGGAAAGGCAGACGGGAGGCGATGGCGAGGTAGCACCTGGAGAAGAAACGCCAGGGGCAGGGGAAGGAACGGCAGCCCCGTTAGATACGGCGGCCGGCGGCGGGGAAGCAGCCGCCGCGGGTGCGGTGGCCGGGCAATTGGACCCGGAAGATTTAACGGCCCTGGAGCGGGAGGCGTGGCTCGTGGCCCGGCGCATCCGGCAGATGGTCCAGGGAACACCGGAACGGCCCGGGCCGGAATGCCAGGTCTGGGACCCGGAAAGGCAGGCCTACCGGGATGTAACCTACCGGGATATAGTCATCCTGCTGCGGGCCACGCAAGACCGGGCGCCGGTATTTATCGAAGTCCTGCAGCAGAATGACATACCGGCCTACGCCGACCTGGGCAGCGGTTACTTTGCCGCCACAGAAGTTGAAACCATCCTCTCCCTGCTGCGGGTAATCGACAACCCCCACCAGGATATCCCCCTGGCGGCCGTACTACGCTCCCCCCTGGTGGGGCTGACGGCCGGGGAACTGGCACGCACCCGCCTGGCGGCCCCCGGGGAAGATTTCTTTACCGCCGTCATGAAGGCCGCCGGAGCCGGGGAGGAGCAGCGCGTGACGGCTGGTGACTGCTTTGGGGATTCTGGCCTGGGTTCAGGGGCTATTTCTCCGGTTGCCGGTGAATTGCCCGGCCGGAACTCCTGTTCCCCGGCAGGTGGTGTCCAGCCTCCCTGTACCTCAGCAGGAGGGGACCTGCCTCCTTCTTCCGGGGCAGAAAGGGAAGAGGGAGATGCCGCCCGGGAAAAGGACCTGGCCGCCCGCCTGCGCGGCTTTTTAGCCCGCCTGGACAGGTGGCGGACCATGGCCCGCCGCCAGCCCCTGGGGGACCTCATCTGGCAGCTGTATCGGGAGACAGGATACCTGGAGTTCGTGGGCGGCCTGCCGGGAGGCGCCCAGCGCCAGGCGAACCTGCGCGCCCTCCTGGACCGGGCGCGCCAGTTTGAAGGTTTTGCCCGCCACGGCCTGTTTCGCTTTTTGCGTTTTATCGAACGGCTGCAGCAAAATGGAGGCGACCTGGGCACGGCCCGGGCCCTGGGAGAAAAGGAAAACGTCGTTCGCATTATGAGCATCCATAAAGCCAAGGGGCTGGAGTTCCCGGTGGTGATTGTGGCCGACCTGGGTAAAGGCTTTAACTTCCAGGATCTTTCCGGGGATGTTCTCCTCCACGGCAAGCTGGGCCTGGCGCCTCTCTACCTGGATGCTGCCGCCGGCATTAAGTATCCGACTTTGCCCTACCTGGCGGCAGCCCACCGCCTGCGCCTGGAAGCCTTAAGCGAAGAGGTCCGCATCTTCTATGTCGCTTTGACCCGGGCCCGGGAGAAACTCATCCTGGTGGGCTCGGCCAGGAATTTACCCCGCCAGGCAGAAATCTGGTGCACCGGCCTGTACGCCGCTGGCGAGCAGTTACCTCCCATGCTCATGGCCCGGGCGAGAAACCACCTGGACTGGCTGGCTGCTGCCCTGGCCCGGCATGTCCACGGCGCACCTTTGCGGCAACTGGCCGGAGTAGACAGGGGCTATCTCCTGGATGACCCGTCCTGCTGGCAGCTAGAGGTGTTAAGAGAACCTGTACTCCCTGAAACGGGTCCAGGGGCTCAGGTTTCTCCGGGAGTATTACCTCCAGGGCGGAACGCTGCTGCCGGCGTGGCCGGCGCTGCAGGGACTGTGTCCGCAACTACCGGGGATGGGCCGGGCGGTTCGGGTGTTCCGGATGAACCGGGGACCAGGGGCGAAACTGGCCACACCTGGCTACGGCAGGAGGTGGCCCGGCGCCTCTCCTGGGTGTACCCGTGGCAGCCCCTGACCGCCCTGCCGGTTAAACTGGCCGCCACCGACCTGAAGCGGCGCTTTGATGTCTTTAACGAGGGCGATACCCCTCTACGACCCGGCGGTAACGGTTTTACCCGGCGGCCGGTCTTTCTCCAGGAGCAGCAGGGCCTGACGGCCGCCGAGCGCGGTACCGCCACCCACCTGGTCCTGCAGCACGTCGACCTGCAGAGGCCGGTGACGCCGGCGACCCTGGCCGGGCTGCTGCAGGAACTGGTAGAGCGGGAGATCCTGACGCCGGAACAGGCGGCCGCCGTTGATACCGGCGCCATCGTAACCTTTTTTGCCGGCCCCCTGGGGCAGCGCCTTCTGGCCCGGCCCGGTAAAGTAAAGCGGGAACTCCCCTTCTCCCTGGCCATACCCGCCGGCGAGCTCTACCCCGGCCTGCCGCCGGCTATGGCCTCCGGCGAGGCAATCCTGGTCCAGGGGATCATCGACTGCCTGGTAGACGAGGAAGACGGCTTTTTGCTCCTGGATTTCAAGACGGGGAAAGTCCCCCCCGACCCGCCGGCCTCCTACCAGGAGCAGGTCCATTTTTACACCCGCGCTGTGGCCACCATCTTTAACCGCCCCGTCAAAGAAGCTCACCTGTATTTTCTTGATGGCGGGGTGGATTATAAGGTGGAGTGAATAATCTCCTGGAAGCGGTTATGTTAGCCGGCGCCATTGGCAGCACCGGCTAATTTTTACATGATCCCCCACTTGCGGGTATAATCCAGTTTGATCTCAAATTCGCAGGGTTGAAATCCCTGTTCCAGCAGTAACTCTTTCACCTCATGGGCTTCCAGGTCTTCACCGTCCAGGATAATGGCCTGGCGGGTACCGCGGCAGTTCCAGCCCCGGGCCAGCAAAAGCTCCATGATGGCGGCCACCCGCTCCAGGCGTTCCTGCAGGAAATGGCCCAGGTCACGCACATCTTCCGGCCGCACCATTTCAACTCCCCTGATTTTATCCATGGGAGGAATCTCGTGGGGGAGCCAGTTTCTTTCAAAGAGTTTCAGGATAACTGTAACCCGGTGGTTAACCATGGACCGTCGCACGTCCTTTCTTTAGAGAATATCGCGGTGGTAGCCATCTCACACCTGCGCCCCATCCTGCTTGGGACCGGTTCCTTCCGGTCCGTTGATGAGCACTAGTGTTCCAGCGTAAACGCCTTCTTCGTCATAGACGAAAATCACTTCGCAGGTCAAGTTGCGGGAGGCAAGCTGTACCCTTTGAATGGACCGGGAGCCCATGTTCCGATAAATGAAACCTGCCAGTTCAGGGTCTACGGCATCGATGCTCATGCCCGTATCCAGGCTGCCGAGGTAACACCGGGCCATGAGATTGGCCTGGACCACCTTGTGGTTCCGGTCCACATATACCACTCCCTGGGACAGGGCTTCCATCAACCGGGACAGGACCCGGCTACATGTTTCTTCTTCCCGGGTGTTTACCCCGATCACCGTAAGAGCACCCAGAACCTTGCTCTTTTTAATGATTGGGGAATGAATGGCCTGTAGCAGGCGGTCGGCAGTTTTCAGGGTCAGGGTGCCGTATTTATTCTGTTTGCCCGGGACATCGCCGATGTGACCCAGGATTTCCTGTAATTTTACCCCCTTTAACGGGCCTTTAGCGGTGAAAATGTCGTGAGCCGCCTTATTGGCAAAGATCACCCGTCCGGCATTATTGGAAATGATAACACCTTCATTTACATAGTTAAAAATGGTAAAATCGATATTTTCAAAATAGGAATTGGCGCTGTTCACACCCCATAACTCTACAAGGAACTGGTAGAGGGAGCAGTAAAGGGCAAAGAGTAAAAACATGATGGTAATGATGCGGTAAGTGTCGAAATAGTTAGCCCGCAGGAAAAAGTACAGCTTCCAGGGAGGTTGCCCCACTTCCTGGGAACTGACATCATACTGCAGATGGTTGGTAAAAAAAATTTCTTCCCGGCCGGTAAACTGCTCCAGTGCTTCCCGTTCAAAGGGCCACATCACAGGATAGTTATGGTTATCAAAAACTGCCACTTTACAGGTATTGCCCAGAAATTCCTGGCTGAGCTCTTGTTGAAAATCCGCAATACTGTAATCTATCGCCAGCCATTCTTTTCCAAGTGGTGTGATTACGGTTACTACCATTTGGACACCGTTATTCGCATGTACTCCCAGAACCTGGCTTCCCTGATGTGGCATCTTTTCCCATTCCCTGTCCAGGGGCAGGTCACCGGGTGGTGTATCTGCCGTCTGGCCGACGACCCGGCCCCCGGCCTCGAGGATATATGCGCCGGTGATGCGGTGGTCGAAAAAGGCCAGCTCCTTTAAACCATCTTCTTTTTTGTTCTGCCCGGCCAGTTTCCTGGCCGCTCCTTCGGTGACGGCCAGCAGGTCGTTTAGAAAGAGATTGGTTTTATTAACGGCAACCTGGCGGATACTTTCCTCGTAGTCGGTGATAATGTCCTTTAAAAAGCGGAATTCGATAATAAAGAGCATGGTAATGGTGCTTAAAAAAAAGATCACGATAAACATTAACCCGGCGCTGTTTGCCGTCAGGTTTTTTTTCATCGCATCCTCCCACCCGTAGTTTACCGCACCAGGCCTTTGCGGGCGGCCACCGCCAGGGCCTCCTCCAGGGTTTTGACCCCCAGTTTGGTGCATATGCCTCTAATTCTGCGGCGCAATGTAGAAAGGCTGATGTAGAGTTTGGCGGCCACTTCCTTCTGGCTTTCGCCCCGAGCAATGAACTGCAGGATACTGGATTCCAGGTCGGAAAGGCCGGGGGTAGAAGGATTTAACAGCAATTCTGCCTGCAGCCCGGGATAAAGGTAGGTGCCGCCCTTGTGTACCATATTAATGGCTGACTTGATCTCGTCAAAGAAGGCATATTTTGGTACAAATCCGTGTACGCCCCGTTCCATGGCTTTGCGGATAAAAGTCACGTCATCATAAGTGGTCAGAGCCACGAATTTCAAATGGAGGCAGGATTGAGTCATGCGTTCACAGAGATCCAGCCCGTCCCCGTCCGGCAGACCGATATCCAGGAGCACAATATCCACGTCCCGGCTGAGATTTTGCAATGCCTGGGTGCAGGAGTCTGCCTCGGCCACCACCTGCATGTTTTCTTCCATATCAATCAATTTCTTTAAACCTTCTCGAAAGATATTATGGTCGTCCACCAGCATGATGCCGATCTTGTCCATCCGCTTTTCCGCCTCCTGCTTTTGGTAGGGTCAGGGTGACACAAAAGCCACCGTCTACGAAACCGTAAACCAGGTCCCCACCAATTAACCTGGCCCGTTCTTTCATCCCCCACAGCCCTTTTCCCGGTACCGGTGCGGTTTCCTGCCCTCCTCCGTTATCTACAATCTCTATCTGCAGGGTATCTTTTGTTTCGCTGAAGTGAATGTCCACCTCTGTGGCCGGCGAGTGTTTGGCCACGTTTGTCAGGGCTTCCTGAATAATGCGGTAAACCAGTATTTCCTTTTCCCGGTCCAATTGTAAGGAGCGCTGGCGGTAAAAAATATAGACTTTCTTGTTATGGATGCGTTCAAAGTTGGTGCTGTAGGACTCCAGTGCCGGGATCAGCCCTACCTTTTCGATGAGATAGGGGTGAATGTCGTTCATGATGCCTCGCATGTCGATGGCGGCATTTTGGCACTGGGTGCGCAGCATGAGCAGGTTCTCCTGGACTTCCGCCGGTAGCCGGCCCCCGTTTACCCGCAGCACATAATCCAGGCCGTGGATGATGCTGGACATATACCGCCCGATCCAGTCGTGAATTTCAATGGAGAGGCGTTTCCTTTCTCTTTCAATGGTATCCAGTAAAATATTGCTGTTCTTTGGTTCCGGTGTTTTCCGGGCCACCAGTACAGCGCCGGCGGGTTTTTTAAAAAGGTAGATAGGGGTGCAGTCTACCGTAAGAAGGAGCTTGCCTTCCTCCCGGCCATAACTCAATTGATAATCCGTAATTTTTTCATTTTGCAAAAGGGCATCATAAAGGGGCTGCACTATGCTCTGCAGGTGGGGATACATGGTCAGGATTTCCCCCAGGCTTTTCCCTGCCACCGCCTCTTTCGGTACGTGGAAAAGATTTGCGGCGGAACGGTTCACATACTGCAACCTCTCCTTCCGGTCTACAAACATTATTGCATCCGGGGAATCCTTTGCCAGGCTGCGCAGGCAGAAATAATGGGCCAGCCACTGCCGGGCCGCCACAACTTCCCAGATAACCGCGCCCAGGGAGAAAAGGGAAAGGAGCAGCATAAAGAGCCCTTCCTTATTTAAAAGAGCCACCGTATACTCCAGCAGAGCGTTATTTTCCTGCAGGCCGGCATCACGCAGCGCATCCGCCCGGTCAACCAGTTGCCGGGAGAGATCCCGGTATTGCCACAGTAAAAGTTCACGGTTTTCATTGGCCTCGAGCTGTCTACCGGGTATTACTTCCCGTTCCACAAAGGAGTTATAGGCCTTGCTCAGGGCCATTAATTGCGCCACGTCTTGTTTTTTGGATTGCTCCACCAGGTTATAAAGTTCCAGTTCCTTATTTACCATTTGCGCACTGTACTGGCGGAAATTGTTCAGTGCCTGCAAATCGCCATAGAAAATATATTCCTGAACGCTGGTGGTTAAGTGATAAATGTCGGCTGATATTTCCTGGAATTTCAACTGGCTTTGCAATTCCCGCTGTAGTTGGTGTAATTGCCGGGGTAAAGTGTAGCCGGTATAGAGTAACAGCAGTGTTGGTAACAGCACCAGGACCGGCATAACTGCCCTTAGCGGCCAGAATCTACTATTTGTAACCACTTTTTCCACCTTCGCCCCGGGGTTGGTTAAGTTGTTTTTGCCGACTAAAGTATAACTTACGGCGTAGCTAATGTAAATCCTGCGGGCACCTTTTGGAGATATCCGAAAATCGAGGAACTATCTCCCAGAATTACCGCATTTCCTGAATAATAACTGTCTCTCAGGTGAATAAAAATGTTCATTTTAAGTAGCATTACCGTTCATCTGCCTGACAAAAGTGGTCATGTTGCTCTAAAGCAGTTGATTATCCCGCAGCGATGAGATAAGTTAAGTATAACTAATTGAAATCATAAATGAAACTAATAATGAAACCATAAAGAGGAGGGGGAGGGTAGGCAGATAAGGGATTGTGAGCGCAAAGCAAAAATATCGAAGAATAAGTGATTATGGACGCAAGCACAGGAATTTATTCTGGGAGGGGTAACACGTGAATGGACATGCGGAAATAGCCATGCCAAAACCGGCAGTAAAAACGCAACAGGGCTGGTCCGAATTGTGGAAGAAGGAAGATTACTGGGCCATATGGATGGGCCTAGGCGTTGTACTGGGCGCCCTGCTGTTTTTCTATGCCGGCAGTTCCATCAAACCCATTGCCGTGGCACCGCCCACCTGGGTGGACTTCAGTGCCGTTACCAAGCATTTTGCTGCTAAATGGACCTGGTATGTTGGTCTTTATTTGCTCTTTACTACTCTTTTCACCATCAGCAGCGCTATCATGGGCTTTAAGGTCAGGGAATTTATCGTTGGGTTTACACTCCTGTTCCTGGTTTCTACGGTCATCCTGGTAGCCGGTTCCTGGAAGACGGCTATCGACCTGAACCTGGAGCCGCCGCTTTTAGCCCTGTTGCTGGGCATGATCATCAGTAACGTTTTCAAGTTACCCAAATGGTTGGATACCACTTTTCGCACAGAATTCTATGTAAAAACGGGTATCGTTTTACTTGGTGCCACCCTGCCCTTTACCCTGATCATCCAGGCCGGTCCGGTGGCCTTCCTGCAGGCTACCATTGTGTCGGTGAGCACTTTTCTGGCCATTTTCTTTGCCGCCACCCGTCTCTTCGGTCTGGACAAACGTTTTGGCGCCACTCTGGCGGCCGGTGGTTCCATCTGCGGCGTGTCGGCCTGTATTGCCCTGGGGGGTGCAGTGAAGGCCAAAAAGGAACACGTTTCCATCTCTATCTCCATGGTAGTGATCTGGGCCATTGTGATGATCTTTTTCCTGCCCATAGTGGCCAAGGCCATGGGCATGCCGGCCGGTATAGCCGGTGCCTGGATCGGTACTTCCGAATTCGCCGATGCGGCGGGATTTGCGGCAGCTGCGGCCATCGGGGACGAAGCGGCCATCCGTTCCTTCACCTTGATGAAGGTGGTAGGCCGGGATATCTGGATCGGCCTGTGGTCCTTTATCATGGCCGTTATCGCCTGTGTGGTGTGGGAGCGCGGCAGTGCGGCCGATCGGGGCGAGAGGGTAAATGCCATGGAAATCTGGTGGCGTTTCCCCAAGTTCGTTTTCGGCTTCTTCATCGCTTCCCTGCTGATTACCTTTGTAGCCCTGCAGTTTACGCCTCAAGAGTTCAATAAGGTGCTCAACCCCGAGGTTATCGGTCCGATCAAGACCTTGCGGACCTGGACCTTTGTCTTCACCTTCCTCTCCATCGGTTTTACCACGCGGTTCCGGGAACTGACCGCCTTCGGCTGGAAACCTCTTGCTGCCTTTACCCTGGGCGTAGCGGTAAACGTACCGTTGGGTTATATCCTGTCGGTGCTCATCTTCGGCCATTACTGGGCCCAGATCTAAATATTAACTATCCAAAAGCGACTGACCCTGTCCGGCATACCGGGCAGGGCTTTTTTTTATTTTTCTTTTTTGATAAAATATCGAACAGGCTTTTTTATTTTCCAGGAGGGCCGGTGCCTTGTCCAAAATTTCCCTTTTTTTTAAAACTCTCTCCGGCATTTTGCTTATGCTGGCCATCGCCGTTCTGGCCCGGGGTGGAGCTGACCTGGGGCTCCCCTGGTGGCCCGGTTTAGAGGCTTGCTTCGCAGCCAGTCCTGTTGCCAAAAGGGTTTTGATTGATGTCCTGCACCTGAACTATATCCTTATCTCCATTATTTTAGGTATGCTTGTAGGTAATGTGCTGGGCATTCCCCCCTGGGCCGCTCCGGGCATAGCTACATCCCGCCTCTTTATCAAAGTGGGGGTTATTTTGCTGGGTTCCCTTTACAGTGTAATGGACCTGGCCAGGCTGGGCAGTACCGCGGTGCTCATCATTGTGGGATTCATCGGGCTGATGCTGAGCTTTACTCTGTGGCTGAGCAAAAAGGTGGGCATGGACACCGCCGGAGCGGCCACGCTGGCGGCCGGGACGGCCATATGTGGTGTAGCGGCCATTGTGGCCACAGCTCCGGCCGTGCGGGCCAAAAACGCCGACGTGGTTTATGCCATTGCCACCATTCTTTCCTTCGGTCTGGTGTGCCTGTTTCTATTCCCGGTGGTGGGCAGTGCGGTGGGTTTGAGTCCCCACCAGTTCGGCGTTTGGGCCGGTACGGGCATATTGAACTCCGGGCAGGTGCTGGCGGTATGCCTGACCTTTGATCCCGGAACACCCGTCCATGCTTCGGAAAGCCTGAAAACGGGTGAGATTTACAACCTTACCCGGGTGATCTTCCTCCCCTTTGTGGTGTTGTTCCTGGCCTTCTTTGCCAGCCGTTCCGCCCCGCCGGAGGATGAAGTGAACATCAATACCGGCCTGTGGAATAAATTCCCGGTGTTTGTACTTGGGTTTTTAACCGTGGTTGTACTTACCTCCTTTGGCCTGTTGGGCCCGACGTCCCCTCCTTCCCGGGAATTAACAATTATACGCAACCTTTACAGCTGGTTCTTTGCCGTGGGGCTGGCTGGGGAAGGCATGCAGATATCTTTGGCGGAGTTGCGCCGGGCCGGAGGCAAACCGCTGCTGGTGGGTACTGTGGCGGGCCTGTTAAAAGCCCTGGTGGCGCTGATAGTGGTGCTGCTTTTTGTGCCGGAACAACCTTAGGGCAGGTGATTTTATGGACTACCGGGATGGGAAAAGGGATGAGGCCAAAATACTTTCCCTCTTTGCCACTGAAAGGCTCGAGGACTACATGGCCCTTTCCCTGGCGGCGCTGATACTGATCCTGGTGCTGATATTTTACTAAAGGCCCAGCGGCCCCCTTTTTGATTGACACAAATTTTTTTGCTAAACCTGGCATTTAAGGAATTTAGCAATTGAGCAGGAATTAATTCCCCTGGTGTTGAATACCTGCTTCACCATGAGCAGGCAAATTTCTCGACGCCAGTTTTTATTAGGTACCGGTTCCCTGATGGCCCTGGGCTACCTATCCTGGCTGGGGTTGATACCAAGGGCAATGCCGGCTGCTGGCAATAAACCTCAGCCCGCGGAGTCAGCCCCGACCGGGCAGGCTCCGCCTTTACCGGAGTCAGTAGTCTGCGATTATGTTTTCCGTCACGGCCTGATCATCGATGGCAGCGGAGATAAAGCCTACCCCGGCGATCTTGGTATCAAAGGCAAGCAAATCGCCGCCGTGGGGGACTTCCAGGCCGCACCGGGGGCGGTAGAAATAGATGCCCGGGGGCTGGTCCTTAGCCCCGGCTTTATTGATCTCCATACCCATACGGAAGCTTATCTGGGCAGCGGGGGTAGGGGAGAAATGTTCCTCCTCCAGGGGGTAACGACCCACCTGGGCGGCAACTGCGGCACTTCGGTGGCCAGGGTCGGCGACTTTCTGGCCGGTATTAACAAGCTGGCCCTTAACCTGGGGATCCTGGCGGGGTACAAAAACTTGAGGCAGGCAACAGTAGCCAGGGAAGGGCGGCCCGCCGGGGCCAGAGAAGTGGCAGCCATGCAGCAAAAACTGGCCACGGCCCTGCAGGAAGGAGCCTTTGGACTGTCAGTGGGTCTGGAATACTGGCCCCAGTCCCTGGCCACGACGCAGGAGCTAATTGACTTGTGCCAGGTGCTGAAGGAATACGGCGGTTTTTATGCCACCCATATTCGCAGCGAAGGGGACCAGGTCTTCAAAGCTGTAGAAGAAGCAATAGAGATCGGGCAGCAAGCAGGTATACCGGTACAGTATTCCCATATCAAAACTGCCGGCCGGCGCAACTGGGGTAAAATGAAACAGGTCTTAAGCCTGCTAGATGGTGCCCGGCAGGGAGGCCTGGATATTACCGCCGATGTATATGGCTATACCTTTTCCAGCTGGGATGTGGGCAGTAGCCGAAATTCTATCCATGAAGAAGACCTGCTGCTGGCCTTGCAGCACCCGTGGGTAATGATTGGCAGCGACAGCGGGCTGGATCCCCGGGGGCGGGCTATCCACCCGCGGGCATACGGCAACTACTCGCATATCCTGCGACACTACTGTTTAGATAAGGGAGTTATCACCCTGGAAGAGGCCATCCACAAAATGACCCTCATGCCGGCCCGGCGTATGGGTCTAAAGGACCGCGGCCTGCTGGCACCCGGCTACAAAGCCGATGTGGTAGCCTTCGACGCGGGAACCATTGCCTCCCGGGCCACTCGGGCTAACCCCAACCAGCTGGCTACCGGGGTACGCTGGGTTCTGGTAAACGGCCAGGTAGCAGTAAAAGATGGACAGGCTACAGGATGCTTTGCCGGGGAAGTACTGCGGCGTATATGAAGCTTTCTTAAGCCGGTTTCTGGTGCTGGTAGGTAGAGTCTCCGCCAGCAGTAAAAGTGGCTGGGCCTTCAGCAAGGGAGGTCCGGGAGCATTTCCGCGAGTTAAGTTTGAGCTGGTTTTTTATCTTTGCGGATAAAAGCGACGGAATATAACTTGTACCAAGAGGACTTCCAGGTACGGTGTCGAATAACATCAAATAAGGATATTATCTGCCCGGGTAGCCCTGCAGGCTTGCAGGGGGTATTAGCGGGCAATTTTAATATCCAGCCATCGATAAACGGCCATCTTATCACCGGGGGCTGTCGGATGAAACTTTTCGAGGTGATACCGGAGCGCCTGTTCCAGGTTTTCAGCGGCCGGAACCGATATATTTATGCCGAGGCCCTGCTCCTCTTTTATGAGCAGTACCGGGTCAACCGCTTTGGCATGTTTCCCGCTACCGGCAGCGGATCTTGGCCACGGTCCAGGAGTGGCTCCTGGACCCGGAATGGCTGGCCCGGGCCGTGGAAGATGCCCTGCGCAACGAGTTTTTTGCCAGCAGGGAAGAGGCGGCGGAGCAGCTGCGCCGCGCCCTCATGGACATTGAAGAGATCTACCGCGGCCTGGACGAAATCTTTTACCAGATCGACCTGCGCCACAACCAGTACCTGCGCGCCTCCTTTGAGCGGGCCCGCTATTTAAGCCAGCACAGCTCCGGCGTCGACCAGTACCTGGCGCGGATCCTGGAATGGATGGCAGCGGGCATCAGGAGGGGCGACCTGCCGGCGGAAAATTGCCTGCCCGGCCTGTTCAACCTAGTTCGGCCGCCAGACCCTCATTGCCGGTCGCAACAGCGCCGGCAAGTCCACCATCATCGACGCCCTGCAGGTCCTCCTGGTGGCCAACCAGAGGCAGATCCGCTTCAATTCGGCGGCCCACGACGAGGCTAGGCGCTCCCTCATCAGCTACCTGCGGGGCAAAACCGGCGGGGAAGAAAAGAAGTACTTGCGGGAAGGGGATTTTACCAGCTACATCGCCGCCGAGTTTTATGACCACCAAAAGAGGGAAACCTTTGTTGTCGGCGTGGTGATGGACGTCTACGGCGACGATGCCATCGACGACGAATACTTTATCCTCGCCGGGGTGCAGCTGGCCGACCTGGATTTCTGGAGCCCGGCGGAACGCTGGAAAAACCGGGAGGAGTTTCACCGCTATTGTCAAAACCTGCCGGGACGCCATATTTTCGAGCGGAGCAAAACCGGCTACCAAAAGGCCCTCCTCAACCGCCTGGGCCAGGTAAGCGAACGCTTCTTCCCGGTTTTCGTCAAGGCCCTTTCCTTTAAGCCCATCAATAATGTGCGGATTTCGTCTACCATATCCTGGATGAGAAGGAGCTGCAGCTGGACCTCTTGCGGCAGAACTTTGAAATCCACGAGCGCTACCAGGCGGAGCTGGAAGCCCTGGAAGAGCGCCGGGAGCAGTTGGAAGCTATCTGCCGCCAGTTGGAAACTTTTGCCCGGCTGCGGGATACGGTGGCCATCCAGGAGCATGTCATCCGGGGCCTGAAGCACGCCCGGGAGGTGGAGCTGCGGGAACACCTGGAGGAGGAGATATGCTTCCTGGTAGCCGAGGTGGAACGCCTGGACCGGGAGCTGGACCTGGCGCGGGCCAAGCACCTTGAAGCCGGGCAGAAGGCCAGGGAGGCCTATCAGAAGTGGCAGGGCCACCAGGCCAGGCAGCGGGAGCAGGAGTTAAAGGAAGGCCTGGCCCGTTTGGATAAGGAATTGCAGGAGCAGGAGGGGCTGCTGGCGATCCTGCGCCAGACCCTCGACCGGGAGAAGATCCTGCTGGCCGGCCTGCACAGCCGCTGCGCCCGGGCCGCCGAGCGGATCTATAGGCTGCGCCAGGTCCTAGCTCCCCTGGCTACCCACCCCTGGGAGTGGGTGCGCGGCTGGTGGGCCGGGGTTAACGCGGCCTTAGGAGAGCGAAAGACCGCCGGCCTGGACCTGGAGGACCTGGACGGCTACGAGGAACTGTTAAAGGTACTCCTGGCCCTGCCGGAGCTGGAGGACAGTACACCGGAGCGTGTCTTCAGCCAGCGGGTCCTGGGGGATTCCAAGGCCTTCGAACAGAGGGTGAAAAAGCGGCTGCTGGCCATCCTCAAGTCTTACGGCCCGGAGGAATATGAAACCGACGCCGAATATCTGGACAGCGTCGGCCTGACCGATAACCCCAAAATGGTGCTGGTGGCCGGACCCTTTACTTTCCGGGTGGGAGGGACCGCCGTCAATGTGGGGGAACTTCCGGGCGGCGTGGGCCTAGCCGCCCATACGGTGCGGGTCATGGAGATAACGGCCGTTACCGCCCCTTGGGTTCTCCTGGTGGAGAATTTGACCAGTTACTATCAGGTTGTGCAGGGTGTAAGTGAGCTGGCTGTACCAAGTCGGGAAAGGGAAGGGGACCGGGATCTAGCGGTTGGGGGCCCTGCTGGCTTAGTAGTATATACCGGCGGCTTCCCCCACCGCGGTTTGCAGCTTTTTTTGCGCCGGCTCCAGGGTTACCGGGAGTCAGCACACGATCCACGGCGCCCTCCGCTAACATAATCCTCGCGATACCATACATTACATAGCTTTTGCCGGTGCCGGTGGCCAGGTCAAGGGAGCAGGAAAGCTGATCTGGTAATTGGAGGTGGCGTTCCATTTCCCTGAAAGAGCCATATCTTTCCTGCAGTGTCTCATTCGAGTAATAATTCTCTTCCGCCAGGGAACGCAAATTAGCGTACCGCCCGCCTAGCAGGTAGCGCAGGGTAACCCGGATAGCTTCCTTCTGGTACTCCCGCGTGCCGCACAGGGCATCCAGAAAAGGTTCGTAACGTGAAATGTCGAAGCAACCGGGATTAATACTGGGGCTAACCCGCAGGACCAGGTCTTGATTGCGATAGGTGTGCTGGATGTTCACCTGCCTCTACCTCCGCAGGCCGGGGGGTGAAAATCTCCCGGTATTTTAATCTCCCTGTACTCATTGCCATAGATATCCACATAGATGATCATCACCCGGTCGCCCAGGGAGGCCAGCGGCATCCGCACCTCCCAGCCATCCCTTTCAATTTTGTCGGCATAAAAAACGGCATCAAGGGCAAAGACCTCCCCATCGTAATCGTAATCCACCATGACCATGGAAAGGGTTTCCCGGTTGCCTTTTTGTGACGCTCCTTTTACCATAGCTTTACTTTTGAAAGTAAGGATCCGGATGATCGCTTCGCTGACCTGATCCCCTTCCCCTGCTCTGACCAGGTATTCGCAATGGACCTCAGGCAATCGGATGAAATCAAAGCCCACTGCCTCTACCGTCTCATTGACCTGGTTTTCGTTCAAGGGCTGGGTAATAGCATGAAAATTACGGTTGTGCAATTCATTGATTATAGAATAGGGGATGCGCAGGATGTAGTAGCGCGTCTGACCCCTGTCGATATAATCTTCCAGAAAGGTCACGCTCGCTGCCGGGGCGATGATGAAAAAACGCGAACCCAGCCTGCTGCCGATCTGTTCATGCAAATCGTCGATAAACCCATGATCCAGCACTGCCCCGCCGCCGAGGAGGTGGTTAAAGACCAGAACGTCGTCGGCCCCAAGGTAACCGTCCAGTTGTACCCCGCCCACGATGTGGGGTTCATCCCGGCACTGAAAAAGATGGAGGGCAAAGAAACGCCATTCTTCCCAGGGCAAGCGCTTGAGCTGGGAAAAATCATACAGGCCGGCGTTATATAGGATGAAGGGTTTGGGAGTAATGGGGTCACCCCTGTTGCCGATTTCTTTTTTGAGGGTCAGCAGGCGTTTCTGGATGGTGTAGATAGCCAGCTTGCCGCAGTCGATACCTATCCAGCGACGTCCCAGTTTTTCCGCAACCGCCAGGGTAGTGCCGGAACCGGCAAAGGCATCCAGCACTATGTCTCCCGGGTTGGAGGAAGCGCGAATAATGCGTTCGAGCAGGTTTTCATTTTTTTGCGTAGGAAAACCCGTCTTTTCCCCGGAAAAGCTCATAATCTGAATAGAATCAAGGTGATCCAGTTCATAGCAGTTCCAGGTGTCCTCTACAGGATAACCTGCTCCCTCAGGTGGGGAGCCATCGCGCCTGGTATAACCCTCAGGATAAGGCAGGTAAATCTTGTTGAAGATGAAGTCGTCACTTTTTGTATAGAAAAAGAGAACGTCATGATTTCTTATCCAATTTTTGGCCTGCGTCTTAAAACCAGAAAGCCAGCCGATCCGCCAGATGATTTCCCGCTGGAAGCGGCCTTCCCCGAAGATTTCATCCATTATTACTTTTATGTAGTGACTTTTTTTCTCATCCAGGTGTACATAAATACTGCCATTGTCGGCTAACAGGTGCTTCATTAAGACCAGTCTTTTACGCAGGAACTCGATAAACCTGGCTCCGATCAGCTTGTCCTGGTATGCCCTTTCTTCCTGCGTACTTCTGTATTCCTGCCTGGTGGCGAAAGGCGGGTCGATATAAATTAACCTGACCCCGGGGGAATTGTCCGCATTGGCCAGCCTGCCCGTTTCTTTCCATCGTAAGAGGCTTTTCATCGCCTGCAAGTTGTCGCCAAAAATGAGCATATTACACCAATCATCGTTATGACCATTAGTAAAAAAGGTCTTTACAGGTTGCAGGGGCACGGCCATAGTTTCGGTCAGGATGTCTTCCTCGCGTTCCTTGCCGGCGTAAACGAGTTCATATTCCTGGCGCTCGGGGGGGAAAAGCAGGTTTTTATAATCGGCAGGCAGATCGGCGCCCTGTTCCAGTAGTTCTATAATATGACGGCGCTGGTGTTCATTTAGAGCAGGCATTTTTAAAGCGCACTCCTAATCTATTTTAAAGAAAAAGGATCACAGTAGCATTATATCACGAACAGGGGGGAGAGCGGAAGTGACCCGCCGCCCGTCCAATCCTCACCTCTCGTGGGAACAAGGTGTAAGGACGAGAAAGCCCCAACCATTGCTGATATCGATGATACTGGTCCAAAAAGAAAAGAGCCCAGATGAACAATTTAATTACACTGGGCACTAACCATGCTATTAAAAGCGTACCGATGCCGATTACAGTTAGCAACGTTTTGGACCTTTCGCCTCTTTTTATAACTCTGAACCAAATGTCGTTGCCAAGTAGAGTTGTGGCAGCATTTAAAAAAGAATCTGCAGAACTCAAAATTGCAGCCCATAATGCCCCCAAGATAATACCTGCTACCCACTTAGGGAATAATTGGACCGTATAATAGGGCAAAATCATTTCCGGGTCCTTTATTCCACCGGGGTTAAGCTTATAAGCTGCCATCCCGATCAGGGCAAGGAGAATTCCTATAATACTGATAGAACATCTATTGGGCGGTAAAAAATCGCGTTATCTATTATAATTCGAATTTCCTTATCGGATTTCATAATATGTAGACTACTCATATGCCAGGGATGCGTATTGTTTCTGGTGGCAGTTTGTGTTTCAGTGCTGCAGTATGTTCTTAATTTAAAGTGAAATTTCTATTGTCGGCAGGAAAATCCTCGCCGACAGGGAATTTTTGCGTTGTCCCGCTCGTGGTAGATTATCGTGACGGCCATTTTTGCCTTTACTGGCGTAATGCCAGTAGTAACTCGGAGAAGTGGCTGCGGCTTCAAGTACCTCTGGAATTTTTTCTCCCCGGCCCGCCTTCTGGCCGGCCGCGGCGAGGGGGTGTAGGGAATGGCCGGGACGGGCAGGGACCTGCACGCGCAGTACCGGTACAGGATTCTCTCTTTGCTCATCAGTAAATAAGAAGGGAGCCGCTCCTTTCAAACCGGCACCTCGGGTAAACAGCGGCCCCAGTTCGCTATGAAGAAGAGCCCCCTGGCCGGCGATTATTTTGACGAGATGGACCACCGCAAAAGGGAGGCCATCCACGCCGTGCTGGCCGAACTGGCAGCTGCCGGGGTGGTGGAGGTCACCTGGCCCCGCTTCCAGGAAGGCCGCCAGGTGGAAAAGGTATATTTGAACTTTGACGCCATCCCCCGGGCCTATGAGCTGGCGGGCCTGGTGCCCAGGGCGGAGCGGATCTATAGGCTGCGCCAGGTCCTAGCTCCCGGCGACAAGTATGCTGCCAGGCTCCAGCACCTGGTTGAGGACCCGGCTTACGCCCCCCTGGCCCCCCTGCTGCAGGCCATGCTGGAGCACCGCAAATGGGTGGAGCAAGAGAGCATGGGGCCGGGCGCAACTCCACCTGTCCTGCCGCTTTAAGCAGCGGGACCTTGTTTCAAGTTAAAACGCTTTTTTACCGCCGGCAGCTACATGGGCCGGGTACCAGTTAGGAAACCAGGCCGTAAAAAGACCAGCCAGGATGAGGGGGATATAGCGCAAAGTCAGCCATAAAGGTTTTTGCTCCGGCATAAAGGCTGTCCCCAGGGCTGTAACAGCCATGAACAGGAAGGACTCGCCCCAAACGGCCGTAATAATGGCGTTGGTCCGCAGGAAAAGAGGGTTGGTGGCCAGGCCGGCGGGATAATTCCAGCGGGAATAGGCTGCTGTGAGGGGTTCCTCCGTGGCCAGGGTGGCCAACCAGGCGGCCCCCAGGACCATGTGACCGCAAAAGTCGGTAGCTACAGCCGGCAGGGCTTTACCGGCCAGGTTTAGAAGGCCAGTAACCAGGAAATAGACACAAGTGACGCTCTCCATCCAGGTAGGCCGGTTATAGAAACGGCGGTAAAGCCAGATCAGCAGGGCCAGCAGAGCCGGTGCGATCCAGCTGGAGGCAGGGTTTAAATGCAGGCCTGTTCCGAGCCAGTTAAGGGTCCAGGGCAGGAAGGCTACCGACAGCCAGGCCATCCCGGTTATGGGGAGAGGTCCTGCCGGGCGCGTAAGGACAGGCTTCCCGGGCTCAGGGCCGGAAAACAGATCGTTCATTTTCATCATCAGGCTGAAATCGCCGGTAACCTGGTAAAGGCCCTGCATCAGGGCCGCTGCTCCATCCAGTTCTCCCCTGGCGATACGCAGCCAGACATCGGCCGGGGCGTTGATGATTGTCGTCGCTTCTGCGGAACGGCCTTCATGAACTGTGCAGCGGCCGCCCGCAATGATCAAATAGTAATCACCGCCGCCATTGCCGCTCAAGTTTATCTGGAGGACCGCTTTAAGGTTCCCGGCTGCTGCCGGGTTAAAGGCGGCCGCCATCCCCAGGACAGCTTCCCGGCAGTTACGCGGCGGAGCCCCGCTACCGCCAGGGCCTCCTGGGCGGGAGTTATTTATTGCCGGCGAGGGCCGGGTGCTTCCAGCAGTAATATCCTTGTCCGCATTAATGGCGAGGTCTCCTGCCTCTCCTTTAATCCGGCTATCCCAGTAGGCGTTGGCCATGTTAAGGTACATCTCCCGGGGAACCAGTTCCCGGGCCAGGATAGCCGCTGTTTCCGCCGCTAAATGCCCCTGCTCGACTATTTCCCTTCCCGCCTGGCGCAGGGCCTTAAAATACCAGTCGAAAGCCGCGCCGCCATGGCCCAGTATTTCTCCCCCGGCACAGAGGATGCTGGCCAGCAGGCTTTGCGGGCGGTCCTTGGTTAACTGGCGCATATGCTCCTCCAGGGCGGAAAAATGAACCCGGTCCGGGAAACCACAGTTAGCTATGAGCACCATGCCGGCGTGGAAATCGCCCCGGCGGGGATGGGTATAGTGGTCCCCCGCTTTGATTATATGGGGATCGGCCAGGGGCAGGGTACGCTCCAGGAGGCGTTTCAGCCGCGCCGTCATTCCAAAATGGTACAGGGGTGTGGCCAGGACCAGGATATCGGCTGTTTTGATCTTTTCCAGCACCGCCGGCATATCATCGCGGAAGACACAGCGGCCGGGGGTGCTGGTCCAGCAGGTAAAGCAGCCACGGCAATCATTGATCTTTAAATCTGTAACGTAAATAGTTTCGGTAGTTGCTCCCGCCTCACGCGCCCCGCCCAGAAAGGGCTGCAGCAAGCGATCACTGTTGCTTTCCCTCCCCCGAGGACTACCGTTGATAGCCAGGATATGGGGCATTAAACCTTCCTTCTCCCTGTTTGGATTGCGTTTTTATTTTAGCATATTATTACCGGCAGGCAATAATTTTATAAAGTTTAACAATAATTTAACATAGTGTTAGCATACAGTTTTTTTTCTCGCCCTGAGCCAGGGCTACTGCAGGGCCAGGGCCGGGAGCCGGCATGCCATCACAATTACTCCTAAATATGGCCGTACAGTCCAGCCAGTTCTTTTGCTTCCCGGCCCACTTCCCGGCGTAGCTCCGGGGGGGCCAGGACTTCCGCCCGGCCACCGAACCCCAGCACCCAGCGTTTCACTTCCTGCAGGCCGCTGAGGTGCATTTTTAACACCAGGCTCCCATCGGGCAGTTCTTCCATTACCTGGCCGGGGTGCCACTGGCGCTCCTTGATCCAGCGCGCCTGGTCGCGGTGGAAGCGAATGATGACCTCGTATACCTGCGGCCCCCGCTCTATGCCCAGGGAATTCTGAAGGTAGGCTTCCAGGGAAAAATCAGCCGCCACTTCGAATTTGCGCTCTGTCACCTGCCACTGCCGGATGCGGTCCAGGGCAAAGAGACGTACTTCTCGGCGGTAATGGCAGTAAGCGATGACGTACCAGGCGCCCTGATAAAAGCGCAGGTGGTAGGGGTCGATCAAGCGCTCGGTGACGGCGTCCCGGCTGGCCGTATAGTATGTTATTTGTACCGAGCAGTTATCCTGGATGGCCCGGCAGAGATCAGCGTAGAGGACGGCCAGTTTCTCGGCGTCACCGCGTAAAGCCGCGACGGCAAAGGAAATATCCTTATCCAGCAGGTCCAGGTCCACCATTAACTTCTCCGGCAGCATTGCTTTCAGTTTGGCCAGGGCACCCTGGACTATCCGGCTAAAAGGGGTGCCGCCGAACTGGCTTAACAGCCGCTGGCCCAGGTATAGGGTCAGGAGTTCCCCTTCAGTCAACTGGATGGGGGGCAGGCTGAAGGTTTTATCGTAGCGGTAACCCCTGTGCCAGCTGTCATAGACGATAGGTGCTCCGAAAAAATCCCTGAGAATCTGGATATCCCTTTCTACCGTCCGCGCGGAAACCTCCAGGCGTTCTGCAATAAAGGCCACGTTGGGGTAGCGGCCGGCGGCGATCCAGCGGTGGATGGCGTAGATGCGCGCCAGGGACTGGCGGCCGACATTGCTGACGCCCCTTTTATTTTTCTTGAGGACCAGGCTCAAAACTATATGCCCCCTACAAAATTTCCTTATTATCCATTATTCGCCATATTCCCGGTGATTCCTTCACCGGGAAGTTAGGGGGTGAACATATGTGGCCGACAGGATTTGGCGGTGATGGGGTTTATATTAGGAGCAGGTCTTTTAAGAAAAGGTCATATCGTTTATGCAGGAGTGATTTGGGTGCTTAAATTGTTAAAGATCGTTGCCGGGCTCGGTTATCTGGACCGCTGGCCGGGGGACGGCAGCGACCTGATGGTCCTGCTGCAGGGAATTTATCACCTGCGCCAGGGGGCTTTGTGGGCCGGCATCCACCATCTGGAACATGTAGCGTTTTGGCACCCCGCGGCCGTGGAACTCCTGACTGAACTCGTAAGCCGTGATCTGTTGATGAATACTGCCGCCGAACTTTACCACAACTCCTTTCGCCTAGAGGGGAAGTTGCTGTTTGCCCTGGGGAGCATTTTAGGCCCGGCGGGCCTGGAGGTGCAACAATATTTTGCTACTGCAGGGCGATTCATCACCCGCGTCGTAGGTCTGCGCTATGGGGAGCGCCTGCAGGAAGTTGATAAGCTCCAGGGCGGGATGCCGGTCTTCCTGGCATTGGAACCGGGAAACAAGCACGACCCCCATGCTGTCGCCGTCCTTTCACCCTGGGGTGCTCAGCTTGGTTACCTCCGTTCCGGGCTGGCTGCCATTCTTACCGCTCGCTATGCCGCCGGCGAGGTATTTTCTGCCCGGGTGGTTACGGTGCTGGACGCCGGCCATGACGCTAATGAGAGATTGTATATAGAAGTGTGGCGGGAGGAGGCGCGAGTGAAAGCTATATTTGTCATTGCGCCGGTTTAGGATTTATTATTGTTTCAAATGCTTTTATCATGTTCATTTCTCCCACATCAACTTACCCAACCCTGGCTTCTTTTGGTATCGTTAATTCTTGCATCCAGCGAAATGGGTTGCTCTTTTCTCGGCCCGGCATGGGAGCCGGGCGCAACGGATCGACCTTTGCGGGTATATATTCTACGCGGCAGTTTCAATCCTCGCCCGGCATGGGAGCCGGGCGCAACTTGTCTTGCCGGGAGCCCGGCCCGAAACCCGGCAGTTTCAATCCTCGCCCGGCATGGGAGCCGGGCGCAACTCGCCCGGTCCTGCGGCATGTTTAAATCGAAAACGTTTCAATCCTCGCCCGGCATGGGAGCCGGGCGCAACGCAGGAACGCCCAGGCTTTCTGCCCGCTCAAGGGTGTTTCAATCCTCGCCCGGCATGGGAGCCGGGCGCAACATCGAGAGTGGCGGCTACAACCAAAAGCTTCTGTGGTTTCAATCCTCGCCCGGCATGGGAGCCGGGCGCAACTCGCCCGGTCCTGCGGCATGTTTAAATCGAAAACGTTTCAATCCTCGCCCGGCATGGGAGCCGGGCGCAACGCAGGAACGCCCAGGCTTTCTGCCCGCTCAAGGGTGTTTCAATCCTCGCCCGGCATGGGAGCCGGGCGCAACATCGAGAGTGGCGGCTACAACCAAAAGCTTCTGTGGTTTCAATCCTCGCCCGGCATGGGAGCCGGGCGCAACGGATAGACCGCCGTACCGTGGAGCAAGCCGGGCGGTTTCAATCCTCGCCCGGCATGGGAGCCGGGCGCAACGGTGCCCTGGCTTGAGGTAGCACCAAACCAGGCGAAGTTTCAATCCTCGCCCGGCATGGGAGCCGGGCGCAACCCCAAAGAGGGCCTGGTCTGATAACGGCTTAGATCATGTTTCAATCCTCGCCCGGCATGGGAGCCGGGCGCAACGAACGGGCTGAGCAGACAAAGGCCCTGGTACAGGAGTTTCAATCCTCGCCCGGCATGGGAGCCGGGCGCAACTCGCCCGGTCCTGCGGCATGTTTAAATCGAAAACGTTTCAATCCTCGCCCGGCATGGGAGCCGGGCGCAACAGTTCGCGCTAAAACCCTTGGCAGACAACCCCTATATTACTATTCTGCGCGAACCTGATGACTGAATTAGAATACTCCATTATGCTTCACCTCTAAAATTAGCTTCAGGCCTTGATTCCCAAAGATCGCGAACCTTCCGGTCTTTTACCCCTTGCTATATGTTCGCGGGTTTACAAAACCAGGGGGGCGTCAAAATCAATCGTTAGGTTGACGCCATACTCCTGGATGTATTTTTTTGGGGGTTCGCGTAACCGGTAAATCCGCAGGCTATCGCTTTTTTCATCGATACACTGCAAGAGCCGGTGCTTTAACTGTTCAAACTGAGCTTCGTTGACCGAACACTCAAAAACGGACTTTTGCACCCGCTGGCCAAAATCTTTACAAACCTGGGCAACTTTACGCAGGCGTTTTTTACCTGCTTCTGATTCTGTAGAAACATCATAAGTTATTAGGATATACATGTTACCTGCACCACACTTAAGTTTCAACCTTCGCCCAGCATGGGAGCCAGGCGCTACAACCACACTTAAAGCTATATATTTACCGGTACATAAAGGGCAAATATTCCTCAGCATCCCCCCTCAGGACACGGGCGAGTAAACGGGCCTGGATGTGGGGCACCAGACCCAGGGGCACCTTTCTATTCAGGACGGGATGAAGTACTTCTTCCTGCTTACGTTTCTGGTAGGCAATGGCAATTTCTTTCCGGGCGTTGTCATTAATATGCATGGCGCCTCCAGGGCGTTCGACAAAATCCCCTTCAACTACCTGGCGGCGGTTGATTAAAGTAAGGGCCAAACGGTCGGCCAGGATTGATCGAAACTCCTCCATCAAGTCCAAAGCCAAAGCCGGTCGCCCCGAACGAAGGACGTGGAGATACCCAACCTGAGGATCGAGCCCTACACCTTCGGCGGCGCTAAGACAATCGTTCAGCAGGAGGGAATAGATAAAGGATAATAAAGCGTTCATCCTGTCCAGGGGCGGCCGCCGGTTACGGTGGGTGATTTTAAAGGCTTCGCGGTTAACCCTGACCATGCGATGAAGAGTTGCGAAGTAATGCCGGGCGGCATTTCCTTCGATACCACGAATTTGCTCCAGATCGGGGGAACGTGACAGGGCCTCCAGTCCGTGAGCCAGTTCGCGGGCTGTTTCCTGGAGGGCCTTCCTGTCGTCTTCATTATCGGCTTCCCGGGCACCGCGTAGAACAACCTGCCGGGTGTTGCGGATTTTTCCGGCGACGATATTCCTGGCAATGGCATTTGTTTTTTTACTATCAGATAGGGCTTCATGCTGGGCACGGCGGAGAAAAACATTCCCTGACACCGGGCCTTCCACGCGGGCTTTAAAACGGCCATGCTGATCGTGAAAGACAATCAAGCGTTTGTCCTCGGCACACCGCATTATTAAAGGTGTGGTAAGAGTAACATCACCAAAACAGACGATGCTGCCCAGGTGGTGCAGGGGAACCTGCATTTTTAATTCCCCTTCTACCTCGATTTTTACCGTCTCGTGATCCAGGCGCACCAGGGTACGCGGTGTCATAAGGTACAGGGTGTTTAACAGGATATGCATTGTTTGTCTTCAATCCTTACACAATTTTGGGTTGTTGGGGATTAACAAATGGTCGATGTGATGTACGTTTCAAGTATCACCTTCAGGTTTAAATAATTCACGTAGGAGCATGCGCAACCGCCCTTTCTCCTTTATCTCCGGTAGGCAGGAGTCCTGTAAAGAACATCCCCGGCAACGCTCATCGGCGGCAGGTGGGGGGAGGATATTACTATGCTGCATCATGCGGATCTGGATAATTGCCGCTTCCACCTGTTCCCTTAAATGGCTATCAAAAGTAACCTCCCTTCGCCGGTGGGATAAATGATGGTAAATAGCTCCCCTGGGGACCTGCTTGCCGGTCATTTCTTCCAGGCACATGGCCTGGGCACAGATCTGCAAATCATCATGCCGGTGCTTGCGCCTGGGGCCATGTTTATATTCAACGGGATAGGGAACATTGCCGTGAAATTCAACCACGTCGGCCTTGCCGATGAGGCCCAGGCGCAGGGACCAGATGGGCAGGGCGCGTTCAATGCGCACCCCACCCTCCATCTCCATACCTTCAACGTCTACTAGATTATGAACGAAGCGCCCTTTCAGGGTATACATATTTTCAGTAAAGGTTTGTTCGACATGGATCAGGGCACACTGCCGCGGACAGTAGGCGTAGTGCTCCAGGGCCGAGACCATGACGATATCCCTGTCGTCCCAACCGGGAAGAATGGTGCTTTCCATATATGCCACCTTTTTTGTTCCAATCCTCACCGGCATTGGAGCCGGGCGTAACATAGGCCAAATAATTTTATCCCACTAACCGTGTCAGGGTTACCCCAGGCGGCAAGTCTTCTTCGTTGATTGTCACCTGGTAGTCGGCAAAAGAGCGCGCTGCTTTTACTCCATCCCGGCGTTTAACAGTGATGAGTTTAAAGAGGTTGTCCGCCGGAGCGTTGCCCAGGGCGGATGCGTGGCTGAAGATATAAAGTCCCCGGCAGGCCATCATCCCGCGGCTGGCGGAACGATCCACATCCCACATCCGCTGCAGGGCTTCCCAGAAGACCTCCAGGTCGGCGGTGCTAACGCCGGTATCGGCGGCAAAATAAGGATTAAAAAATCCATAGCCCAAGTACAAGCCATAGGGTACCAGGGCTTTGCGGCCCATTTCGGTGACCTTGCCTCCCTCGCCCTGTTCGCCAGTGGCGGCATCCTCAACCCTGGTGATTGCGACGCGGGTAATCGAGATGTCCAGGGGAACGATGGGGTCGATTGACCGGGCAAAAGTTAGCTGCATTGGCCCCCGAACCTGGCCACAGTTGACGCCGGTAGTCATCACAGCGCCGAACATGCGGATATCATAGAAGTTCTGGCACATCCACTGCCTGGCCTTGTCGACGATCTCCCGGTTTTGTTTGCTGCCGGTGGATTTTTCCCCGATGGCGTCATAGGCTTGCTGGTGCTGGGCGTTTAAAATGCCGTGATGCTGGACGTAAATCTTCATATTAGCTTCGCTGCCGCGGGTCATGTCCACCCAGTCACGGATTTTTCGTTTGAGGCAGACGTCGGTTACCAGCCCCTGCATAGTCTCGGGGTCAAGGCGCGGCAGGTTGCCGGCATCGGGATCGCCGTTGGGGTTGCCGTCCTGGACATCGAATAAGAGGACAAAATCATGGCGTACTTCAGGATTGGTATAAACGGTCATTTTAAATCTCCTCCTGTATTGATAGTCATTTAGGTTTTAATGAGCTATGGCCGGGTTTCCTCCCCGTTTTCCTTTGAATTTGTGCCTTCCCAGTTGGCTGCCCGCTGGTGGTAATAACCCAGGGCGAAATAACCCTGTTCCTCCAGGGTTAAAACAGGAGGGAAGGACGAAAGGTTGCTTAGAACAGCTTCCAGGGACTGCTGCCAGTGATAGTAAAGGCCGGGCTTTTCCTTGCGCAGCTTGCCCAGGTGGCTCTGGCTGCCGCGCAGCAGCCTGCTGAAGACCGCTGCCGGCGCCGTGGAAGCAGTCCCATAAAAACGGTCGACAATGGTGGCATTGACCCCTGGAAGGGCAGACCTCTGGATGCCTTCCAGGACGGCCAGGAGACGGCCGCACAGGTAAGCAGGGTTCCGGTTGGACGTGTCCAGCTTTTCCAAGGCAGATCCCTCCGCTAGATTTGGTTTTTGAGAGAGGAGAACCATTTTGATTAAAGCCGCCCGGGGACGGGTTATTTTTTCACGATCCTTTTCCGCCTGGGCCCGCTTTATGGCTTCATAGAGAAGCCAGTGGGGCAGGGCACCGCCCTTCAGGGCGAAGTGCAGGATGGCCTGGGGTGTTGCCGGTGGCAGGTCCTTGGGTTCCCGGACGGTGCTCAGGGCCAGGGGGAATAACCCCAGGGGCGGTCCTTCCCGGCCGCCGGCATCGACCAGCCGCTGTAAGGTAAAGTAGCGGCCCAGGTTGCGCTTGACATCTCCCACGGTCGTTTCCAGCCAGTCGCGCACTGCTATCCTAGCACCACTGGGGGCTAGAGCTGTAGCATAAAATAGGTTGTCGACTTCAAGGTCCGCCTGGCGGCCGGTATACACTGAGGCCAGGAGGGCTTTGACATCCTCCGGCCGGGGATCGGAAATGAGGCTGGTGATGGAAAAACTGCTGGGCTCACGGGTCCAGAAGAGGTAGATACAGGAGCCCAGGCGCAGGTGGGTGGCATCATCTTCAATTAAAGCATTGGCCGCCTTACCGTAACGCTCGGCGCAGTCGTAGCAGATGGGGGCAATCAGGGAAGCCTGCAAGCCATAGGATTCAAAGGCGGCAGCGTTGGCCGACACCAGGGCCATACCTGCTGTCTGCCCGCCGGGGATGCCTTTGATTTTTACTGGGTGACGCTCGGCGGGGGTTTTAAGCTGGCCGCAGAGCAGGCAGGTGGTAGCTTCTCCCTCCTGGGGATTGGTATAATCGGCCCAGAAGCTTTGTACATCCGGATCTTCTATCGGCAGGCGGCCATCGACCCGGAAGGTTAGATTATCGCCGGGGTTAAAATCCTCGGGGAGTCTAGCCCCTTCAGGGTCCCAGTTTTCCAGGAAGCGCAGGACCGCCTGAACGGATTTATTACCTGTAGAAATGGTGCACTGGCGTACCAGGTCGATAAAGGCCCAGTGACATTCTTTTACCCGTTCCGGCTTTGACTTTTCATCGGCCAGGCCCAGGACGTAGTCGCCCCTATCGGCGAGCAGCTTTGGTTTAACTCCTGAGGAGCGGACTATATTCGGGGCATACATCATTTTGCCGCGGTCCTTTCCCCTGGTTTCAGGCCCCGTGGCCGAAACAAAACCCAGCAAGTTACCCTGGCTGTCCAGATCGATAAACCAGCGGATGGGGGTTTTAATGTACATGACGGGGGGCAGGTCCAGGCGGGTGGAATACTCCCGCAGGCTTTCTAAGAGCATGTGACGGTTTCACCTCCCGATTTCTTTATAAAGGTCTTGCGGCACCCGGAGGATGCCGTTTTCCAGGCGGGCGCTGAAGAATACGGGCCTGCCCTCGCCGCTGCCATCAGCGTTATACTGCAGGTCCAGCAGCATCCGGCCGAGATACTCACTGTGCCTGATGGGTTGATCGGCAGGACCGACCGGCCCGAAAAAGGCGGAGAATTCCCGGCAGCCCAGGTAAGGCCGGTGGTAGCACTGGCCGCGTTCCACCCGCCGCCGGAATTGGTCCCGGTATTTTGCCGGGTGGATATCCCGGGCGTGGGCGGCCATGACCTGTTCGGCACGGATTATGTAGGCTACTTCCCGCAGGGCCAGGGTATGGCGCTGGGCGCGGTCCTGGTCGGCATAATAGCCGCCGCCGTTCCTGGCCCAGCCGCGGGCGGTGGAAACGGCCATTTTGTTGTTCACTTCATTGCGTAAGATGGAGAAATACCGGATGGGCTTCAATACTTCAATCTGCCGCACTCGCCAGCGAAACTCCGGCTTCCAAAAGATGGCCTCCAGGATGCCCCGGGCTGCCGATGGCGTCATAACGGGATAAGAAACCCGTTCCACCTTCATTTCCGGCCGGGTAAAACAGGCCAGGTCACCCCAGACTTTAACTGCCAGCCATCCTTCGACCCACGCCTGATCTGACGATCCGGCGCCAGCTGAAGAGTTCATACTTTTCCTTACACCATCCCTATCTCAATAATTTGCTTCTAGCTCGTTAAATAGCCTGCTCTCTTAGATTTTCATTTTTTATGATGAAGTCCAAGAGGGCAGACTAAACCTCCATCATCGTCCACAACAACAAGACGATGACTT
>NZ_PVXL01000007.1 GCF_002995805.1 Neomoorella stamsii
ATTTCTTTTGCACCTCATTCATTCGGTTTCTCGCCTCCTGGTTGGTTTGTTTGTTTTGGTCTATTATTTTTTTACCAGGAGGCTTTTTTATTGGCAACACCTACCTTACATCATTACAGGAATGCTCCAGGGCCCTTTCCCAGGTGACGGTGTACATCTCCTTACCCTGGCGGCGGAGGGGTACCGTCGCCCGCTCCGGGTGGTGCAGGGTTTTCCACTCATAAAGGCCCTTGAGGCACAGGTGGCCTTTATTTACCGGCGCGGCGGTATCAGGTTTGACGGCCACTGCCCGGCCGTCTTTAACCCCCAGGTAAAGGCCGCAGCCGGTACCGCAATAACCGCAGGTGGTAGCCACCCAGCGGTCCACGGCTACTTCCACCTCGCCCTGGAAAAGGCTAACTATCCCTTGTTGTAACTCGGCCAGAGCCATCAGCAATCCCTCGTTTATTGCCAGAAATTCGCCCCGGAAAACTCTGGGGCCTGTCCCGGAAGAGTTCACTCAATACTGTAGCGTTTTAATTTCTGGTACAGGCCGGAAGGATGGATGCCCAGGAGCTTTGCCGCCTCCTGCTTATTACCCCCGGCGACCGCCAGGGCCCTCTGGATGGCCTCCCTTTCAGCTTCAGCAACGGCCTCCTTCAATTCCAGGCCTGCATCTCTACCGCGCACCTGTTGCAGGGCCGCCGGCAGGTGTTCCCGGCGGATAATGTCTTCCCCTGGCTCCAGGAAATTAAAGGCATGCTCCAGGACATTCTCCAGTTCGCGGACATTGCCCGGCCAGGTATAGCGGTAAAAAAGCTCCTGCACCGCCGGGGCGAGGCCCCTGACGGCCATCCCATACCGGTTATTGAGGCGCCGTATAATGGCCGCCGTCAAAACCTCGATATCTTGCGGCCGCTCCCGCAGGGGCGGTATATGCAGGGTCACCACCGCCAGGCGGTAATAAAGGTCGCGGCGAAACTTGCCGGCCGCCTCCAGAGCCAGGAGATCCTGGTTGGTGGCAGCAATAATCCTCACATCTACCTTGATAGTCTTACGTCCCCCGACCCGCTCAAAGGAACGTTCCTGCAAAGCCCTGAGGAGCTTGGGCTGCATACTCAAAGGCAGGTCACCGATTTCATCCAGGAATATGGTGCCGCCATCGGCCAGCTCAAACTTGCCGGGCTTACCGCCCCGGGCCGCCCCGGTAAAGGCCCCTTCTTCGTAGCCAAAGAGTTCGGCCTCCAGCAGGTTTTCCGGGATGGCCGCGCAGTTGATTTTAATCAGGGGCTCATTGCGGCGGGAGCTGGCCCGGTGGATGGCCTGGGCCAGCAATTCCTTCCCGGTACCGCTCTCGCCGGTAATTAAAACGTTAGCCTCGCCCCGGGCCACCCGGGCCGCCAGCTTTTTCAGCTGTACCACGGCCAGGCTCGTCCCCAGTATCCCCTGCCAGGCGTCTTGTTCCCCATGGAGGGACGCTAGTTCCTGCTGGTAAAAGAGGACCTTGCCCTCTAAAACCTGCAGGCGCCGGGAAATATCCTTGAGGCCTGAAGCGGCCAGGTCTTCAACTGCCATGGCCTTGCCTACGGCACCCAGAAGGTTGCCGCTGGCATCTTTGACAGGCATTTCCGACAATAACAGTTTCTTGCCGGCATACTGGACCTCAAAGCCGACTACCGGTCGGCCAGTAGCCAGGACCTCCGGCAAGCGGCTGAAGGTTAAAACATCTCTTATCTCCCGGCCTGTCAGGACATCAGCCCTCTGGCCCAGGAGTTCGGCATACATCTGGTTGATACTGACGATTACACCCTGGCGGTTAACCACCACCAGGTAGAGGGGAAAATCATCCAGGAGGGCGGCGTAGAGTTCATTAAGGGCCTCAAGGTGGGCTGCGTCCGGCTGTTCTTCCGTAAAAAGAACGACGACTCCCCCCTGGCCGTCGGGGAAATAATCGACGCGGTAGTTTTTACCCCCGGCGGCAAAACAGGTTCCCTGGAGGGGGCGGCGGTGGGTAAAGACCTCGGCCAGACGCGTCTCCGGGAAGACCTCCGTCAGCCGCCGGCCCTTTAAATCCCGGCCGGCCAGCCCCAGGATGGCGGCAGCCAGGGAGTTGGCCACCAGGATGTGACCGCCGGCGTCGACATAGATCATTCCCTGCTGCAGCGCATTAAAGGTTTCTCCCCAGAAATCCCTGGCAGTCCCGGCCATTATTCTCCCCTCCCTGTATGGTCAGCCTTGTTCTCTCATTATGTTAACATTTCGTTCCCCTGACTGCAACCCGGCCAGGCATTCCTCCCCTTATGAACAGGGCACAGCATTCCATATCTTCAAACCTGCCGCAGGGCAAAATAAAGGAGGAGAATCATAATGGTATTCCAGGTAGCATGGGCAACGATGGGGGTTAGGATATTTCCTGTCCGCTCATAAAGGTAAGCCAGGCCCATGCCGCCGAGAGCAAGGGGCAAGAAACGCACCAGGTCCAGGTGCAGGAGGGCAAAGATCAGGCCGCTCCCCAGAAGGCCCCTGACAAAGCCGTAGCGGGCTTTGAGGGCCGGGAAGAGAAACCCCCGGAAATAGAGTTCTTCTGTAACGGGAGCCAGAAAAGCACCGAGAAATAGCGGTATAATCAGGTCACGGGGCTGCCTGGCGTTGATGACCAGTTCGGTAAAGGGCTGGGGGGCTTGGTCGGGTAAAAAGAACTGTAACAGACTGCCGATAATAACTACCAGTAGAAATAAAACCAGGCCGCCTCCCAGGCCTGAAGCTATGGCCCGGACCAAAGAAGCGGCTTTTAAACCTACAGCTTCCAGGCCCAGGCCGTTTTTCTTGCGCACGAAATAATGCAGTCCCCCCAGGACGGCCGCCCCCTGGGCCAGGCCCACCAGCAGGTAACGGTAGGCCAGGGGTAACCAGGAAGCAAAGAACCGGACCATTAACGCCGTACCATAACCTGCCGCCAGCATCCCCAGTAATACCAGGAGACACTGCCGTAAATTCCAGGGCATTTTCTCCGTTTCTCCTGTCATAAATTCCACCTCATTAAGCCTTTAACTAAACGGGCCTTATGGCCTAAATATATAACAACCCCGGGTGTTTGAAAAGCCTTTATAGAAATTATGCCAGCAACTGACGCCTCCGTGCGAGGTATTTTTCCACGGCGCTAACAAAGGTGGCATGGGACCAGGTTAAAGGGGAAACCGACAGGGGTTCGCCGGTAAAGGGGTGCAGTTGCTCCGGGAGCATCCCCGCCGGCGTTGCCCGTTCTGCCGCCCAGGTGAGAATGGCACGGGCCGCGGCCAGGTCATTTAAATTTTGCGCCCGTAAGGAGTGCCACTCGGCCAGCCACAGGGTACAGATAAACCATGGGTTACCCGGGGCCACCTGGAGGTTATCGCTTTTACGGAAGTAGTAATCCCCGGTATAGCGGGCCACTCCTCCTATTTCCGTCTTGACCTGCAGTCCTTCCTCCACTGCCGCCATAGTCCGGGACAGGCGCGGGTCAGCCAGAGGCACTGCTTCCAGCAGGGCCAGGGCCGTGAGGCTGGCATCCAGGGTAAAATCAGGCACCAGGCGGCCGTCATCTTCCCTGTAAATACCCCGGATGAAACGCCCCAGGTCCGGGGAATATAGGTGTTCGCTAATACCCACACCGACCTCCACCGCCGCCCGCCGGTAACGGTCTTCCAGGCCTACGTCACCAGCCAGGCGCGCCATATCGGCAGCGGCAAGTAGCCCGGCGTAGACGGCGGCAGAAGTAAAGGTAAAGATGCCTCGCCGCTCTTCCCAGAGGTCATAGCTCGGCAGGGGCAGGCCCAGGTCTGGATAGCGGTAATCTACCAGGAAATCGGCTGCCGGCCGTACCAGGGCCGGGTAGAGGTCGTGGATGAGACCCCAGTTCCGCCCCAGGCGGAAGGACTGGCCCAGGGCCCAGAGGACCAGGGCTGTTTCATCTTCCTGGATGGGCAAAATGCGCTCACCCCGGTGCACCGGCGGTAACCAGCTGGATCCCAGGCTGCCGTCAGGATTGTATTTTTGATAAAAAAAGCCGTCCTGCTCCAGCACCCGGGAGCAATAATAAAAAAAGCTGGCCGTTAACTCGCCATAGCCGGCCTGGTCCAGGGCACTGGCTACCAGGGCCCCATCCCGGGGCCAGCAGTAGCCGTAGTGATCCCGGGCTTCCGCCAGGATGTCGCTATCGGTAGCCGCCAGGATCGCCCCCCGGTTGTCAATCTGGGTGCGCACGACCAGGAGGCTGCGGTGGTAGAGGTCAACTACCGCCGGGGGTAAATCGGCAAAGTCGCGTCCATTTTTATAGACCCAACCCCGCCAGTAGGCCGCCGTGGCTGCCAGCAGGTTTTTTACCCCCTGGGACAGCACCCAGTTATTTAGCTCTCCGGCAGCCGTAAAGTTCTCGGCAGCCACAATCCAGTAGGTAATCTCTCCCCTCTCTCCCGCGGACAGCTGCAGGCGAAAGCTAAAGGTACTGTCTACCGAACCGTGGTGGATGGGATGGCCTTCCAGCCAGCCGTCCTCGGCATCCCGCCAGGTACCCTCGGCACCACGAAAGCGCTTGTTACCGGTGGCATACTGGAAAAAAATATTGGCCCCAGCACGGCCATTGATTAAAAGGTATAGTCCCCTTTTATAATGAAGCAACACCTTCTGGTCCGGCAGGTAAGTCACTGTATCGCCGATGGGGGATTCATTTAAAGTAAAATCATGATAAAAAAACAGCCGCACTTCCCGGGAGCGGCCCGCCAGGTTGTGAACCGTGATCCGGGCCAGGTAAATATCTTCCTGAAAATGGACGGCGTTGTTAATATTTATTTCCAGTTCCATATCCTTATGCCTGGCCCGGCAATGGCCTACCAGGGTATCCGCTTCATAACCTACCTGCCGCTCCCACTCCCGGCTTCCCAGCCAGCTAAAATGGCCATCCACCCAGCAGCCCAGGCGATTTCTTTCCCCGCCAATGTGATTGGGCCAGCCAACATAAGGGTAATATAAGTCACGCATATTAAATTCAGCATCAAAATTAATCAACAAACGCCCGTTCCCCAGGGCCAGTTCTCGCGGCATGGTTCTCGCCCCTTCACTTTCCTCATCTTAACGGCAATAAAGTAAAGGTAAGTGGATATACTAAGCGATGAGTTTAACGGTCCTTTAGCATTATTCCACCAGAGAGCGGGGATTATTGCATGATAACCTTTATTGTCCTGTTAATCATAGCCATCCTGGCCGGGGCGCTCTTCTGGTACCGGCGCTGGCAGACCGCCCGCCCGGCAGCCAAACCCTTGCCAGTCCCGGCACCGGCAGGCCGGGAGTTGCCGGCAAAATATGGTAAAGACGAAGTTGTCCTCATGGTCAAGGACCCCTACTGGCTCTATGCCTACTGGGAATTAAGCGATGCCAAAAAGGAGGAGCTTAAGCGCCGCTTTGGCCCGGGTGCCTGGGAAAAATCCCGTCCTTTACTCAGGGTTTACGACCTTACCAACCACCCCTACGATTTTCTCCAGGCACCCTTTTTTGAAATTGCCATTACGGACATGGCCGACAACTGGTATATCCATACCGGTAAACCCTCCAGCACCTTTTGCGTTGACCTGGGACGCTGGTTTCCTGAATATGGTTTTGTTACCATAGCCCGGTCCAATATCGTCACTACCCCGGCAGATAAACCCAGCAGCGTTATTGACCCCTTATGGCCGCCCCTGGAAGTCTGCTGGCAGGCGGTGGAACGTTACGGTAAAGCCAGGGGTTTCAGCTCTCCCCAGCTGGTGAAAACACAAAAATAAGGACGGATTCCCTTTAATCAAGGACCCGTCCCTATTATTTACATAAAGTCCTCTCTGAAGGCTTCCCAGGCCATCAAGTGCATGGGAGTTATCCTGGGGGCTCAAGCAGAATGCCAACCAGCGCTTCCTGGCTGCTTGTATGAATGTATGAAAGGAAGAGACCTATGCCCCGTGGTTATGTCGCCCTGGTTTTACACGCCCATTTACCCTACGTCCGTGACACGGAAGACGACTTTTCCCTGGCCGAAAAATGGTTCCATGAAGCCGTCACCGAAACCTATATCCCCTTGATCCATGTCTGCCAGCGCCTCAACCAGGACCGGGTACCCTATAAATTGACCATCTCTTTAAGCCCGCCTTTGACTGCTATGATGGCCGATAACCTGGTCCAGGAGCATTACCGCCGTTACCTGGAACGCCTGCGGGAGCTGGCCGCCCGTGAGGTCTGGCGCACTAGGAGCGACCCGCGTTTCCACCTGGTGGCCCGCATGTACCAGGACCTTTTTGAACAGACCTACCGTACTTACCGGGCCTATGACGGCAACCTGATCAATGCCTTCCGGGAAATCCAGGATAGCGGCAACGTGGAGATAATCACCTGCGCCGCCACCCATGGTTACTTGCCTTTAATCGGCCTGCAACGGGAGGTAGTCCGCGCCCAGGTGGAGGTAGCCGTCAACAACCACCGCCGCCTATTTGGCCGGCCACCGGCGGGCCTGTGGCTGCCCGAATGTGCCTATAATCCGGGAGATGACGCCATTTTAAGGGATTACGGCATCAAATACTTCTTCGTCGACGCCCACGGCCTCCTTTACGCCACGCCGCGGCCCCGCTACAGCATTTTTGCCCCCGTCTACACCCCGGCAGGAGTTGCTGCCTTCGGCCGCGACCTGGAGTCTTCGGAGCAGGTATGGAGTGCCCAGGAAGGCTACCCTGGAGACTTCGATTACCGGGAGTTTTACCGGGATATTGGTTATGACCTGGATTTTGAGTATATCAAGCCGTACATCCATCCGTCGGGCCTACGCCTGGATACGGGCATAAAATACTATCGCATCACCGGCAAGTCCAACTATAAAGAGCCTTACGTCCCGGAATGGGCCAGTTTTAAAGCCCATACCCATGCCGGCAACTTCTTATTTAACCGGGAACACCAGATTAACTACCTGGCCGGTTACATGGACCGGCCGCCCCTCATTGTCTGCCCCTATGACGCTGAGCTTTTCGGTCACTGGTGGTTCGAGGGACCCCAGTTCCTGGAATCGCTCTTCCGCCAGGTGGCGGGGCTCACCCATCAACCCTTTAACTTTATCACGCCGAGCGAGTACCTGGAGCGTTTCCCCGTCAACCAGCCGGCCACGCCCTGCATGTCCAGCTGGGGGAATAACGGTTATAACGAGGTCTGGCTGGAGGGTTCCAACGATTGGATTTACCGCCATCTCCACCACGCCGCTGACGAAATGATCCGCCTGGCCAACCAGTACCAGACCGCCGAAGGCCTGTTGCTGCGCGCCTTAAACCAGGCCGCCCGGGAACTCCTGGTGGCCCAGAGCAGCGATTGGGCCTTTATCATGAAAACTGGCACCATGGTAGATTACGCCGTCCAGCGGACGAAAAAACACCTGCTCAATTTCTGGTACCTTACCCGTTCCATCGATAAAAATGCCATGGACCCGGAGAAGGTGCAGGCCATGGAGGAAGGTAATAATATATTCCCGGATCTAAACTACCGGGTCTTCGCCAGCCAGTAGATGACGCAGGCATGGTCCGGGTGGTGTAGGTCCGAACCACGACAAGGCCTGCTTCCCTATAAGGCTCCTGGGCAACAGGTCAAAGGCACCCCGGCCGGGATAGCCATCTGCAGACGCCTTTCCACTTCCGGCCAGTTGACATGCTGCCACCAGGCCTTGACATAGTCGGCGCGCCGGTTCTGGTAGTCCAGGTAATAAGCATGCTCCCACACATCCAGCACCAGGATGGGGATGCCACCCCACTGGGTCAAATCCTGGTGCTTCTCTGCTGTCAGGATCTCCAGACGACCCCAGGCCGGCTGCCAGATTAAAATCGCCCAGCCGGAGCCTTCCACATCAATAGCCGCTTTCATAAACTGCTCCTGGAAGGCCGTCATGCTACCAAAATAACTATTTATTTTCTCCCGCAGTAAACTACCCGGCCCGCTCCCGCTCCAGGGGGCCATTACCGTCCAGTAGATGCTGTGCAGGATGTGCCCGGACCCGTGAAACGCCAGTTCCCGCTCCCAGTGCTTCACCAGGGAAAAGTCTCCTTTCTGCCGCGCTTCAACCAGCTTTAGCTCCGCTTTGTTGAGCCCCTCGACATAAGCCAGGTGATGGCGGTCATGGTGGGTGCGCAGTTGCCTTTCGCTGATTACCGGTTCTAAAGCATTATATGGGTAAGGCAGGGGCGGCAGCCGGTGCCCGCCGGGAGGAACCGCCTGCCATGACGGCCACCAGCTTTGTGTTTCGGCCATGCAAACCACTCCCGGAAATTGTTTCCTTATATGCTATGCAATCCTGGGTTGGAGTGGTATTAGCATTCTGTAGCCTGACTACTCGGCAAGGCGGAAATGGGGGCTGGCCCGGCGGGCTGCCTCTAAAGCCTCTTTAAACTCTTCTCTGGTAATCCGCCGGCTCAAAGGACCGTAGCGGTAAGCCTCGCTGGCCGGGTAATACTGGTTCATGACGTTGATGTAGGCATAGGGTGAGATTTCCCGGGCGATAAATTCCATGACCTCCCTGGTTCCGGCCAGGCCCCCCGGCAGGACCAGGTGACGGATAATTAACCCCCGCCTTGCTATTCCCTCTTCATCTACCTGCAGGTCGCCCACCTGGCGCTGCATTTCTTTGATGGCTTCCTTAGCCACCTGGGGATAATCCGGCACATGGGAAAGGCGTTTGCCAACATCAGGTTCAGCATACTTAAAGTCCGGCATGTAGATGTCTATAAGGCCCTCAATCTGCTCCAGGGTCGCCTTCTCTTCATAACCACCGCAGTTATAGACCAGGGGTAACCTCAGGCCTCTTGCGGCGGCAATGGCCAGGGCGGCGATAATCTGGGGGACATAATGGGAAGGTGTAACCAGGTTGATGTTATGGCAGCCCCTGGCCTGTAAGGAGAGCATAATGCGAGCCAGCTTCTCCAGGGAAACCTTTTCGCCATGGTGCCCACGGCTGATATCGAAGTTCTGACAAAAGACACAACCCAGGTTACAGTGGCTGAAGAAAATGGTCCCTGAGCCACCCCTACCCACCAGGGGCGGTTCCTCGCCAAAGTGGGGGCCATAGCCGCCGATCTCCACCTCCAGGCCAGCCCGGCAAAAGCCCAGCTCTCCTTTTTGCCGGTTAACATGACAATGGTGGGGACAAACAGTGCAATCCTTAAGGAGCTTCATGAGCCCGGCGGCCAGTTCCTTCAGCCTGCCGCTCCTGGAACTATCAAGATAACCCGGATAGGCAGCCACAATGGTCCCCCTTTAAGCCGGTATTTCTTTGCTTAGGGTAACCTGAGTCTTATTTTTTTAGCCCTGGCAAGAGGATTCCCAGTGGTAGGTTCTCGTCATAATATGGTAAAATAATTACGAGACAAATATTTCGGTCTCAAAAAGGAGTTAAAGCCCTATGGCTTATAGGGATCTTAACATAGCTCGTCTCAGCCAAAAAGTTGCTGATATCAAGGAAGCTTTGGCTGTGTTGCGCGATTATGCAGCCCGCAACGATGAGGACTTTTTAAACAATGCGGAAGCTATCAGGTCAGCCAAGTATGCTTTTATTATTCTTATCGAAGCGGCCACCAACATAGCGCCTATATCCCTGGCCCGGGCAATCTCCTCGTCTGTCAGGCTGTAGCGGAGCCGGTTGAGGTCGGCGCCCAGCACCGGCCAGCCGCCCATGGGTATATCGCTGCCGATCTTACGGTTGCCTGCAAGTTGCGCAATGGCTTCTTCCCTGCTTTCATACCATTCATAAGTCCAGGGCTCAAAGCCCAGATCGGGCACCTGCTCCTCCAGGAAACGCTCGATTTCATTTTTTGGGGCTACTATATACTTCCTGTCGCCCAGGATCACCAGGGCGGCTGCATCCCGGACATTGGCCTCATTGCGGCCGCAGATGGTCACCAGCTCCGGTTCCGCTGGAAAGGGGTAAAAAATATAAGAGATTTTTATAAAAGCATTAGTATGGGCTTTACCCATAAAACCGTAACCCAACACGCCTACGCCAAGTTTAGTCGGCATTTTTAACAACTCCTCCTCTAACTTTTTTGTTTAAAAGTTCTAGCCTTGCTTCGCAATCCTGCCACAAAACCAGGGATAATTATTAGCCAGGCAAAGAAATTATAAGGTGTAGTCTGAAAAGCACCCGTACCAAGGGTGCCTAACACAATAAAGTTTAAATTGGACCAGGGAACAAGGGCCGCCGCGGCAAAGGAGCTTTCCACTAGGTCCCGGGAAAGATGTTCAGCCCGGTAGCCTGCAGCAATGTACCTGTCTTTAAGCCATAAGGATGGAACCAGGATCGCCGGTATGATGGCACAGGTGAGTACAGACATTAAAACGCCCAGCAAAGTACCAGTAGCACATATCCTGCCTTTCAATAGCTTCAGGTCAGTAAGTTTGCCCAGCAAGAACTCAAGTACGCCAATGTGCTGCAAAATAGAGGCCCAGGCCGAAGCCAGGAAAATCAGTTCAATAACATTACCGAAACTAATTATGCCACCCCTGGCCAGCATACCGGCTATTTCGTCCCTGGTAGCCGGGACATACCCTGCACTCATAGCCTGGATAATGGCATCAATTTTTAGCCCCTGAACAACTATAGCTACTAAAGCTGATAATAACAGGTTGAGGCCCAGGACCGGTACCAGGGGCAGCCGTAAAGCAATTAAACAGAACAAAATAATTATCGGGGTTAGGAGCCATGGGCTGATAACAAATAGCTTTTCCAGGCTGGCGGCGAGGTTGATTGTCGCTGTCATATTTATATTGCCAATCCAGAAAAACCCGTAAAGACTATACAAAAATAGGCTGATCCCCTGAGCCGTTATAACCCTCCGGGTAAATAATTTAATCAAAGCGGGTGTATTGCCTCCATTGGTACTTACGGCCAGCGCTGTTAAATCACTCAAGGGAGAAATAATGTGCCCTGCTATCCCCCCGGCAGTAATTGCCCCAGCCGTAATAGCAACAGGTACCCCCAGGCCATGGCCAATAGCCAGCAAGGCCACCCCTATCGTCCCGAAGGCACCGGCATCGGAACCTGTCGCCAGGGCCATCAAAAAAGTTAACAGGCAAGCTTCAGCCAGGAAAAACCTTGGTGACAACAAGTGCAGGCCATAATAAATAAATGTAGGGATAATACCCGCTGCTATCCAGATGCCAATAGTGGCCCCAATTAGAATTAAAATCAACAAAGCGAAGCTGCACTGGTTCATGCCCTTTAAAGCAGCCTTTTCGATTTCCGTCCACCTGTAGCCACAACGCCGGCCAACCCCACCGGCCAAAAATATCCCAAACAAAAAGGGAAGCTGTAACGGCAAGCCCAGCAGGCTTGCCGTTATCAAAAACAGGATAGCCGGGACTAGGGCAGCTAAAGCCTCTGTCCAGGAAATTCTATTTAACTTCATGCATAACTGTCTCCAGTTTTATTAAAGGCTTAATCGTTTTGCCTGCACAAAATTCTTTATGCATAGTTTCGATATCCAGCAAGGAACCTACCTTGCTTATTAATTTTTTGAAGCTATCTCTTTTCTCCCGGAAAATTTTAAAGTTGTCATCAACTTCGTTTAATGGAAAATAGAACGATCTGATATAGAAGCAATCTTTACGCCTTAATTTTGGTGATGGTTTAATTATCCATGGATTATTGCTCTCTCCAAGGAGTAGTACTGCGCCCCCAGCTTTTACCAAATCCAAGGCTAATTGCCGGCCCCTTTCATTCCCAGTAGCCTCAATAATTAAAGGAAAAGTCGCCTCCTGATTTTGTGCTGGTAATGGTAAAGGCCTTGCTCCCAAAGAAATAGCCAATCCAAGCCTGTCTTCTGCTACGTCATAGGCGTATATTTCCTGGCACCCCATAGCCTGTAACACCAGCATGCTTCCCAAACCCAATGGACCGCATCCTATAATTGCAGCTTTCCCAGTTGCTGGGTGGCCAACGCATTTGCTACATAATCTTATCCCGTGGGCTGGGGTACCAATAGTATCAAGCAATAAAACCCCTTCATCCAAGCTTATATCAGGTGGCAACGGAATAACGTTTCGCGCCGGCACTACCAGATATTCCTCATATCCCCCAGGAAGTTGCCAGCCAACTAGACCGTTTATATTGGGGCAACGGTTATTATTTCCTGTCCGGCATTCAACACACTTGCCACAGAATAGAGGTATATAAATTATCGCTTTTGTACCGGCTTTTAAACTAACATTGGCTCCACTTTGCACAATCACTCCGGAAATTTCATGCCCGGGAACGATAGCGCTTCCCTGATAAAAAAGCCTTTTATCAGAACCGCAAAGGCCACAGTAGGAAACTTTTATTAATACATCGTCCGGTCCCGCTACAGGCATTTCTTTGTCAACAATCTCTATTTCTTCATTTCCTTTAAAAATAGCAGCCAGCATTTTTATCCTCCTATCCTTTAACAGCACCTGCTGTTAAGCCTCTTACTAATAACCTCTGTGCAAAAATAGTAAGTAGCAAAGCAGGTAAGCTAATAATAGTTGCAGCAGCCATTAACCCCCCCCAATTAGTCGAGCCTTCTCCAATAAAGTTAAAAGCGATCACCGTCAGAGGCATAGTTTTGGTATTGGCGAGCGCCAGGGCAAAAAGGAAGTAATTCCAGGAAAAAATAAAGGCTAGAATAAGTGAAACAGCGAGTCCAGGTAAAGACAATGGCAAAGCTATCTGGAAAAAGAGGCGCCATCGAGAGCAACCGTCAATTAAGGCCGATTCCTCTATATCTAAAGGTATATCTTCAAAATAGGAGATCATCAACCAGATGATTAGGGGCATGGTGATAACTGCGTGGGTAAAAACAAGCATCATATAATCGGCTACATTATTGCTAGTTATCTGCAAGCGTGTGGCAATCAAATACCAAGGAATTAAGAATAATACACCAGGTGCCATGCGGGCTACCAAGGTAAAAATAGCTATCTTTTGCAAACGAAATCTGGCTATGGCATAAGCAGCCGGGACACCAAGTACCAGGCCTACCATAGTTGAACCACCAGCAATAACAATACTATTTATAATATATCTCTCAAACGGGTAAACCCGGAAGAGATCAATATAATTCATCATTGTAGGTTTAAAAATAAGTACTGGCGGGTAAGCTGTAATATCAATATTATTTTTAAAGGAGGATAATATCATCCATATAACTGGTCCCAAAAAAATTATAAGCAATATCAAATACTGGATGTACATCCAAATGCGCTCTCTCTTCGTAAACATGTTAATTAGCCCTCCTACGTAAAGCGCTAAACACCAAGCTAAAGGCCATGACTAAAAGTAATAAAAACAGCATTATAGCACTACCATAGCTCATATCCATATAATTAAAGCCCTGGAGGTAGGAGTAAACGTTCAGGGTAGTAGAAGCGTTATTGGGCCCCCCTTTGGTCATTATATAAATCGTATCGAAAAAACGAATTAAATCAACGCTTCTCAATAACATTGCTACCACAATGACCGGGCGCAAAAGTGGTAAAGTTATATGGATAAGAGTCTGCCATTTTGTAGCTCCATCAATCAAAGCTGCCTCAAACGGTTCGGTTGGAAGGGCTCTCATACCGCCTGTAACAATTAAAGCCATAAAGGGTGTCCATTCCCAAATATCAATGATAGCCAAAGATGGCAAAACAGTTTTAGGATCACCCAACCAAGCCAGAGGTTTTAAACCAACCAGTTTAAGTAAATAATTGGCTGCTCCTAAAGTAGGATCATAAATCTGAATCCACATCATCCCAATAGCAACAGAGGCAATTATAGAAGGCACTAAGATTAAAGCTTGAAATATTTTTTGTCCCGGAATGTCTCTGCTTAATAAAATGCCCAAATATGTGCCGATCAATGTTTCAAAGAACAAACAGATTATGAAAAGTTTAATCGTCACTTGAAGAGCAAGCCAGAAAACTTCATCTCTAAGCATTCGGGTAAAATTACTGAGACCTACAAATTCCGTTACCCCACCACCTGGTGTCCATTTTGTCAAAGAAAGAAAAACAGCATATCCTATGGGGAATAAAATCATTATCAGAGTAAATAAAGCTGCTGGTGTTACCATAAAAAATGGTGTCCAGATTTCTTTCCACATATTAGAAGGGTGGGGATGGGGCAGAGCCCCATCCCCCTTTCTTAATATACTCATTGTTGCTTTAAAACCTCCACCAACTTTTGCTGAATCTCTTGAGCAACCTGGGTTGGTGTAGCCTGACTTAGAATAGCTTTATCAATAGCTTCACCAATGATCTTTCTCACTTCAGCTTGTTTAACAGCTGGAGGACCTACTTGGGGATTACCTTTTTCCATAATCACTTTTAAGGCACTGGCCCATTCTTGACGGACTGGCTCGGCTAGGGATTTCTTAAATTCAGCATTCTCCCATACTGAAGCTCGCGGGCTAGCAATGCCTTTTAAAGCCAGTCTTAACTGCATCTCTGGGCTGGTAGCCCAGCGTACAAACTTCCAGGCAGCCTCTTTATGCTGCGAAAACGCTGAGATGGAAATACCCCATTGTAAAACGGTAGGATGATCACCACCAGGCCCGGGTGGAATTGGAATTACACCTACATTTTCTACGACCCTAGAACTTTTAGGATCAATTATTGTTGCCAGCTCATTTGAGGCATCTATTTCCATCGCTACCTTACCCTGAGTAAACAGCGATGTTGATTGATAAAATGTATTATTAACTACTCCTGGAGGACCATATTTGCCTGCTAATGTAGCATAAAGCTCAATTGCTTTAATAGCTTGCGGTTTGTCAAAATTAGGTTTACCATTGCTATCCAGCCATTCTAAACCCATATTATGAAAGAAGGGGCCAAAGGTATAACATACTGCCGGCGGAAGACCGCGCAGGGCCACACCATATACTTCTCCATTGGTCTTTTCCTGGATAGTTCGAGCAATGGACACTAAATCGTCCAAGGTTTTAGGCAAAGGGATATTATACTTTGTGAACAAATCTTTCCGGTAAAATACTACTGGACCTTCAACAATTATAGGGATACCAACTAATTTCCCTTCTATTTTTTCTCCTTCCAGGGGCCCCTTCATAAAATCATTAAATTTATAATCTGGTGGTGTCAAATTGGGATCATTAACGTATTTATCCAATGGCTCATAAAAACCGGCTTTAGCATAGGCTAGTCCTTCATAAGATTTCAATGACATCCACACATCGATATCTGGGCTTTTAGCCTGTAAGGTCATTAAGGATTTATCGCGTGTCTGCTGCTCCGTTAATATTTGCATATTTACTTTAATTCCCGTTTCTTTTTCGAACTCAGGAATGAAGGGTTCAATCGCAGTCGTCCAAGGATGCTTTTGAGTCAAAAGGTTAATCGTTTCGCCCTGCTTGGAAACATTCTGTTGGTTTTGCCCGACAGTATTATTTTTTTGCCCACCGCATCCTACAATGCTTAGGATGCTCAAAAGTAGCCCCGCAACAATAATTAAAATCTTTAATTTTTGTTTAGCCATCTATGAACCCCCCAGAATTAAATATTAAATTTTTCTTTTAAGGCAACAGATATCTACATTTTTAACCTTCCACACCAAAAGTCTTCACACAGGTACCACTTTGACCATCAAACAGGTGCAGGTTTCCTTGACTGGCTTTAACTTTAATAACTGCGCCTATTTGCGGCGCCTTCTCAAATCCGCTCGCCTTAATGACAACCTCCTCTTTACCTGGAGTTCTGGCATGGATAATTGTTTCCGAGCCTATATTCTCTACCACCTCCACTTCGCAGGATATACATTCGTTCTTACTGTTCTCGCCATTCACTATAGACAGGCTTTCAGGGCGTATGCCCAATATAACGTCTTTGTTCGGAGATGTCGCCATATCTGTTGCCAAAAGGGTTAAGGTGATCCCCTGGGCTTTAAACAGCCACTTCCCGTTTGTTTTTTCGAGAGTGCCCTTGATAAAATTCATTGGTGGCGACCCTATAAACCCGGCTACAAAGATATTGCCCGGATTATTATAAATTTCTCTCGGGGTCCCTACTTGCTGGACAACCCCATCCTTCATGACGACGATCCGCGTCCCCATGGTCATGGCTTCCGTCTGGTCGTGGGTTACATAAATAACCGTCGTTTCTAGACGCTGGTGCAATTTGATCAGTTCGGCCCGGGTCTGCACCCTCAGCTTGGCATCCAGGTTACTTAATGGCTCATCCATAAGAAACACCTGGGGATGGCGGACTATAGCCCGGCCCAGGGCCACCCGCTGCCGCTGGCCACCGGAAAGCTGCTTGGGATACCTGTCCAGCAAGTGGGCTATGCCTAAAATCTCGGCTGCTTCTTTGACGCGGGCTTCAATTTCTTTCTTAGGCAATTTTCGCAAACGCAATCCAAAGGCCATGTTATCAAAGACCTTCATATGAGGATAGAGGGCGTAGTTCTGAAAGACCATGGCTATATCCCGGTCTTTGGGCTCTAGGTGGGTTACCTTCCGCTCGCCGATGTAAATATCTCCTTCTGTGGGCGTCTCCAGACCGGCAATCATCCGCAAGGTGGTACTCTTGCCGCAACCGGAAGGCCCCACGAGAACTAAAAATTCACCGTCTTTAATCTCCAGATCAGTCCTGGCAACAGCCGTGGTGTTGCCGAAAACCTTGCTCACTCCTTCAAGCCTAACTCCTGCCAAGGCAAGTCCTCCCTCCACAAACAGCGCATGTTGCAGCATTTCCAGTTCTTAAATCGCCCGGCCATAGAACCGGCTCTATCGCTCCTACCAGGGGCGCCAGCCATTTTACGAATTCCTGGGTCACTCTCTTATTGACCTGGTCGTAATAGTTCAACGGTACCTGTTTCTCTCTTCCGGCTACCTGCTCCAGGGGAGTAACACCGGTTTCCGAGTAGTCCCCCTCCCTGATGAGGGTTATCATTTGCCCCCCTCCCCCGGCAACGGCCACCTGCACCGCCTTGCGCCCGACCCGGTAGGCTTCTTCCTCATCAACCGGAGAAACGCAGGCGGCAAAGCTCCTTTGATTCATCCCCAGGATCTGCGCCCGCGCCCGTACGCCCAGCCTTTCGTTGACCAGCTGCGCCAGGTATTCAGCCGCCCCGGTTCTCACCGTATGACATCCCGCATCAGTCATACCAGTAAAGGGCGTATTGCCCATGGGTTCACCCTTCTTGTTGCGCAGGCCTTCACCGATAACCGCTACCACATAGCCCTGGCTTTTGTATACCTTTTCAATATGATTGATAAAGTCGTCTTCATCAACAGGTACTTCCGGGATAAAGAGGGGATTAATGGTCGTGGTGGGGCCCATGGCCAGGAAAGAAGCAGCCGCCAGCCACCCCACCATGCGGCCCATGGTTTCAATAATGCGTACCTGCTCAAAGCGCTGCATGGCCTGTAGGTCCAGAACCTGGTCCCTCACCGACATGGCTACATAACGGGCCGCGCTGCCGTAACCGGGGGCATGATCGGTCACTTCCAGGTCGTTATCTACGGTCTTGGGCACGCCGACAATCTCTATAGCCATGTTTTTTTGCCGGCAGGCTTCTTGCAGCCGTAGGCAGGTCTCCATGGTACCGTTCCCGCCAATAAATAGAAAATAATGGCAATCATTGTCTTTAAAAAACTTGACAATCTTAAGTATATCTTCATCAGTCAGGGGATAACGGCTGCCTCCCAGCACAGCCGCCGGTGTGTGCCGTAACTTTTGCAACTCTTCCCTGCTTAAGTTACTTAGGTCGACAATTTCTCCCCTTAAAGCGCCTTCCAGGCCGTGGAATAAGCCATATACCCGGTCTACCTGCACCTGCCTTCCGGCCTCAGCGATAATTCCCGCCAAGGTGCTGTTGATTACCGAAGTGGGACCGCCTGATTGGGCCACAAACAACGACTTCTGCTTCATTTCAAATTACCACTCGCTCCGTATATGTTTAATTAATGTTGGCTTAATTCCATTTTATGGTAGCAAAATCCCTTCTATGTCTTTGTTACTTGGGTACAAAAAGACACGGTACTTATAGCGGTCGGCCCGATAGGCGTTGATGGAAAGCTCCACAGGGCGGTCGCCGGCGTAGGCGAGGCGTTCCATGATGAGCACAGGAAAGCCCACCCTTACGCCCAGTAGTTGGGCTTCCTTTTTGCGCGCCACACCGGCGGCAATGGTCTGCTCGGCCCTGGTCAGCGTCAGGCCCAGCTCCCTGGTGGCGATCTCATACAGAGCTTCTTTGCTAAGGTCGAATTCGGCCATACGCTTGCCGTATTCATAGGGCCAGTAACTGCGCAGATAAACCACGGGCTTGCCGTTTAATTTCTGCAGCCTTTCCACCAGGAACATCTTCTGGTTGCCAAAGACACTAAGGCCAGGCGTTTTTTCTAGTTCTCGCGGGGTAATTTCCACAGGACGGAGGTCCAGTACATCGGCGCTGGGGGTAAAACCGTGGCGGCGCATCTCTTCAAAGAAACCCGTCAGCTGGCCCAAGGTTTCCTCAACCCGTTCTTTCTTTACAAATGTGCCTTTGCCAGGCTTGCGCTCCAGCCAGCCTTCCTGCACCAGTTGAGCTACCGCCCGGCGAACGGTGGTGCTGCTGACGCCGTACTTCTCCATTAATTCTTTATCGGTAGGGAAAAGATCGCCTACGCTCCACTTGCCATTCTTGATGGCCTCGCGCAGGTCGTTGGTGAGCTGGTAGTGCAATGGAAGGGGTTCATTTTTATTAAAAGCCATAGGGGGTGCCCCATTCCTCTTTGTAATATTATATATTTGCGTCTTTACACTTTAATTATATTTTGTTAGTATTATTGCGTCAAGCAGTTTTTTTAAAAGGAGGTTAAAAAAATGTTAACACCAGCTACTGAACTGTTAGACCGGGCGCAAAGGGGGAACTATGCCATTGCCGCCTTTAATTTTCACAACCTGGAAATCTTGCAGGCCATAATCGAAACCGCAGAAGCTGAAAAAGCCCCGATAATCCTGCAGATCACGCCTGCCTACCTGGAGAAAATCGGGGCTACGGCCGCTGCCGCCATGGCCCGGGAAGCGGCAGTCGCCGCCAGAGTACCGGTAGCCCTGCATCTGGACCACAGCGACAGTTTTAAATGGATCGTCTGGGCCCTGGCCCACGGTTTTACTTCAGTGATGATCGATGCCTCCAAATTGCCACTGGCGGAAAATATCGCCCTCTCGCGGCAGGTGGCTGAAGCTGCCCATGCCACCGGTGCTACCGCCGAGGCCGAGCTGGGGCATATTGGTGGGGTGGAAGATTCCGTTGACCGGGGCAGCGCTGGTACCGGCCTGGCCGACCCCGATGAAGCGGCGCGGCTGGTGCAGGAAAGTGGCATCGACGCCCTGGCCCCCGCTCTGGGCACGGCCCACGGCCTGTATACATCCGAGCCGAAAATCGACTTTGAACGCCTGGATAAAATCCGGGAGCTGACGCCGGTACCCCTGGTCCTCCACGGCGGCTCCGGGATCCCTGACACCATGATCCGGGAGGCCATCAGCAGGGGGATAGCCAAAGTTAACATTGGTACGGAACTGAAGGTTGCCTGGGCGGAAGCCATGCAGGCAGCCCTGACAACCGGGGAAAAGGAACCCTGGAAGGCGGCGATTAAGGCCAGGGAAGCCGTGCGGGAAGTGGTAAAGCATAAAATCCACCTGTGCGGGTGCGCCGGCAAGGCTTAGAGCGCACGCAAGTACCAGCGGGTTATACCACATCGTTCTAAAAAAATAAGGCGGTACTATTTACCGCCTTATTCTAAACTTATCTTCGCTTATAATAACGAGTGCTCTTTCAATCTTTTTAGGGTCCATTTGTCTTAAAAAGTCTTCCATTGCCCTATCTATTCTTGGCGGAATCGCCGGTTTGATACGGGGAACGAAGAATTGCCAAGGTGGAGGGGAAAACATTCTCATCGGTTAAAAATTTAACCATTGCTGGCGACTCCATATGATTCCTCTATTTCCCCCACCCTACATAATTTCGCCGCATATCTCATGCAGGCTTTAATATCTTCTGAAGTCAAATGCGGATACAGCTTAATGATTTCGTCAAAGGAATATCCCTCAGAAAGTAGATCCAATATTAAATAAACCGCTATTCTGGTACCTTTTATTACTGGTTTCCCGCCTAAAATTTCAGGATTGCAAATGATGCATCCATATTTAATACCTCCAATTATATTAAGCCTTTTGGCTAACATCAGGCCACCTCAAATATTATATCCTATCGGAAAGCATATACCATCACTTTTCTCAATTATTTTTTAGCCTTGTTACGTACATTTCATACCCCTGCTCTCCAGTACCGTATTATTTTTTTAATATCCCTACATCTTGCCTTTTACTTTCCCATATATTATACTGGTACTAACCAGCATACCTCAAAGGGGAAGCAAGGAGGAGGCCTATGAAGGAAATCTTCGTTAACCTCAAACGCTTTGAAGTTCCGAAAAACCTGGGGGGTATATGCCCGCTCGACAATCCCATAAAATGGATTGAATGGGTGATGGAGGAAAGCGTAACATACGGGCTAGGGAAACTGCCCGACATAAGAGTTACCTACCTTTTACCCGAGGCTCTCATTATCAGCGCTTTAGCAAAACTGGCCTCCTATTCGGCGGGCGAAGTGCAAAACCTGCAGATCGGCTGCCAGGGGGTTTTCCGGGAAGATGTCACTCCCGGCGGTAACTTTGGCGCCTTCACCACCAACCTGCCGGCCGCTGCGGCCAAAAACCTGGGCTGTACCTGGACGATCATCGGCCATTCCGAAGAGCGCAGAGATAAACTGGGAATTATTGAGCGTTATGATCCTTCTTATAATGATAGTGAAACGGCAAGAACTAAAGCGATGCATGCTTTGAACAGTATCATTAATGAAGAAGTTATCTGCGCTCTCCGGGCGGGGTTAAATGTATTGTTGTGTGTAGGTGAAACAGCAGTCGAAAGAGGGGATGGGAGCTTTGCCGAACAAAAACCCCGTATTGAAGCTGTCTTAAGATCCCAGCTTGAAATGGGATTACAGGGTATTGAAGGTAAAACTGGTGACAATAAAATTGTAATCGGATACGAACCGGTGTGGGCCATAGGCCCTGGTAAGACACCCCCGGGCAGGGAATATATAAGCTTTGTATCTGCAACTATAAAGGCGATAGTGAAGGAAAGATTTAACTTCGACCCTGTTGTTGTCTACGGCGGCGGTCTGAAAGAAGAAAACGCAAAAATGATAGCAGAAATTGAGACAATAGGCGGCGGTCTGGTCGCTTTAACCAGGTTCACCGGCGATATAGGTTTTGAACCGGAAGGATTGAAAAATATCATTGCCAAGTACGTGGCATAATCTTTTTAAGAACAAGGGGCTTATCCTTTAGAATTGTTTCCCTTGATCGAGATGGTTAAAAAGGGGAGTATGGTTTAATTAAATTATACTTTATCATCCATTTGTTCATAAAACGGAGTGGAAGCGGAGAGAAAGTGGAGAGAAACCGGAGTGCTCATTAAGTAGCATTTAATTGTTATCAAGGCATCCATACCGCTGCAGCAACATTACTGGCATCTACCGGCAGCGAGCGACCTGGTCCGGACGGTTCAGCCGCTCTGGACAAAACCGGAAAGTGAGCAATAACAATGCCGGCACGGCAGGAATTTTATTTGAAGGTAAAAGAAAGGAGTTGTTCCCTGTGCAGGAAGTCCTGATAGAATACGGCGACGCCAAAATGCCCATTGAAGTGCCGGATACGGCCACCATCTTCCAGGTGGGCAGGGATAACGTCGACCCGCCGGAAGTCGATCCCTATGAAGCCACGCGCCGGGCCCTGGCCAATCCCCTGGGCATGCCGCCTTTATGCCGGCTGGTTAAAAAGGGCAGCCGGGTGGTCATCGCTTTTCCCGACCGGGTTAAAGGAGGCGCCCATGCAAGGGCTCACCGGAGGGTATGCATCCCCATTATTGTTGAGGAACTGCAGAAAGCCGGCGTCGAGGCTAAGGACATCAAGCTCATCTGCGCCATGGGGCTGCATCGCAAGAATACCAAAGATGAACTTTACTGGTACCTGGGCCGGGAGATCGTCGACGCCTTCTGGCCCGACCGCCTGGTGATGCACGACGCCGAAGACCCTGAGGGCATCGTCGAGTATGGCTACGATGAAATGGGCAACGTCGTCAACGTCAACCGCGATGTGGCTGAAGCCGACCTGGCCATTATGATCGGCCACGTCCAGGGCAACCCCTACGGCGGTTATAGCGGGGGCTATAAGATGTGCGTCACCGGCGTCACCACCTGGCGCTCCATTCGCTGCCACCACTGCCCGGATACCATGCACCGGGATGATTTTATCCCCGTCAACACCAACAAAAGTTTAATGCGCCGGCAATTCGATTCCATCGGCCAGGCTATTGAAAAAGGTATGGGTAAAAAGTTTTTCTGCGTAGATGCCGTCACCGGCACCAATTCCCAGGTCCTGGGAGTTTATGCAGGCGCTGCCAAAGAAGTGCAGGAAGCCAGCTGGCAGCTGGCCGAGCGCCGCACCAATGTTTATCTGGACATCAAAGATAAATTTGATATTATGGTTTTTGGTTTGCCCCGGACTTTTCACTATGGGCCGGGCATGGGCACCAACCCCATCCTGATGCTCCAGGCTATCGGTGCCAACCTGGCACGCAACTTTGACGTATTTAACGACGGCGGCGTCATCATCGCCCCATCCCTGTGCGACGGCTGGTTCAATGACGAATGGTTCCCCTCTTACCGCAAGGTATTTAATAAGCTCCAGGAAGTAGCCGATTTTGCAGAAGCCGTCCGCTTTGAGGATGAAATTGCCCATGACCCGGAGGATATATATAAATACCGTTACGCTTACGGCTATCACCCCTTCCATGCCCTTTCCATGGTTTCCATGGGAGGCGTAGCTTTAAAGCACACCAGTGCCATTTTTATTCCTGGCGCCAGGAAACCGGGTTATGCCCGGGCCATGGGGTGTATCCCCACCAATACCTTTGCCGAAGCTTTGAAGCGAGCCGAAAAATATGTGGGTAAGAACCCGCGCATCCTGGTGCTCCCTGAATCTTTCCTGAAGGTCTCAGTACATCTAAAACGTAAGTAGACCAGGCATGTGTACCCCTGCAGGGCCCGACGGGATGGGTATACTTCTACGGCCCAGACGGCATCAGTACAGGATAAAAGCTATATCTGTAACCTCCATGGCATAAACCAAACTAAGCGAAAGTGAGAGGCTTTAATTGAGAAATTAAGGGAGGCTTCCCCTGTGCTCTATCCCGGCAGCGCTAAACCGTTATATGAACAACTCAAAGACATCCTCAAACAAAAAATCACCGCCGGGGAATTTAAGCCCGGGGAAGCCTTGCCTGGTGAAAGGCAATTAATGGATACCTACGGTGTCAGCCGGGTTACCGTCAGGCAGGCCATCGGCGAACTGGTCAACGAAGGTTTATTATACCGCCATCATGGCAAAGGCACCTTTGTCGCCCCCAAACGCATCGAGCGGCCCCTTGCCAGGCTCCTGGGCGTAGCCGAAGAACTAACGCTGGAAGGGCTGGAGGTAGAGATCAAGGTTATTAAAACCGTTATCCAAGACTCTACACCTGAGATCCGCCAGGAACTCCAGCTAGCTGAAGGCGAGCCTGTCTTTTGGGTAGCCCGTTTAATCACCGCCGGCCAGCAGCCCCTGGTACTTGATCATAGTTATTTCCCGCTAACTATCGGTCGGTTGCTCCAGAACCTCGACCTTTCCAAAGATCTCATATATACCCAGCTTGAGCTTTACGGGTATAAAATCAGCAACGGTAAGCAAAGGATTAGCGCCGGCCGCGCCTCGCGGGAAGAAGCCAGGTACCTGCAGTGCAAGGCAGGCAGCCCCGTCCTGGTCGTCAAGCGCACCACCTACGTCGAAGGAGGATTACCCATCGACTTCTCCTGCGCTATTTACCGTGGCGACCGCTACGAGTATCACGTTAACCTGCAAAGACACCCCGTGGGATTAGAAAATAAGAATGTTAAGTAGTTTGTTGTTAGCGCAAAATGACGATTCCCCTGCAAAAACCTCTTCGCTGCTCTCCGGGTGAAGATAGCAGCCTGCCTCAGGCTCGTTAATCAGACCTGCTAAATAAAGTGGCTGCTATAATGGTCAATGACTGGAGGGGGCGTTTGCAGGAGAAACATCTGGCAGGAGGTCTTATTTTTGGTCAGTCTTTCTTTGACCCTCATGATTTTCGCCGGCTCTGTTCTGGCCGGCGTCATCGGTGCCCTGCTGGGTCTGGGCGGGGGGATCATAATTATCCCTTTGCTTACCCTGGTGTTTGGCATTGACATCCGCTACGCCATCGGCGCCAGCATCGTCTCTGTCATCGCTACCTCCAGCGGCGCCGCGGCGGCCTATATCCGTGACCGCATTACCAATATCCGCATCGGCATGTTCCTGGAGATGGCGACTACCACTGGCGCTATTGTGGGAGCATTTATGGCAGGCCTGATCAGCTCGCGGCTTTTATACTTCATTTTCGCCTTCGTGATGGGTTATTCCACCATGGCCCTTTTCCAGCGCCGCAACGTGGAACTGGCCAGAGATCTGCCCCCCCATCCCCTGGCTATCAAGCTACAACTTGCCGGTAGCTACTACGATCAGGTATTGCACCAGCAGGTTAACTATATCTCGGCCGGGGTCTATGCCGGCTTTGGCACCATGTTTGCTGCCGGCATCCTTTCCGGCCTCCTGGGCATCGGCAACGGCGTGTTCAAGGTAATGGCCATGGATATGTTCATGAAGCTGCCCATGAAGGTGTCAACAGCAACGAGCAACTTCATGATCGGCATTACGGCAGCCGCCAGCGCCGGCATCTATTTCGCCCGGGGGTATATCAACCCTGCTATTACAGCCCCGGTGGCCCTGGGTGTAGTCCTGGGCGCTATCCTGGGGACACGCCTGATGGTTCGCCTGCGCAACGCTACCATACGCAAAGTGTTTCTCCCCGTCCTGGTGTACGTCGCCCTGCAAATGCTAATCAAAGGAATACGGGGGTGATCCTATGGCTTCAGCCGGTGAGCAAAAACAAACAGAAGCAAAGCCTGCCTTTATGGTGGAAGACTTAATCAGCCTGGCCCTGCGGATCGGCGTTATCATCAGCTCTGTTATTACGGCCAGCGGCCTGGTATTACTCCTCATCACCGGCCAGAGCGGTTACCCGGCCGGCACCTTTCCCACCACCATTACGCAGGTCCTGGCCGGCCTGATCCAGCTCAAGCCTTTCGCTATAATTGAATTCGGCCTGCTTATCCTTCTCGCCACACCCATCTTCTGGGTAGCCGCCTCCATAGTTGCTTTCCTGCTGCGCCGTGACTATAGCTACGCTATTATTTCGACCTATGTTTTATTGATGCTGGTGTTAAGCCTTTTGCTGGGTAAAGCGGCGTGAAGGTTGATACATTTTTAGCCCGCCGGTATACTGTTATTCAACATAAAATGGCGCTCTATCTATGTTAGATAATTGCTCCAAGGAAAGCCAAAGCCCCGGCAGGTTTCAGGCCACCGGGGCTTAAGTTTTGTTGCAATATGCCTTCTTTTCAACGCTGCCCGGGTATAACTATTCCTTCAATATGGCTCCCTCATCCGCCGAGGTAACGAGGTGAACGTAACGCTTGAGATAGCCCTTATTTATTTTTAATTCAGGCGGTTGCCAGCTAGCACGGCGCCGATTTATTTCTGTTTCAGGTACCAATAACTCTATTCTGCGCTCAGGAATATCAATTAATATTTGATCTCCTTCTTGCACCAGGCCAATCGGGCCACTGCTGGCTGCTTCCGGGGATATATGACCTACCACCGGCCCCCTGGTAGCGCCGGAAAAGCGCCCGTCGGTTACCAGAGCAACATCCTCCAAACCCATGCCCACCAGGTAAGAAGTTGCCGTCAGCATTTCCCGCATACCGGGACCGCCTTTCGGACCTTCGTAGCGTATGACAATTACGTCACCATGATTAATTTTCCCGCTTGCAATGGCCGCCACCGCTTCTTCCTCGCTGTTAAAGACCCTGGCTGGCCCCTGGTGACGCAACATTAACGGCTTGACTGCCGTTTGTTTGACCACGGCCCCGTGGGGAGCCAGATTACCCTTAAGGATGGCCAGGCTACCCTGGGAACTATAGGCCCTTGCTACCGGACGGATTACTTCCGGGTCTTTATTCTCCGCAGCGGCAGCTATCTCGCCGATTGTCATGCCGCTTACCGTCGGCCGGGAATTATCTAAAAGATCTCCCAGCTCCTTCATTACCACCGGCACGCCGCCGGCGTCTTCCAGGTCCTTTAAGGTATGCTGGCCGCTAGGTTTGATTTTGGCCAGGTAAGGGGTGGAACTGCTGATGCTTTCAAAATCATCAGGGCTAATCTTAATCCCCAGTTCATGGGCAATGGCCGGGATATGCAACAGGCAGTTGGTAGAGCCGCCTACGGCCATGGCCACCCTGATGGCATTAAAGAAAGTTTCCCGTGTTAAAATCGAACTGGGCTTAAAGCCGCTATTTACCAGTTCGACGATGCGGTAGCCGCTGGCTTTAGCCAGGCGCCGCTTCTTCCCTTCGACAGCGTGGGCAGTAGCACAACCTGGCAGGGTCATCCCCAGGGCCTCGGCCACAATGGACATACTATTGGCCGTACCCATCATGGCGCAAGAACCAGCCGTGGGCGAGAGGCAGTTTTCCATCTCTTCAAATTCCTTTTCGCTCAACAATCCACGCTGTACCATACCGGCGGCTTCTTTTAATTCATAGGTAGCATATTCCCGGTCACGGTACCGTCCCGGTAGCATGGGACCACCGGTAACCACAATGGCCGGCAGGTCCAGCCGGGCTGCAGCCATGAGCAGGGCCGGGACAATCTTATCGCACCCCCCCACCAGGACCAGCCCGTCGTAGCGCTGGGCCTCAACCATTACTTCAATGGAATCCACAATTACTTCCCGGCTGGGCAGTACATAACACATGCCCTGGTTTGCCTGGGAAAAGCCGTCGCAAATGGCAATGGTACCAAACTCAAAGGGAATACCCCCAGCAGCATAGACCCCGTCGCGGATATGTTTAACTAACTCGTTTAAGTGGAAATGGCCGGGGTGCATTTCATTATAGGTATTGACGATACCGATGAAAGGCTTGTGCATTTCCCCGGGCAAAATACCTATGTTCTTTAAATGGGCCCGCGGCCCACCGCGGTCCATACCCTCAACTACTTCATAGCTGCGGTAGCGATGATCTTTAGTAAGCATATATGGTTCCTCCGTAAATGGGATGTGCGAGGTGAGAAGTTAGAGGTGGGATCGTAATGAGCCGCATGAATTACTCCACAGCTTGCCGTTAATGACTGTCTGCAATATCACGGCTGCTATACTAGCCGCGTTAAAAGGGTAATCCCAAGTCTTCCAGCTGTTCTCTCAGCTTTCTGCTCTCTTCCGATGTCAGGGGCCGGAGGGGACTATGGGGCACACCGGCATCTATTCCCCGGAACTCCAGGGCTTTTTTATAAGGAGCAACGTGGGTATAGCTCCTGAAGATGGCCCGCAGTTTGATGACCAAGTCCTGGGCCCGTAAAGCCCTTTCCCGGTCGCCGGCCTTAAGGCTTTCGTAAATCTCTACCACCGGTTCGGGAAAGACCGTCGCCGTTGCTGCAACCGCCCCGCTACAACCCATTAAAAGGCTAGCATAGATTTGCGCATCATTACCCATTAGGATGCAAAAATCCTCCGTTACAGCCTGCCGGAAGTTAATGAAGTTCATGAAGTCCATGCTGCTGTCTTTGATACCAACAATATTGGGAAACTCAGATTGCAATTGGGCAACAACCTTTGGGGAAACGGCATTCTTAACATTGCCGGGGATATTGTAAATATATAAAGGGAAATCGGGTACCTGTCTGGCAACGGCACGGTAGTAATTCAGCATCGTAATTTCATCGATACTGTAATAGTAGGGCGGAATGAGCGCTGCCCCGTCGGCTCCAATATCACGAGCGTGGGTCGTAAGCTCGATGGCTTCAGTTAAATTAATGGACCCGGTATGGATAACCACCGGTACCCGCCCTGCTGCTTCTTTGACGGTAATTTCGGCAACTTGCTTGCGCTCCACCGTTGTTAGGAGGACGCCTTCGCCGGTGGAACCACAGGGAAAGAGGCCGTGCACCCCCTTTTCAATTAGGAAATGGGTAAGTCTGGCCACCACTTCTAAATTTAGTTGTCCTTCTTCTGTAACTGGCGTAACTGTTGCTGCAATAATGCCTTCCAACTTTCTGTAGTTCAAATTTAAAACCCCCTAAATTTTATATATGGAACCTTGTTCCCGATATTAGTAAATAAACCTGCCCCTAGAAACCTAAAAAATTAAAGATAATGCTCTATCTCTGCTGGGGAGCAGCTACATTAGTATTCTTAACACCTCTCTTAACCAGCCTGACCAGCAATGGTATTATTAAAACAGCTCCGGCCAGAATGAAAAGGGCTCTTGATAAAGGCTGGGTAATAAAGATCCTAAAGTCACCTTGGGAAAGCATCAGAGACTGGCGTAAGGAATTTTCCATCATAGGGCCAATCACCAGAGCCAGGACCAGGGGAGCCACGGAAAAACGTAATTTGCGTAAGATATAACCGGCAATACCCGCTATCAGCATAATCCAAAGATCAGTAACTGAATTATTAATAGCAAAGGCGCCCACTATACATAACAGCAAAATTATGGGCATTAACAGGTTCTTGGGTGTACGCAAAACATTGACAAACAAGCCTACCAGGGGCAAATTTAAGGCCAGAAGCATGATATTGCCAATATACATACTGGCAATGACCCCCCAGAAAACTTCCGGATGTTCCTGGATTAAAAGAGGGCCTGGTGTAACGCCATGGATCATCATGGCTGACAACAGTAAGGCTGTCGGCGGCGCAAAGGGTATGCCCAACGATAAAAGGGGGACAAAAGCTCCTACAGCCGCTGAGTTGTTGGCTGCTTCCGGCCCGGCCACGCCCTCCGGGGCACCGTGGCCAAATTCCTTTTGGTACTTACTTATCTTGCGCTCTAAAGTATAAGAGAGAAAAGTAGAGATAACTGCTGCCGGACCGGGAATCAAACCTATTAGAAAGCCTAAAAACGAGCCCCTGATAATTGGACCGACCGAACGCCTGGCTTCAGTCCGGTTGGGTAAGAGTTCCCTGAACCTAACCCGGATAATATCTTTTTTCTCAGCCAGCTTTTCTTCAGCAACCTGCAGTACCTCGGCAATCCCAAATAAACCCATGGCGATAGGGACAAAATCTATTCCTTGCTGGAGTTCTACTGAACCAAAGGTAAAGCGCGGCTGGCCGGTAATCATATCTAGCCCTACCGTCCCCAAAAGCAAGCCTACACCCACCATAATAAAAGATTTCAGGAGACCCTGGCCGCTGAGTTGGGATAACACCAGTAAACCGAAGACAGCAATGGCAAAATACTCCGGCGGCCCAAACTTGAGGGCTGCTTCGGCCAGTTTAGGAGCCAATAAGGTTAAAATTACTAGCCCGATAGTCCCAGCTATAAAGGAACCGATGGCTGCCAGGGAGAGGGCAGCTCCACCCCGGCCTTTGCGGGCCATTTTATTGCCTTCGATAGCTGTAACAACGGAGCTGGCCTCACCGGGGATGTTGACCAGTATAGAAGTTGTGGAGCCCCCATACATAGAACCGTAATAAATACCGGCAAACATAATGAGCGCCGTTGCTGGCGGCAGGCCATAGGTAGCCCCTAATAGCAAGGCCATGGAGCCTATCGGTCCAATTCCCGGTAACACACCGACTAAAGTACCCAAAAATACTCCTATGAAGGCGAAGAGAAGATTCATGGGTGTCAGCGCCACCGCAAAACCTTGTAACAATCCTGCCATTGTTCTTCCTCCTAGCCCAGGATACCCTTGGGGAAATAAATACTCAACCAACTGGAAAAAATTATATTAGCCAACACTGTTGTTACTAAGGCTACCAGGAGGGAGATTAGCCAGCTCCGGTATTCCATTACCCTTAAGGCAATAAATAAAAGGATAATGGTTGATAAGATAAATCCCAGATTAACCAGAATAATGGGGTAAATAAGTAAGGCAACAATAATTATCAAGGGTTTTTTAAACCCTGTACTCTCCCCTTCTCCTTCTTCATCCCATAAGTCAACTTCCTGGCCAACACTTTTAGCCGGTAATAATAATTCTTTACCAATAAGCATAATACACAAGACTAATAAAGCTATCCCCATTAACACCGGGACAAAACCCATATCGGGTGCCCCTGCTGAACCAAAGGGTAATTGAAAAGCCTCATACAGATATATCAAGGTAATTATTCCTATACCCAGTGCCCCCATAACATTCCGGGAAATCCTGGCCATACCTTAATCCCCCTTCCTTAGAACTTTGGGATTGAGAATGGCGATAGGGGGGATGCCGTTTAAAACATTAACTACATTCTGAGCTGCTATGGTCCCCATCTTATTAATCGCCTCCACCGTATGGGCACCACTGTGGGGAGACACTACTACATTGGGAAGTTCAAATAAGGGTGAAGAAGTATCAGGAGGTTCTATGTTAAAAACATCCAGACCGGCGCCGCCTAACCTTCCTTCTTTAAGGGCCGTATACAGGGCGGCTTCATCGACAATGTCCCCCCGCGAAGTATTCACCAGGATAGCTCCCGATTTGGTAAGGGCTAATTCCTTAGCCCCAATTAATCCCCGAGTTTCCGGAGTAGCTGGCAGGTGGAGGGAGATAAAATCCGCCTGGCTTAAAAGTTCCTCCAGCGAAACCAACTCGATCCTTTCTCTCGTAATGAAATCCCTATCGGGGTAAGAATCAAAGGCTAGAATCCGCATCTGAAAACCTTTGGCCCGCAGGGCCACTGCTTTACCGATTTTTCCTAAGCCAATGATGCCTATGGTTTTATTCCATAATTCAATCCCCACAACCGTTTGCCAGACACCAGTGCGAACCTGTTTATCAGCTAAAGTTAATTTTCTAGCCACTGCCAGCAGCAAACAAAAGGCCATGTCGGCGACGCTATTACTATTGGCTCCGGGGGCATTACATACGGCAATTTTACGTTCCGTTGCCGCTGCCACATCAATTTTATCCACCCCAACGCCGAACTTGGAAATTACCTTTAGCTGTTGGGCGGCGGCAATAACCCTGGCCGTTATTTCATCTTCACCGCAAATAATTCCGTCTACGTCAGCTACTAAAGATAATATTTCCGCTTCTTTAAGCTTCTGCCCAGGCCAGGGATTTGGTGCGATACGGCAGTTGCCGTTTTCTAATATCCGGAAAGGCTCTTGGGAATAGCGTCCAAATACACGGGCGGTAATTAAGACATTAAACATAACCTCTTACCCCTTGCTTATATTTTTTGGCAAGAAGGGAAGGCGGAAATATTCTCCGCCTTCCCAAAGCCTTATTTTGCTTCAGTCTTGGGCATTGACTCAATTAGCTTCTTCATAATCGGAGCCTGCTTATTGAAATAATCAACAACTTCTTTGCCCGTCATGGGTTCCAACATTAAATTGATATCGGCCATGGCTTTTTTAAATTCCGGATCAGCTGCTGCTTTTTGTAAAGCCCCAGTCAATACCTTTTTGGCTTCTTCGGGAACACCTTTAGGAACAAAAATGAACTTTTTTACCCCCATATCAATCTCAAAGCCTTTTTCCTTCATTGTTGGCACATCAGGTAAATCAGGAAATCTTTGCGTCGAGGAAATCGCCAGTGGCCGCAATTTACCTGCTTTGATATGGGGTAAAGCTTCACCCGGATGGGAAACAGCAGCTTCTACATGTCCACCTAAGATGGCCGCCAATGCTGGTGCACCACCTTTAAATGGTACTGGTTGAGACTTAACACCAGCTAATTGGAATAAATAAGCTGCTGAAAGTTGTGGAATACCGCCCATACCCGAGTTGCTGTAACGTATAACTAAATTTTTTTCTTTTGCTGCCTTAATTAAATCTTCTAAGGTTTTGTAAGGCGAGTTGGCGTTTACTGTAAGGAGAATGGGTTCATTAGTAAGGCCAATTAAGAAATCAAAATCGTCTTGTTTATAGCCTAAATTGTTTTGGATGAAGGGTTGCGTTACGAATAACCCGCTTGCTCCCTGGGCAATGGTGTAACCATCCGGCTTGGTTTTGGCTAACTCCGTAGTAGCTACCATCCCGTTGGCACCATCTCGATTAATAACCACAATTGGTTTAGGTAAATTTTTACTTGCTGCCTGGGCGATGGCCCGGCTTAACAGGTCGCTTGAACCTCCAGGCGGCCAGGGACAAATTAAAGTAATTTCCTTCTCGGGATATTTTACGGTAGCAGCTTTATTGGCATCTTCTTTAACTTGATTAGCTTGATTGGGTTGCTGTTTTTGCCCGCATGCGGTAATCATCAAGGTTGTTATTACCAGGAGACTAAAAAGCAGGATTAATTTTTTAGGTAAGCGTAACATTTCCGTACCTCCTTGAGTTTTATTTTATAGCTCTAAATTTTGGCAGCATCAAAGTTTCCTTGTGACCTCCCTTCTTTTTTATTAAAAATAATTATTTGTTATTAATCACCACCTTATCGTAAATGTAATAGCTTGATTTAAATTTTATAAAACGGGTAAGATTTCACTGCCATGATGTAAAACCGCTAATCTGGCTTTTTGCCCAGCTAACCCTAAAGCCATAGTCCAGGCCTCTTGCGGAGTAGCGGCGGCCTCAAACCCAAGGACTCTAGCCTCTGCCGGCGCAATACCTCTGCTTACAAGAATAACTTTAACTCTGTTAACAATGTTCCCAACTCGGGCTAAGTAGGAGGCAACATTTAGATTCGTTATTTCTTGCCTGGCGATTAAATTCTCAACCTCCGGCAGGGGACGAAAACCATATTTTAAGATTAACTGACCATGGCTTTTAGATATACCTTCGGGGCATTCAGCCAGTAAAATAATCACCCCGCCCGAGTTTACAACTATATCAGCAGCTTGCAGGGCCTTGGTGGCTTGCCAGAGTTCTAATTCCGCTGGGAAAGCTTCGGTGATGACGATATCAGCCTTTGCTTTGATACTAACGCCATAGATCTTTTGGGCCAATGCGCAACCTTGCCGGTGGGCTTTAATTGGATCACCGGCAAATACCCCCACTAAACGGCCAGTCTTATCCTGGACGACGTTAATGATAAACTTTAAACCGGCCCGGATGGCTACTTCTTCTATCTCCCGGCGGATAGGGTTATCAGGGTGGCCTAAAATTTCCGCCGCTGAATAATAGGCACTGAGCCAGTGGGTCTGCCCGGTGGTAATTGGCCCGCAAACTCCCGGTTGAATAATTTTGCCGCCACCGCTGTACCCAGCAACCCGGTGGGGGACGATATGACCTATGCCGATAATAAAATCAGCTTCCGTTAAATGCCTGTTGATCCAAATATCAATACCCGAAGCGGTTTTGCCTATATTGATTAAAGCATCCTGCTTTTGCCAATCATGATTATAAACTGAGTAGTATTGATATATTTCAATGCCAAGCTTTAGCTTTAACTCCTCCGCCTCCATGTGCCGGTGGGTACCTAGTCCTACCAGAAATTTTATATTGGCATCACTGATCCCAGCCGCCTTTAGCTCTGCTAATAGATAAGGTAAAATGCGATTTACCGGTGTAGTCCTGGTATTATCATCAACAATAATCAACACCTTCTGGTCAGGTGAGAGCATTTCTACCAGAGCCGGTGTCCCGATGGGATTATCGAGGCCGGCTTTAATAATTTCTTCTTCCATAGCTAGAGATAAATTTTCGGTATTAACTGGATGATACTCATCAGCGACAATATTGGCCTCAATATCTAAATGGCTAAAGAAAGGATTACTAAAGGTGATCCTGGTCATTTAAAGCAAGCCTCTTTCCTTAGTTTGTACCATATATGGAACATTGTTTCTTATATAGCATTATTCGACATTGGCAGGCTAACTCCTGCCTGGTGTTAATAAAAAATGATATTACTTATTTTGCCATAACAGTGACTACCCTCGCCAGGATTTTTGATCTTTACAAAAACTTATCGCCAGAATAGAAACCAGCGGTACCAGCCAGCCGGTAAAGTAGTAAGGGGCGCTGCTAAGCGGATTAATTCCCAGGGCAGCCTGAATCATAAAGGTTAAATTGGTCCAGGGAAAGAAGGGGGCACAGGCTAGGGTACCCTCCAGGATTACGCGGGAAAGATTGGCGGTATTTAGCCGGGCCTGGATAAACTTTTCCCGGAAACAAGTCCCGGCAATGACAATTCCCGGCACGACAGCGCAAGTAATCACTCCAATTAGAAAAGCCGTTGCCAGGGCCGTTAGCATTAAATCCCTCGGGGAATTATTTCTCTTGAGCAACCAACCTAAAGCCTTTTCCACCACTCCCAGCTCCTGGAGCAACATTCCCCAGGCACTGGCCAGGAGCATCATGACGGCCACGCTGGTATAATTATCAATGCTACCCCTCGTTAATAAGGAATCGAGGAATTCCACCCCGGTTAATACGGAACTACCGGAAATAACAACCAGGACTTGCTGCAGGGCAAAACCTGGCTGGAGCAAAAAGCCCAGTAAGACACTGATGAGCATATTTAAAAACAGCGTCAGGGGTAACGGGATCCTAGTGATACTTAAGACTAGGATCATGATCGGTGGTAGTACCAGCAGGGGGCTGATCGTATACCTAACCATAATCTCATTTTGAATCTGTCCGATGGCGGTTTCAAAGCCGGTCTGGAACCAAAATATATTTATTAAGCTATACAGGAAAAAGGCGATCGCCACAGCAATAATTATTATCCGCCCGCTATGGAAAAGGTGATCACGCAAATTGCCACGAGTCACTGCCATGGCCAGGACTACCATCTCTGATAACGGCGATAGGATATTGCCGGCTATGGCCCCGGAAATAATGGCACCGCCGGCGAGGGGCTGGGGAATATTAAATGTCACGCCGATACTTAAAAGGATGATTCCTACCGTCCCCAGAGCGCCTACGGTAGAACCCAGGGCAACCGCAGTAATAAAGGAAATAATAAAAGCTTCTCCCAGGTAAAACCGGGGTAAAACAAAGGCTACGCCATAATATAACAGAGCCGGCAACACTCCGGCAGCTATCCAGGCAGCAATTGATAACCCAATTAGCAATAGTATGAAAAAGGAAATAAAGGTTTCCCCCGCCCGGTCGGCGAGGCGCTTTTCGACCTGTGGCCATGTTAACCCCAGACGCAGGCCATACAGGCCGCTGAGGATAATATTGATTAAAAAGGCCGGTATCAGGTTCATTTGATTGAAAATGAAAACCAGAATCACCAGGTAACAGGCCAGCAACAGCAAACCAATTTCGATGCCTGAAGGCTGTCTAATTGCACCTATATCCATACAGCAAACCGCCTAAAATCCTTGAATAAAGCCCAGTTTTTTGGAAATGCGCAGGGCTGCTTCCCGGACTACCGGTCCCAGTTCTTGCGCCCTGGCCACGGGAAAGCGGAATTCAGGTCCTGAAATGCTGATGGCCGCTATTACCTGCCCGTTGGAGTGAAAAATGGGTGCCGCCACACAGATAACCCCCAGGCGGTTTTCTTCACAATCCAGGGCAAAACCTTGCTGCCGTACACGGACCAGGTGTTCCTTTAACATTATCGGATCGGTAATGGTGTTAGGTGTAACCGGGGTTAGCTTAACCCTTGCCAAATAGGATGCCAAACGCTTATCTTCCATAAACGCTAGCATGGTCTTGCCCACCGCGGTGGAATATAAAGGCACCCGTTTACCCACCCGCGATAGCAGGCCGATGGTTTCAGGAGTATCTATTTTCTCGACGTAGACGCCCTCGTCCCCTTCCAGCCAGACCAGATGGACTGTTTCGCGGCTTTTATTAGCCAGTTCAACTAGTTCAGGACGGGCTATTTGCCGTAGTTCCAGGGAATCAAGCACCTGGCTGGATAATAAAAGCAACTTAAATCCCAGCCGGTAACGCCGGCTTGTTTCGTCTTTCAGTACGTATTGCCTCTCCACCAGGGCCGTGAGGATACGGTGGACGGTACTCTTGCTAAGGTTTAACGCCCGGCTGATTTCGGTAACCCCCATACCGCCGTTGACCGAGGCCAAAACTTCCAGCACTTCTAACGTTTTCACAGGCGTAGGGTCGTTAACCTTCTTAGCGTTTGTGCTAGTTGTTACCATTGCTTGAGCCATTATTCTCCTTTGTTTCAGATATAGAACTTTATTTCAGATGATGAATAATTCGACGCGGGTAGTAAAATTCCTGCCAGGACAAAAAATATCGTCGCCAGCAGCTATTGACATGCTCCGCCACATTAAATTAAGATTAAATCGTAATATACGCCGGTTGGCCCGCCGTAACCAAAAACGGTAGGATGGCAGGAAGGGCAATGATGCTCCCGCCGGGAGTATTTTTATTTATGACTCTGGCGCGGAAAAACTGCCTTGTCAGCCGGGAAAACGTAAAGGAGGCAAGGAGGAAGTGAAAAAAGGGTCCTGGTTGTTGTCACTGCTGGTGGTGCTGATGCTAGCTTTATTATTGGCCGGGTGTGGATCAGGAGGGGGCAAACAGCCGTCCAGTAGCGGGGCTCAATCTCAGCCCCAGTCCAGCGAGACCAAAAGCGACGCCAAAGCAGTCAAGCTGGGTATCATCCAGATTGTTGAACACCCGGCCCTGGATGCGGCCCGCAAGGGCTTTCTGGCCACCCTGGCGGCCAATGGTTATGAGGAAGGCAAGAATCTCCAGGTAGACTTTCAAAATGCCCAGGGTGACCAGTCCACCCTGCAAAACATCGCCCGTAAATTCGCCCAGGATAAAAAAGACCTCATCCTGGCCATCGCTACCCCTTCAGCCATGGCTATGGCCAATGAAACCCAGGATATTCCTATTCTGATTACTGCCGTCACCGATCCTGTCGCGGCCAAATTGGTTAAAAGCATGGAAAAACCCGGTACCAACGTGACCGGTACAACCGATATGAATCCCATAAAAGAACAGCTGGATCTGTTAAAGCAACTGGTCCCGGCGGCTAAAAAAGTGGGTGTCATCTATAACTCTAGTGAAGTCAATTCCCAGGTGCAGGTTAAGATAGTTAAACAGGAAGCCTCTAACCTGGGTTTAACCGTGGTGGAGGCCCCGGTAACGGCCAGCAACGAGGTGGTCCAGGCCACCCAGTCCCTGGTGGGACGGGTGGAGGCCATTTATGTTCCCACCGATAACACAGTAGTGTCTTCTATCTCGGGGGTACTCCAGGTAGCCGAGCAACATAAAATACCGGTAATTGCCGGGGAAAGCAACACCGTCGAGTCCGGGGCCCTGGGGACCATCGGCATTGATTATTACAAGCTAGGTCAGCAGACCGGCCAGATGGCCCTGCGGGTGCTGAAGGGAGAAAAACCCCAGGATATGCCTATCGAGAAGCAGAAGGACCTGAACATCGTCTTAAACGCCAAAGCAGCGAAAGCCTTCGGGGTAACTATTCCCGAGGATCTTAAAAAGAAAGCTAGTAAAATTATTGAGTAGACACTTACATGGTACTAATAAAAAAGCCCTTATAGGGGCCAATACCCCCTTCTACGCATTGGCAAAATTACCAGGAAGTGAGAAGTAGGCTCGCATTCTAATAACCGCGGCCTTTAGATCAGGAACTGGCTTCAGCCAGTTCCTACAAGTCTCCCACCTCCGACCTCCAACTTCCCACTTCCATTTCAAGTAGGTGAAACTTCATGTCCTTGAGCATCTGGTTGGGAGCCCTGGAGCAGGGATTACTGTGGGGGGCCATGGTCCTGGGGGTTTATATGACCTTCAGGATCCTTGATTACCCCGATTTAACCATCGACGGCGCCTTTACCCTGGGAGCAGCAGTGGCGGCAAAGTTTATCGTCGCGGGTTATAACCCCTGGCTGTCCCTGCTCCTGGCTGTTCTCTGCGGCGCCCTGGCCGGTCTTATTACCGGCCTGCTGCACACGCAGTTAAGGGTAGCACCACTGCTTTCAGGCATCCTTACCATGATTGCCCTCTATTCCATCAACCTGCGCATTATGGGACAGGCCAACCTGTCCCTTCTCCGTGTCAAGACCATTTTTACCTGGGCCAAAGGGTTGCCGGCCCTGGGCCCCTTCGGCCCAGCCCTGCTGGGATTGCTGGTGGCGGCCCTGGTCCTTATCCTGCTTTACCTTTTCCTGGAAACAGAACTGGGTATGAGCATCAGAGCTACCGGGGATAACGAGCAGATGATCCGCAGTCTGGGGGTAAATACCAGTACCATGAAACTGGTGGGCCTGGCCATCGCCAATGCCCTGGTAGCCCTTTCGGGGGGGCTAGTAGCCCAGTACCAGGGCTTTGCCGATATCGGCATGGGTATCGGCATGATTATTGCCGGCCTGGCCTCGGTTATTATCGGCGAAGCCCTGGTGGGAAGTCAAACCCTGGTCCGGGCCTTGCTGGCAGCCATCACCGGTTCGATAATTTACCGGGCCGTTATCAGCCTTGTACTGCAGCTGGGCCTGCCGCCTACGGACCTCAAGTTGCTGACCTCGTTAATTGTAGTAATCGCCATGGCCTTTCCCCTGGTACGCCGGCGTCTGGGATTGCGAGCCTTACGTTTGAGGAGTGAGCAGGGTGCTGCAGCTGGTCAACGTAACCAAGACCTTTAATCCCGGCAGCGTTAATGAAAAAGCAGCCTTAAGGGAAATTACCTTCCATATCAAGCAGGGCGAGGTAATTACCATTATCGGCAGCAACGGTGCCGGGAAGTCGACCCTTTTAAACGTAATTGCCGGGGTTTACGAAATCGAGGCCGGGAAAGTGCTTTTAGATGGCCAGGATATTACCCGCTGGCCCGAGCATATCCGGGCGGCCTGGATTGGCCGGGTTTTCCAGGACCCCTTAAGGGGTACGGCTGCTTCCATGACCATTGAAGAAAATCTGGCCCTGGCCCTGCGGCGGGGCCGCCCCCGCCGGTTACACCGCGGCATTACCCCGGCCGAACGGCAATTGTTCAAAGAACACCTGGCCCTCCTGGGGCTGGGCCTGGAAGAACGCCTGACCACGCGCGTGGGTTTGTTATCCGGCGGCCAGCGCCAGGCCCTGACGGTGCTCATGGCCACCATTGCCACACCCAAGCTGCTCTTACTGGACGAACATACGGCGGCCCTGGACCCGCGGACGGCCAGGACGGTGCTGGAGCTAACGGAAAAAATCATCGCCCGCCATCAGCTCACCACCCTGATGGTGACCCACAATCTGGAGCAGGCCCTGCGCACCGGCAACCGCACCATTATGATGCACGAGGGGCGTATTATCCTGGACCTGTCCGGCCCGCAGCGGGCCGGAACCACGGTAGCCGATCTCTTGAAAATGTTTGAACAGGCCAGCGGCAGCGCCTTTGCCGACGATAGAGTACTGCTAACAGGTAGCTGATGCTGACCATCCCGGGTTAAGCGGGGCTAGTTTTTGGGAGTAAAAGGAATTTCTATCGCCCGCCTGGAAAAATAATGGTATGATTTAGCACTTGTCTTTTATAATAGCCTTTACAGCTCTATTCAACAGGTCCTGCAGGTCATATTCATCTTCATAGTCATTCTCGTAGCCATCCTCGTCTAACGTTTCGTAAACAATAATATCCGGGTAAGGCATATAACCTTCCTTTTCCAGGACATCCAGGAAGTCCGGGGCGATATCCTCGGGTATCAAAAAATCCCGGGGTGTTATGGCCTCGATCAGCCATTCCTTTTTTTCCAGGAGGGCTTTGACCTGCAGCGCCTGCTCGGGCCGCTGGCAGCGCACCAGCACCCCCCTGACCAGGGAAACCTTGCCCATCCTGGCCGCCCATTCTTCCAGGGAAGCAAGGACGTTGGCCGGCAGTTCATATTTACTGTGCTCTTTAACTATTTGAATCATTGCTTCCGGCTGCTGGCCGGAACGAAAGCCGCGATAGAAGGATTTTTCATTGAGGTTGAAAATAAACATCCGGTCGGCGCTGGCCAGGTCGGCAAAGCTGCTCAACTGCAGGAGAAGGGCCGGGGCAATCTCCAGCGGGGCGATGATTTCAAAATTGGGCTGGACGACAAAGGAGCTTTCTTCCGGGAAATAAGGGGCCATCAGCGCCTTATAATATTCTACCGCTTCTTGTTCTTCCTCATCTGTCTCTATACCCTTTTCCCAATTTTCGACAGCTGAGAAATAACAGCGAAAGACTTCAGTCATTCTTATAGCCCCGGTTTCCTGGTCACCTTTCCGGGCTATCAGACCGATCCAGAGGTATTTTTGTAACAATGCCTTGATTTTCTGGAAGATATAATCGCAATCAGTTTTACTGTAATACATGGGTATGAGCTGGTACAGGGCCGGCAGGGACAGCCAGCGGTCCGGGGGCGCCGCCAGGAGCAAAGTCAAAATATGGGCCGGCCATACCTGCCAGTTATCTTTTACATCACTGCCTACCAGCCAGTCGACGAAGCAGGCCCATTGCTCAAAACGGGACATCTGCAGCCAGTCCCAGGCCCCTGCACTCAAAACAGCCCTACCATCTTCCTCTTCTATGAAACCGATCTTTATCGCCAGCTGTTCCAGTAATTCAGAGCGTTCTTCCGCTTCCGGGTAATGTTGTAAAAGCAAGATTTTCTTGCGGTCCCGCTTGTAAATATGGCCCGCCTGGGCTATTTTTATGTCCCCCCGCAAAACTGCGGCCAGCAAGATATAGAAATCCACTAAGAGGAACTGGCCCTGGTCTTCAATGGACGCCGGGGCGGTTCTCTCTTCCTGCTCCAGCAGGGAGAACGCTTTTGTATAGTAAATGAAAGCCCTTATTTCCGCGGGAAGGTAATAATACTTCTGTCCATAGCCGCCGTCCCGGATAAATAGCAAACCGTGGTTTAAAAGCTTATTACCTACCTCCCTGGCAGTACCCTTGCCCAGTACCTGATTAATCCTTTCATGGACCCGGTTGATAAGGCCACCCAGATTATTATTGAAAAGGATTGTTTCCAGCATCAGCTGGCCCGGCGGACCTGCTTTTTGCCATAGTTTTATTATATTCGCCGGGGAACTATAAAAAGAAAGCAACTCTGTATACAATTTTTCCCGCAACTTTTCCTTATACTGGGCGATTGATGGTTTTTCCATTTTTACCTTCAGGTTGAGGTTCTGGCTTAACCGCTGCAAAAAATCCAGGGGCATTGCCCCTAATATGTCCTGGTAACTATCCATGTGTATTTCCTCACCCCGTTTAACGTCCTGCTTTCTGTCGCCAGGCCGCAAGATTAATGACCTTACCTTGCGCAATTTGTTCCTGCTGCGGCTCAACTGCAAGCATTACCGGCGCCTTTTCCTGCCGGATTTCCTGCCTGCCGGGATCGGTTTTTTCTCTCCGGGCTGACAAAGAATAAACCTTTTCCGGCTGCAGGTCCGGCCCGACAATCTCATAGCGGTAACCCTGCTCTGTCAAAAATAACTGGCGGTGGACGGCGAACTCCTGGTCCACCGTTTCGCGGGTCACCAGGGAATAAAAGCTGGCCGGCAGGCCTCTTTTCTTGGGCCTTAAAATCCGGCCCAGGCGCTGGGCCTCTTCCTGGCGGGAGCCAAAGGTTCCCGATACCTGGATGGCCACGCTGGCCTCCGGCAGATCGATGGCAAAGTTGGCCACTTTGGAAACTACCAGGCACTTCAGTGTCCCCTCGCGGAAGGCCTGGTAAAGCCTTTCCCGTTCCCGGTTGCCGGTCTTCCCGGTGATAATGGGCGCTTCCAGCCGCCGGGCCAGGCGCTCCAGCTGCTCGAGATACTGGCCGATAACCAGGACCTGCTCGCCTTCATGGCGCCGGATAATTGCCTCGACGATGGGCTCTTTAGCGGCATTGGTGGCGGCGATGCGGTATTTATCGCGCTCGCCCGCCACAGCATAATCCAGCTGGGCTTCCGGCGGCAAATTGAGCCTTACTTCATAACAGGTGGCCTTAGCGATCCAGCCCTGGGCCTCGAGCTGCTTCCAGGGCAAATCGTATTTCTTGGGACCGATTAAAGAAAAGACATCATCTTCGTGGCCGTCTTCCCGGATCAAAGTGGCCGTCAGGCCCAGGCGCCGGCGCGCCTGGAGTTCTGCCGTAATGCGGAAAACGGGCGCTGGTAACAGGTGGACTTCGTCATAGATAATCAGGCCCCAGTCCTGCTGGTTGAAGAGCTGGAAGTTGGGGTAGTCCTCGTTGCGCCGGCGGCGGTGAGTGATGATTTGATAGGTAGCCACTGTGACGGGTTTGATCTCCTTTTTTTCCCCGCTATATTCGCCCAGCAGATCCGCCGGCAGGTCCGTCTTATCCCGGATCTCCGCCAGCCACTGCCGGGCCGCTGTGACGCTGGTCACCAGGATTAAAGTGTAACACTGGCAGAGGGCCATGGCGGCCAGGCCGACAATGGTTTTCCCCGCGCCACAGGGCAAAACGATCACGCCGCTGCCGCCCCGGGAGCTGCCCCCGGCAAAAAAGACCTGCGCTGCCTCCGCCTGGTAGGGACGCAGGCTGAAAGCCTCCCCGCTCAATGTCCTGCCGCGCAGGCTAAAGGGCAAAGGTGCCCCAGAGACATAGCCGGCCAGGTCTTCTACCGGATAGCCGATTTTAATCAAGGCCTGCTTGACCGGCCCCCGCTGCCAGGGCTCAATGGCCAGGGTGCAGGCGTCACGGCGCTCTTTGATGTAAGGCTGGATGCGCTTATTGTTGATTATCTCAGTGGCCACCACCGGATCAGCCGTCACCAAATATAATTCGTTACCTTGCTTCATTAATTTTACTTTCCCGTAACGGCCGACATATTCCCTGATATCGGCGACCACGTTGGCCGGCAACGGGTACTTGCTAAAATTATCAAGTACCTGGATGATAGTAGCGGCATCCAGCCCGCTGGCGGCGGCATTCCATAAAGAAAGGGAGGTCAGGCGGTAGGTATGGATATGCTCAGGGCTCTTGACCAGCTCGGCAAAGCGGGCCAGGGCGTCCCGCGCTTCCGGATAGAGGGGGTTGTCCACTTCCAGGAGAATGGTCCGGTCGCTCTGGACTACCAGGGGGTTCTCCGGCAGATAAGCCATAGGTCAGCCTCCGCAAAAATTGTTTTCTACCGTAGTTTAGATCAAAAAAGGCGGGAGAACAACCCCGCTTCTATTGTCCCTTCGGAAAAAGAATGATATTATTTAGTTAATCATTCCAGGAGTGATACTATTAGTTATGGATAAAAAAAGAAAACTCCTCATCAAGTACTTTAAACAGCTAACACCAGAGCAAAAAATGAAGATGGTACCGGAACTGGGGCGGTATGCGGCAAAGCTAAGGCAAGGAGTAAAGAGGGCCAGGAAAAATGGACGACCCGATAATTAAGGTTAGCGCTATACTGGAAAAAATAGATATGCCCTATTGCCTCATCGGAGGCTATGCTGTTGCTGCCTATGGCGCACCCAGATATACCGCTGATGTTGATTTTTTGGTATCCCGCTTAAAAGATTATAGTGAGCAGCTACAAGCTAATTTACAAGAAGAAAATCTATTTTTCGAGATCTCCAGGGCCGACCTTTTAGATCCTCTCGGCGATATTGTTACCATAAAGTTAACTGTTCCCGTCCAGCTTATCGACGCCAAATATACCTACCATTATAAAGCCATCGAGCGAGCACAGATTATTCAATATGAAAACCACGACCTAAAAATTATCAGCCCGGAAGATCTTATTATCCTCAAACTTATAGCCGGTGGCCAGAAGGACCTGTGGGATGTGGAAAACATACTATCTCACCAGGAAGATCTGGATATGGTTTATTTAAGCCAGCAAACAAAAAGCCTGCGCGTTGACAGGCGTTTGCAAGGGATATTGGCCAGGCTTAAGCAGGAATAACGAACCCGGCCAAGGATACTGCCAATGTTGCAATCTTACTCCATAATCACGCTGCTACCAGGGTGCGGCCGCTTACGGTCCAGTTCCACACGATATTTGTAGCGGTCAGGCCGATAGGCGTTGATGGAAAGTTCGACTGGGCGGTCGCCGGAGTAGGCCACTCTTTCCATAATCAGCAGGGGTGTCCCTACCTTTACCTGCAGGTATTCAGCTTCCCTTTTCCCGGCCCTGCCGGCAGAAATGGTCTGTTCCGCCCTTTCCAGGACCAGGCCCAGCTTTTCTTCCACCAGCTCATATAAACCGCGGCGCTCCAGGTCTTCCTCAGCCAGGCGGCTGCCGTATTCGTAGGGCCAGTAGCTGCGCAGGTAGGTAATGGGCTGCCCGTTCATTTGCTGGACTTTTTCGATGAGGTAAAGGGGCTTATCGCCGAAGACCCTTAACCCGGGTATTCTCTGCATTTCTTTTACAGGATCCTTTACCGGCCCGGTAAAAATAATGGCTGCACCCGGCTCGTAACCCCTGGCTTTCATTTCCTCAAAAAAGCCGGTAAGTTTCCCCAGGGTTTCTTCCACCGGTTCCCGCTTGACGAAGGTCCCCTTGCCCGGCCTGCGCTCGAGCAGGCCTTCGTCCACCAGGGCCGCCACGGCCCGGCGCACGGTGATGCTGCTGACGCCGTACTTCTCCATAAGCTGCTTGTCGGTGGGAAAAAGGTCCCCTACCCGGTATTCGCCTTCCTTAATGGCCCGGCGCAAATCACTGGTAATCTGGTAATGCAAAGGGATGGGCTTGCTACGATCGATGGTCATGAAAGCCACCTGCGATTATTATAAGTTTATACTTATAGAGATTATAACCATATTTTAATAGCCTGGCAATAGCAAAACCGGTTTTCTAGCTGCAAATGCTACTGCCGCATTTTTGGCAGGAGGCATTACAGTAATGCCTGGCAATGTAGGCATCTTTCAAAAGAAGCAGCCCCTTAGGGCTGCTTCTTTATTTGACGGTGGTTATAATCAGGGATGCCAAGATACTGCTTTAAATTGGTCTGGAGCAGATGGGAAAGATTAACTTTCTCCCTTTCGGCTATTTCATTGAGCCATTTGGGGATTGTCAGGGTCTTTTTGATAGCCTTCTTTTTTATAGCCTTCTTTTCTATCTCGTCCCTGACCATATCTGTCCAGGCTTCTACTAACGCAACAAAGGTACCGGGCGGTATTTCCATTTTTCCCGGATCTGAAGGTACAGGAATACTCTCGCCGTCTTCTTCCATGCCGTAAAGGAAACCGGCCAGAGCTTCTTTGGCCATAGCCTAAAAATTAGGGGAAGGTGGGAAACCTTCCCCGCTATATAATTAAGGGGAGGAATTGGCTTAACAAATGCCGCCCACGCACTTAATCAACTAACCTCCCGCCAGAGGTCGGCCAGGCCCAGGGCGACTAATTTTTCTGCCGTCGGCCGGCCCTGACGGTCCCAGCCCATGAGGTCATAGTATTCGTCCAGCATGGGCTCAAGCTCTACCACGTGGCCCCTGCTGGGCCCGGTGGGCATCTTCTCCTTTAGCATCCGTGGCGGCAGGTAGTCATCCTTGCGGTCGAAACCTTCCCGCAGGTTAAAAAGGCGCTCCAAGTTGGTTATTTTTTCGCCGATAAGCATGGCCCCGGCTTCGTCCAGGGCCAGACCTGTAACGGCGCGGTACAGTTCCACCTGTTCCTTTAGACCCAGGGCAAAACGCATGGAAGAACACAGGGAGAGGGAGTCGACGATGGCCAGCAGGAACTGGGTTTCCCGCACCAGGGCGGCCTTGCCTTTGTATTCAAAGCGCTTGCTGCCGTCGCCGGCCGTCTCGGCTCCCATGGTGGGAGCGATCATATGGTGGGCCCCCTTGGGGGAGATAGCATAACCCAGGCCCATACCCTTGCAGCCCCGGGGGTCGTAGGTGGCGAATTCCTGGCCCTTGACCTGCATGGCCAGCTCGGGGACGCCCAGCTTTGCTGCCGCCCTCTTTGAACCTTCGGCCAGGAGGTCGCCGATGCCCTCCCGGCGGGCGATTTTCTCTACCAGGGCTACCAGGGCTTCGCCGTTACCGAAGCGCAGATCCAGCCCATCGGTATCCCGGGAGGTGATAACCCCCTTCTCATAACATTCCATAGCCAGGGATACTACCGCCCCTGCCGACATGGTGTCCAGGCCGTAAGTATCGCAGATCTCTACCGCCTTCACCAGGGCTGCCAGATCAGAGACGCCGCAGTTTGCCCCCAGGAGCCCGGCCGACTCAAACTCCGGCCCTTCGATCATGGTGCCAGCGTAGGGGCCATTTTTGATAAAGCTCACTTTGCCGCAAGCAATGGGACATGCGTAGCAGGAGGAGTGGCCAACGAAAATGTTTTCCTTCATACTGGCAGCGTTAATCTTGTCTGCCTCTTCAAAATAGCCGGTGCTGAAGTTGCAGGTGCCCCAGTAACCGACGCCGTTGGTGCCGTCCACCATCTCCGGCGTACCATAATGGCGCCTCGCTTTAACCTTTAAACTACCAGCCAGGATGCTGTAGACCTTTTCTGTCAGGGCTTCCAGGGCCGCCTGGTCGGCCACCTCAATGCCGCCGGTACCCCGTACGGCTATTGCTTTCAGGTTTTTGGACCCCATCACGGCCCCAGGGCCGCCACGGCCGAACTCACGGTGATAATCGCTCTGGATGCAGGCAAAGCGGCTTAATTTTTCCCCGGCGGGTCCGATGCAAGCCACCCGGATGGCCTCGTCCTTTAGTTCAGCCCTGATGGCATCTTCGGTGGCATGGGTTAGTTTGCCCCAAAGGTGGGAGGCATCCCTCAGAGTCACCTTGTCGTCATCTATCCAGAGGTAGACGGGATGGTCGGCCCGGCCTTCAATGATGATGCCGTCATAGCCGGCAAACTTCACCTCCGGTGCCAGGTGCCCACCGCAAAGGGAAAAGGAATAGGTCCCGGTCAGGGGCGAGCGGAAGGTCACGGTAATTTTATTGGCGCCGGGGGCCAGGGTGCCTTCCACCGGCCCGGTGAGGAAAATCAACTTATTATCCGGCCCCAGGGGATCGGTATGGGGCTTGAGTTCTTTAAGTAACAGATAGGCCCCGACACCCCGGGCACCGATAAAGCCGGCAAAGATGTCTGTGGGGGTCGGCTCTTTGGTAATTTCCCGGCTGGTGAGGTTAACACGCAAGATTTTTCCTGCCACCCCCTTTACAGCCATTAACGACGACCCCCTTCCCCGGCGGCCCCGCGGCCGTCGTTTGCTTCGCCAGCCATGGCGGCGGCCACCATTTCCACATAAGCAGCCCGCTGGCCCCGGTCAGCCACGGCCAGGGGCACGTAATCTATGGCCCCCTCCCGGCAGTGGGCTACGCATTGGGGTTCGCCGCCGCAGAGGTCGCAAATGAGAACTACCCTTTTATCCTTGTCGATGGCCACAGCGCCATAGGGGCAGGCGCGGACACAACGGCGGCAGCCGATGCATTTCTCTTCGTCGACAATAACGGCCCCGGTTACCGGGTCTTTACTCAGGGCTCCCTCCCGGCAGGCGGCAATGCAAGGACTTTTGGCGCACTGCATGCAGGTTACCGGGACATTAAGGTATTTACTGTGCACCCGACTTACCCGAACCCGGGCTTTGGTGGGATTGACCAGGCCTTCATGCTTCCAGGAACACCACTGTTCACAGATGCGGCAGCCCACACAGCGTTCGGGATAAGTCACCAGGACGTTCATAAGCGCTCCCCCTTGCTAGGGTTTGGTTTCTTCGGGCGAAATTATATAAATTTATATTTTAACCTATTATAATCTTAAACCTTATTTATCGCAAGGGGGATATGATAACCATGCTCCGTCAATTAATATCCCCTTAACAAATCTTATCCATCTGCTATAATTATCCATAAGCGCTATATCTGGAGGCATCCATAACATGGGTCAAAGTTTCTGTTTCGGTTGCAGCCCCGATAACCCCATTGGCCTGCACCTGGACTGTTTTCCCCAGGCAGACGGGACGTGGGCCACTTATTTTACGCCCACACGCTACCATGAAAGTTATGCCGGTATCATGCATGGCGGCCTGGTTATTACCATCCTGGATGAGTTGATTGGTAACCATCTGCTTAAAGGCCTGGGCCAGTGGGCCGTTACCGCCCGCCTGGAAGTACGGTTTCGTAAACCCATCCCTATTGGGGCAAGGATAAAATTCGTCAGCCGCATCGTCAGAGAAAAAGGGTCTCTCTTCCAGGTGGCAGCCTGGGCTGAGCTGCCCGACGGCCGGATCGCCGTGGAAGCCATGGCCGAAATGATGGCGCGTGAAACTGGTTTGGCATCTACCACCTCATTTTCACGCTCTCTATGACGAGTATAATGCTATTTTCAGCATCAAAACATTGGAGATGATAGAAGGCGATATGCCGTTGCGAGCCCGGAAGCTTATTGTGAAATGGGCTGAAATTCATCAAAAGGAGCTGGAGAAAATGTGGGAAACCAAGGATTTCAAGCAACTTCCTGGTCTGGAGTAGGGGGTGAATATGAAACCTCTGATCGCGAGGCCCCCCTTTGATATTTTGCGGGATCCCATTATTTTTAGCATGGTTCGGGTGATGCCGGCGGCTACGGTATTAGCTGGAGCGATGAACTGGATTGGTCTTTAGATATCTATCTGGGAGCCCTACTATCATGGCAAAAGACTGATGGAGGCTTGTTGCCAGTAGGAGGGGCGGATTAGCTCCTTGTTTTTCGCAATTTTCTTTCTTTATATGCGATGTATTGAACAAATTATCACTAGCGCATATAATGCTATTAGAAAGTTAACTATCTACAGTCCTCGCGAACAATATTCTGAACGGCAGGGGACGGCCATGACTGTCAGAAAGCGCCTCCTCCTGGTTGACGATCATACCCTCATCCGCAAGGGCCTACGCCTGCTCATGGCCGGCTGGGAAGGCTTTGAAGTAGTAGGCGAGGCCGCTGACGGCCATGAAGCCATCGAACTGGCCCTGGAACTACGGCCGGATATTGTCCTGATGGATATCTATATGCCCCGCCTGAATGGCCTGGAGGCAACCCGCCGCCTTAAAGCTCTGCTGCCGGAAATCAAGGTGGTAATCCTGACGGTGGCTGACGACGACGAAGCCTTCCGGGCGGCCATGGAGGTCGGTGCCGAAGGTTACCTGTTAAAAACCGTCGAACCCCAACATCTCTACTACCTGCTCCAGGAGGTAGCCCGCGGGGAGGTACCCCTGGCCTCTGCCCTGACGAAAAAAATCCTGCCCCAGCTTAAAGCCCAGGAAAAAGGCGACCTTTTAAGCCCGCGGGAAAAAGAGGTTCTGGGTCTGGTTGCCCGGGGCTTAAGTAACCGGGAAATCGCCGGTCGACTCTTCATCAGCGAGAATACCGTTAAAAACCACCTGCGCAGCATCCTGGAAAAACTGCAGACCAAAAACCGCCAGCAGGCTGTCCATTACGCCCTGCAGCACGGTCTGGTAAAGTTAAGGGAATAGGTCTGGAAGCCAGGGCATTCCATATACGGAATTACCTTTGCCTACCCCTTCACGACAAATTTAAAGGAATAGTCCGAAAGGACTATCATAATTAGTCCTTCCGGGTCTGCCTGGGGATAAGAAAGAAGGTTTATGTTAAAAGTGAACTTCCTAGCAAGGCGAGGGTGAGATCTTTAACGGAGTAACAGGTAACACTCTTTTTATCCCACCATGCAATGAGAGCAGGGGTAGAGGGTATTTTAAACCTGGAGAAAGGAGGTTATCGTGAGGTAAGTTCTAGATGATACTTTCACACTTCTATCAAGGCCATAAAGTGACAAGAGAAAGTAATGATAAGGTTGGCGCTATTTTTTAAAAGTTATCTTTGTGATGGCACCTGCAAGTACATAGTCTTCAGGAGGTGGAGATTAATGTCCGTAGCCTATGCCCGCCAGGCAGAGTGGGGTATACCCCAGCTCTACCATTTACCTGCGGCAAAATTAAACCCCTTCCTCCAGGAGTTAAAGGAGTATTACACTGTCATCGGCCCAGTAGCCAAAGGAAAGGAATTTATTTTCGCGCCGGTATCTGACCCCAGCGAGCTGGCCCTTGATTATCAAACCACCCTGCTGCCGCCCAAGAAAGTGCTGCACCTCCCCTTTGAAGTTCTTTTTTCCTTCCACGAAGACCAGCAAATCGTCGAAACCGCGCCGGAGCAGCGGCCCCAGGTCATCTTCGGCATTCATCCCTGTGATGTCCACGCCATCTTAATCCTGGATAAAGCCTATACTGCCGAATATCCCGATCCTTACTATATTGCCAAACGCCGCAATACCCTCCTGGTGGCCCTCAACTGCGCGGAACCGGGGGAAAACTGCTTCTGCCAGTCCCTGGGCACAGGGCCGGATCTAAAGGAAGGCTATGACCTCTTGCTTACCGACCTGGGCCACGGTTATCTCATCGAGGTCGGCAGCCCCCGGGGTCGGGAATTAGTCCAGACCATAGACCTGGCTCCTGCTCCCCGGGTAGCCATGGTGGAGAAACAAAAGGTACTGGAAAATGCCCGGCGCAAGTTTCATAAGAAACTCAATACCCAGGGCTTGCATGAACTCCTGGAAGAAAACTTCCGCCACCCCATCTGGGAAGAACTCATGCACGATTGCCTGGCCTGCGGTTCCTGCACCATGGTCTGCCCCACCTGCTTCTGTTACAACGTGGTAGATAAGATTGACCTCAATCTCAAGAGCGGCAAGCGCCAGCGGGAATGGGATTCTTGCATGCTGCTGGAATACGCCCAGGTGGCCCTGGGCCATAACTTCCGCAAAGACCGGGATGCCCGGGTGAAACAGCGGATTTACCATAAACTGGTCTACTATGAGCCCCAGTTTGGTACCCTGGGCTGTGTCGGTTGTGGCCGCTGCATCAAGACCTGTGTCAAGAAAATCGACATCACCGATGTCATCAGCCGGCTGAGGGGGGAATAGGGGTGTTAAATCCATTTAAGCCCGAACGCGCCGTCATCAAGGAGATTATAAAGGAAACGGCAGATACCACCACCTACACCTTCAGCTTCCTGGACAACGGGGGGCGCCAGGAATTTCGCTTCCGGCCGGGTCAGTTTAACATGCTCACCATCTTCGGCATCGGCGAGGCGCCCATTTCCATCAGTTCCAACCCGGCCGATCTGGAGACCTTCCAGCATACCGTCCGCCATGTGGGTAACGTCACTAATGCCTTGAGTAAGATGCAACCCGGCGCTATGGTGGGTATCCGCGGGCCCTATGGCACGGGCTGGCCCCTGGATGTTTTACCCATCAAGAACCTGCTAATTGTTGCCGGCGGTATCGGCCTAGCCCCTTTACGGCCGGTTATCCAGGAAGTCATTAATCGCCGCCAGGAATTCGGCCAGGTGGAAGTCCTCTACGGTGCCCGCACCCCGGCAGAACTTCTTTATCCCGCCGAGTATGACACCTGGCGCCAGGCAGGGATATCCTTACGCCTGACAGTAGACGCCGTACCAAGCGGCAACACCTGGGAGGGACAGGTAGGAGTGGTCACCGACCTTTTCCGGTACATGTCATCCCGGCCGGAAGAAACCACCGTTTTTACCTGTGGCCCGGAGATCATGATGAGCTACGTTGTGAAAGGGTTGCTGGCCCGCGGCTTCCGGCCAGAGCAAATCTACGTTTCCCTGGAGCGGCGCATGAACTGTGGCGTCAAAAAGTGTGGCAAGTGCCAGATCGGGCCGAAGTTCGTCTGCCGCGACGGCCCCGTTTTTGCCTATGCCGAGCTTTTAACCTTACCGGAAGAAGTTTTAGGAGGTGCGGGCAGGTGACCAAACCCCGTGTTGCTGTCTATAAAATGAGTTCCTGCGCCGGCTGCCAGCTGGAGATCCTCAACCTGGAACCTATCCTGCTGGATCTCCTGGGGGCAGTGGAACTGAGTTATTTCGTCATGGCCCGCCGGGAAAACGAGCCCGGTCCTTACGACATTGGCCTGGTGGAAGGCGCCATCACCTGTGGGGAAGAGATTGAGCGGCTAAAAAAAGCCCGCCAGGAGTGTCACCTGCTGGTGGCCCTGGGTTCCTGCGCCTGTTACGGCGGCCTGCCTTCCATTAAAAACTGGCAGCCCCAGCGGGTGGTAGAAAGCCGCGTCTATGATAACCTGGCGGCCATCCATTCCACCACTGCCTACGGCATCGACTACTACGTACCGGTCGATGCTTACCTCAAGGGCTGCCCAGTTAGCCGCGAGGAATTACTTGATTTTATTAAAAGTACCCTGCTGGGTGTGCGGCCCTATTTAAGGCCCCACAGTGTCTGCGTGGAGTGCAAGCTGCACGAAAACGTTTGCCTTTTCGTAACCGATGGGGCGATCTGCCTGGGGCCGGTCACCACAGCCGGCTGTGGCGCCCTCTGCCCTTCCCGGGGTAAACCCTGCGACGGCTGCCGCGGCCCGGCTAACGACGCCAACACCGTCTCCCTGGCCCAGACCATGGTTTCTCACGGCTTGCACCACAGCGACATTATGCGTTACTTCCGCAAGTTCGCCGGCATGACGCCGGAATTCAGCAAAGGGGCGGAGGCTGTATGACGGAACAGGCCATCCAGGTCGACTACATCGCCCGGGTTGAGGGCGAAGGAGCTTTAAAGATTAAGGTCAAGGACGGCAATATCAGCGAACTTCAGTTGCGGATCTTCGAACCGCCGCGCTTTTTCCAGGGCTTCCTGGTAGGGCGGCGCTACGACGAAGTGCCGGGCATCGTCTCGCGCATCTGCGGCATTTGCCCCGCTTCCCACCAGCTAACGGCCATCCAGGCCCTGGAAGACGCCCTGGGTGTCGAGGTCAGCCAGCAAACGAAGGATTTACGCCTGCTGCTGGCCTTAAGCCAGTGGATCCAGAGCCATACCCTGCACATCTATTTCCTAGCCTTGCCCGATTTTTTAGGCTACGAGAGCGCCATTGCTCTAGCCAGAGACCACCTGCCGGCAGTGCAAAGGGCTCTGGAGCTTAAGCGCCTGGGCAACGATCTCACCATGCTGGTCGGTGGCCGGGAGGTGCATCCCGTGACGCCGGTCGTAGGCGGCTTTACCTCCGTTCCCAGCCGGCAGGAACTGCAGGCTATCGGTGAGCGCCTGGCAGTTGCCCGGGCCGATGCCCTGGCCACCATTGACCTGGTAGCTTCCCTGTCCATACCCGTCCTGGAGCGGGATTGCGAACACGTTGCTTTAACCGACACTGACAGTTATGCCGTCAACAGCGGCCGGCTGGTTTCCACTAAAGGCCTCAACATCCCAGCCTGGCAGTACCGCAGCCATATTAAGGAGCGCCACCTGGAGCATTCCAACGCCCTTCACTCTTACATTGAAGGCCGGGGCAGTTTCCTGGTGGGGCCCCTGGCCCGGGTCAACCTCAACCTGGAAAAACTCACCCCCGCCGCCCGCAAGTTAGCCAAAGAGACCGGGGTTTTTCCCACTGGCAATCCCTTTTACAGCGCCCTGGCCCGGTCCATCGAACTCCTGCACAGTATCGATGCCTGCTTGGCACTAATCGACCGTCTTGACCCTAGACCGGAAGAAGTTCCCTATACCGTTCAAGCCGGGCAGGGCTTTGCCATCACCGAAGCACCGCGGGGGGTCCTCTACCACAGCTACCGCCTCAATAACCAGGGCCTGATTGAAGAGGCAGATATTGTCACCCCGACGGCCCACAACGTGGCCAGCATGGAAGAAGACCTACGGGCCTTTGTGCCCGGTGTCCTGGACCTGCCCCTCGAAGAAGCTACCCTGAAGTGTGAAATGGTCATTCGTAATTACGACCCCTGTATCTCCTGCTCAGTCCATGCCTTGCGCCTGGAGATCGAGAGGGAATAAGCCATGGCCAAAGTGGTTATCGGCTGCGGGAACCCCCTGGCCGGCGATGACGGCGTGGGCCTCAAAGTAATTGAAGAACTGGAACGCCGGGGACTGCCGCCGGGTGTCAAAACCATCCCGGCCGGTCTCCCCGGCCTGGCCCTGCTGGGCTACTTGCGTGGGGCCGAGCAGGCCGTCATTGTCGACGCCGTCCATGCTGGCCAGGAACCTGGTACCGTAATCTGCTGCCAGGAAAAGGACCTGGCTCGGCTTTCCTGGCGGAGCCTCTCTTTACACAGTTTAGGTATTGGTGAAGCCCTGGCCCTGGGACGGCTGGTGGACCCGGCCAACTTCCCGCCGCGGTTAATCCTGGTGGGCATCCAGGCCGGTTCACTGACACCGGGACAAACTAATTTAAGTCCCCCGGTAGCTGCCGCCCTGCCCCTGGCCGTGGCAACCGTCTACCAGCTTTTAGGCGGTGGTAATGGTGCATGAACTGGCCCTGGCCATGGAAGCAGTGCGCCTGGTAGCCCGGGATGCTGCCCGGCGGGGTTGCCAGCAGGTTACAAGGGTAAAGCTCCTGTGTGGGGAATTGACGGCAGTCATGCCGGAGGCCATGCGCCTGGCCTTTACCTGTGCCAGCCGGGGCACGTTGCTGGAAGGGGCGCAGCTGGATATTACCACCTCTCCGGCCTGGGCGCAGTGCTCATGTTGTGGTGAGGAATTCCGGCCGGAAGAATGGCTCCTCCTCTGCCCCCGCTGCCATACCCCCGGCGCCCGGCTCTTATCCGGCCGGGAAATGGAAGTGGTATCCTACGAAGGGAAGTGAAAATATGGCTGACTTCAAGGTTATCCTGGCCCAGGACCTGCGGCAGGCCAACCGTGACCAGGCTGCGGCCAACCGGGCCCGGTTTAAAACCAGTGACGTAATGGTAGTTAACCTGATCAGCAGTCCCGGGGCCGGCAAGACCAGCATCCTGGAAGCTACCCTGGCCCGCCTGGCCGGGGAGATGAAGATAGGAGTCATCGAAGGTGATATCGCCACCAGCCGCGACGCCGCCCGTATCGCCGGCTGGAAAGTACCGGTAGTGCAAATCAACACCGCTGGTGCCTGCCACCTGGATGCCGCCCTCATTGCCGCCGCCCTGCCGGAGCTACCCCTGGAAGAGCTGGATTTGCTCTTCATCGAAAACGTCGGCAACCTGGTCTGCCCGGCCGAGTTTGACCTGGGCGAAGACGTCAAGGTTGGCATCTTAAGCGTTGCTGAAGGCAGCGACAAGCCTTTAAAGTACCCCCTGGTCTTCCAGGAAGCACAGGTCCTGCTCTTAAATAAAATTGATCTCCTGCCCTATACCGACTTCGACCTGGCCGCCTTCCGCCAGGACCTCAAAGCTTTAAACCCCAATCTTCTGGTAATAACCCTCTCGGCGCGTACGGGAGAAGGTCTTGAGGAATGGTTTTTATGGCTCAAACAGCTGGTAGCCTCGAAAAAAAAGCAAACCTCCCCCTGCGGCGCTACCGCCTGACCCTCCAGGGTATCGTCCAGGGCGTCGGCTTCCGCCCCTTTGTTTACCGCCTGGCCCGGACCTGGGGCATCCGGGGAGAGGTCTATAATGCCAGCAGCGGGGTGTGCATTGACGCCGAAGGTGAAGCAGAACAGCTGGAAAGCTTTATCCAGGAGATCCTGACCCGGCCGCCTCGCCTGGCCAGGATCTCCGCCTGGCAACAGGAGGAATTGCCCCCTAAAGGCTGGCGGGATTTTACCATTAAAACCAGTATGGCCGGGTTAGAACAAAAGGTTGTGGCCTCGCCTGATGTAGCCCTGTGCCCTGATTGCCGGCGGGAAATCCTGGACCAGGCTGACCGTCACTATCGTTATCCCTTTACCAACTGTACCTGCTGCGGCCCCCGTTTTACCATAATTTACTCCCTCCCTTATGACCGCGCTCGGACGGCGATGGCCCCTTTTACACTCTGTCCTGATTGTGCGGCTGAGTATGTCAACCCCGGCGACCGGCGTTTCCATGCCCAGCCCGTAGCCTGCCCGGCCTGCGGGCCCCGGGTGACCTTGCTGGATAATAAAGGGCAACCGGTAGCCGGAGACTGGCTGGAACAGGCAGCATCCTTCCTCCGCCAGGGTTGCATCCTGGCCATCAAAGGCCTGGGAGGGTTCCACCTGGCCGTTGATGCCACCAATCATGAAGCCGTAACCAATTTACGCCATCGCAAAGGGCGCCTCACCAAGCCTTTCGCAGTCATGGCCCGGGACCTGGCCATGGTCCAAAAATACTGCTATGTCAGCCAGGATGAAGCCGGCCTCCTGGCGGCGCCGGCAGCCCCCATCGTCGTCTTACGCCGGCGTCCTGCTACCGATCTCGCCCCGGAGGTAGCGCCGGGACTGAGTAGCCTGGGAGTCATGCTACCCTATACCCCCCTGCACCTGCTCCTCCTCCAGGCTGGCCCGCCCCTGCTCGTCATGACCAGCGCCAATATCAGTGACCTGCCCTTGATCAAAGAGGAGACAAAGGCTCTGCAAGAGCTGGCCGGTGTGGCTGATTATTTCTTAAGCCACAACAGGGAGATAGTCAACCGCTGCGACGACTCCGTGGTGGCCTGGCGGCTGGGGGAGACCCATTTTTACCGGCGTTCCCGCGGCTTTGTCCCGGCAGCCTTACAGCTCGACCTGCCGGATGGCCCGGATGTCCTGGCTGCAGGTAGCGATCTGAAAAATACCTTCTGCCTGCTTAAAGGCAGGGAAGCCTTCTTAAGCCAACATATCGGCGACCTGGCCACAGTAGAAACCCAGGTAGCCTGGCGGGAAGCCTTAGAACGCTTACAGGTTTTATGCGGTTGCCGCCCGGAAATTATTGCCTGCGACCTCCATCCTGCCTATTTCTCCACCCGCCTGGCCCGCGAACTGGGTTCTAACGTGGTCGGCGTCCAGCACCACCATGCCCACCTGGCCAGTTGCCTGGCTGAAAATGGTATTACCGAGCCGGCTTTAGGGTTAATCTGTGACGGCACCGGTTACGGCCTGGATGGCGCCATCTGGGGCGGGGAAATTTTGCTGGGCTCCTATAACGGTTTCCAGCGCCTCTATCACCTGCGCTACGTCCCCCTGCCCGGCGGCGACCAGGGAGCGCGCCATCCCTGGTATATGGCCGTGAGCTACCTATACTACTACCTGGGTCCCGGCCCGGGGACAGCCGCGGCCCGGGAACTCTTTGGCCGGCAGGGACCGGCCCTGGAGATAGTCCTGCAGATGCTCAGCCGTAATTTCCAGCTCGTTCCCACTTCCAGCGTGGGCCGGCTGTTCGATGCCGTCGCCGCCTTATGTGGCATCTGCCTGGAAAATACCTACGACAGCCAGGCCGCCTGTGCGCTGGAGGAAGCCGCCCTGGCTGCCGGAGACGAACAGGCCAGCTGGCCGCCCTATCCCTTTGCCCTGACTGGCGCAGAAATGGACCCGGGAGCAATGATTAAAGCCATCTGGCAGGACTTGCAGCAGGGTGTAGCGGTGCCTGTTATTGCTGCCCGCTTTCACTGCACCCTGGTAGAAATGCTTCTCCAGGCCCTCCAGCTGGCCGCCAGCTTTACCGGCCTGCGGGGGGTGGCCTTGAGCGGCGGGGTATGGCATAACAGCCTCTTGCTGGAAGGAGTAAGCCGGGAGCTGGCCAAAAGGGGATTTACCGTCTATCGCCACCGGTCCGTGCCGCCCAATGACGGCGGCCTGGCCCTCGGCCAGGCGGTAATTGCCAGGACCACCTGGAAGGAGGAGACGGCACCATGTGTCTAGGAGTACCGGCCCGCATCATAGCCATTGATACTGACGGCGTGCAGGCCACAGTGGAAACCCGGGGCGTCCAGGCCAGGGTCAGCTTGGCCCTGGTAGAGGGCTGCCGGCCCGGCAGCTATGTCCTGGTCCACGCTGGCCATGCCATCAGTATAATTGATACGGAAGAAGCTAAGGCCCGCTTGAGCCTATGGCAGGAGCTAATCACATTTAGGGAGGAGGCATCCTTGGATGCTAATACCTCCTCTAGCGAACTATAAAAATGGTGGGTGTATAGGGGGAACAGTCTAAGGATGGAAACGTGGAGCACCTATCACCACCAGAAGGACCTGGCCGCCAGGCTCCTGGTCAAGGTAAAAAACCTGGCCGCCGCCATAGCAAGCAAGCTTGGCCGCCGGCCGGTAATCATGGAGGTGTGCGGTACCCATACGGTAGCCCTAGCCCGCACGGGACTGCGCAGCCTACTGGCTGGATGCATCGATCTGCGCAGCGGGCCCGGTTGCCCCGTCTGCGTAACCGCCCCCGAAGAGATAGATTACATGCTTTGCCTCGCCCGACAGCCGGGAGTCATCATTGCCACCTTTGGCGACATGGTACGCGTCCCGGGCAGCAGTGGTTCGCTGGAAAAGGCCAGGATAGAAGGCTGCCAGCTCCAGGTTTGCTACAGCCCCCGGGAAGCTGTGACCCTTGCGCGTTCCAATCCCGATCGAGAAATTGTTTTTTTAGGAATAGGCTTTGAAACTACAGCCCCTGCTGTGGGGCTGGCCGTGAAAGAGGCCGCGGCCCTCAGACTCAAAAATTTCAGCATTTACAGCGCCCATAAGCTGGTACCACCGGCCCTGGCAACCCTGGCCGCCGACCCGGAGTTAAAGCTGGATGGACTGCTCCTGCCGGGGCACGTCAGCGCCATCCTCGGCCGGCAGTCCTTTGCTTTCCTGGCTAAAGAATACAAGTTAACGGCAACCATTGCCGGCTTTGATGCCCTGGATATCCTGGGGGCTATGCTGGAACTCCTGGTCCAGATCCAGAGAGGAGAAGCGCAGGTCAGTAACGCCTACCCGCGGGTAGTCAGCGAAACAGGTAACCTCAAAGCGCAGGAAATTTTAAGAGAAGTTTTCTCTCTGGCTCCCGCCAACTGGCGCGGACTGGGGTTGATTCCCCTTAGCGGGCTGAAATTGAATACTGCCTACCAGGCCTTTGATGCCACCCGCCGCTGGCCTCTGGAATTAAAGCCAGTTCCATCACCGGCCGGTTGCCTTTGCGGCAGCGTTTTAAAAGGCCTCTGCCTGCCAACGCAGTGTACCCTTTTTGGCCGTCGCTGCACCCCTCTCCGTCCCGTAGGTCCCTGCATGGTATCCTCGGAGGGTTCCTGCGCCGCCTACTACCGTTATTCCCGGGAGGCGGTATGAATTGCCGGGAGGTAGCTGGTAACATATTATCAGGCGGCTCAAATTAAGTCCCGCGGCACCATCATAATACATCACGCCGGGAGTTATGTTAGGCCATTTTTTACCAGTGGAAAAGGAGAATTCCTATGGCCGGTTACGAGCCCTTTAGCAACACTATTTCTCTGGCCCATGGCGATGGTGGCGAATTAACCCACCAGTTGATTACCGGAGTTTTTTTGAAATACTTCCATCACGATGCCTTGCAACCTTTAAACGACGCCGCCCTAATCCCCGGCCCGCCCTGCCGCCTGGCCCTAACCACCGATTCCTTTGTCGTCAAGCCTCTCTTTTTTCCGGGCGGCAATATCGGTACCCTGGCCGTCAACGGTACAGTGAACGACCTGGCCGTCAGCGGCGCCCGTCCCCTTTACCTCACCGTGGGGCTGATTCTAGAGGAGGGGCTGCCCCTGCCGGTCCTGGAAAAGGTAATCGCCGCCCTGGCCGCAGCCGCCCAGGAAGCTGGCGTAGCCATTGTTGCCGGGGATACCAAGGTGGTGGAGCGCGGCCACGGCGACCAGATTTTTATCAATACCACAGGCCTAGGCCTGGTGGCAGATAATATTCACCTGGGCTGCCACCGCGTCCGGCCCGGCGATGCGATAATCTGCAGCGGCGCAATAGGGGACCACGGCCTGGCCGTCCTCGCGGCCCGGGAGAATTTCGGTCTCAAGGGCCTTAAGAGTGACTGCGCCGCCCTCCATACCTTAATCCTGCCCCTGCTGGAGAATTTCCCTGGAGCCATTAAGTGGCTGCGCGACCCCACCCGGGGCGGGCTGGCGACGACGGTGAAAGAGCTGGCCCTCAGCGCTCAAGTTGACGTTATCCTCAGCGAAGAAGCCATCCCCGTCCATGACAGCGTCCGCGGCGGGGCGGAAATCCTGGGCCTGGATTACCTCTACCTGGCCAATGAAGGTAAATTCTGCGCCGTTGTCGAGAGTTCCGCCGCCGAAGAGATCCTGGCCTTCCTCCGCCGGCACCCCCTGGGCTGTGAGGCCGCCTTGATCGGCGAAATTAAAGACGGCAGCGGCCGCGCCCTGTTGCGCACCACCCTGGGTGCCACCCGGGAACTCTATCTTTTGAGCGGCCAGCAGTTACCGCGGATTTGTTGATTCCTGGGGAACAAAAATTTGCTAAGTAGGATTGCATCGATAATCCCTTTTGTGTAAAATTATGTCTAGGGAACTATTGGTAATCGGATAGGTCCCACCTACCGGGAGTATTTACCGAATGGAGGTGGGACCAATGACCGTTGCTGAAACGCTGCAACTTGTCGAGGTTCTAATCCTCTTTATCACCCTGGTGCTCCTGATTACCAAGGGGGAAATAAGCTAAAGCCCTTGTACTGCTGCAACAGTACAAGGGCGAGTTTAAGAACCCCGGTAAGTGGGGCCCCCATGGGATCCGATTATCATAGTTCCCTCTTCTAGGTATAATTATTTCGTTTTATATGCCGAATGTCAAGCCCTGTAGGGGCTTTTTTATTCGAGGAAGACCGAGTTTTATCCCGGCAAATGGGCAAACCTGGCCTGGGGCGCCAAGTAGTCGCGCAAAGGGCGGGGATGGGCGATTTCTTTTACCGTCAACCGACCGTTTTCGTATTCGGCCAGGGGCCATTGCCCGGTCTGGACGGCCAGGCGGGCGAGTTGCACCGTCAGGTCGCTGCGGTAGCCCCAGCCCGGCGGGCAGGGGGAGAGGACCTGGATGTAGGCCGGGCCTTCCACCTGCATGGCCTTTTGCACCTTGGTTAGGTAATCCTGGGGGTAGCCGATGCTGGCCGTAGCTGCATAGGGGATATTATGGGCAGCCACAATACCCAGCATATCCTTTTTGGGCCGTTCTTCCCCCCGGCCCACACTGCCGACAGGGGTCGTCGTGGTCCGCGCCCCTAAAGGTGTGGCCCCGCTCCGCTGTACGCCGGTATTCATATAGGCTTCGTTGTCATAGCAGATGAAAATAAAATTATCGCCGCGCTCGATGGCGCCGGATAAAGCCTGGAGCCCGATGTCCACGGTACCGCCGTCGCCGGCCAGGCCCACGACCTTGACCCCTTTTTTCCCCCGGCGTTTCAGGCCGGCCACCACCCCGGAAACGGCCGCCGCCGTGCTGGGGAAGGTTACATTGACGCAGGGAACTTTGAAGGCCAGTTGGGGATAAAATGTGGTTACCCCCAGCAGGCAGCTCGGCGTGGTGACAATAACCGTTTCCGGCCCCAGGACCTTCAGGGCCATGCGGACAGCGAGAATCCCGCCGCAACCGGCGCAGGCATAAGAACCCTGCACCAGTTCTGCATCAGGCAATTCTTTTATTTTAACCATTGGTACCTACCTCCAGGCTTTTACTTCTGCCAGCCGCCGCTAACAACCAGTTCTTCGCCCCTGTCCTGGCGCCGTACCGCCTCCAGGCAATGGCGGAAAATATCTGCCAGTTCCTCCTGGCTGATATCGCGGCCGCCCAGGCCGCCGATAAAGCCGGCCACCTGCGGCTGTACCGGCAGGCCGGCCACGGCCGCTTTAATTTCCGTGGCCAGCACCCCTTCATAACCAAAGGAACAATCACGATCCAGGACGGCCACCACCCTGGCCCTGGTGAGGGCCGCCTGGAGGTCTTCCACCGGGAAAGGCCGGAAACTCCGCAGGCGCAAAAGGCCCACCGCTTCGCCCTGCCGGCGTAAATAGTCCACCACTTCCCGGGCCGTGCCGGCGGTGGCGCCCATGACGACCAGCACCACGGCGGCATCATGGCAATAATAAGGGTCCACAAGGCCGCCGTAGCTGCGCTCGAAGTGGGCCTGGAACTCCCGGTCTACTTCCTTAATAACTTCTTTCGCCCGCAGCATGGCCTGCTGCTGGTAATACTTGAAGGCAGGATACAGGTCCGGCCCCGCACCAACGCCGAAGACATAGGGCCGCTGCGTGTCTATGGTATACTCCGGCCGGTAGGGCGGCAGGAAGCGGTCCACGGCCTCCTGGTCCGGTACGTCCACAATTTCTTCCGTGTGGGAGAGGACATAGCCGTCCAGGCAGACCATAACCGGCGTCAGCACCTCCGGGTGGGCCGCAATTTTATAGGCCTGCAGGCAGGTGTCCAGGGCTTCCTGGGCGGTTTCCACGTAGAGCTGGATCCAGCCCGTATCGCGGCAGGCAATGGCGTCCTGGTGATCGGCCCAGATGGTCCAGGGAGCCGCCAGGCCGCGGTTGGCCACGGCCATAACCATGGGTACGCGGCAGCCACTGACGAAATGAAGCATTTCAAACATGTAAGCCAGCCCCTGGGAAGAGGTGGCTGTAAAGACCCGCGTTCCCGTCACAGCTGCCCCGTAGCAGGCCGCCAGGGCGGCATGCTCGGATTCCACCCGTATGTAGTCCGCCTCCATGGAACCATCAGCTATATATTCGGCTATTTTCTCCACAATGGTCGACTGAGGAGTAATGGGGTAAGCGGCCACCACTTCCGCCCGGGCGAGCCTCACGGCTGCCGCCACCGCCTCGTTACCGTTCAAGTAGGCGCGCATCGTTACTACCTTCTTCCACCAGGGCCAGGGCCTGCCGGGGGCACTCGGCCACACAGATGCCACAGCCCTTGCAAAAATCTAAATTCAGGCTAACTATACTTTCGCCCCTGGTAAAGCAGCCTTCCGGGCAAAAGAGCCAGCAGTTCAGGCAGTTATTGCAACGTCCCGGGTCCAGGACCGGCCGCACCAGTCTCCAGGAACCGGTAGTGGTACTCAGGCAGGGGGTCGCCAGGTTGGGACCTTTCCTCAAATCACCTTCAGCCAGCACTGGCTACCGCCCCTTTCAGCCCGGCCAGCAGGTCACCTTTTACCTCTACTTTAACCCGCACTGGCAACAGCCTCCTTCTCAACCAAACCTTTTGCCAGGGCAAAAGCCTGCCTGGCTACGCTAATGTTTTTCGCAGCCAGCCCTTCCGGGAGGACGTCGGCAATGGCTTTTTCTACCGCCTCCAGGGAAAGGAGGCCACTTACCCCGGCCAGGGCCGCCACCATGGCGGTATTGACTATAGGAACGCCCAGGACCTCCCGGGCCAGGCGGGTGGCGTCGAGGTAATAGACCCTGGCTCCAGCCTGCACCCGGCTGGTTACCACCTCCCAGCCGGCATTGATGAGGACCGTCCCCCCGGTTGCCAGCCCGGCAAAGACATCGGTGCTGTCCAGCAAGGTGGCGTCCAGGACCACCACATAATCAGGGTTATAGATCTGGCTGCGGTCGCGGATGGGCTGTTCATCCAGGCGGGTAAAGGCCGTCACCGGCGCGCCCCGCCTTTCCGTGCCAAAGGAAGGAAAGGACTGGGCATACCGGCTGCCGTAGAGGGCTGCCGCCAGGCCAAAGATGCGCGCCGCGGTAACGGCGCCCTGGCCGCCGCGACCATGCCAGCGAATCTGCAGCATTTTTCCACCTCCCACCGGTTATATTTTACCACCAGGTAATATCAGTAGCAAGTAATATTTGTCAATAGAAAAACCCGGCGTTCAGCCGGGTAAAAATATTTTACTTGCCTCCATGAATTAATTCCCTTAAGCGCCGCTCATAAAATCCGGCCAGCTCTTCAGCCATCTCCTGGGAAAAGGCTTCGCTGTAAATGCGGTAATGAGGTGTTTCCCCGTCAGGTAATACCAGGGACCAGCCGTCTTGATGGCGTATCTGGACCCCATCTAGTAGTTCCACCCCTTCAGCCGGTTCCTCGCTGATCAAGGTGCGCATGACCCGGCCCTTGGCTTCCCAGGGACAGGGCACGGTCCGGGTGACGGTATGGACAGCCGGCAGGACGGCCACGGCCCCGGCCAGGTTCTCATCCCGCCGGGCCAGCCAGTCCAGGATATAAAGGAGGGCTGCCAGGGCATCCAGCTGCAGGTGTTGCTGCTCCGGGACGGCTTCGCCATCCACCCTAGCCATGGCTTCCTGGTGGATACCGGGATGGCTCTTCACTCGCTCTACCCTTCCTCCCAGGCGCCCGGCCACCAGTTCCACCACCCGGGATGCCGTCACCGGCAGGACCAGGCGCGCCTCCCGGTTGGCTTCCAGGTAGACCTGGGCCAGCAAGGCCTGTTGCTGGGAGGGTGTTAACCGGCGGCCTTCACCGGTAAAAAGGATTAATTCCTCGCCATTTTGATCCATGGCTGCTCCCAGGCCCGCACCATACCGCTTGATTTCTGCGGCGAAAAAGAGCATATCCTCCTGGATGGCCCCCCAGCCTTTGGCCGGATCGAAATCCAGCCGGACCACGTCGGCCCCGGCCCGCTGTAAAACCTCAGCGGCCAGGGCGGCTATTTCTCCCTGGCACCCCAGGGCTATCCGTATCGGCCTTCTCTTTAGCCTTGCGTCCCCCAGGGTTGACAATAACCACTCGCGGTAGGTTTCCTTCAGGGCCGGGAAATAGGTAGTGGCCTGTACCTCTTTCACCTGGCGGCCGTCTTCCCGCCAGTAGAGGTTTTCGATTTTACGCACCGCTCCAGGGGCTAAATCGTGGCCGCGCTCATTGACCAGGTGCAACCAGACCTTATCCCGGTTAGCAGCATCCTGTTTAATATGGCAGCCACCAGCCAACCTTAAAGAGCGAACGGCAAAACGATGGACCGGGGTTGGTAACTGGCCCAGGTCGGCCACCTTGACCCCGGCAGCCATCAGGCCGGCGGCCATGGCCTTAAAGAGCATTTCCCCGGCCCCACCGGCAAAGGTGCTCAAGCCCACCATGGCCCCTGGTTTAAAACTGGCCCCATAGGCCAGCCCCATCCGGGTGACCTGGAGGGGGGTTAAATCTCCTTTCAGGTAACCTGGCGCCTGGCTGCCAACAAAGAGGGGCCGGCCCGTTCCCTGGCCCCAGATGAGGCTTTCATGCACCACCGTCTCCCGGCCTAAGATTTTCTCCGGCCAGACCTTTACCTCCGGCCGCACCTCCGCCCCGGCGTCTACCTGGCTGCCGTCGCCGATAACCGCGCCTTCATAAATCCGCACCTGCCGCTGCAGGCTTGCCCGGCTGCAGACCACTGACCCCCGGAGGCTGGCTCCTTCCCCGACATACACATTATCCCAGAGGATAGACCGTTTGACACTGGCCCCTTCTTCCACCCGGGTGTATGGCCCCAGTACGGTAAAAGGCCCGACCGCAGCCCCGGGGCCGATATGGCAATAGCTGCCTATCAGAACCGGGCCTTCAATCCTGGCCGCAGGGTCAATCTCCACCCCTTCACCGGTAACAATACCCTTACCCCGGTCTTCGCCCACCACCCGGACTTTAACTTTACCGCTTAAGATGTCTTCCTGGGCCTGTCTATATTGCGTTAGATTACCAATATCGCACCAGTAGCCGGACAGGGTTATCCCATAGAGGGGTTTTTTATCTTTCAGTAAGCGGGGGAAGAGGTCCTTGCTGAAGTCAAAGGACTCCCCCTCCGGCACCAGTTCCAGGACCTCGG
>NZ_PVXL01000008.1 GCF_002995805.1 Neomoorella stamsii
CCAGCCCTACATATGTGGTATAATTCATCTTGCCAGCCTCCTTAGCTTGTAGCTCTGTATTGGTCTCTATTGTACCAATATAACCTACGTATCGCTACTGTGGGGCTGGCCCTTCCATTATGTCTATTTTGCCTTCTATTTTGCCTTCTGTCCTGCCCCTGCTCTCGGCGGTTTTTAAAGCTGATAGATAATCCATCTTCCACTTCATACGGGATAGGTATTGCGCCCTCGTCCTGGGGTCCTGGCTCAGGCGCTCCTCCAGGCGCTCGTATTTCTTCTTCTTTTTTGCTTTACCGGTCACGGCCTCTCCCCCGGTAGTTATATTATACCATTTTTTCTTTTGCGGCTGTATAGAAGTTTATTCCTAAATTATCGGAAACATCGTTCAGGCCAGAGGACAATGATTAAATGGTGGAATTTCTATCCAGTAGTTAGGTTGTACTTAACCAGCATTACCCCCTACATCTTCCACCTCATCGCCGCTTTCTCTCTGCTTTTGTGCCTGGTTTCACAATTAAGTGTAACTTAATCTTTCGTCCTCTGACTTTATCAGTTGAACCCCCGAAACCAGCATAAAATCTAAAAAAGACGTGCATTTTGCCACTACTGCTGGCCTTGCCAGCGGGTAGCAAACTCCTCTTTACGAGTTATGTTTCCCGGCGGTGCAATCCGCACTAGCCGCAGGATCTTTTTGCTCAACTCTGTACTCTGGGCCTTAATAAAGAACGTCTCTCCTTCGACTTCTACCTGGCAAAGTTGAGGGAGTTTAACGCTTCCCGGATTCCTGCCGGCGAGGCATTTTCCATCGCTTGCCGAAGCTATAATGTTAAAATATCAGGCATTTCCAGTTTTCCTCTATCAGTTTCAATTATTTGGGTTGGCCAATCCTTACCTACTGTAAGAATCTCCTGCTCTTCCTCTAAAGCTAAAATAGTATCCTCAGCTTTAACACCAGGTAGGGTGGGATTCCAAGCAAAACCCTGTGCCGGCAGCACAATATCATCACATTCTGGAGAGGCCAGGTATTCCCGTGTATCATAGCCGATAGGACCACCTTGGTGGTGATTCTTCCATTCATATGGATAACCAAGTTCGGCGTAGGTTTGTATTGCTAGCGAAAAAATTTCTTTTATTGGTTTCCCCGGAGTTGTGGCACTAATTAATCTCGCCAGGATGGTATTTACTTCCCGGAAACGCTCGCTTAGTATCCGTGGCACTGATCCGAAATGGACCATCCTGGTCAAGGCTACAGTCAATCCCCAACGCCGCGCGCATACGACAACCATTACCAGACGCTCTACTTCTTTTTCAGTAGGTAGTGGATGACGGTACCGGGTAATGCGGTCGTCAGCAGCTACGAGGACAACGGGGGTAGCTATCCCTTCTGAGTCCATTTTACCTTTTACTACACCGGCGATTTTTATTTCACTATCGCCAGGATGTATCTGCCGGCATACTTCACTCAATATATCCGCGGCCCTCTTACCCAAAATACGGATGCGTTCCTGTTCCCCTGGCATGAGATTATAACGCAATCGCTTTACTTCCTGGTAAAGGTCAACACATCCCGGCAGCGCCATATCGCTACCTACCCGGCCAGCCTTGAACAACTTCTCTATGGTAGGTATCCCGTTTTCCCACCAGGAATAACTCAACGGTTCATAGCCCTGGTCACCAAGGACTTCTTCCAATAAGCGATTCATTTCATTGTTAGGAGCGATTACATAAAGACGCTCAGGTGTTATAACCAGATGAGCATCTCCCATTATAGAAGCCTCGTTGACACAACTTTCTCCACCATCTGTAAGCCAGGCGAAACTCGAACGGCGACTAAAGATGAATGCGGACAGATCTTTGGCCCTTAGAAACTCCCTCACTTTTTGCTGTTTAATTTTCCACTCTTCCAAGGTCGTTTGTTGCCTCCTGAAGTCACAAGTATAGGAGCTATAATTCCCTAATAAAAAATCCTAATAAAGAATATTCATCAAATATCTGTTATCTTAAATAAAAATTTCCTAGCATCTACTTAAAACGGCAATACGAGAGACAGATACCTCCCTATTTTCACCTAATCATATTTGGACGTTTATCGGCCTCTTGAGTTTAAAATTCAGAACTGATAAGTCTGTACTCCTAATTTCAGTAGCATATCATTAAAATTATTCATTTTATCTGTTGAGGGAGGTTCCAAATAAGTTAATACATATTCCTTGCCTAAGCTTTTATATTTTCCCCGCCCTAATTTATGATAAGGTAGTAGTTCAATCCCTTGTACTCCCTGACAATTGTCTCTAACAAAGTAACCTATGCCTCGAATATCTTCTTCAGTATCATTAAAACCAGGAATGATAGGTACACGTATATACATTTTTAAATCACTTTTTGCAGCCAATTCACTTAGCCGCTGAATGTTAGTCAAAATTCTGCTGTTATCACTTTGAGTCCATAATCTATGCTTTTCCGAATCGAGACTTTTTAAATCAACAAAAAGTACGTCAAGATAAGAAGCAATTGCCTGATAATCTTCCCATAAACCCGAACCACTCGTCTCTAGGGCAGTATCAATCCAATTTTCTTTACAATAACGAAGAAGAGAGTAAACAAACTCCGGTTGAGCCATCGGTTCACCACCGGATATAGTTATTCCACCGCCTGTTGCTTCATAAAAAGGTAAATCCCTTTTAACTTCCTCATAAATTTGCAATACAGTCATCGTTTGCCCGATTGCCCGTCGTGCTTGAGGATAACACTGTAGAGTGCATAAAAATTGTTCTGTTTTACCATAACAATTTTCTTTACATATAGACCTATCTACGGACATCTCTGCATGAGATATAGTTATCGCATTATAAGGGCAAGCCTTTAAACAGCGGCCACAACCTATACATTTCTCAACAAAAAATGCCATCTCAATATAATTGTTCTGGGTTTCAGGATTACAGCACCAACGACACCTTAATGGACATCCCTTTAAAAACACTACTGTCCTAATACCAGGACCATCATGTATAGCGTATCGTTCAATTTCAGTAACGGTACCGGAAACGTTTTCCAATTCTTTTAATGTTGATCTTTTAATTGCACCTTTTATCATTTCCAGCTCATCCTACTCCTTACGAATTAAAACTGCTGCTATAATTATTATTCCTTTAATAATCATTTGTGGGTAAGCTGCAATGCCCAAGAGATTCATAATGTTAGCGAGAATGCCGATGATAAACGCACCCATCAGTGTATTAACAACAGTGCCGGTTCCTCCAGATAAAGAAGCCCCACCGACTACTACAGCAGCAATAGCATCCAGCTCAAAACCTTGTCCTACAAGGGCCGTACCCATACTTAAACGGCCTGCTAAAATAATCCCTGATAAAGCTGCCAACACTGCTGAAATAATATATACAAGTATAAGATGCAAATTTACATTAATACCGGCTAGACGGGCGGTTTCAACATTACCACCGATGGCATAAACTCCGCGACCAAAAGTTGTCTTTTCCAAAATAAAACCAGCAATAACAACAATGATAGCCATTACAATAACTGGAACAGGAACAATTCCTACGTTAGAGTTGATAATCTCAGGTAGAGCCGTACCGTCTATTCTTCTATCTGCTCCAACCTGATAAATATAAGCCATGCCACGGACTATAGTCATCATTGCTAAAGTAACTATAAAGGGAGCTATTTTTCCGTAACTAACCAATATCCCGCTACACAAACCTATCAAACTCATTAATAATAATGAAATGAACGTTGCTTGAAATATACTCATACCACCTTGAATAAATCCGGCAACTAAGCATCCGCTTAAGGCTACGATTGAGCCCACTGAAAGGTCAATGCCCCCGGTTATGATTGTAAATAACATACCCATAGAGATGATAGTCATAATAGAGTTTTGTAGTAGAACATTAACTATGTTTCTTGTCATGAGGAATTTGTCGGAAAGAACAGACCCAGTAATAATTAAAACAAGAAGTGTGAAAACCAGATAGTATTTTGCAAAGAAATTAATTAACGCCTTAAAGTTTATATTAGTATTAGTTCTTGCTTGTTCTATAGCTTTAGACATAACTTTTACCTCCTTATATGATATGACCAACGGTTGAATATCCAGTTGGTCATTTATTTTTTGTCGCAAAAAATGTTTGACCTTTGAGGTATCCTCTGGGACAATCACGGTAGAACCGATGGCGGGGCAGTTTTCTACCTCCTGCACTCCTAAGTGCTTGGTTAGACTGCTCCCCGGGCCTGGCGGCAACCGCTTACGCGCGGGTCGCACGCCCTTTAGAGGTTCTCCCTTCAGCAAGGAGCTGCGCACCAATCTCTTAAGGGTCGGTGCTCATCAGCATGGTTGCTGTTACGCCGGGTTCCCAGGGATACCCCAATTTCTTGGTTCGCTACTTCCCCGGGAAAGGAGGTGTTTTGCTATGGGTAAAACCCTTTTTGTCGGCATCGATATAGGCTCTGACACCAATGTGGTGCGCATCCTCGACAATACCGGCGAAGATGTCTGCGGTTTTAGCGTCTCCAACGACCTCCCCGGGGCCGAAAGGCTTGTGGAAAGGATTGTTACTGAAGCTGAGCTCATTGATGCTGATAAGGTTAAGATTGGCATGGAAGCTACTAACCTGTATTGGTGGCACCTTTCCCAGGCCCTGCATGAGGCTCCTGAACTCTCGACTTTTGAGACGGAAATAGCGGTGATTAACCCCAAGGTGATTGATGGCTTTAAGCATATCTACCCGGATATGGCTAAAACCGATGCCTTGGATGCCCGGGTTATTGCTGATTGCTTGCGGTTTGGACGGGTACGTCCAACACCCCCTCCTGATATGACCTATGCTCCTTTGCAACGGCTTACCCGGTTCCGCTATCACCTGGTCAGCAACCTCACTCGTGAGAAGAACAGGGCCCTCAATCTGATATTCCTTAAGTTCTCTACCTACCAGAAGGAGTGCCCCTTCTCCGATTTGTTCGGGCAGGCCTCCCGGGCCGTCGTTGGTAACCTCACCCCTGATGAAATTGCTAATATGCCGGTGGAAGAACTGGTCGATATGATCCTTGAGCACGGTAATAACCGCTTGAAGGATGTCCCGGAGATGGCCAGAGTTATTAAACAGGCGGCCCGCACTTCCTACCGTTTAAACCCTAAAATGCGGGACGCTGTTGATGTTACCCTAGCCATGTCCCTGGAGACCATCCGCTTCTTTGAAACCCAGCAGAAGAAGATCGACCAAGTCATTGCTAAAGAACTAAAAGCTATTCCTCAGACTCTGGATACCGTTCCTGGGATCGGGCCAGTTTACTCCGCTGGCATTGTAGCCGAAATCGGCGACATTTCCAGGTTTAAAAACCACAATGCCCTTGCTAAATTCGCGGGCCTGACCTGGCGGCAGCATCAGTCCAGTAAGTTTTCTGCCGAGGATATCCCCCTCACCAGGTCCGGTAATTATTACTTACGGTACTACCTCATTGAGGCGGCTAATTCCGTCCAGGTGCGGTAGCCGGAATATGCCGCGTTCTACCGTAAGAAATTTACCGAAGCCAGGCATCATCACCATAAACGTGCCCTGGTCTTGTCTGCCCGCAAGCTTGTGCGCATGGTCTTCACGCTGCTGAGAGAGGGCCAAATCTACCGGCAAAGGAGGTTAGGTTAAACATTTCTTTTGCAACTGCCTTTTACTGTTCGTGCTGGTAATTATTGTTTTGCTTTGCCGGCTTGGTTTCTTATTGCCTTTTTTACATTTTGAGACATTAAAATTTCCAGTTCAGGGTCTTGGCATTTTACCGCGGGTCTAATCCATAAAGTTTAAAGGGCCTTTGGCATTTCATAGCGCGTCCCAGTAGCATACTGCATTATAAGTTCTTCTGTTGCTTCTGATTTTTTGAGTTCAGCAGTAATTTCGCCTTGATGCGTCACGTAAATACGGTCGCTCATTCCAATTATTTCTGGAAGGTCAGAGGAAACCATAATGATCCCTACCCCATTTGCCGCCAATTCCTTCATTATCTGATAAATTTCTGACTTAGCACCAACATCAACACCTCTAGTAGGCTCATCCAAGATTAAAATCATTGGTTTGGTGGCTAACCATTTGGCTAAAACTACTTTTTGTTGGTTACCACCACTTAAGTTGGAGACTCGTATATTCACTCCCGGCGTCTTGATCCTTAGATCTTTAACAAGACTTTCTGCCAATCTCTTTTCAGCAGGTTTTAATATCAAACCGTTTTTAGAAATAGTTTTTAAAGAAGCAAGCGATATATTTTGCATAATGCTTGATTGAAGTAATAAACCATTAAATTTACGATCCTCTGTTACAAAGGCTAGCCCTTGCCGAATAGCTTGTTTAGGATTTTTTATAGTAACCTTACGGCCTTTGATGTATATTTTACCTATACCTTTACTTTTATAGGCCCCAAAAATGGCACTTACTAGTTCTGTTCTACCTGACCCTAGTAACCCCGCTATCCCAACAATCTCACCGGCTCGTACCGCTAAATTGGCCCCTTTAACTACCCATTTCCCTACTTTATCAGGATTAGGAACTGAATAATTTTCAATTTTAAGAAGTTCTTCTCCTGGTTCTATATGAGCATCAGGAAACAATGAAGTAATTTCACGGCCTACCATTAATGAGACTACCTTTTGATGGGTCATATTCTCTCTATCTTCAGTACATATTAATTGTCCATCTCTCAACACTGAAATCCGATCGGCTATTTCGAACACTTCTCCCATACGGTGAGAGATATAAATGAGTGTCATACCTTTCTGTTTTAGTGTCCTTAACACGTTAAAGAGTTGAACTACCTCTGTTTCTGTTAACGCTGCAGTAGGTTCATCAAGAATCAAAACCTTGCTATGCAGAGAAAGTGCTTTGGCAATTTCCACCAATTGCTTCTGGCCAACGCCAAGATTTTTTACCTTGGTACGTACATTAATTTCCAAGTTGAGTTGTTTCAGTACCTTTTTGGCCCGTTCATTAACCCTTTCCCAGTTAACCAAACCGTACCTAGAATCTAAATGGCCAAGAGAAATATTTTCTGCTACGCTTAACTCATTTATCAGCATTAGTTCCTGATGAATAATAGCAATACCTGCTTGTTCAGCATCCCTTGGTTTAGTAAACTTTTGTTCTTTGCCAAATAAGATTAATTTCCCTTGATAAGAATAATAGGGGTAAACGCCACTAAGAATTTTCATTAAAGTAGATTTGCCGGCGCCATTTTCCCCCACCAAAGCGTGAATTTCACCTTTTTTGGCACTAAAATTTACTCGGCTAAGGGCTCTCACTCCGGGAAAGTCTTTAGTGATTTCGACCATTTGAAGAACAATATTTTCAGCCACTAATAAACCACTCCTTGGAAATGGGGAAGGTGGGGCCCTGGCGCTGACCTAGAACCAGGACCCTTCTTTACTTTTAATTTAGTACTTGGAATTAGGATCGAGATACTTATCTACGTTTTCCGTATTTATTGCAGGGTTTGGAACATAGAAAGTAGCAGGTGTTACATAACCTTTAGCTGCATGAGCCGCAAAGAATACTGCCCATTTACCCATCAACCGTGGATCGTTGGAAACTGAAGCCACGATCCCTTTATCTCCATCTTTAATCCATTGTAAAACTGTTTTTCTTGCATCAATGGAGGTAACTAGCACCTTACCAAGCAGGTTTGCAGCTTTTAAGGCGGGAACAACACCTTGAGTACCACCGTCACAAGCTGCAAATACTACATCAATATCAGGGTGGGCTTGCAGAATATCTTGCATCTTAGCTAATGCTTCATCAGGTAACCATTTATAATAATCATAGGCTACAACTTTTAAGTTAGATTTACCATATTTTTGTAGCATATAGTCATTATAACCAGCTAACTGTCCCCAACGACGTTGATCAGATTCCAGTTCCTGTGGATTTGCGCTTAGTACTACTGCTTTAATTTCATCCTTCCAGCCATATTTTTTATCAACTGCCTTAGCTAACTCCATTCCGGATTTATACCCTGTATTAAATGCATAGGTTGATACGAACGTAAACGGCGCACCGGATGGGTCAAGAGCACTGTTAACTACTATCAAGGGGATTTTAGCGTCATGGATTTTTTTAACTGCAGGTAAAACCCCAGTGGAATCCTGAGGATTTAAAATTATAGCATCAACATTTTGGCTGATCAAGTTTTCAATATCCGATACTTGTTTTGCTAAATTGCTTTGAGCATCTAAGACAACTAGTTTAACACCTAAGTAATCAGCCTCCAATTTTGCTACACGGATCAAATTCTCGTACCATTCACTACCGGCCAAGTTTCTTTGGGAAAACCCAATGGTTAGACCTTTGAACTGGTCTTTTTGACCAACAGGTTCTTCAGGTTTAGAATCTAACATTGCCTGGGTTATCTCAGGAGCTGCTGCACTTGTTTGATTGTCTGAGCTAGTTTTTGATGATGCACCTTTAGAATCAGTAGTTGAAGAACCACAACCTGATAACAACACCAATGAAAATGCTAGAGCAATCAAAAGTGGGAGAAACTTTTTCTTCATGATATTGCCTCCTTTAATCTTTAAAGATATTAATTAAAGCCTTTGTTCTGTTCTTTCGATGATATCCTGTTGAACATCTTTGGATAATTGAGTAAAGTAGGCACTATAACCAGCCACACGAACAATTAAATCAGAATACTTCTCGGGATTTTTTTGAGCATCCAAAAGGGTTTTTTTGCTTACAACATTAAACTGCATTTGGGCACCACCAGAAGCAAAATATTGGTCAATTATACCCACAAATCTTCTTAATCCCGAAGAACGTTGAATTTCCAATGACATAATATCATCTCCTTTTTAATGTTAATTACAAACTCTAAAACTTTATATTTACCTTATCCTTTTATAACCACCTCCTAAACCAAGATTTCTTTATTCTTCTGTCTCTAGTATTACTGATCTTTTTCCTTAAATCTTTCTACTGAGCCAAAATGTTTATCGTAAATCTTCTGGAACAAACTTGAGGTTAAAAAGAGATCCACATGAAAGTAGAATATTATTCAATTTAGATACAGAAGCTATTGCAGCGGTAGGACCTTTTTTATCTGTACCCCTCATCGGTGACTGTCCATCTGCAACAGGTGTCCATGCATCCCGACCGTCAGGTGTAGCCCCACAAACCTTTCCGAAAGGTGTATTACTGGAAACGGTACTGGTAGAACAGTGGAAAATACACCCAATAGGACCTCTACCGTATCTAGTATTTTTAAACTTATTCAGGGAGTTAGCTACATAGGCTAACATATCTCGAGCTATAAAGTCAACTTCATCGATATCGTTTCCATATTTAGGTACATTCAAACACATCGCTTTAATTTCTGGCCCTGTAGGATTGGTAGTCATATCTTGAAAATTCGTTTCTAATGCGTGTAAAAGTTGGGCTCCAGTAAGAACTTTATCATCGAAAATTAGCTTTTTAATTGCATATAGGCTATTTGCCACATTGGCAATACCTATGGTTTGCTGACCAGTAAAATCATATTTTGCACCACCTTTTTTCAAAGGTTTACCTCTGGGAATAGTAGTAGTTGGACAACCAAATATCGCGGCAATTGGTTCTTCCAAATATTCTTCCCAACATTGATCAATGGTATTTTCCAGAATTGCTTCCATAGTAAGGTAATACACTAATTGATCAAGGTATGCCTCTTTAACTTCTTCAAAAGAACTGAAAGTCGATAAATCCTTTCCGTTTTTATTTGGATGTAAAGTAATACCTGTCCGAGGATCTCTGCCATTATAAAGAGACATCTCAAGTATCTTTGTTAAGTTTAACCACGCACCTCCGGTTCTTCCCCCTAGCAAGCCTGAAACACCGGGTTCTACACAGCCAATAATGCAGTAATTATATGCATCATCTATTTCATAACCCCGATTAATTAAAGCAGGAATATAAACCTCGTCGTTAAAAACAGAAGGTAATCCCATCCCAAGCCTTATAACTTCAGCCACTTTTATTTTAAATTCTAACGGGGTTTTTCTATGGAACCGAACAGTTAAAGAAGGTTGCGGTACTCGGGTATTGGCTGTAGCCTCTAAAGCAATATAGCTTAACTCATTAGTAGAGTCACTCTTGGTTTTTGGATCCTGGCCTCCAATAGTAAGGTTCTGGAACATTGGTACACCCCGGAAATAATCAGTATCTCCCCAACTCCTAATTTTATTTAAAGTATAGATTTGCAGGTAAAAGTTCTCGGTCAACTCTAAAGCTTGTTCCCTTGTCAACCTTCCTTCGTGTAGATCTTTTTGATATATATCCCACATAATTTGATCATAGCGGCCTATCGAAATTCCTGCTCCGTTATCCTCAATTTGAATACAAAGATGAATGAAGTACATAAATTGTAATGCTTCATGGAATGTACGTGCGGGGTATTGTGGCACCCTGCGACAAATCTCGGCCATTCTAAGCAATTCTTGCCTGCGAGTTTCATCTTTTTCTTCGGATGCTAATCTTTCTGCCAGTTCAGCATAACGATGGGCAAATCTTATCACTGCCTTACAGCTTATAATAGCAGATTCATAAAAATCTTTCTTTAAAATACTATCCGGGGCACTCCAATCTAGTTTAGAAAGATAATCTTCACATTGATCGATGATATATTGTAGCCCATGTTCAAATAACCATTTGTGGTCGGGGCTATAGTGACCATCTCCACCTTGGAAGTATGCTCCTATATCAACAGCTTTAATATCAAAATGTGTTATTAAAGCCTCTCTAGGAAGTCGACCTCGTAGCCTATCTGTATGGGTTTGGCCTTTCCACCAATCTAAGATAGCTTTTAATTCACCTGTTTTTCCTTGATCAAAGTCATATTTATCAGCGGGTCGTTCCCAAGGGTAGAAAGGATTACCTTTAATTATTTCATTTTCCATCCATTCCACATCAAACTCAGGAAATAAAGGTGCCCAACGGGGTTTGGAGGCCTGGTTACCTGCTAAAAGGCTCCCCGGTAATATATAGATGGTCATATTATCAAGTACGTTAGCAATAGCTTTGGCTCGACGAACCATTACAGGTAAATGCATGTTCTTTTTATAGGATTCCGTTAAATAGAACGCTCTTTCGATACAAATACCAGGTTTAAAGGAAGTAATATATTGGTATAAAGATTCAATACGAGGAGTTCTCTCGGGTTTTAATTCCATCTGAAAAGGTTTTAATTCTGCTGCCACTTTCTACTCCCCCTTTGCTGTTTTAAACCTCAAATTTACCTAAAGCCCTTTTTATATAAGCAATTATGTGAAGAGATATCATACACTTCTAGCTGTAACATAAGCTTTTCTACTAATTCAATTTTACATTCTCCCGTTCCCAAGCTAGTAGCACTAGCTGTAGCAACTGCAGTAGCCAATTTAGCCGCAGTTAACAAACTATCATCTCTTGCCAAGGCGACGGCGAAACCGGCCACAAAAGAATCGCCGCAACCAACAGTGTTCACGGCTACGACCCGTGGAGGAATAATTTTGAAGAAAGCTTCACGGGTCCTAATGAGAGCCCCCGCCTCTCCCAGAGAAAGAACTGCAACTTCTACCCCTGTTTCTATCATTTCCTCTAAGAAGTCATACTGGGCCTTTTCTTCTGCGAGGGATTTTCCGGTCAGTGCTTCGGCTTCCTGCAAGTTAGGTTTTACCATGAAAGGCCTTGCTTTTAAGCCTTCCTTCAGGGCTCTAGCACTAGTATCAAGGATGACTTTAGCTCCTTCTTTATGTGCCACTTCAATTAAATGTGAGTAAAAGTCGGGCATTAAACCGCAGGCAAGGCTACCTGACATGGTGACTACCTGACTTTGGCGCGCCAGGAATTTTATCTTTTCTTTCAACCTTTCTCCTTCTTCAAAGGTAACTTCCGGTCCAGGTTCCAGGAGTTCGGTTTGGGTTTTTCCTGCCGTGTCCAGGATATTCAGGCAGATGCGCGATTCACCGGATACATGAACAAAATCCCCCTTAATCCCCTCAGCTGCCAGACTTTCCTCAATAAATCTGCCATTATAACCTCCTATAAACCCTGTAGCAACCACCTCCTCTCCAAAAGCTTTCACCACCCTGGCTACATTCAGACCTTTCCCGCCGGCCTGGGCCATGACGCGCTGGACGCGGAAGACGCCGCCCGGGCCAAAATTTTCCACTATATATGTCTTATCAATGGCGGTATTAACGGTAACCGTGGTAATCATAGGAATTATTCCCCTGCTGCCATTTTCCGTTTGAACAGGTCGATGACCTCCACCGGTGTCGGGTCTACTCCCCGGGCCAGGGCCAGGTACAGGGTGATGAAATCACCCAGGTAAACCAGGGAGAAAAGACGGGGCAGGCGAGAATGTCCCCGGGAGCTGACTTCCCTTACCCCGGCAGCCCGGCGCCTCAGGATCTCCTGGGAGGTGGTCATGCGACGCCTGATTTTCTCGCTGTCCTCAGCATCCCGTAAGAAGGTAAAGTAAAAGTGCTTTAAGTAGGCGCTGGGGGCGTCCCAGCCGACGACCTCGTCATGGTGCAGGCTCGGTATAGCATTGAACATGGCAATTAATTTGCTATTTTCCCCCATCTGGTTTTTCCAGCGCCAGGCTATGGCGTCGGTAAAGGGCAGGGAGCCGTAAATGACCGGGATGTAGCCATCCATCTCCATGGCCATGGTTTTGGCCAGGTTATCCTTAGCCGGAACCTCGGGGCCGTAATGGCCGGCCAGGTCTTTAAGCAGGGTGATGGTTTCTTTTACCTCCGCCGTTTTATCCTGCACCAGGCCCAGGCGCTGGAGCAGGCCCAGCAGGGGTAGGAAAATGTATCCCAGGGCGATGCGGGGCATCATACCGCCGGGAACAAGGAGTACAGGGTGTCCTTTCTCCCTGGCCAGGGCCTGCAGTTGTCCCCCGGCAGTGATTACGGCAATCTGTGCACCTGCATTTACAGCCTGGGTGTAGGCGCTTAAAATTTCTTCGGTATTGCCAGAATGGCTGACGACAACCGCTAGGGTGTTTGCATCAACCCAGGCCGGGATGGTATAGCCCTGGTTCAGGACCATGGGTACCCGCAATTCGTCAAAGAGATAGGATTGTAAAAGGCTGACGCTGGCTGCGGAACCGCCGCCGGTGGCCAGGACGATTATTTTTCGTATTTCCCCGGCCGGTAAATTTTGTGGCCATTTCTGAGCCAGTTCCCAGCCTTCAGCAAACTGGCGGGAGTAGTCTACGGTATCCCGCAGGGCTCCGGCGCTGTCCAGTTGTTGTAAGGCCATCAGGTCGTCAAGGTCGATGTACATTGCGGCAATCCTCTCCTTATATCAAAAGTGAGAAGTTGGGGGCGAAGTTCAGCATTACTACCAGCATTATGCCTTCAGCCAGGCGGGACCCGGCCGGCGGCGCCGCAGAGGCGCATTTTTCCCAGGGCTACGTCTTTTACCGCCCGGCGCGCCGGGGCGAAGTAATGGCGCGGGTCCGTCTCTTCCGAGAGGACGGCCAGGGTTTCCCTTAAACTGGCGGCCAGGGCCAGCTTCAACTCGGTGGCGATATTAACTTTGCATATGCCCAGGGCAATGCAATTGGTGACGGCCGCGTCGGGCAACCCGGAGGCGCCGTGGAGGACCAGGGGCAGGCTCATCCGGGCGGCTATCGTTTTAAGACGGTCGAAGTCAAGGCGCGGCTCGCCGCGGTAAACGCCATGGGCGGTGCCAATGGCCACGGCCAGGGAATCGATCCCCGTGGCCCCGACAAATAGTACCGCCTCTTCCGGGTCGGTATAATTGGCCTCTACTTCGTCAACGGAGAGATCGTCCTCCCGACCTCCCAGGCGGCCCAGTTCGGCTTCCACGGCCGCTCCTTTGGCATGGGCCATGGCGGCCACCTGGCGGGTGCGGGCGATGTTTTCCTCCAGGGGCAGGGTTGAACCGTCGAACATGACGGAGGTGAAACCCGCCTCCAGGCAGGCGCCGATGAGGTCGATATCGGTGGCATGGTCGAGGTGGAGGGCTACGGGCACCCCGGCTCGCCCGGCCGCCACCCTGGCCATGGCCACCAAGTAATCAGCGCCGGCGTATTTAACCGTCCCCGGGGTCGCCTGGAGAATCACCGGGGCTGCGGCTTCGGCGGCGGCTTCCGCCACAGCCTGCAGGGTCTCCAGGTTATGGATGTTAAAGGCACCGATTGCGTAACCACCCCGCCGGGCTTCTACCAGCATATCGCGGGGATTTACCAGGTCCATTTTGTCCTACCCTCTTCCAGTATGAATTCCTGCCTGGCAAGGGCCGCCGCTCCGATGGCACCGGCCCGCTCACCCAGTTCAGCCGCTACTATTTCAACTTCCCGGTTCAGGGGCATGGCTCGCTCCCGGACCACCCGCCGCACCGGCTCCAGCAGGAGTTCCCCGGCTCCCATGACCCCGCCCCCAAGGACGATCCGCTGGGGGTTGAGGATATTCGCGAGGCCGGCCAGGGCGATACCCAGGTACAGGGCCGTCTTTTCCATAACTTGTCGCGCCAGGCGGTCGCCCTTGACAGCCGCCTGGCAGACGGTAGCGGCGGTAATACTGCCCGCATTGCCTCCTGCCAGTTCCAGCAGCATACTCGAACTGCCCCGTTCCAGGGCTTCACGTGCCTGGCGGACAATACCCCGGCCGGAGGCGTACATTTCCAGGCAGCCGTAGTTACCGCAGCTGCAACGGGGCCCGTCTTTTTCCACCGTTACGTGGCCTATTTCGCCGGCGCTTTCGTCGCGGCCCTTGAACATTTTACCCTTGATAAAGATGCCGGAGCCTATACCCGTCCCCAGGGTCAGGCATATGACGTCTTCCCAACCCCGGCCGGCACCCAGGAGTTTTTCCCCCCAGGCGGCCATGCGCACGTCGTTGTCGATAATCAGCGGGACTCCAATTTCCCGGCCCACCATTTCGGCTACAGGGATATCCCGCCAACCCGGTAAATTAGGTGAAAAAACCGACTTGCCCTCCCGGCTGTTCACCAGCCCCGGCACGCCCAGGCCAATGCCCCGTAGTTGTTGTTCTGTTATACCATTTTGATCCATTATGAATTTAATTAAAGCAATGATTCGCTCGATAACTCCAGCCGGCCCACTGCCCGCTTCCGTCGGCCAGGTTGCCCAGCCCCTGGTCTGCCCTGCCGCATCCATTAAGATGGCTGCTATGTTAGTGCCGCCAAGGTCGATTCCGGCAACATACTGTGACATGGTTTATCTCCCCTCTACCGTTCCGCTCACTGTACTGGTTTAAACAACAATTACTTCAATACCGCGCCTGGCCAGTTCTTCAATGAAATCCGGCGGGGCAGCTCTATCGGTAATAAGGGTAGTTACAGCTTCAATGGGGGCAAAGCGTGATAAAGTCACCCGGCCGATTTTGGAATGATCAGCCAGGACTATTATTTCGTCGGCAGCTTTAACCATTAAGCTATTGGTATGAGCTTCGGTCATATTGGGCGTCGTCAAGCCGTGTTCGATGCTGATGCCATTTACACCTAAAAAAGCTTTCTGGACATGAATCTCCCTCAGCACTCTTTCCGTCAGGGAACCCACCATGGCGTAGGACCTGGTCCGCATATTGCCTCCCGTCAGGACCAGGTTGATACCTTCGCTCTGGGCTAGTTCCATGGCGATGTTGACGGTGTTGGTAACTACCGTTAAATTCTGGCGGTCTTTAAGCAACCGGGCCAGGGCCGTGACCGTGGTGCCGGCATTGAGAAGTATGGTATCGCCGTCTTTAATCAGTTCCGCCGCTTTGCGGGCGATGGCCAGCTTTTCCGCGGGAAACCGATTGAGCTTTTCATCGAAAGAAGGCTCTTCCTCACTGCCCCCGCCTACAGGTACTGCGCCACCATGGGTGCGGGTGAGGATGCCCTCCTTCTCCAGGCTGCTGAGGTCGCGGCGAATGGTCATCGGCGATACGCCCAGTTCCCGGCTGAGCTCGCTGACGCTTAAGGGCATGCCTGAGTTAATTTTATCGATAATGATTTTACGGCGCTGGATGGAAATCATAAAGCCTCCATGATGTGCTGTTTTGTTTGATATCGTTCTTTCGTTATAACATATTCGCCAAACATCGAACATCTCCTGCTGGTTCGTAAAATTTTTTTTGCTCCAGCTGGCCCTTCTTTTCCTTCAAAGCGGCCTGGGCGGCGGCCAGCCTGGCTACCGGCACCCGGAAGGGTGAGCAGCTGACGTAGTTGAGGCCGATCTGGTGGCAGAACTCTACCGAGCTGGGTTCGCCGCCGTACTCGCCGCAGATGCCGACTTCCAGTTTGGGATTGGTGCTGCGGCCCAGTTCGACGGCCATTTTCATGAATTTGCCTACGCCGTCGCGGTCGAGGACGATGACATACTGGTGCAGGAATTTGCCTTCGGCGTCGTCATGGCTTAAGTCAAAGGTAGGGAATTGATTGACAATTTTTCGCCTACAAGTTAGTATTTAGATGTAACCATTTTTGTTACGGGGGTTGCACTATGGGTGAAGTGATAAAAAGAAGAATTTTAAACATTTCTCTGCCGGTTACTTTGTATAAAGATCTTGAGGAGATGGCAAGGGAAAAAGCCAAAACCAAAGCAGAGTTCGCCCGAGAAGCCATCAGGAGATATATAGAAAGTGAAAAACGCTGGCAATATATTAGAAAATGGGGACAGGCATCAGCCCGGCAGCTCCAACTTAAAAATGAAAACGATATTGAAGAAATAATCCACACGATGCGGAAGGAAGGCCGTAATGATTAAGGTGGTTTGCGATACTAACGTTTATATTTCGGCCTTCCTTTTTGGCGGCAAGCCGGAAGAAATTATAGCCATGGCTAGAAACAATGAGATTGAGTTATTGATTTCAGAAGACATCCTTGCTGAATTGAGCTGGGTTCTTAAAAGGAAATTTGGGTGGACCGATGAGCAGATTAGCCTGACACTTGAAGAAATACGCGCAATCACAAGCCTCATTATCCCTGACACCAGGCTCGAAGTTATCAAAGAAGACGAGGCCGATAACCGCTTTTTGGAATGTGCTTTAGCGGGCGAAGCAAAATATATTGTGACCGGTGATACACGCCATCTCCAGCCCCTTAAAGAATACAGGGGCATTCGTATACTATCCCCTGCCGAATTTTTATTGGTTTTACGTTATGTGTCTATGATTGATGCCAAACGCTAGTACCCGGGCTTGATGACTGAAACTGGCAAGGGGTTAATTTTTCGGTTCAGAGGCGCGATCTAACCGAGGCCCCGCTCCCCATCAAAACAGGCTGCCGACCGGTGCCGGTCGGCAGCCTGCAATTTTTACTTTATTATCCTTCCTTATTATTCTCCCTTTTGCTCCAGCTGGCCCTTTTTCTCCTTCAAAGCGGCCTGGGCGGCGGCCAGTCTGGCTACCGGCACCCGGAAGGGCGAGCAGCTGACGTAGTTGAGGCCGATCTGGTGGCAGAACTCTACCGAGCTGGGCTCGCCGCCGTGCTCGCCGCAGATGCCGACTTCCAGTTTGGGATTGGTGCTGCGGCCCAGTTCGACGGCCATTTTCATGAATTTGCCTACGCCGTCGCGGTCGAGGACGATGAAGGGATCCTCTTTCAGGATCTTTTCATCGACATACTGGTGCAGGAATTTGCCTTCGGCGTCGTCACGGCTGAAGCCAAAGGTGGTCTGGGTCAGGTCGTTGGTGCCAAAGGAGAAGAACTCGGCTTCCCTGGCAATTTCATCGGCCGTGGCGCAGGCCCGCGGCATTTCGATCATGGTGCCGACCTTGTACTCGAAGTCGACGCCCGTTTCCTTCTTAACGGCCGCAGCCACTTCATCCACCAGTTCGTGGAGGCGCTTTAACTCATTGACATGGATGACCAGGGGGATCTCCACTTCCGGCAGGACTTTGACCCCTTCTTTGACCAGCTGGGCGACGGCCTGGAAGATGGCCCGGGCCTGCATGGCGTAGATCTCCGGGTAAGTGATCCCTAAGCGGCAGCCGCGGTGACCCAGCATGGGGTTAAATTCGTGCCGCGCCCGCACCTCGCGCAGGAGGGCCTGTTTGCCTTCCAGCTCTTTGGGATCGCCACCCGTAGCCTGGAGGCGGGTGACATCCACCAGCAGTTCTTCAATATTGGGCAGGAACTCGTGCAGGGGCGGGTCGAGGAGCCGGATGGTCACCGGCAGCCCTTCCATGGCCTTCAAGATACCGTAGAAGTCGCCCTGCTGCATGGGCAGGAGCTTGGCCAGGGCCGCTTCGCGTTCTTCTTTGGTCTTAGCCAGGATCATCTCCTGGACAACGGGCAGCCGATCGACCTGCATGAACATGTGCTCGGTACGGGTGAGGCCAATGCCCTCGGCGCCGAATTCCCGGGACCTCTGGGCGTCTTCCGGCGTGTCGGCATTGGCGCGGACTTTGAGCCGGCGGAAGGAATCGGCCCACTCCAGGATGGTTTCAAATTCACCGGTCAGCTGCGGGTCAATCAAGGGGACTTCACCCAGCATGACGTTACCAGTAGAGCCGTCGATGGAGATGAGGTCGCCTTCTTTAACCACCAGGTCGCCAATAAAGAAGCGCTTGTTTTCGACGTCAATTTTAATGGCGTCGCAGCCGGTGACGGCCGGTTTGCCCATACCCCGGGCCACCACGGCCGCGTGGCTAGTCATGCCGCCCCGGGCCGTCAGCACACCCTGGGCCTGGACGATGCCATGGATGTCGTCCGGGGTAGTTTCGGTACGCACCAGGATGACCTTTTGCCCGTCGAGGCCCATTTTTTCGGCTTCATCGGCGTCGAAGACCACCTGGCCGGAGGCGGCGCCGGGGGAAGCCGGCAGGCCTTTGGCTACCACCTGCAGTTTGGCTTTGGGGTCGATGCGGCGGTGCATGAGCTGGCCTAATTGATCGGCATCGACGCGCAGGACGGCTTCTTCCTTGGTAATCAGGCCTTCGTTGACCATGTCGACGGCAATTTTAACGGCCGCGGCCGCCGTGCGTTTACCATTGCGGGTCTGGAGGATGAAGAGCTTGCCTTTCTCAATGGTAAACTCGATATCCTGCATGTCGCGGTAGTGCTTCTCCAGGAGCTGGCAGATATCTTCAAACTGGCGGTAGACTTCCGGCATTTCTTCCTTCAGGCTGCTGATGGGCTTGGGCGTACGGATGCCGGCCACTACGTCTTCACCCTGGGCGTTGATGAGGTACTCGCCGTAGACGCCCTTCTCGCCGGTGGACGGGTTGCGGGTAAAGGCCACGCCGGTACCGCTGGTGGGGCCCATGTTGCCGAAGACCATGGTCTGGATGTTGACGGCTGTACCAAGGTCATCGGGAATCTTATTAATCTTGCGGTAGACGATGGCCCGCGGGTTGTTCCAGGAGCCAAAGACAGCGCGGATGGCCATGTAAAGCTGTTCCTGGGGGTCCTGGGGGAAGTCGCGGCCGCTCTGGTTCTTGACGACATCCTTGTACTCGGCAATAACCTCTCGTAAAGCTTCTGGGGTCAACTCGTTATCAAATTTGACACCCAGGCGTTCTTTATGTTTTTCCAGGACAGCTTCAAAATTGTTATGTTCAATTCCCAGGACGACATTGCCAAACATCTGGATGAAGCGGCGGTAGCAGTCCAGGGCAAAGCGCTCGTCGTTGGTCTGGGCGGCCAGGCCCTTAACCGACTCATCGTTTAAACCCAGGTTCAGAATGGTGTCCATCATACCGGGCATGGATACGGGCGCCCCGGAACGGACGGAGACGAGCAGGGGATTCTGGGGATCGCCGAGTTTTTTCCCGTTAATGGCCTCGAGATCCTTCAGGCGGGCGGCAACTTCTTCCTCCATGCCGGGTGGGAACTGCTGGCCCAGGCGGTTGTATTCATTACAGGCCTCGCAGGTAATGGTAATCCCCTGGGGCACGGGCAGGCCGATGTTGGTCATTTCGGCGAGATTTGCGCCTTTACCGCCGAGGAGGCGCCGCATGTCGGCCCTACCCTCGCTAAATAGGTAGACATACTTTTTACTTGCCATAACCTTCCCTCCGATAATAGATTTGGAGTATTTTACCGGCCGTCTCTTCGACGGCCTTATTGGTAACATCAATCACCGGGCAGCCCAGCTGGTCCATGACTTTACTGGCATAGGCCAGTTCCTGTTCAATCCGGCTCCGGGTAGCGTAGTCGGCCTGCCCCGGCAAACCCAGGGTTTTCAATCGTTCCTGGCGAATCTGGTACAATTTCTCGGCATCAATGGTCAGCCCTATTATCTTTTCCGGTGGCAGGGAAAGCAATTCTTCGGGCAGGGGTACCTCCGGTACCAGGGCGAGATTGGCGGCCCGCAGGCGCTTGTGGGCCAGGTACATACACACCGGCGTCTTGGAAGTCCTGGAAACGCCGATTAAGACCAGGTCGGCGTGGCAGAGGCCCCGGGTATCCTTGCCGTTGTCGTATTTAACGGCAAAATCGATGGCCTCCATCTTGCGGAAATAATCTTCGTCCAGGCGGCGGATGAGGCCCGGCTCCAGCCGCGGCTGCACTCCCGTCGCCCGGGCAATGGCATCCATCATGGGGCCCAACAGGTCTACGGCCGCCAGTCCCCGGTCTGCCGCCAGTTCCAGTAGCTGTTTTTTTAATTCCGGCAGGACCAAGGTAAAGGCAATAATGCCCTGTTCCTGGGCCGCTTCGTTGATGACCTCTTCCAGGTGCTCGGCGTCGGTCACATAGGGTACCCGGCGGATATCCAGCTCGCCGCCGTCAAACTGGCTGGCCGCCGCCCGGGCCACATATTCGGCCGTTTCCCCTAAGGAGTCAGAAATAACGTAGATAACGCCGATGGTAAACCCTCCTTCCTAGCGGCCGCCTTCTCCCAGTTCCACAAACAACCTGGTAATGGTCGTCTTGGTCAGGCGGCCTACTACCTCCAGTTTTTTACCCTGCCCATCCACCGGGCGGACCACCGGCAGGGCATCTACCTCATGTTCAATTATTTTACGGGCTGCTGTCAGGACGGATTCTTCCGGCGTGGTACAGATAATGTTGGGCATGCGGGTCATAACCACTGAGGCCGGCATCTTTTGCAGGTCACCGCCGCCGATGGCGGCTTTAAGCAAGTCTTTACGGGAAAGAACACCCTCCAGGTGGCCTTCTTCGTCGACCACCATTAGGGTACCGACGTCTTCGATAAACATGTTCACGATGGCATCATAGACCGAGGCACTGGCCCTAATGACCCGCGGCAGCCCTTTGACGTCTCCCACCTTGATCTTTTTAATCTCTTCCGCCACCAGGGCCTGGGAGGGTTTGCTGCTTAAAAAATAGCCTACCCGGGGACGGGCTTCCAGGATACCGGACATGGTGAGGACGGCCAGGTCCGGGCGCAGGGCGGCGCGGGTAAGATTTAGCTCCTCGGCAATCTGCTGGCTGGTAATGGGCCCCGAACGTTTAACGATGGCCACTATCTGCTGTTGCCGCGGGGAAAGCTGCACCTTTTACCCCTCCTCCCGGCCCCCCTGCTTGTATACTTTGTAATGTATACCACATACCCAGCCATTTTCCTTCTCGCTTATCAAAAAATTTCTGCTAGGGAACCAGGCGGGAAAAATCGGCTACCTGGAAAACCAGGTCCACGACCCCCTGGAGCAGGGCCAGGCGGTTGTTGCGAACTTCTTTTTCCGGCGCCATGACCAGGACGCCGTCAAAGAAGGCGTCAATAGGTTCCCGCAGAGGGGCCATGGCCTTTAAAGCTTCCAGGTAATTGCCTTCCCGAAGCTTTGGTTCTGCCTGCCGGCGGGCCTGTTCCAGGGCTTGGTAAAGATCGATTTCCACTTTTTCTTTTAATGCTCCCGGCTGCAGGGCATACCTTTCCCCCGCCTGGCGGGCCAGGTTGAAGGCGCGGGTGAAGGCCGTCTGCAGGGCGGCAAAACCTTCCTCTTCCCGGAAGGAGCTGAGATCCCGGGCGCGGTGGTAGACACCGGCCAGGTCGTCGCTACCGGCGGCCAGGCAGGCCTGGATCACATCAAAACGTATGCCTTTTTCGGCCAGGATATGCTCCAGCCGCTGGCGGCAGAACCCGGCCAGCTGTGCCTGAACGGCGGTTAAATCCTGGGCCAGCCGGATGCCGCCCTCCGTATAACCTTCATAGGCGGCAGCAATGACCCCGGCCAGGGAAAACTTGAGATTGAGTTCCACGGCCATGGTTACCAAACCTGTGGCCTGGCGGCGCAAGGCGTAGGGGTCCTGGGAGCCGGTTGGTATTAACCCGGCACCAAAGCAGCCCACCAGGGTGTCCAGGCGGTCGGCCAGGCCCACGACCATACCCGTCAGGGAATCGGGCAGGCGGTCGCCGGCAAAGCGCGGCCAGTAATGCTGGCGGATACCCTGGCAGACTTCGGGGGCCTCCCCGTCGTGGGCGGCGTAATAGGAGCCCATAATCCCCTGGAGTTCGGGGAATTCATAGACCATGGAGGTTACCAGGTCGGCCTTGGCCAGCTCCGCCGTGCGCTCGACAACCGGGGCCAGTTCCCCCGGCAGGTCCAGGGCCTGGACCAGCATCCGGCTCAACCGCATCAACCGCCGGGTCTTGGCCAGCATGGTCCCCAGGCTTTCCTGGAAGACGATTTCCTCCAGTTTAGCCACCCTGGCCGCCAGGGGCGTCTTCTGGTCTTCCCGGTAAAAGAAAGCGGCGTCGGCGAGCCTGGCTGCCAGCACCCTTTCATTGCCGCGGCTGATGGTATCCAGGTGCCCGGCCGTGCCATTATGGACGGTAATAAACAGGGGGAGGAGTTCGCCCTGGTCATCCCATACGGGGAAATAGCGCTGGTGGTCACGCATGGGGGTAATGACCACTTCCCGGGGGAGCTTTAAGTATTCCGGGTTAAAGCGGCCGGCCAGGGCGGTGGGGTATTCCAGCAGGTAATTGATCTCTTCCAGTAAATCGGTGTCTTCTTCCACCCGCCCCCCTTCCCGGGCGGCAAGTTGAGTAACCTGCTCCCAGATCAGCCGCCGGCGGCGGTGCTGATCGGCCAGGACGTAATTCTGCTCCAGGACCTGGAGGTAGGCGGGAGCAGCCGGAACTTCATGGGGACCGGGGGCCAGGAAGCGGTGGCCGTAAGTTACGCGGCCGGAGGTGAGACCGGCCAGCTCCAGGGGGACGACCTCCTCCCCGAAGAGGGCCAGGACCCAGCGAATGGGCCGGGCGAAACGCATCTCCAGGGAGCCCCAGCGCATAGGTTTGGGGAAAGTTAAGCCGTTAACTACGGCCGCCAGCAGGTCCGGCAGGACTTCCCGGGCGGGCCGCCCGGCTTCTTTCTTGACGGCAAAGACATACTCCCCGCCGTTAAATTTACGGGTGACCAGTTCCTCTACCGGCACACCGTTGTTACGGGCAAATCCAAGGGCGGCTTTCGTGGGCTGGCCGTCGGCAGTAAAGGCCACTTTGACCGGTGGCCCCTTGATTTCCTGCACCAGTTCCTGCTGCTCTTCAGCCAGGCCGGTTATGTAAAGGGCCAGCCGGCGGGGGGTACCGTAGGTTGTTACCTGCTGGTATTTTAAGCGGTACTCCTGTAAAAGCTGCCCGGCCAGAGCCGCCATTTGCTCCAGGGCTGGGGACATGAAGCGTGCGGGGATCTCTTCGGTACCTATTTCAAATACAAGGTCGCGGGCCACGGGCTATCCCTCCTTGACATCGTAGGCGTCTTTGCGGTCCTGGCCTGAGACGACAGCTGGCGGGGAAGGGGTTAGCAGGGGATAGCCCAGTTTTTGCCGCTGCTCCAGGTAGGCAGCGGCGCACAGGCGGGCCAGATGGCGTACCCGGCCGATGTAGGCCGTCCGCTCGGTTACGCTGATGGCCCCCCGGGCATCCAGGAGGTTAAAGGTATGGGAACACTTGAGGACATAGTCATAGGCCGGCTGGACCAGGCCCTGTTCTACCACCCGCCTGGCTTCAGCTTCATAGGCATTAAAAAGGGCAAAAAGCATGCTGATGTCGGCAACGGTAAAGTTGTAGTGGGAATAGTCAACCTCTGCCTGGTGGTGGATGTCACCGTAGGTGATGCCGTCTACCCATTCAATATCAAAGACGCTGTTCACCTGCTGGATGTACATGGCCAGCCGCTCCAGGCCGTAAGTAATCTCGGCGCTCACCGGGCGGCAGTCAAAACCGCCGCACTGCTGGAAGTAGGTGAACTGGGTGATCTCCATGCCGTCCAGCCAGACCTCCCACCCCAGGCCCCAGGCCCCGAGGGTAGGAGATTCCCAGTTATCCTCAACAAAGCGGATATCATGCTCGTGGGGGTTGATGCCGATGGCTTCCAGGCTCTTTAAGTATAAATCCTGGACATCGTCGGGGGAGGGCTTTAAGATGACCTGGTACTGGTAGTAATGCTGGAGGCGGTTGGGGTTTTCACCGTAGCGGCCGTCGGTGGGCCGGCGGGAGGGTTCGACATAGGCTACCCGCCAGGGCTCCGGCCCCAGTACCCGTAAAAAGGTAGCCGGTTGCATGGTGCCGGCTCCTTTTTCCAGGTCGTAGGGCTGCTGGATGACGCAGCCCTGGGCCGCCCAGTACTGCTGCAGGGTCATGATGAGTTCCTGGAAATTCAAATGGAATTACTCCTTTATATATGAGAATAAAAAAAGCTCCCGCCTGGCCAGGGACGGGAGCTAACTTTTCGCGGTAACATAGCGGCCGGCCCCTGCCAGCCTCACATGACAATAATTTAGCAAAACCTCCTCTACTTGTCAACCTGGTTCTCTACATCCAAGGGATGTTCTTCCACCTGGCCGTCACGCCGCTCTACTTCCAGAGTGTAGCGGTTAAAGAGGGCCGCTACCGTGCTCAAGCCTGCTAATATGGCCAGCTCGCTGCTGGCCAGGACCCCCAGGACCCCCAGGGCGCCAACGGTTGCCGGTATTTCGGCCACGGTTTTGCCGTCCTTTTTGACTTTAATACGCGTAACATTTCCCTGGCGCAGGATGCTGCGAATGCGCTCCACCAGTTTACCGCTCCAGCTGGCCAGTTCCTTCTGCAGCCCTTCCCTGGTACTCTCTTCATACTGGACCAGGGCCTCCAGGACATCACCCCCGGCCCGCTCCAGGGCTTCCTTAGCTTCCCGGTAACTTAATCCTAAGCGCTCGCGCAGCTGGTCGATTTTTTCCAGTTCCGTCATCATCATTGCCCCCTATTTCATTAATCAAAGCACGGGATTTGAGTTTCCTGTCTAAATAGTATTCCAAAAAGGCGGGCATAATTTCCTCCAGTTCCCGGGCGAGGTAAGGGCTAATCTGCAATCGCCGGAGATGCCGCCAGTTCATATGATTTAACTGTTGCCAGATCTTTATACTTCCCGGCATTACCTGGTACTCTGGACCCTCCCGGCCCCGGCAGTCCGGGCAAATGGTACCGCCAGCGGCCGGGGCTACGATTACCCCCCCGGCACTCCTTAAAGGTCCCCCACAGGAGGCGCAGCGGTCCAGGCGGGGCTCCAGGCCCAGGATTTTTAACGTCCGGGCTTCAAAGGCCCGGGCTACCAGTCCCGGTGGCGCCACGGCCAGCAACTCCAGCCCCTGTTTTAAAAGATTATACATGGCGGGGTTCACCTGGCCGGGCATGACGACGCTGTCGGCTATCTCCACCAGGTAGCAGGCATAAGCCAGGCGCCTCAGGTCCTGGCGTAAAGGGGCGAAGATAGACTGCACCTCACACTGGGTGACGGTAGCCAGGCTTTTGCCGGCGTAAAATAAAAAGCGGGACCAGCAGAGCTGCTGGGTACCGCTGCGCAGGCTGCTTTTGGGTTTACGCACCCCTTTTACGATGGCGTCTACCTTGCCGTGGCTAGGGGTTAAAATTGTCAGCAGCTGGTCTGTTTCCTGGTAGTCCCTGCTTTTCAGGACTATGCCTTCCGCCCGGAAATAACCCGCCATTTTTATGACCTCCGGAAGAACTTTTACCACCCTTGCTAAATTTTAATCCCTGGCTCCGGAGCCGGCCCCCTTGCCCAGCCGGCAGCTAACCTCAACCTTGCTGCGGGCAGCTTGTACCCGACGGGCCGGTTGCTACCGGTGGCGTGCCATCCGGTTCTAGGATACACAAAAAGCCGTATTTCCCGCCGTATGATTTGCCGGCTACCGGCGGGGAGGATGCAACCGGTTCCAGGATGCCACGGTAAAGGAGGTAGGCCTCGATACTGCCCGTCAGGGTAAACAGGTGCCACCAGGCTTCGCTTATTTTCATGGGTGTCATCCTTTCCGGGTTTCTCCCACTGGTCAGGTACTTATTAGACTAGCCTGAATGCCAGGTCTTATACCAGGTTTCTACTGGATGAGCCGGCGGTCATAACCAAGCTGCCTTAAGGCCAGTTCCTGCTGGCGCCAGTTTTTCTTTACCCGCACCCGCAGGTTTAAAAAAATTTTGCTGCCTAAAAGGGCTTCCATTTCCTGGCGGGCCTGGGTACCAATTTCTTTCAGCCGCTGCCCTCCCTGGCCAATGATAATACCCTTCTGGGAATCCCTTTCCACGTAAATCACGGCGTCGACATAGAGGTAATCATTGGGTCGCTGGGCTATTTCTTCCACCACTACGGCCACCGCATGGGGAACTTCTTCCCGGGTCACCCGGAGAACCTGTTCCCGGATCAGTTCGGCCATAACAAATTTCTCCGGCTGGTCGGTGACCATTTCCGGGGGATAATATTGAGGTCCCGGCGGCAGGAAAGGGCTGATTAACTCCGGCAGGGCGGCTACATTGGTACCTGCCAGGGCCGACACCGCCTGGACGGCTTTAAAATCCAGGCGGGCCCGGAAAAATTCCTCCCGTTGCTCCAGGGTGGCAGCATCCACCAGGTCAATTTTATTGAGGATCAGGATTTTGGGGGTAGCCACCTCTTTTAATTGCGCGATGATATATTCCTCACCGGCCCCGGGTGAAACGGCAGCGTCGACCACGTAAAGGACGACATCGACTTCGGCCAGGGTGTTCCGGGCCACGGCTACCATATACTCTCCCAGCTGGTGCTGGGGTTTGTGGATGCCGGGAGTATCTAAAAAAACGATCTGGTAACTGTCTGTCGTGAGCACCCCTAAAATCTTATTGCGGGTCGTCTGGGGCTTATCGGACATGATGGCGATTTTGCGGCCCACCAGCCGGTTTAAGAGGGTGGATTTACCGGCATTGGGCCGGCCGATAAGCCCGGCAAAACCGGAAACGTAATCCGCGGTCAAGGAATCAGGCACCTCATTTCAAGGTAAAGGTATCCGGTAACAGCTCCTTGAGTGAGCGGCGGTGAACGGTACCACCTGGCTGGCCGGTGATAATTTCCAGCTCCGGAGCAAATTCGGCCAGTACCTGGCGGCAGGCACCACAGGGAAAACACGCTGTGAGGTCCCCGCCAACGACAGCCAGGGCGACAAACTCCCTTTCGCTGGCAGCCACAGCCTGAAACAGGGCCACCCGCTCGGCGCAAATGGTCAAACTGTAGGAGGCATTTTCAATATTGCAGCCGGTATAGACCTTGCCCCCGGCCGTAAGCAGGGCCGCACCCACCTGAAAGCGGGAATAAGGCGCGTAGGCCTTCTCTTTAGCTCCGGCTGCCATGGCTATTAAATCTTCTGGATTACAGGCCACTGAGGTTTCCTCCCTATCTAATTTTACCATTCAGTTAAGTTAGAGGTCAATTTTAACGAAATACTGGCCCCGCCCTCTTACCCTGGGATATAATAAATATTAAAGCAGACGAGAGTTAATCCGGCGGCTACGCTCTTTAGGTTTTGATATTGGGAAAAAGATGGCTGAAAAGGGTGAAGCAATGAAACGAACTTATCCTCCCCACCCTGTTGTGGGGGTAGGGGCGGTGGTCATTAAGGAAGGTCATATCTTACTGGTGCGCCGGGGTTCACCGCCGGCGGCAGGTTTATGGAGCCTGCCCGGTGGCGGCCAGGAAACGGGGGAAACGGCCCAGGAGGCTGTGGAACGCGAAGTTTTTGAAGAGTGCGGCATCAGGGTAGCTGTCGGGCCGCCCATAGCCGTCCTGGACAGCATTTATACCGATGGCGAAGGTCGGATTAAATACCATTACGTCCTGATTGATTTCTGGGCTGAATACCGGGGTGGGAACTTGCACCCGGCCACCGATGCCGCAGCCGCCTGCTGGGTTCCCCTCAATGAAGTAAGTACCTATCCCCTGACCAGGGGTTTAAAGGAACTCCTGGCCGCCTGGGGTCTGCTGGACGGTACCCCGCCAGCCGCGCCGGCCAGAATCCTTTACCGTACCATCCGCGGCCAAACCCTTTAAAAGCTGGCTCCAGCCTGTCCCGCCGCCGGCAGCTGCAGTGCGCCCCGCCGGCCCTACTACCCCGGCGGAGATAATCAGCTTAATCCCGTCTTCCACCGGCATATCCAGGGGGACGACATCTTCGGCAGGTACCATGAGCAGGAAACCGGAAGTGGGATTCGGGGTGGTAGGAATAAATACGTTTACCAGGTCAGCAGCAGCCCGCATGCTGGCCTCGGCCGGGGCCGGGCCGGTTAAAAAGCCTAAAGAAAAAATACCGTGGCGGGGATACTCGATCATTACCACCTTTTGAAAGGCCTTTTTGTCTTCCCGCCAGATGGCTTCTACCATCTGCTTGACGGTACGGTAAATGGAATTGACCAGGGGGATGCGGTACATGAGTTCATCCCACAGGTTTAAGAGGAAACGCCCGATATAATTGGTGGCCAGGAAACCAGCAACTATTACCACAGTTACTGTGACCACCAGCCCCAGCCCCGGAATGCGCTGGCCCAGGAGTAAAATTACTACCTTCCCTGCCAGCTGGTCGAGGAAATTAAAGACCAGCCATAGCACGTAAATGGTTGCTACCGCGGGTAGCGTCACAATAACTCCGGTGAGAAAGAAACGGCGCAAACGACGCAAGGGCCAGATCCTCCTAAAGTCCCAGGCGCGGTCCAAAAATGAAATAAGCCACGGCTACCGCCCCCAGGGCGGTAATTAAAACGGCCCCGGCGGCGACGTCCTTGGCGATGCGCGCCAGGGGATGGTATTTGCCAGTATAGAGATTTACGGTCACTTCTACCGCTGTATTGAAGGCCTCGGCAGCCAGGACCAGGGTGATGGCTATCGTCAGGGCCACCCATTCCCAGGGCTGGACCTGGAAATACCAGCCGGCCCCTATGACGGCCACCATGGCTGTCAGGTGAATGACCATATTGATCTGCGTCCGCAGGCAGTAGAGGACTCCGGCCAAGGCGGCCCGGAACTTGACCAGCATTACCGCTCCAGCCCCATCCTGGCGAGTATTGCTTCCTGGCGCGCCTCCATCCTGGCGGCTTCTTCTTCTGTACCGTGGTCATAACCAAGGAGGTGCAGGAAACCGTGGACGGTAAGAAAAGCCAGTTCCCTGGCCAGGGAATGGCCATAGTTTTGCGCCTGGCGGGCGGCCGTGGGTACCGCAACAACGATATCTCCCAAGAGCCTGTCCACCCCCGGGTCAACAAAAGCAGGTTCCCCGGGGCTTGTTTCTTCTAAAGCAAAGGAAAGGACGTCGGTAGGGGCATCAATACCCCGGTAGGTCCGGTTGAGGTCCTGGATGGCGGCGTCATCAACCAGGGTCAGGCCTACCTCGGTTCCCGGGTCCACTCCCTCGACAGCGGCGGCCTCCTGGAGAACCTTCTCCAGCAAGGATATTAGTTCCTCTCCCAGGGGGTAATCATCCTGCTGATTGTTTATGGAGCACTCCATTACGGCTTTTTCTCCTTTCCATTTCCTTAAGGACCACTTCCGGGTATTCCACCCGGGTGTGGAAGATGCCGTTTAAGACGCGCATAAAGGCCTCGGCGATAACAGCCAGTTCCCGGAACGTTAAATCGCTCGCCTCCAGCTGGCCGTCATCCAGCTTTTCCCGGATAATTTTGCGCACAAAACCCTCCATGCGGCCAGGTGTGGGCTTGGGCAACGAACGGATGCCGGCTTCGACACTGTCGGCCAGCATGACTATGGCGGCTTCTTTGCTCTGGGGTATCGGCCCTTCATAGCGAAAGTCGTTTTCACTGACACTGTCGCCCCGGCCGCTTTCCCGGGCCTTGTGGTAGAAATAGGTCATCAAACTGGCGCCGTGGTGCTGGGCAATAATATCCTGGATAACCCGGGGCAGGCGATACTCCCGCGCCATTTCCAGGCCGTCTTTGACATGGCAGGAAATGATCAGGGTACTTAAAGTCGGTGCCAGCCGGTCATGGGGGTTTTCCGCCGTCACCTGGTTTTCAATGAAAAAGTAGGGCCGCTTTAGCTTCCCGATATCATGGTAATAGGCTCCTACCCGGGCCAGGAGGGAATCTGCCCCCACGGCATCAGCCGCCGCCTCGGCGAGGTTCCCCACCAGGATGCTGTGGTGATAGGTGCCCGGGGCTTCCAGGAGCAGGCGCTTTAACAAAGGATGATTGGGATTGGAAAGCTCTAAGAGCTTCACCGCCGTGGTAATGCCAAAGCTGTTCTCCAGAAAGGGCAGGAAGCCGATGGTTAAGACCGTTGAAAGCAGGCCATTGGCCAGGGCCAGGACCGCGCCGATGCTCAACTGGGACAGGGTGGAATTGAGCATCAGTCCCAGGGCGACAACACTTAACAGGTTGGCCAGCATTAAAAAGAGGCTGGAACGGGCGAGATCCGAACGCTGGCTTAAATGGGTGACACAGTAAATACCAACCAGGCCGCTGACGACGCCCGTGGCCGTAAACTGGTAGAGATTGCCGCCGATGATCCCGGCCTCCAGGGCCAGGAAGAAGGTAAAAATCACGGCCACCTGGGCATCCAGCAGGATGGCCACCAGCATGGAACCGGCAGCTACCGGCATGAGATATCCCACCAGGCGGGTAAATTCTGCCCGGCTGCCCAGGCTGATGGCCGCTACGCCCCGGGAAAATACAAGGAAGATCAGCCATAAAAGCCCCAGCAGTAGTAACAGCTGGTTGCTGTTATAAATACCCGGTTTAAAAAAGCGTAAATACAGGAGCAACAGGGCTACCAGGAGGGCCTGGAAAAAGACCAGGCCAAAAAGCGCGCCCCAGGAAGCCCCGGAGCGCAGGAGGCCCAGTTTTTGCAGTGCTTCAATATCTTCCGCCGTTACCAGTTCGCCATCGCTGACGATCTTTTCATTCTGGCGGATGGTTACCTGGACCGGGCTCACCTCGGCGGCAGCTTTCTCCCGCTTCTGCATGGTAGCGGCAACGTCATAGATGAGATTGGGTTTTAATTCCAGCTGCTGGATAATAGCTGCAACTACAGGTTTATAGCGGGTCTCTATTCCTGCCGTCTCTACTGCAGCCAGCATCTTGTCCCGGGCGATACTCACGGCATCCTGGGGTACAGCTTCGCCCATTACCTGGTTGACAATATTCCTGGTAATGCCGGCCAGGTTATTGAGGGTAGTGGCATCGGCTGCCGCCAGGGCCTGGAGGGTAGGTGCCGTTAATTTTAACTGGCTTAACCGGTCCTTTAAACGGGCCACCCGTTCGCTGCTGTCACTCGTACTATTATTAATTTCCCTTATCGACTGGAAAATATTATCTACCTGGCCGGTCAGAGCAGCTGCCACCGAGCTGTCCACCCTGTAAACGGGAGTTACCTGCCGGGCCGCTTCTTCCCTGGCCTTTTGCGTCAAAACCTCACTTTCGTAAACAATGCCCTGGGGCGCCTTGAAATCCTGGGGGCTGGGCTGCCCCACTTTTAAATCCAGCTTTTGCGGCAGGTAATCCAGGGCCGTAATGGTTACGGCAACGGCAAACAGGGCCATCCCCCAGATGACCCTGGATCTTAAAAATTTAGGACCAAGCCGGACCAGCAGCGGGTGCATTAACCATTCTAGCCGCTGCCATGGCACATCCGGTCACTCCTCTCGTATGCTTTAATAATTTCCTGTACCAGGGGATGGCGGACGACATCGGCTTCGGTTAGATACTCAATGGCAATGCCGTCAATACCCCTTAAGATCCGCTGGGCTTCTACCAGGCCGGAGGTTGTATCCCGGGGCAGGTCTACCTGGGTCACGTCACCGGTAATGACGGCCCGGGAGCCAAAGCCAATGCGGGTCAGGAACATCTTCATCTGTTCGGAAGTAGTATTCTGGGCTTCATCCAGGATAATGAAGGCGTCATCCAGGGTGCGCCCCCGCATATAGGCCAGGGGCGCTACTTCTATAATATTTTTTTCCATATACTTTTGTGCTGTTTCCATACCTAAAATATCATAAAGGCCGTCATAAAGGGGCCGCAGATAAGGGTTAACCTTCTCTTGCAGGTCGCCGGGCAGGAAGCCCAGCTTTTCCCCGGCCTCAACTGCCGGCCGGGCGAGTATTATCCGCTCCACACTGCGGGACCGCAGGGCGTTGACGGCCATAACTACTGCCAGGTAGGTTTTCCCGGTACCGGCCGGGCCAATGCCGAAGACAATATCATAACGGCGCATGGCCTGGACATAGCGGAGCTGCCCCAGGGTTTTGGGGCGAATCTGTTTGCCCCGGGGAGTAACGTAAAGTACTTCCCCCAGGGCCTGGGCCAGGTCGGTCTTACCCGCCATGTCATCCTGGCGCCGGACCAGGTTCCAGGTGTAGTTAATGGTTGCTGTATTAATGGTCGTGCCGGAACGGGCCAGTTTAATTAACTGTCGGAATAGTCTTTCCAGTTCCTCGACTTCCTGTCGCGTCCCGCTTAAAGTCAGTTCATTCCCCCGGGCTACGATCCGGGCTGAGGTATGGCTCTCAATAAATTTCAGGTTTTCATCCTGGTGGCCAAAAAGATTGACGGCCTCGCCATTGCTGCCAACAGTCAGCCTGGTTTCGTAATTGGTGGTCAAGGTTTTATCCATCAGCTCCTTTATGATCATAATCAGTTTATTTTAACATATACAGGCGCCAGCGTAAAGGCTACTGTTTGCCGCTAAGGGGAACAACCTGGCCGATATCCTCTTCCGTTTCCACCCAGGCCCGGACACGAACTATTTCATCTTCAGGTTTGGTTAAAGGAACTATCTTCTGCCCCGTAATGCTGGCTCCCGGTGGTAACTTTTCCTTGAGTTCCGCCAGGATCTGCCGGCCGGCTGTGCTGACTGCTTCTTCATAGGAAAGCTGCCGGTACCGGACCTGGACTTCATAATAGCTCGTTATGATGAGTTCGACGGGCAGGGTAAAATTCCTCCAGGATGGCAGAGCCACAACTTTATTTTCCTGGCGATAACTGGTATAGGGTGGCTGTTGCGGGCCTTTCAGGATATAGCGGTGACCGGGTGTCTGGACCATTATCGTCGTGTGCTGCCGGCCGGTTGGCACTTCCTGGACCTGCCGGCGGTTGATCTCTTTTTCCCCTTCATACCAGACCCTGGCCCGCACAATACCCCGGGCCCGGACCAGGCGTGGCGCGGGCGGTGGCTGCTCAGGAGCGGCTGCTTCTCCCGGCTTTTTTTCCGGCCGGGGGGGTAAAATGAGGCCCGAAATCAGTATTTCTCCCTGCCGGACCGTATCGCCGGCCTTTACCCTGCCCTCGCCATTGATGACCAGGATATCTTTGATTACCCCGTCTTTGGCGGCAATGATGCTGGCCGGCCGGTCGACGGCTTCCTCCCCGGGAGGGGCTGCCTTTTCCACCACGGTGATTTCGGCCCTGGTACCATGGAAGCGGATACCTACCCAGGCCAACTGGGGCAAACGGCGCTCCAGGGCGTACTCCAGGGTACGGGTATCCAGGGCGCTTTTCCTGGCACCGGGCTTTAGCCCCTCCGCGCGGGCCGCGGCCAGGACCTGGTCCGGCGTTACCCGGCGTAACGGCCCGTTTTCCGGCCTGACGTCCACCACCCAGATAAAGGTGGACAGGAGGTAGATGGCCAGCAAAAAGAAAAGACTGCCCAGGAGCAGTACCTGCCGTCCCCGCAGGCGGCGGCTGAAAAAGGGCCAGCCCCGCTTGTCCACAATACGGACCCGGCAGCGGCTCTGCCGGGCCAGGGAGCGCAGGGCGCGGTATTCGCCGGCCGGCATTTTCGCCTGGATGCTGCCGTTCCTGTGACGGGTGATATCCCAGAGGCTGATGCCTTGAGCCAGGGCTAGATTGAGAAAGCCTTCCGGGTCGTCACCGCTGATGGTAAGTATCAGATAGCCCTCCAGGTAAGCCAACCAGTTTCGCCAGGCCACCGGTCTCTTCCTCCCTTAGCAAAACGTCAGGGACTGGATGGTGCCTTCCAGGGCGATGGCGTCCGGTTTGATCTCCCGCAGGAGCATGCCTGTCCCCTTGATCTCCAGCTCGCCGGTACTGAGTTTCAGGCGTACCAGGTCCGGCTGGTACTCGCTGATGCCCCGGTGGTTTTCCACTACCAGCCGGCTATTACCTACCAGGGTCAGGCGCGGCAGGTCCAGGACGGCGTCTGCCGGTAACTCTAAATAATCGGTAATGGCTTTCTCCAGCCGCCGGGCCCTGTCCATCCAGCTGCGCCGGGAACGATTTTTCCCCATCCTGTCCCCTCCTGCCAATACTTTATGCAAAGGCAGGGCAAAAAAGACCGCAAAAAAGCCCGGTCCTGCAGGACCGGGCTCTGTATGCCCATGAAAGCTGTGCCACCGGGAAAATTATCAACCAGAGGGAGGTAACATCCACTGTTTTAGTGCCAGCGGCGTTTGCGAGCCGCTTCGGATTTTTTCTTGCGCCTGACGCTGGGTTTTTCGTAATGTTCCCGGCGCCGGGCTTCCGAAAGAATGCCTGCCTTCTGGCAAATGCGCTTGAACCGCTTTAAAGCGGCATCAATGGATTCATTTTTGCCAATTTTAACCTCGCTCAACCCTTGCTTCCCTCCCCCCGCCAGCCCGGTGGACGCTGCCTTCAACAGCTCAACATGAGTTTAATTATACTCTATCCCTTTTTTAGCGTCAACCCAGGATCCGCAGTTGCCGCCCTCCCAGAAGGTGGAAATGGAGGTGGTAAACAACCTGCCCGCCCTCTTCTTTACAATTATTTACCAGGCGGAAACCACGCTCGGCCAGGCCCAGTTCCCGGGCAATTTGCACTGCCACCAGGTGGATATGGCCAAGCAGTTCTTTATCTGCCGGCGTTATGGCCGTCAGATCGGGTATATGCTTCCTGGGGATAATTAAAATATGTACCGGGGCCACCGGCCGGATATCTTTAAAGGCTACCACCTGCTCATCCTGGTAAACCACCTCGGCCGGGAGCTGACCCCTGGCTATTCTACAAAAGATGCATTCCTCGGCCACATGTGTTGCTCCCTTCTCAATACTATACTTAATATTAATTTCTCCCTCCAGGGCTATTTTCCTGCTCTTCCTTAACATCTTTTTCTAATTTGCCCCAGATTAAACCTCCCCGTAATTCCTGCAGCCTGACCGGGACCAGCCGTCCTATCAAGTCGCCTGTTGCCGGAAAGGCTACCGTCAGGTAATTGCCGGTATGGCCTTCGAAAACACCCGGTTGACCGGGCAGGGGCCTTTCTACCAGTACCGTGAGGGTTTCGTTTAAAAACTCCCGGGCATACTGGCGGGCCAGGCGGCGTCCCAGCTGGAGGAGCCGCCGTTCCCGGTCCTTTTTTACATCGGGGGCTACTTGATCAGGCATGGCCGCCGCCGGGGTACCCCGGCGGGGGGAATAAGGAAAAACATGGATGGCGGCCAGGGCCGCTTCCTTGACTACCGCCATGGTATTTTGAAACTGGTCTTCCGTTTCCCCGGGAAAGCCGACCATGACATCGCTGGTAAAGGCCGCCCGGGGCCGTTTGGAGCGTAAGGAAGCAATTAACTCTAGGTAGTAACGGCCGGTATAACGGCGTCCCATTTTTTGTAAGATAGTATCATCGCCGCTCTGGAGGGGGATGTGGTAATGGGGGCAAATAACCTCTTCCCCCGCCAGCACGGCCTTTAATGCGGGGGTAAAATCCAGGGGATCAATGGAGCTGATGCGGAGACGTTCTAGCCCCGGTACCCGGACGAGCTTTTTCAGGAGACCGGCCAGGTCTATCCCCCCGGCGAGGTCGCGGCCATAAGCCCCGGTGTGGACGCCGGTGAGGACGATTTCCAGGTACCCGGCAGCTACCAGGCGTTGCACTTCGGCCAGGATGGCTTCTGGTGCCCGGCTGCGCAAGGGCCCGCGGGCATAGGGGACGATGCAGTAAGTACAGAATTCCTCACAACCTTCCTGGATCTTGAGAAAGGCCCGGGCCCGACTTACTTCCACCAGGGGCAGCTCTTCAAAGGCTTCCCCGGGTTCGTGGGCGCGGACGGCGTTAACAGGGGTCCCTTTCTCCCTGGCCTTTTCCACCATTTCTACCAGTCGCTGCCGCTCCCGGGTGCCGACTACTACATCGACGCCGGGGATAGCCAGCACCTCCCCCGGAGCTACCTGGGCATAGCAGCCGGTAACGGCCACCACTGCTTCCGGGTTGGCCCGGACGGCGCGGCGGATCAGCTGCCGCGACTTGCGGTCGCTGATGTGGGTGACGGTGCAGGTGTGGACGACGTAGACGTCGGCCTTTTCCGGGAAGGGCACGATCTCGTAGCCGGCCGCCTGGAAGAGGTGCTTGATGGCTTCCAGTTCGTTCTGGTTGACTTTGCAGCCCAGGCTCACCAGGGCCACCCGGGGTGAGGGCACGACTTTCACCTCTAATCTACCCTGAAAATAATTCTATCACAAGCTGGCATTGTCCCGCTCGCTCCCTGGCCCTTGTGGAGCGCCCAGCACTCACTCAACTCAGGTACCTCCAAAGGTAGTGCGACTGCATAAACCGAAGAACTGGTTACTGTAACTTGGTTACTGTGAGTGCTGGGCGGCCTATTCGGCATCCTTGCCTTTAGAATCCGGCCAAAGGCCTCGCTGTCCTCGGCCCCGCTTATCATCCCTCGGCTACGCCTGGGCCGCTTCGCCACTCGGTAGAAGCTCGCTCGCTTCCGACAAATGCCAGCTTGTTGTTTTCAGCCATCTGCCAGTGCCGCGCCAGCGGCATAGGTATCTTGTCTTGCTTGCCTCAATAGCGGGGTTTATGACAGCTCCCCCAGGGCGTACATGACGGCGGCCAGGCAGACCAGTCCGGCCGTTTCTGTCCTCAAGATGCGGGGACCCAGGGTGACGGGTAAACCCCCAAATTTACGGGCCAGGTCAACTTCCGCCCGGCTCAAACCCCCTTCTGGGCCAATAAGCAGGGCCAGTTCCTGTTCCTCCGGGACTGCAGTAAGTATGGACTTGAGGTCACGGGAGCGTTCTTCTTCCCAGGGGACCAGCAACAGGGTACCGGGTTTAAGCCCTGCCAGGGCTACCTGCAGCTCCAGGGGGCCGTCCACCGCCGGGATCAGGTGCCGGCGGCTCTGGCGGGCTGCTGCATGCGCCTTTTGCTGCCAGCGTTCCCGGCGCCGGGTGCAGGCCTCCGGGTCCGGCCGGGGGATGGAACGTTCCGTAACCAGGACGATAATCCGGGCTACCCCTAATTCTGTACATTTTTCAATGATAAAATCCATTTTATCCCCTTTGGGCCAGCCCTGGTAGAGGGTCACTTTTACCCGCGGCTCCGGGCTCTCCAGGGGGGTCTTGATGGCCGCGACCACCCGGTCTTTCTGGATGGCTATGATTTCCGCCAGGTACCCCCGGCCGCTGTTGTCGGCCAGGGAGATGGTCTCTCCCACCCGCAAGCGCAGGACGCGGAGGGCATGATGGGCGTTTTCTCCCTCCAGGATGGCCGGTTCGCCGGGAACGATCAGGGCAGGCAGAAAAAAATGGTGGGCCATAACGGCTCACCCCCTGTATGGGAAATGAGAAGTGGGAGCTAGAAAAAGGGGGAGTATTTGCAGCAAACCTGTTTCAGATCTTTCTAAAGTAGCCGGGCAGGGATATTATGTGGTCATCCCATGAAGGCGTCCCTTACTTTTTTAAAGAAGCCTTTATCCTGCTCCCTGGCGCCTTTGGGTTCCCAGCCATACAGGCGGCCAAACTCCCGCAGCAGCTCCTTTTGTTTTTCGTTAAGGTTGGTAGGTGTCTCAACATGAATCCGTACATGCTGGTCACCCCGGCCGGCGCCGTTCAAGCGGGGGATGCCTTTACCCTTCAGCCTGAAGGTGGCCCCGCTCTGGGTCCCGGCGGGGATATTGAGTTCGGCTTTACCGTCCAGGGTAGGCACAAGGATCCTGTCGCCCAGGGCCGCCTGGACCATGGTTACCGGCACTTCGCAGAGGACGTCATAACCGTCCCGCCGGAAAAAGGGATGGGGCCGGACGTTAATATAGACATAGAGGTCGCCCGGCGGCCCGCCGCGGATGCCGCTCTCGCCTTCGCCGGCCATGCGCAGGCGGGCACCGGTATCCACCCCCGGGGGAATTTTGATCTTTATCTTACGGGTACGCTGGACCACACCCCGGCCGCGGCAGGTGGGACAGGGCGTTTCAATAATGGTCCCCTGGCCGTGGCAGTGGTGACAGGTGCGTATCGTCTGGAAATGGCCCAGGGGCGTACTCTGGGAGATGCGGACCTGCCCGGTGCCGTGGCAGGTGGGGCAGGTCCTGGGCCTGGTACCGGGCGCCGCGCCGCTGCCGTCACAGGCAGGGCACTTTTCCTGGCGCGGTACGCCGATTTCCTTTTCCCCGCCAAAGGCAGCTTCTTCAAAGGAAATTTCTATATCCAGGCGCAGGTCATCGCCCCGCTGGGGACCCTGGCGCCTGGCTGTCCGGCCAAAACCGCCGCCAAAGAACATGTCAAAGATGTCGCCAAAGGTGCCGAAATCGGCACCGGCGCCGCCGAAGTCAAAGCCGCCGAAGCCGGGCCCGCCCGTCTCCATGCCGGCATGGCCGAACTGGTCATAACGGGCCCTCTTCTCCGGGTCGCTCAAGACTTCGTAGGCTTCCTGGACCTCTTTGAACTTTTCTTCGGCTTCTTTATTCCCCGGGTTCATATCCGGGTGATACTTGCGCGCCAGCTGGCGGTAAGCCTTCTTGATTTCCGCCTCGGAGGCATCCCGGGAAACCCCCAGGACCTCGTAATAATCGCGCTTAGCCATGGCTGGTCACCGGTTATTATTTCTTTTCGTCATCGACGATTTTGTAGTCGGCATCATAGACATTGCCGTCCTGTTTTGCCTCGCCGGTAGAACCGCTGCCACCCTGGGCCCCGCCGGCCTGGGCACCGGCCTGCTGGTACACTTTGGTGGTCAGGGTATAGAGGGCCTGGGAAAGGGCTTCCATCTTTTCTTTGATCTTAGCGGAATTCTTGCTGTCCAGGACGTCCTGGAGTTCTTTCTTCGCCTGTTCGATGCGGTCCACGTCGGCCTTGTCGGCTTTATCTTTAAACTCCTTCAGGGTGCGGTCGGCCTGGTAGATGAGGGAATCCGCCTGGTTCCTCGTCTCAATTTCCTCTTTGCGCTTGCGGTCGCTCTCGGCATAGGCCTCGGCATCCTTAACCATGCGCTGGATTTCTTCTTCTGTGAGGCCGCTGGAAGAAGTAATGGTTATGGCCTGCTGTTTACCGGTAGCCAGGTCTTTGGCCGAGACGTGCACGATGCCGTTGGCGTCGATATCAAACTTGACTTCAATCTGGGGTACACCCCGGGGCGCCGGCGGGATACCCGTCAGCTGGAAACGGCCCAGGGTTTTATTGTCGGCGGCCATGGCCCGCTCGCCCTGGAGGACGTGGATTTCCACCGTGGTCTGGTTGTCGGCTGCGGTAGAAAAGATCTGGCTCTTGGACGTCGGAATGGTGGTGTTGCGTTCAATTATCTTCGTGAACACGCCGCCCAGGGTTTCAATGCCGAGGGACAGCGGGGTAACATCCAGGAGCAGGACGTCCTTGACCTCGCCGGCCAGGACCCCGGCCTGGATGGCTGCGCCCAGGGCGACACACTCATCCGGGTTAATACCCTTGTGGGGCTCTTTGCCCAGAATCTTGCGTACCGTCTCCTGGACCAGGGGCACCCTGGTGGAGCCGCCTACCAGTAACACCTTGTCAATATCCTTGGGCTCCAGCCCGGCGTCAGCCAGGGCCTGCCTGGTGGGACCGACGGTCTTTTCTACCAGGTCGGCTATCAGTTCTTCAAACTTGGCCCGGGTGAGATTCACATCCAGGTGGATGGGGCCGTTGGGCGTCGCCGAGATGAAGGGCAGGTTAATGTTGGTGCTGGTCATGCTGGAAAGCTCGATTTTAGCTTTTTCCGCCGCTTCCTTAAGACGCTGCATGGCCATTTTATCCTGCCTCAGGTCTACCCCGTGCTCCCGGCGGCAGATATCTACCAGGTAATCCATAATCCGCTGGTCAAAGTCATCGCCACCCAGGCGGTTATTGCCGCTGGTGGCCTTGACTTCAAAAACGCCATCCCCCAGCTCCAGGATGGAAACGTCAAAGGTACCGCCACCCAGGTCATAAACCAGGATGGTCTGGTCTTCTTCTTTATCCAGGCCGTAGGCCAGGGAGGCTGCCGTCGGCTCGTTGATAATACGCAGTACCTCCAGGCCGGCAATGCGGCCGGCGTCTTTGGTGGCCTGGCGCTGGCTGTCGGTGAAGTAGGCCGGTACCGTGATTACCGCCTGGGTCACCTTTTCCCCCAGGTAGGCCTCAGCGTCGGCCTTCAGCTTTTGCAGGATCATGGCGGATATTTCCTGGGGGGTATATTCCTTGTCATCGATTTTTACTTTATAGCTGGTGCCCATATGGCGTTTAATGGACATAACGGTCCGGTCGGGATTGGTGATGGCCTGGCGTTTGGCCACCTGGCCGACAACCCGCTCGCCGTCCTTGGTAAAGGCCACTACTGAAGGTGTGGTGCGGCCGCCTTCCGCATTGGGGATGACTACTGCTTCCCCGCCTTCCATGACGGCTACGCAGGAGTTGGTTGTACCCAGGTCGATACCGATTACTTTACCCATTGTGATCTACCTCCTGTTCTCCAGCTTCCTGTTTGGTTTCCTGTTCTGTGGCACCGGCCGCTACCGCCACTTTGACCATGGCCGGCCGTAAAAGCTTGCCATGCAAAGTATAACCCCGGCGGAACTCTTCGACCACCAGGTTTATTTTATCCAGTTCCGGTGTTTCTTCCCGCGCTACTGCTTCGTGAACTTCAGGATCAAAGGGCTGGCCCAGGGCGGCTACGGGCATTAGCCCTTCCTGGCTTAAAATTTCTTTTAAAAGACGCAGGGTCATCTCCACCCCGGTTTCCAGGGCCTGCTTTTCCGCTCCTGCAGCTGCTGCCAGGGCCCGCTCCAGGTTATCAAGGACGGGCAAGAGGCTCTCAATGAGCCTGGCATTGGCCAGCCGGGTCAGTTCTTCCTGCTCGCGGCGGGTACGCTTGCGGTAGTTGTCAAAATCGGCCTGCAGGCGCAAATAGCGCTGCTGTAGCCCGGCTAAAGCTTCCTCTTTAGCGGCCAGCTCCGCCTGGAGGCGGGTTAATATTTCATTTTCCTCGCCCGGTTCTTCACCGGCCCCTGCCGGGCCGTCTTTGGCTTCCGGCGTTGCTGCTTCCCCTGCTTCTCCGGCAGGCGGTTCTCCCGGGCTAGTCAGCCTTTCTTCCCTTTCCCCACTTGCCGGTCCATTATTCATTTTATTATCCTTATTATCCTGTTTGGCATCCATAACTTCTTACGGTCACTCCCTTCGTAAAAAAAGCCAGCACCCAAAGGCACCGGCCTGGTCCAGGTGGCCCTGAAACTCAGCGGTAAAATTGCGTCAAGGACCGGGATAAGCTATCGGCCACACACTGGAGGACCGATATAACCCGGGAATAGTGCATCCGCGTTGGTCCGAGTAAGCCCACTTTACCCATTATTTTCCCTTCGACGGCATAGCTAATCGTTACTACACTGCATTTATCAATGCCTTCTTCTTTATTCTCCTGGCCGATCCTGATAGTCAGGCCGCTTCCCGGGGTGGCTTTAAAAATACGCCGCAAGGCCTCTTCCCGCTCGAGAAAAGCCAGGATTTCCTTGACCTTCTCTAAATTTTTAAACTCCGGCTGGCTTAAAATGTTGAGGATGCCTTCCAGGTAAACCTTCTCGCTGCCTTCCAGGGCCAGGATTTGTTGCAAAAGGTCAATCACCTGTTTGATTAAACCCCGGTGCTGGGCTACTTCCCGGTAGATATCCCTCAATACCGCCTGGCGCAGCTCTTCCAGGGCTATACCCTGCAGGCTGGCATTGAGAACCCGGGAGATACGGGTAAGATCCTCCGTGGTTACATTGCCGGGAATGGTAAAGATCCGGTGCTCAACCATACCGGTGCTGGTAACTGCCACCAGCAGGGCCTTGTTGGTTGAATGGACAGGTAAAATCTGCACCTGCTCCAGGATGGCATTGTTCTGGTTTGGTCCCAGGGCAATTGCCGTATAGGCGGTCATCTCGGAAAGTAAACGGGCCGTTTCCTCCAGGACCTGCTCGATTTCCAGCATTTTTTGGTTATAGCGCTGGCGCACGTATTCTTCTTCCGCCGGGGTTAATTTTTCCGGCTCCATAAGGCAGTCAACGTAGTAACGATAACCGTAGTCCGAAGGTATACGGCCGGCCGAGGTATGGGGTTGCTCCAGCAAGCCCATTTCCTCCAGGTCGGCCATCTCATTCCGGATGGTGGCCGGACTTACCCCCAGGTTGTACCGCCGGGCAATGGTGCGCGAGCCTACCGGTTCGCCGGTAAGGATATAATCCTGGACAATGGCGGCAAGGACCTGTTTTTTCCGCTCATCCATCCGCATGTTCTCACCTTCTTATTAGCACTCTTAAGGCCAGAGTGCTAAGAGCTTACTTAAAACATACCACCCGCCTTTAGTTTTGTCAAGGGAAAGTAAGGGCTAGACAAACTGCACAAAAACTTCATTGGCCAGGGGCAAACCTTTTTCGGTGAGCCTTAAATGGCCGTTTTTTTCCTCTACCAGTCCTGCCTGGTAGAGCCGGTCCAGTTCCCGGGCATAAATCTCCCGGGCGTCAATCTCGAAACGCTGCCGGAAGGCCTGCAAGTCGACGCCGGCCAGCAGGCGAAGGCCCATAAACATGGTTTCAGCCATCTGCTGGCGGGGCGTTAAGGTTTCTATTTCCGCCCGGGGCAGCTGGCCGCGGGATAAGGTGTGCCGGTACTGGTGCAGGTCGCTATAATTCTGCCAGCGCTGGCCCTGCCAGGAGGAGGCTGCGGCCACCCCCAGGCCCAGGTAGGGCTGGTTTAACCAGTAAGTGAGGTTGTGGCGGCACTGGTACCCCGGCCGGGCGAAGTTGGATATTTCATACTGCCGGTAACCGGCAGCCGTAAGGATAACCCGGGCTTCCTGGTACATGGCCAGTTCCAGTTCTTCCCCGGGCAAGGGTAACTCACCGGCAGCCGCCAGGTTACCCCAGGGCGTACCTTCCTCCACCTGGAGGCTGTAAGCGGCAATATGCTCGGGCTGGAGGGCAACGGCTTCTTTTAAAGTAGCCCGCCAGCCGTCCAGGGTCTGGCCCGGCAGGCCGAAGATCAGGTCCAGGTTGATGTTGCTAAAGCCGGCCCGGCGCGCCAGCTCGCAGGCCTGGTAGATGTCCCGGCGCCGGTGGATGCGGCCCATGGCACCGAGGAGGTCGTCGTCAAAGGCCTGGGCTCCCAGGGAGAGGCGGTTCACCCCGGCGGCCCGCAGGTCCCGGAGTTTAGCTCCATCCACCGTGCCGGGGTTGGCCTCTATAGAAACTTCCGCCCCCGGCTCCCGGCCGAAGCAGCGGGCCGCTGCCTCCAGGACCTGCTCCAGATCCCGGGCGGGGAGCAGGGTCGGGGTACCGCCGCCGATATAAAAAGTGGCCGCCGGCCCCGGTTGCCACTTCTGGGACACCAGAGCCATTTCCCGCTCCAGGTCCCGGCAGTAGGCGGCCATTTCCTCCGGTGACTGGCCTGGATAGGAAACGAAGTCGCAGTAATGGCATTTGCGGACACAGAAGGGGATATGGATGTAGATGGAGCTGGCTTTGTTTTCGCTCGCTCCCTGGCCCTTGCGGATTGGCCTACGGTTCAGCCTCAGGCTCAGGCGGGGTTCCCGGCCTATTCGGCGTCCTTGCCTCAAAGGGGCCGGCCGAAGGCCTTGCTGTCCTCGGCCCCGCCTTCGCTCTTCGGCTTCACCAAGGCCAATTCGCCGCTCGGGCCAAGTCGCTCGCTCCAAACTAAAGCCAGCCATAGGCCTACGACTTCCCTACCTTCAGCACGGCCATAAAGGCCTCCTGGGGGATGTCCACCGTGCCCACCTGTTTCATGCGCTTCTTGCCTTCCTTTTGTTTCTCCAGGAGCTTGCGCTTCCGCGTCACATCGCCGCCGTAACACTTGGCCAGGACGTTTTTGCGCAGCGCCGGGATGGTTTCCCGGGCGATGACCCGGCTGCCGATGGCGGCCTGGATGGGCACGTCAAAGAGCTGCCGGGGGATCAGCTGGCGCAGGCGTTCCACCAGGGCCCGGCCACGGTGGTAGGCCTGGTCCCGGTGGGTGATTACCGACAGGGCATCCACTACTTCATTATTAATAAGGATATCCATCTTTACCAGCTCCGCCGGCCGGTAGCCCTTGACTTCATAATCCAGGGAGGCATAGCCCCGCGTCCGGCTCTTAAGCTGGTCGAAGAAGTCGTAGATAATTTCCGCCAGGGGCAGGTCGTATTTTAAAGCCACCCTTTTCTCCGAAAGGTAATCCATATTAAGGAAAGTACCGCGTTTTTCCTGGCAAAGTTCCATTACCGGGCCTACATATTCCCTGGGCGTCATAATGGTGGCCTCGACATAGGGCTCCTCAATATGGTCAATCAAGTTTGGTGCCGGCAGGGCGGTGGGATTGTCAATCATCTCCACCCCGCCGTCCGTCCGCACCACCCGGTAGACTACGCTGGGCGCGGTAGTTATGAGTTCCAGGCCGTACTCCCTTTCCAGCCGCTCCTGGATAATCTCCATGTGCAGGAGCCCCAGGAAGCCACAGCGAAAGCCGAAACCCAGGGCCACCGAGGTTTCCGGCTCAAAGCTTAATGAGGCGTCATTTAACTGTAGCTTTTCCAGGGCATCCCGCAGGTTGTCAAATTGTTCCGAGTCCACCGGGAACAGGCCGCAGTAAACCATGGGCATAACCTTGCGGTAGCCCGGCAAGGGTTCCCTGGCCGGCCGGGTGGCGCTGGTGATGGTGTCGCCGACCCGGGTATCCTTGACATTTTTAATGCTGGCGGAGAGAAAGCCCACCTCGCCGGCGGCTAGTGTTGTGACCTGCCGCGGCGCCGGGGTGAAAATGCCCACCTCATTAACTTCAAATTCGGCCCCCGTAGCCATGAAACGGATGCGGTCGCCCTTTTGCACCTGGCCCTCGACAATCCGTATATAGGGGATAGCCCCCCGGTAGCTATCAAAGATGGAATCAAAAATCAGCGCCTTTAAGGGCGCTTCCCGGTCGCCCCGGGGCGGAGGAATGCGCCTGACGATGGCCTCCAGGATCTCTTCCGTCCCCACCCCGGTTTTAGCCGAGGCCAGGATGGCTTCACCGGCGTCCAGGCCGATGACGTCTTCTATCTCGCGGCGTACCCGTTCCGGCTCGGCATTGGGCAGATCGATTTTATTGATAACCGGGATAATTTCCAGGTTGTGTTCCAGGGCGAGGTAAACATTGGCCAGGGTCTGGGCCTCAATGCCCTGGGCAGCGTCAACCACCAGCAGGGCACCTTCACAGGCCGCCAGGCTCCGGGATACTTCATAGGTAAAGTCTACGTGCCCCGGGGTGTCAATCAAGTTTAAAACATATTCCCGGCCGTCCCGGGCTCTATAGTTCAGGCGGACCGCCTGGAGCTTGATGGTGATGCCGCGCTCCCGTTCCAGTTCCATGGTATCCAGGACCTGGTCCACCATCTCCCGCTTGCTCAAAGCGCCGGTATACTCCAGGAGGCGGTCGGCCAAGGTGGACTTGCCGTGGTCAATATGGGCAATGATGCAGAAATTACGGATATTTTTTTGCTCCGTCACTCAATAACTTCCTCCCCCGCAAATCGGAAGCCAGATGCATCTGGTGGACGGCTTTATTATAACAGAAAGCGGGCCGGGCTAAAAGCCCGGCCCGCCCGGCAGCTCATTTCCTAGCGCAGCTCGGTAGGGACAAAGGCATCAATTACACCGATAACTAGAGCCGCCAGTAAAGCACCCAGGATATTCACGCTTAAGTAGGCGGGTACAATAAATTGAGCCAGATAGATTACTATTGCCGCGACGATAAAGCCGACAATGCCGCGACCATGGGGGGAAATCCGTTTGCCAAGGACGGCTTCTGCCAGCCAGCCCAGGATGGCTATAACGACGGCCGCAATCAGGGCACCGGTGAAACCTGCTACTCTAATGCCGGGAAGGATAAAACCTACCAGCATCAGCACCAGGGCCGAGACAACAAAGCGGACAACGGCGCCTACCCAATTAGTCATATTTATCACCTCCTACGGGTTCGCCTATAGCATTGCCCAAAAAGGAGGTAAATTATACTTTTTTCAGGCGGGTGATAGCCGTGGCCAGGGCCGCAGCGCCAAAACCGTTGTCAATATTAACGACGCCGATGCCGGCAGCACAGCTGTTGAGCATGGTCAGCAGGGCGGCCAGCCCGCCGAAACTCGCCCCATAACCGATGCTTGTCGGCACGGCAATCACCGGCCGGTCTACCAGGCCGGCCACGACGCTGGCCAGGGCGCCTTCCATGCCCGCGACGACAATAACCACATCGGCCCGGCGTACCAGATCCACTCGCCCCAGCAGGCGGTGGATGCCGGCCACGCCGACATCGTAAATTCTCTCGACCTCATTGCCCATTACCGCCGCCGTCACCGCTGCTTCTTCGGCCACAGGCAGGTCGGCCGTCCCGGCGCTTAAAACCGCCACGCGACCGCCGGTAGGCCTGATCTCCCCAGCAGCCACGACGATGGTCCGGGCCAGTTCGTTAAATTCGGCCGCCGGCAAGCGGGCGGCAACCTCCTGGTATACTTCCCTGGTAGTCCTGGTTACGAGGACCGTTGAGCCGGCGGCTGCCAGGCGGGAGGCAATGGCCGCCACATGTTCCTTTGTTTTACCCTGGCCGAAAATAACCTCCGGGAAGCCGTTCCTTAAGGCACGGTGATGATCGACCTTGGCAAAGCCCAGGTCTTCTTCCTTTAAAGTTTTTAAATGCCCCATAACCGTGTCCAGGTCAACCTGTCCGGCTTTATAGGCCTGCAAAAGATCCTTGAGTTGGGCCTCAGTCACTGCTCAGCCTCCTAACATTGCCCCTCGTGGTCCCTCCCCAGGTCTAAATTATCCCGCGGAGGAATAAAATGGCTACCAGCAAGGGGGCGGAAAGGTTGCGGATTCACGTTATTACCCGCTGGCAGGCCAGGATCTTTCTATCCCGCCTGGTAAAAGTTCTCGTGGCAGTGGTGGTTATTTTTTCCCTGGTTACCGGTACCTGGCGTTTGATTAAAGCCGGCCGCCAGCTATCCCTGGGAGTACCCGGTTATTCTGCCTGGTTACCGCTGCCCCTGCTGGAAGGCATTTTAAGCGAGGGCCTGCCGGCCCTTGCTTTACGCGCGGCCAACAGCCCGCAAGATAATTCCAGCGAAGCCCTGGCGGCTGCCGTCCAGGTCCTGGCCTCACCCCTGGTAGTTTTCCCCGGTGGTACCGGGGTAACGCGCTTGTTGACTACCGAGGAAGAGTATGAGTTGCCCCAGCCGCTGCCGGAGGAAAGTGTACCGCCAGCGCCGGCAGAATGGGAGATCGCCAGCGCTCAAAACCCCCTGGTTGCTATATACAACACCCACAATGCGGAATCCTACCAGCCGAGTGAGGGTCAGGCTAAATTTCCCGGGAAAAACGGCGGTGTGAGCCAGGTGGCGGCGGTCCTGGCCGAAACTTTAAGCAAAGATTACGGCATCCCGGTAGTGCGTTCAACTACCATCCATGATTATCCCGACTTTACCAGGTCCTATGCCAACTCCGAAAAAACCCTGAAAAGAATGCTGGCGGAAAACCCTTCCGTCCTGGTGGCCCTGGATATCCACCGCAACGCCGGTCTGCCGGCACCACCGGTAGTGGAAATTGACAACCAGAAAGTCGCCCAGGTGCTCATTATCGTAGGCAGCAATGCCCGTCTGGAACACCCCAACTGGCGCCAGAATGAGGCCTTTGCCCACCGGCTGGCTAAAAAAATGGACGAACTTTATCCCGGTTTATGTCTGGGTGTCCGGGTCCAGGAAGGCCGCTACAACCAGCACCTCCTGCCCCGGGCCCTGCTCTTAGAAATTGGCAGCGATAATAATACCCTGGAAGAGGCGGAACGCTCCGCCCGCCTGGTAGCCAGGGTCCTGGGGGGAGTTATCGAAGACCTGCGGCGGGAGAACCCGGCTAAATCCGGTTAAATGTTGCTTTTACCAGGTTACCATGATAAAATAAGGCGGGAGGTGAGCTGGGATGCCCAACATTAAGTCGGCCATTAAACGTGTAGAGCTGACCCGCATTCGTACCGAGCGCAACAAGGCCGTCAAATCCCGCGTGAAAACGGCCATCAAAAAATTCCGGACGGCCCTCGAACAGGGCGATAGTGCCGCTGCCGAAAACTTGCGCCAGGCCATTCGCACCATCGATAAAGCCGTTACTAAAGGGGTTCTCCACCCGAACACTGCCGCCCGGAAAAAATCAAGGCTGCAGCGCCTGTTTAACAAAACGTCTGCTTAATCCCATGGCTTAATTTTAGCAACATAACCCCCGGCATTGACAGGGGGTTTTTAATTTACCCGGAATTTTCCCCCCTTCATTATGCCATAATAAAAACAGGCTTGCAGAAAGGGGGGACTTTAATTTATGCCGGAAAAACCTGGCACCGCTAAAGAGCGGCCGGAAAAAGAAGCCAACCGGAAGGGCATTGCTGCGGAAGGTACCCCGGGTACCGCCTATGAATTTGCTACCGAAATTGCGACCCCTGGTACTAGAGCAGCCGGTACCGTCAGGGGTACTGCCGGAGCCGGAGCAGTCCGGGGAAGGGACCAGAAGCGACCCGCTGGTGAAGAGTAAAGCTGGGGGAGCATTAATGCTCCCCTTTAATAATAGTCCAGATGGCTTTTTCCAGCAGGGGGCCGGCTCCACCCTGCCCGGTCTTGATCCCGGTATCTACCTTTAATAATTCCTCCAGGGCCTGCGCGGCAGCAGGCAGGGAAAAATTGCGGGCCTGGGCAGCCACCTTCTGGACGACAAAGGGTCTTACTCCCAGCCTGGCGGCCAGCTCGCGTTTATCCGCCGCCAGGTGGTACTGGTAAATCAGGCGCAACTGGCGGGCCAGCATGGCCAAAATGCTTAAGGGGGCTTCGCCCCTTTCCAGCAGCCGGCGCAAGGAGTTAATGGCCAGGATGGCATTGCGGTTCCCCAGGGCGTCTACTAACTGGAAGATGGTAGCTTCCGCAGCCGCGGCCGGTACCAGGACCTCAACATCTGCCGGTGTAATGGTACCCGGCTGCCCGGTATAGGTCATTACTTTATATAACTCATTCCTGGCCAGGCGCAGGTCTCCCCCGCCGGCCTGGGCCAGGGCCCGGGCAGCCGCCGGGTGTAAATTATAACCCTGCTCCCGGGCCTCCCGCTGTAACCATTTTTCCAGTTCCGCTGCCTTAAGGGGTAAAAATTCTACCACCCGGCCGGTCTGCTGGATTAGCTTCACTAGCTTCAAGCGTTTATCGATACCGCCATTAACTGCCAGTACCAGGCAGGTCGTCGGGGCCGGGTTTTCCAGGTAGGCCAGGAGGTCACCCTCCCCGGCCTTCAATATTTCTGTCGCCGGGTCCTTTACTACCACCAGGCGTCTGGGCACCAGGGCCGGTAGGGTAGTGGCCAGCAGGACTATCTTTCCGGCTGTTAGCTCCCTGCCGTCCAGTTCCTGGTAATCAAAGGCCGCCGCTTCCGCCGGGACCAGCTTTTCCTGCAGGGTTTTTAAGGCCCGTTCCAGGAGATAACTTTCGTTACCATAAAAGAGATATACCGGGGCTATCTTACCTTGTTCCAGTTCCCTGTCCAGTTCCTGCCAGTCCAAATGATAAGTCCTCCCTGGCACGAATCCCTATGGGGAAACCTTTGCTAGGGGCGCTGGCCCCCAAAAGGTTCTCCCTTCATTTTAGCACTTTTCTACCGGCTTGCCCAGGTACTCTCCCACCAGGCGCATGGCACAAAAGTCGCCGCACATAGAACAGGCAACGGCGGTAGCTTCATTGCGGTTCTGGCGATACTGCCGCGCCTTTTTGGGATCAATGGCCAGCTCCAGCTGGCGCTCCCAGTCCAGGGCCTTACGGGCGCGGGCCATCTCTCGGTCCCATTCCCAAGCCCCGGAGATACCTTTGGCCAGGTCGGCGGCATGGCCGGCAATACGGGCGGCAATTACCCCTTCCCGAACGTCAGCCAGGGTGGGCAGGCCCAGGTGCTCGGCCGGGGTGACATAGCAGATGAAGTCCGCTCCCGTCGCTGCTGCCAGGGCGCCGCCAATGGCCGCCGTAATATGATCGTAGCCCGGGGCGACATCGGTTACCAGGGGGCCGAGGACATAGAAGGGCGCCTCATGGCAGAGCCTTTTCTCCAGCAGGATGTTGGCCTGGACCTGGTTTAAGGGTACGTGTCCCGGCCCTTCGACCATGGCCTGCACGCCCGCTTCCCGGGCCCGGTCTACCAGTTCACCCAGGATAATTAACTCCTGGATCTGGGCCCGGTCGGTAGCATCGGCCAGGCAGCCGGGACGGAGACCGTCGCCCAGGCTCAAGGTGACATCATAACGGCGGGCAATCTCCAGCAGGCGGTCGTACTGGGCATAGAGGGGATTCTCTTCCCCGTGGTGCAGCATCCATCCTGTCAGGAAAGAGCCACCCCGGCTGACAATGTCGGTGAGGCGCCCTTCCCGCCGCAGGCGGTCTACCACTTCCAGGGTAACGCCGCAGTGGACGGTGATAAAGTCCACCCCGTCTTCGGCCTGCATTTCGATTACTTTAAATAAATCCTCGGCCGTCATCTCCACCAGGGCGCCGTATTTTTCCTGGGCCTCCACCGTGGCCTGGTAGATGGGCACCGTGCCGACGGCAACCGGGGAATGGGCAATAATTTGCCGCCGGCACTCGTTAATATCGCCACCGGTGCTTAAATCCATGACGGCATCGGCACCGGCGTCCAGGGCTTCTCTAAGCTTTTCCAGTTCCGGCTCGATATCCGGGTAGGCCGTGGAAGTCCCCAGGTTGGCATTGACCTTGGTCCTTAAGCCTTTACCAATGCCGCAGGGTTCCAGGTTGCGGTGATTTTTATTGGCCGGGATCACCACCCGGCCGGCAGCCACCGCCGCCATCAGGTCTTCTACCCGGATACCTTCCTTCGCCGCTACCTTTTCCATGGCCCGCGTTACCTGGCCCACCCGGGCCGCCTCTATTTGCGTCATTTGCGTTTACCCCCTTCTTTAATAAAAAACACCTGCGGCAAGCAGGTGATCTTGACAAACCTTTGACCCCACTTCCCTACGCTGGTATGACCCAGATCAGGTTCCAAGGGTTAGTGCACGGTTCGCACCTCTCAGCCCTCACGGGCACCCCCGGGGTTAGTATGGAGTTTTACCCGGCCCTTGCCGGTGCACCCGGTAATTCAAGGTCTACCCTGAAAATAACTTTGCCCCAGGCTGGCATTGTTTTGCTCGCGCCTTATAAAAAAATATTCGACCTTAGTTAACTATTTCCTTCTGAGAAACATGGTTCTTTTTAGCAACCAGGTAAATCCCCTTAGTGGATGGTGGTGTTAACCTGCCAGTGTTCCCCATCGCTTTTGATAATAATCGCCCCCTGCCTGTCGGTACGGTAGACGGGAACGCCCTGCTCCTGCCAGTAGCTTAATACTTCCGGCGCCGGGTGGCCGAAATTATTCTTCTCCCCGACGGGGATCACCACCACCTGCGGGGCCACCTCTTTTAAAAACTCCCGTTCCAGGCCGTAGCGGCTGCCGTGGTGGGGCACTTTGAAAACGGTGCTGCGGACGTCTGCCCCGCTAGCCTTAAGATCGGCCATGGCTTCTGCCTCGATATCGGCACTCAGGAGCAAGCTGAACTGCCGGTAAATTACCTTCAGCACCAGGGAGTTGTTATTGCTGTCGGAGTTGCTGCCGCTGATTTCCCGGCCGGGGTGCAGGACCTGGATATTGAGACCCGGGTCCAGGGCCAGGGCATCGCCACGGCCGGCTTCCTGCCAGGGGATCCCCCTGGCCTGGAGTTCTGCCAGGAAGGGACGGTAGGCGTCCAGCATGGCCCTGCGGAGGGGCGGGACGACCACCAGGGACACCGGTATTTCCCGGACTACAGCCGTGAGACCGCCCATATGATCGGCATCAGGGTGGGTGCTGACCACCACATCCAGGTGCCGTACCCCCTGGCGGTGGAGAAAAGGTACCACCACCCTTTCCCCGACATCAAAATCGCCCTGATCGTAAGGACGGCCGCCGCCGTCAACCAGGAGGTGCCGGCCGGCAGGGGTGGCCAGATAAATGGCGTCCCCCTGGCCGACGTCAATAAAGGTTACCTTGAGTTCCTCCTGCCGGCCGGGAGAATAAAGAAAAATTAGGAGGGTGGCCAGGGTAAGGAGAGCCAGCAGGCCCAGCTCGCGGCGGTGCCACTGCCACAAAGCCTGCCAGCGGGGTTCATGGCGGCGCAGCCATATTTCCCGCCAGAGGATAAGGGCCAGGTAATAGCCGGCCACGGCCAGGGGTGAAGGTGTGGCTAGAGGTATAGTGATGCCCGGTAGGCCGGCCAGGCGTTCCAGGAAGGCCAGGAGCAGGTTTACCAGGGCTCCCAGGGCGGCAAATATCATGACTGCCGGGGCTGGTGTGATGAGGGCCAGGGTAGAGGCAGCCAGCCCCAGGGTGACAATGACCCCTACCAGGCCGGCAGTTACCAGGTTGGCCGGGAGGCTCAAGAGGGAGACAAAGCTAAAATAATAAGCCACCAGGGGCAGGGTGGCGAGTTGTGCTGCCAGGGGGACCACCAGGTAAGCCCGCCAGGCAGGGAGCCAGGCCAGGAGGTCATCCAGCAAAGGATAAAAATAAACAATGCCCCAGGCGGCGGCAAAGGACAGCTGGAAGCCGCTGTCATACAGGGAACGAGGGCGGAAGAGCAAGATTACCAGGGCCGCCAGGGCCAGGGCGGTGTAAAAGTCCCGCCGCTCCCGGCGAAGATAGGCTATCAACCCCAGGCCGGCCATGATGCTGGCCCGGTTGACAGAGGGGGTAAAACCGGTGACGGCGGCATAAAAGACCAGCCCCGCCAGCCCAAGGACCACTGCTGCTCCTGGCTTAAGACCCAGCAGGCCGGCTATGGCCATCAGTATAAGTAAAACAAGGGCCGTATTGGAGCCGCTAACGGCAAAGAAATGAAAGACCCCCAGGGTTTTGAAGGTATCACTGTCAGTATCTGTTAACTCATTAACATCCCCAAAAAGGAGGGCAGACAGGATCCCTGCCTGGCGCGGCGGCAGGGCGGCGGTGATTGCTGTTTTTACCCTGGCTTTAGCCGCCAAGGCCAGGCGCACCAGGGGATTGCCCGGCTCAGTTCCCAGTTTGACTATGGACCGCGGGTCACTTATTACCATCCGGTTGTAAATATACTGCCGCGCCAGGTAAGCGCGGTAGTCTAATTCACCGGGATTGCGGGCTGCCGGCGGGGCCGCCAGCTGGCCGTGGACGCGAAGGACATCACCGTAACGGTAAAGTACAGGTTCCCCGCCTTTTGCCGGCCGGTAAAGAACAACCTGTACCTTTTCCCTTACCCTTTTATGGTAGTCTCCCTGCCTTATCTCCCGGGCCGCCAGCGTATAGACGACCCGGTTGGCGTAAACCCGGGGTTCCTCTATTACCACACCGGTCAGGTCGAGGAAGGTCTCGCGGTCGCCTGTAAGCTGGCTCTGGTGATGGCTGCTATCCCAGGTGCTGATCAAGAGGCCCAGGGCAATAAAACCCGCCAGGAGAAATACCTGCCACTCTCCCCGCCGCGGTGGCTGCCGGAACAGGTAAGCCAGCGTCAAGAGGATTACAGCCAGGGCAAGGGGCCAAACTGGCCCCACTGTTATTCGTGAGGCCAGCAGCAACCCGCATATAAACGCCAGGGTAGCCCGGACTAAAGGTGCATCAATCATAAGGGAAATTTCGCCAGGATAGGTTAAAATTCCTGCTGCCTAAGGGTCATATCCCACGGTACGCAACTAATATGTTATTAGGGGAACACCTGTAGTTTCTGACACATTCTTAAGTTCCTGCATAACTTCTTCATCTAGTGGAATCCCTGAGCGCAAACGTTCCTCTCGCGTTTCCATTTCAATTTCGCCAGGAACGTATATCTTTTCAAAGCCCGGTGCAAGCGGTGAATCCTTCACGTCTGCTATTAAGGTGTCATAGCGTACTGCAAATTCTTCAACCTCCACAAAGTTATCTATTCTAAAGGCGAGCAGCCAAACGCCACAATTAAGCGGTCGTGTCCAATCGCTGGTCATGGAAGGAATACGGCTACCAAATAGAGCCCCCGTCAAGACACCGGCAAGAACGTCAATTACCAGAGATAACCCATAACCTTTAGGTCCCCCGAGTGGCAATATAAACCCTTCCAGGGCCTTGTTGGCATCCTGTGTTGGCCTACCTTCCTTATCAATCGCCCAGCCAGGGGGTATAGGTTCACCGCGCCGCGCGGCCATGATAATCTTACCGCGCGCAGCGGCACTTGTGGCCATATCAACTACTACAGAAGGCTGCTTTCCCCCAGGAATGGCGATGGCTATGGGATTTGTTCCCAAACACGCCTTCAGTCCACCCCAGGCCGGCATATGTGCAGAAGCGTTAGCGAGTACCATGCCTATCATTTGTTCTTTCATGGCCATCATGGCATAATAGCCGGCCATACCTATGTGATTGGTATTGCGTACCCCCGCGATTCCAACACCAGTTTCTTTTGCTTTTTTTATACACAACTCCATTCCTTTAAACGCCCCTACCTGGCCAAACCCATTATTTCCATCAAGCAACGCAGTACACAGGGTTTCCTTTACAATATTAGGCATGGCATCGGCATCCATCAAACCAAGTTTAATACGCTTGATGTAGACAGGCAAGCGCGATATGCCATGAGAGCTTATACCCCTTAAATCGGCTTCCAGCAGCACGTCTGCTACAATATGCGCTATCTCCTCTCCAGCTCCTACAGCTTTAATAGCATTAACACAAAATTGATGGAGTGCCTCGAATTTGGCAGTTATCTGTTTACCCATGACCGGACCTCCTTCACTTTTACCACACCGAAAATACTGGCTTCTGGCCTTCTACTAGCACCCGTTTTATCTCGTCTGCAGCCATTATCGCCATCTTTTCCTGAGCTTGTTTGCTCATTGCGGCAATATGTGGTGTGGTTATCACGTTGTCCAACTCTAGAAGCCGATTGCGCATATCAACTGGCTCCAAGGAATAAACATCTAAGGCTGCTCCCCGTATCTTATGATTTTCCAATACTTCTATAAGAGTCTCCTCTTCTACGATGCCTCCCCGTGCTGTATTTATTAGGAATGCCGAGGGTTTCATAAATGATAGCACTTCACTGTTAATCAAACCCCTGGTCTCCTCTGTAAGGGGACAATGAATAGATAGAAAATCAGCCTTACGAACTGTATCTATTAAAGACAAAAACTCAACTCCTTTTATTTTATTGTTGCTGTAGGGATCATACGCCACAACTCGCATACCAAAACTTTGCACCAGTTCAGCCACTCTTTTCCCTATTTTACCGTAGCCTATTAAGCCTAATGTTTTGCCCCATAATTCTTCTCCCATTAAACTCTCCCGGTCCCACTTCTTCCGCAAAGAAAGGTCAAGATGGGCACTGACAATGTTTCTAGCTGCAGCTAAAATAAGCCCAATAGTGTACTCGGCTACTGCATTGGTGTTTGCATCAACTGTTATCGTCAACCAGATACCTTGCTGCCTAACATAATCTAGGTCGATGTCATCAAGACCCACCCCGTGTCTGGCTATTATCTTTAGCTTCTTAGCCTTGTTAAGAACTTTTCCAGTTAATTTACCTATCTTGTGAAGCACCGCATCAGCATCCGCAATGCCCTCTGCAATTAGCTCGGAGGTAGGATTTTCAAGAACTTTAACTTGGGCAAATTCTTTCAAACTCCTTAGCCCAACCTCAGCAATTTTACCTGTTACAAGTACCGTTTTCATAACCGTCTCTCCCAAAAAGGTTCAGGTTCTAAGTAAGACACCCGGTGGTTTCCCTCCGGGTGCTACCTTTTTTATTCTTTGGCCAATCCGGTTTCTTTAAGCAACGCATGATACTTCTCGTACTCTGAAGTCAGATGCGAAATATATTCCTGGGTGCCCATCCATATAGTATTTGAACCTGTTTTCTTCATATAATCTTGGTACTCTTTACTATTCCAAGCAGTCTTGAATAGCTCCTCGAGGGTCTTTATTACTTCCGCAGGTGTTCCTTTAGGTGCTAAAAAACCTCTTACTGATCGGATATCAAGATCGAGACCTAACTCTTTGAAAGTTGGGGCGTCCGGGGCGAAAGGATTCCTATCCGGCGCCATTACACCCAGTACCCGGAATTGCTTGCTTTCAATCTGGGAAGCTGCTTCATTCGGAGGTACTACAATAGCTTCTACATGACCACCAAGAAGCTTTACTGCTGCAGGTGCCCCCCCTTGTTCCGCGGGTACAATATTTAGTTGAAGACCTGCTCGCTTGGCTAATACCAGAGCACCAGCTTGCCATAACCCACCAGGAGCACCGGTAGCTACGCGCACAGTACGTTCCTTTGCCGTCTTAGCAAAGTCTTCATAGGACTTCCATGGTGAATCACTTCTTACGATAAGGGCAGGCGCATCGTAGTTTACAGCACAGATAGGTTCAAAATCTTTGTAGGTCAGTTTACTATGGCCTGTCCATTTGAGCGTCGAAATGTTAGAAGTCATTAGTACCAACGTGTATCCATCGGGTTGGGCTTTAGAAACTTCCGTAAGGCCCACTGCTCCGGCTCCACCAGTCTTGTTTACAATCACAACTGCAGGCTCGATGGCCTTGTCAACAAGGTCTCCGAGTACCCGGGCTACCTGATCGGTTCCGCCTCCCGCACCGAAGGGAACCACTATTGTAATATCTCCCTTTGGAAAAGATTTTTCACTCTTCGCACAACCCCCGAGAACCAACCCGACTCCCAAAAGAGCTACTGATGCTAGTACAATTGCAAACCTCTTAAGCATCATCGTTACTAACCTCCTTTTCCGTTATACTTGCATAAAATTGTTACTCCATTTAAACCTTCGTCCAAGCAACCTCGTTTTCTCACCCCCAACTGGTTTCATTAGTTCTTAACGGCTGCCGCTTGCCTTTTTGCCTTAACCTGCTGTATTCGGGGTATAATTAGCATGGCAGCCGTGAGAACCCAAAAGAACAAGCTAAAGGGTCGTGTAAACAGCACCGAAACGTCGCCTTCATACATTTTTAATGCAGTTCGCAAGCTACTTTCTGCCATGGGACCTAGCACTAAACCTAAAAGCATAGGCGTTACAGGCATCTCTATACGTTCCATAATAAAGCCAAGGATACCGAATACCAGCATAACTAGTATATTGAAAGTATCATTACTTACCGCATAAGAACCCAACGTGCAGAAAGTTACGATGAACGCCAGTAAAATGGGGCGAGGAATATTAAGAACCCTAGCAAATACCCGAGCAGCTGCTAGACCCAGAATCAGGAAGAAGAAATGCGCCAAAATAAGCGAACCATATATGCCGTAAACAAGCTGAGGATTTTGTTCGTAAAGTAAAGGGCCAGGACGCAGGTTATGCATCATAAACGCACCTATCAATAGCGCACTAATTGCATCTCCAGGAACGCCTAGTGTGAGCAATGGGACAAAGCCTCCGCCTACTGTAGCGTTATTCGCCGACTCCGAAGCTGCAATTCCCTCGGGAGCTCCCTTGCCGAATTCCTCAGGGTGTTTTGAAACCCGCTTTTCCGCATTGTACGCCATCAATGAACCCATGGCGCCTCCCGTGGCTCCGGGCAGCACACCGACCCAGATGCCAATAAGCGTTCCTCTGACCCATGTACGCCAAATCCTCTTGACGTCAGCCCACGCTGGCAGGAGGCTACCTATTTTTTGGGTAACCCTTTGCCCGGTTTCCATTTGACCAAGTTGGTTCAATACCTCAGACAAGCCAAATAATCCTATCATTATCGGTACAAACTCTAGACCGCCTTGTAAATTTTCCAAGCCGAAAGTAAACCTCGGAGCACCTGTCATGGGATCCAGCCCAATAGTCCCTAAAAAAACACCAAATGCTGCCGAAATTAACCCGTAAACGAGCTTCTTGCCAGTAACGTCTGCCACAGATGCGAGTCCCCAGACTGCAATAGCAAAGAATTCCGGTGCACCGAATTTAAGAGCTACTTTCACTATGAACGAGGCTGCCACAATAAGGAATATTACAGATACCAGGCCACCAATAAATGACGATATCGTCGCTATGCCGATTGCCCGTCCGGCCTCCCCACGTACCGCCATGGGGTAGCCATCCAACGAAGTGAAGGCAGCAGACGGAGTACCTGGAATGCGCAATAGGATAGCGCTTATTGAGCCGCCGTATACGCCGCCAACGAAGATACCACATAAATTTGCCAGACCAACTATCGGCTCCATGCGAAAGGTAAAAGGAATGAGTACGGCTACTGCCATTGTCGCTGTTAAACCTGGTATGGCCCCTACAACAATACCTCCAATAGTGCCAAGCAGCGTGTAAAACCAAACTTCCGGCCTACCCAAAATGGAGATTAGTAACGACCAGGCTGTTTCCATTACAAACACCTCCTCACGGCAAGGGCATTCTTAACAAAGAGTGAAAGACATAGTACAAACTTAACGTAGCTACAGCGCTGATGATTATGATATTTTTTAAAGATCGCTCGCCAAACAGCTTTAGGGAAATTGCCACAAACAGAAAAGTGCCAGGTATAAATGTAAGCACAGGTAACAGCATCTTAAACCCCAATAGAAGTACTATTAACAGTATTTTCTCCAGGTTGTTCGTTCCAATCTCGATTTTAGTAACCTCTTCTTTCCTAAACAAAACAGAAGTCACTAATAGCCATGCTCCCAAAAAAACTAAACAATAAGCAATGAGCTTAGGAACAAAGCCTGAACCCACAACTTCCACTGCAGCGGTAAGGCGCGGAAAATGCCTTACCGCCAGCAGGATGTAAAGTGCCAGGAGCCAGCAGCTCAATGAGAGTAGTAGATCTATCCATGGAATACTTCTTTTTACTTCATTGATCCCTTTACTCTCCACTAATACTCCTCCCCACCTGGCTTCACTGCTGCTCCAGCATGCCGAGTTCAATAAGTGTTTTCTGAATATGCTGGTACTCTTCTTCGGAAACAGGCTCAAACGGAGCTTTGGGTACTCCAATGTCTACCCCTAACATGCGCATGACGGCGTGATAGAAAGGAACGGGAATCCCTTCTCCAGTGACCTTCCGAAGCACATTGGCCTTCTTTTGTAATTTAGCCGCTTCTTCGTATTCGCCCCGTCGGCAAAGTTCATAGATATGAATGATAAATTCCGGAAACGCATTGGACAGACCTGAAACACAGCCTGAAGCGCCGCCGATCATAGCTGGTACCAGGTGAGTCTGCGAGCCAATTAAAAAGACAAAACCCGGCTTTTTAACCTCACCCATAAAGTTATAGAAAAGGGCAATATCGCCGCTACTGTCTTTAACTCCAGCAAGGCCATATTCGGCCAACTCTGAGAGAACTTCAGGAGTAACCACATAATGGGCGTACTTGGGGTTGTTATAAACAAGTACAGGTAGGTTTGAAGCATCAATTAGCCGTTTATAATGGTTAATAATGGCTCCCTTTAAGTGTCTATAATAGAAGGGTGTAACAGCAGCAACAGCATCAACCTTCAGGCTTTCAGCATGTTTCAATAACCGTAATGTCGTTTGGGTATCTGCAGCCCCTATATGAAGTACAATACTAACTCGGCCATTTACTATTTCGGCCACAGTTTCTGCTACTTGCATCCTTTGCTCGGGAGTCATAAGAGGCCCTGAGCCATACGACCCACAGACAAAAAGACCGTGTACCCCTTTGCTGACCAAGTGCTCAACATAACGTTTTAAACCTTCAATGTACACCTCTCCTTCCGCATCAAAGGGTGTTACTAATGCCGGAAGAATTCCTTCGATATGATGTTTTTGCATTCATAAAAACCCCCTTAATTAAGTTAATTTATCGACACTGCTAGCAGGCTTTGCCTGCGCAGCAGTGGCCTTCCTTAACTAAGTTAATTTATCGACTTATAATTGTCGGGTTACCACTCATAAAAGCGATTAGCTCATCTCGATAAGGCAGCGCCTCTATATTTCCAGTAACACCCAAAGCCAGAGCACCCATAGCATTAGCTATCCTCCCAGCTTCCTCCAAGCTCAATCCTTCAAGCAATCCTGTTATTAAGCCTGCAGCAAAAGCGTCCCCCGCACCAAATGGGTCCACAATGCGCTCCACCGAAAAGGCCGGTACATAAACTTCCTGGTGCGCATTAGCAACCAAAGCACCTTTTGAACCAAGCTTTAAAGCCACAATGCTCGGACCCAGCTCAAGAAAACGCTCAACAATCTTTTCGGGCTCGTTTTCACCAAGGAGTATTTGGGCTTCCTCGATACCAGGAAAAAGAATATCGGCTTTCCTAATTAGGTTGAGAAGGACAGGAATAGCTCTTTCCTTTTTCCATAGTTTTAATCGAAGGTTTGGGTCAAAAGAAATTAAGACACCACATTCTTTCGCAATATCCATGGCTCTCTCTACTGTTGCCAAGCAGGAAGGGCTAAGGGCAGGAGTAATGCCTGTCAAGTGTAAATATTTCGCACTGCATATGTATTGCGGGTCGATATCTTCGGGCTTCATTTTACTGGCTGCTGAGTTTTGCCGGTAGTAATAATTTCGGCTTTCCCCTGCTTCACGACGTTCTTTGAAAAATACTCCTGTGGGAGCTTCAGAGTCTAGCTTTACTTGTGAAACATCGACACCTTCTCCTCGCATCATTGCAAGGATCAATTTGCCAAACTCGTCGTCCCCTAACCGGCTAATCCAACCTGCACTATGGCCCAAACGCACAATACCAACAGCAAACGTAGATTCAGCCCCACCGGTACGCAATTCAAAATGTGTACTATAACGCAATGGGCCAGGGGAAGTTGCTACTAAGACTGCTAAAGTTTCTCCCAGTGTTACAACTTCAGGCACAAGGATACCCCTCCTAAGTCGCCTCTGAGCTCGATCTTTGACCAAGAACTTCGTAGTTTTCAACAGTTAGTTTGAACATGTCCCCACGATATAGTCCCTTACCATATCGAATAGGTTCGTTACCCTCGGTGTAAAGCACGCCTTCTACGACCAGTAACGGCTCTCCTTCCTTAACACCTAAAATCTTTGCTTCAATGCCTTTTGCTACTACTGGTTGTACAGTGTCTCTTGAGCGCACAAGCCTTATACCGCATTTTTGATGCAGCGTTTTAATCAACGATTCCATGCTTAGGTCAACTTCCAATAAGGCGGCACACCGCGGGAAGGGTAAATAGGACCATTGTAAAACCGCCGGCTGTTCATCAACCAGACGTAAGCGCTTAATCTCAATAACTTTTTCTCCCGGGGCTACCTTTAAACTACTTGCCACCGTGGTTGTTGCAGGGACCACCCCGGCTGAAATCAACTGCGTACTCACGCGAAAACCTTGTTGGGCCATTTTTTGCGAAAAGCCTATCATGGTGCTTAACTGGCTGCTTATTTTCGGAGTGGCCACAAAGGTTCCTTTTCCTGAACGCCGAAAAACCCATCCCTCAGCAACCAGCTCAGCAATAGCTTGCCTGGCTGTCTGCCGGCTAATCTTAAATTCCTTTACCATTTCCCAGTCAGAAGGTATTCGATCACCCGGCTTTAAGATATTGCTTTGAATCTGCTGCCTGAGATAATCAGCAACCTGATGGTAAAGAGGCACCGGGGAATCCCGCTCAAACAAGTCGTCACCCTCTTTGTTAATACCATGTCGTCCCTGTCCGTACAGGTTATTGCAATAGTAATATTCGACATCTCTCCGAAGATTCCTCTTTTATCCTTAAAAAATTTCTTAAAAAATTTTTCTCTCAAAAACCGCCCCGCAATATTTCTTTTTGCCTTGTGGCTTGACCTGGACATATTTATAGTTCCACAGCTTGAACTTTATGGTATACTAAAGTTCAACAAGGTAAAAAGCTCCTTGAAAGGAAGGGTATTATGAACTGGGGAGAACAGGTGGCTTCGAGACGGCAAAGGGTATATGAACAACGGCCGTTAGTACATCATATTACCAATTTAGTGGTAACCAATCTTACGGCTAATGTGACGCTGGCCATCGGCGCCTCGCCGGTCATGGCCTATGCCAGGGAAGAAGTAGCTGATATGGCCCGCCTGGCCCAGGCGGTAGTACTGAATATGGGAACCTTGACGGGAGAGGTAGTAGAAGCGATGCTCCTGGCAGGTAAAGCAGCCAATAAGGCCGGCATCCCCGTAGTTTTCGATCCTGTAGGAGCCGGGGCTACGCCTTTCCGCACCCGGACGGCGCAAAAAATTATCAAGGAACTGCATATCGATATCCTGCGCGGCAATGCGTCGGAAATAGCCAGCATAGGTGGTTTTGGCGGGCATACAAAAGGAGTAGATGCTGCAGGGGCTCCTGCCCAGGTAGCAGACATGGTCAAGCAAGTAGCCAGGGATTTAAATACTGTGGTAGCGGTTACGGGAGCTACCGATTACATTAGTGACGGGGAACGCTTGCTGGCAGTAGACAACGGGCACCCGCTGCTGACTTTTGTTACCGGTACCGGCTGTTCTGCCACCTCCATAATTGCCGCTTTCCGGGCAGTGGAAGATGATGGTGTAACGGCCAGTACCGCGGCCCTGGCCTATTATGGGCTGGCGGCTGAAAAGGCGGCGGCAGCCAGCCAGGGACCGGCCAGCTTCCAGGTAGCCCTCCTGGATACGCTTTATAATTTAGCCGGCGAAGAACTCGCCCGGGGAGTAAAAATACGCGCCTTGTAAACTGATAATCTTAGCTATATAAAATATTCTATAGCTGCCCGGGGTAGATAGGCAGCTACCATCTCTTTAAAAAACGACTCAATCTCTGTTTTTACTTTGGCGGGGTAAACATATTTACCGTAACCGAACTGGCCGTATTTGAAAGTACGGTTCTCTTCATCGAGAGGTAATTCTGTTTTAGGAAATAAAGTTTCTATAGTGGTCTTCGCCTTTTTAGTGAAGCGATGGGTTATCAATTCCAGGGTCAGGTCATTATGTTCTGCCAATAAAGGTTGCCGGGCAATTTCTTGAAAAAGAGCACGGTACTGCTCTTGCCAGCCGTCCAGGTAAAATATGGGGGCTATGATAAAACCCGGAAGGTAACCGGCCTTTACTATTTTAAGGGCTGCTGCCAGCCGTTCTGCCAGCGGCGGCGTACCATGCTCAAAACGCTTAATTATATTTGCGGCGTTAATACTAAAACGAAAGCGGGTATGACCGCGGTGGTCTAATCCCAAAAGGTTTGCAACATCGGTAAATTTGGTGACAACGCGCAAGCGCCCCAGGGGTTGATTACCCATAAATTCAATGGTACGGGCCAGGTTACCGGTATATTTTTCTACCGGAATGGGGTCTGAAGTAGCTGCCGCTTCAAAAACCGTAACCTCTGGTTTTCTGCGCTCAATATATTCCGCGGCCAGCTCCAGAATCTCACTCAAATTTACATAAATTCTCTGGTAAGGCCTGCGTCCAAAATGAGTAAACAGGTAACAGTACTCACACATTGCCGGGCAACTGGTAGCCAGGGGCAATTGGTAGTGGGCCGAAGGTTTACAGGTTTCTAAATGCCTGCTTCGTCTTACCCCCACCACCAGGGTTCGTTTGGCTTCCACGAAGCTTTCTTGCACTGATTTACCCGGGACACAAATTACCCGGTTGTGGGATGGAGTAAAGTGTATCTCGAGCCCTTTTTGACGGAAAGCATGATATAGTTTTTTACCCAGAGGATAATTGAGGGCTGCCGGCTCAAAAACAACCCGTTTGATATTCGCGCTCGTTTTTATCACCTGCCTGGCCCTAGTCTGTCCAGTTCGAGGTGGCAATATTATTCCGCCGCAGCGAGCTCGCGGTAATGACCGGAGAATATAATTTTCGCCTTGAGGGAGATACTGATAATATTTGTTTCAAGCCCCAGAACCCTTGATTCTCAAGGCTTCCGGGGTTCTGTTTTTGGGGTTTGCAAACATTTGCAAACCTACCTGTTGCCTGCTGAACTACCTGCAAAAAATGCTCTCGATCACTTTGGCCGCTTCAGCCTGGGTATCGGTAAGATGTGGGAATAAATCGCCGCGCTGAAGAAACAGCTGGAGCAGTGATTTTTGCCTGCTGTTTTAGAAAGAGGCCCTCCTTATCCGCCGAGGCGATTCTTGTTGTTAAAGCGGCTTTTTATTTGCCGGAGCTGTGCAGCCGCTTGCCGGCAATTTTGCCACCATCTTCCTGGGGTTTTCCGGGAAATTATCAGCAACCCGCATTGCCCTTTTTAAGCCGCTTACTGGCTTTCTGAAGCTCATCTACGCCCGGGAAATAGTTTTATACCTTCGGCAAAAACAGACTGCTTGCCACCAAATGAAAGTAAACGTAAAATGACCCCCACCTTGCACCTAAGGTGGGGGTTTAACCATCTTTCTTAAATAGTAAAGGAGCTGCCCTGATCTACACAAGATTGCTCACTTATTTCTACCTGCAGCCACCGGGTAATGTGAGAAGTATCCTCCTGGTTTTTATACTTCCGCAGCCAGTACCGTAATTGCCTGGAGATAGAAGGTCTGTCAATGTTTTTCCGGCTAACTGTCAGGCTGTCAGACCATAATCTTCCTTATTGCCCGAACCACTTTCCCCACTTAAATTACCCTTAACCCAGAACCCTCCGCTTCTTCTCCGGGATCCCTCCGCTTTCACTCCGCTTTTGTGCCTTTCTCTAAAAGCCACTGTCCATGTAGAAGCGCCACGCAGGGCAAAAAAACAGGGGTGTTCCTTCACCCCTTTGCCTATTTTTTACTCTATCGCTCCGGGCATATCTGCTGAGACACGCCCCGAGTAAAAATTAGAAATAAAACTTAGAACCTCTCTCCCCCTCCTGGCCGCACCTAAAATATTGATCTTTTCCTTAACCACCTCTTTAACCCTGTCCCGGGCCAAAACCCCATATTTCCTTACATCCACAACATCCGGATCCTGCGCGAGTTTCTCTCTCAAGCCGGAGGTAAAGGCTTTGTTAAGCTCAGTAGCAAAATTCACCTTGGCAATCCCGGCCAGAATAGCCTCCTTCAGGGAGGCGTCCCGTACCCCAGAAGCGCCGTGCAAAACCAAAGGGAGCCCTACCTTCTCCCGCAGCAAGGCAATCCGTTCGATATCCAGGTCTGCCGCCTGTACCCTCATCCGGTGGGCACTGCCAACCGCCACCGCCAGGGCGTCTACTCCCGTTCCTTCCACGAACTGCACGGCCTCTTCCGGAGTGGTTAAAAACTTTCTCCTTTCCTCCGGCGTCAGGGGACCTTTGGCGGCGTCCGGGATCTTGCCTATCTCCCCCTCCAGCGGGACCCCGGCGGCATGGGCAATTCTTACTAATTCCCTGGTCACTCGAATGTTCTCTTCCAGGGGTAAGGCTGAGCCGTCGAACATGAGGGACGTAAAGCCGGCCCGCAAGCACCTTATGACTACCTCAAAAGTGACCCCATGGTCCAGATGGCAGGCTACCGGAACAGAAGCTGCCTCCGCCAGGGCCCGCACAAAGCCGGCGTAACATTGTTCCGAGGCATACTCCAGAGCCCCCTGGCTGATCTGGACAATCACCGGGGCATCTTCCTCTTCGGCCGCCTCCACAATCCCCTGAGCCATCTCCAGGTTATAAGCGTTAAAGGCGCCTACGGCGAAGCGGTTATTAAGGGCAAAGACCAGCATTCCTTTGCTATCTACTAGCGGCATCCTCCGTCACCTCCCTACTAGATACTCACTGATAGCTACAAACTGCTCCAGGGATATCCCGGCTTCCCCCAAATGCCTGGGGTTGGCGATTCCCTTCCGGCCGTCGGCGTGATAATCCGAACCCCCGGTAAAGAACTTGACTTTGCCCTTGTACTCTTGGCGAATGTAGGCTTCTGCCTGTGCATCCGACCATGACCCCTTGTAGCTGGTTTTACTGTAAGGATAGCACGCCTCCATGCCGTCGAGCCCCCGCAGGATGAGCCTCGCAATATACTCGGCTCGCGTTAGGCTCCGGCCGTCCGGATAATGAATCACCTCGTCTATTAAAAGGGGATGGGCCAAAACCGCCGTTCCTCCGCAGGCTTTAATCAAGTCTATGGCCGCCAGCGGATCGATCTTCCTTCTTTTTATGTTGAGTTCCGGATCGTCGCGCACCAGGAGTTTGGCCTTCTGCCAGCTCGGGGCATAACCTTTTCGGGCCATGGCCTCAAAAATATGTTTCCTTTCCACTTCGTCAGGATTCCGGTACTTTTTTTCGTTGTTTTCATCTACGTACTCCAGCACGTCTTTTTCAAAGTCAACTGCCAAGCCTTTAGAAGTCAGAACTTCACACAGGCGCCGATAGGCTTCCGTTTTACTGGAGCGGGCGCGTGCCACTTCCTCGATCAGTTGGGGATGATTCCAGTCCAGGTTATATCCCAGGATGTGCACATCATCTACATAGGTGTCGCAGGAGAACTCGTAACCCAACACGACTTGCACACCCCGCCGGCCGGCAAATACCCGCAGATCTACCTCCCGCCCGTCGATTTCTTCCCACAAGGGCGGCGGTATGTCGTGATCGGTAATAGCTACCACCTGCACTCCTACCTCGGCAGCATGCTCAATAAGTTCTATAGGTGAATCGTTCCCGTCGGAGCGGGTGGTATGGCAGTGGAGGTCACACGCATATCTCTGGATATCCATCCGCCTTACACCTCCCGAGTATCCTGGTGTAGACCATTGACTGGTCCCGCCTCCGCGCCTTTGCCGCAACATCGAATGCTTGAACCTTCTGTGGCAATTTCCCTTAAAGCCATACGGTACTTCCTGTCTATCTTATCTATTTTTTCTACTTTCGGTAAAGATCTGCCCCCTTGAAACTCGGATTCCACCCAAACGTCTATTAGCTTTTTCGCCAGCTCCGGGCCCACAACCAGGGACCCCAGGGTAATAATCTGGGCGTTATTGCTCTTCCGCGCCCTTTCTGCCGAATAGATATCATGGCATTGGGCGGCACGGACGCCGGGCACCTTATTGGCCGCTATGGCCATGCCTATCCCCGTGCCGCATATTAAAATGCCTCTGGGGTACTCTCCGGCGGCTATTTTCTCCGCTACCGCCAGGGCGATGTCGGGATAATCTACCGGCTCATTGCTGTAAGTTCCTGCATCCACCACCTCTATCCCTTTTTCCTGCAAATAAGCCTTTAAGATCTTTTTCAGTTCAAATCCCAGGTGGTCGGCGCCGATAATAATTTTCATCCTTATTCCCCCCATCCAGGAACTCTTTTACAGAGGTAGCTATGCCTTCAGCATCCAGCCGGAATTCTTTCTTAAGCATCTCTTCCGAGCCCGCCGTGCCGAACCTGTTTCTCAAACCCAATCGCAAGAGGCGGGTACCTAAGGCTTTTTCGGCCAGAAGCTCAGCCACGGCTGTTCCCAGGCCTCCTGTTATGTTATGGTTCTCTACGGTCACCACTCTGGGGATGGAGGAAGCCAGCTCCAGGAGGAGGGATACGTCCAGGGGCTTAACGGTGGCCATATCCACTACCGTGGCCGTACGGCCCGTCTCCTTCAGGAGTTGCGCAGCCTTTAAGCTCTCGTATACTGCGCTGCCGCAGGCGATAAGGAGCACATCCCTCCCCTCCATCAGCACCTTCCCCTCCCCGATACGGAAGGGGCCGGCGTAAACAGGCAATGAGGGCTCTTCCTGCCTGCCCCGGAGACGGAGGTACACCGGACCGCGATATTCCAATATCGCGCAGGTAGCTTCAAAAGCCTCGCGAGCGTCGGCAGGATCTACTATCACGATATGGGGCAAGGCCCTAATGGCCGCCATATCTTCCAGGGCCAAGTGGGTGTAACCCGACCAGGCGGCCGCAAAGCCGGTGTCCGTGCCGACGAGCTTTACGTTCAACTTTTCGGCGGCTATATCCACCCTTATCTGTTCCAGCGCCCTGAAGGTCAAAAAATTGGCGTAAGCCGTAGTGACTACCGTTTTACCGATCAGGGCCAGACCAGCCGCCACGCCAATCATGGTCTGCTCGGCTATGCCCACATTAAAGCTTCTCTCCGGAAACCGTTTTACAAAATCACCGTAGCGGGAGTGGGAATCGGCGGCTACCACCACTATGTCGCTATTGGGGATACTTCCTGCTTGAAGCAGGGCATCTATAAAAGCACTTCTGGTAGATTCATGCCGGGCAGTCATCTAATAGTTCCCCCAGTTGCAGCTCATCTTTTAGGGCTTCATACTGTTCCCTCGTGAGTACTTTATAATGCCATTCCACTTTATTCTCGGCTAATGGGAGACCCTTCCCTTTAACCGTATGGGCGATGACGGCAGTCGGTTTGCCCTCCTCCGGAGGGACCCCCTGCAAAGTTGCCAGCAACGCCACTACATCATGGCCATCAACCACCTTCGTGCTCCACCCGAAAGCCGCCCATTTAGCGGCCAAGGGTTCCAAACGGCCTATCTCCTCGGTAAAGCCGCCCAGTTGCAACTGATTGCGGTCTACGATTACCACCAGATTATCCAGCCCATAACGCGCCACGGCCATGGCCGCCTCCCAGTTGCTCCCTTCTTGCAACTCCCCATCGCCGGTAAGTACGAAAACGCGATACTTCCGCCCGTCTAAACGTGCCCCCAAGGCCATACCCATGCCCAAGGCTATACCGTGTCCCAGGGAACCGGTATTCGCCTCCACCCCCGGCAACTTCCTTTCCGGATGCCCAGGCAGGGGAGTGTCATAGGTGGAACAAAACTCCCTTAGCCGCCGCCGATCAAAATAGCCCGTTTGGGCCAGGATGGAATAGAGGGCCAGACAACCGTGCCCTTTGCTGAGGATAAACCTATCCCTATCAGGCCAATTAGGCTGCTGAGGATTGTGACGCATAACTCCTAAATATAAAGCAGCCACGATCTCTGCTATGGAGAGAGCCGGAGCCAGATGCCCACAGCCCGCCCTGGTGCTCATCCAGATGCTATCCTTCCTTATTTGGGCGGCAGCCTGTTGGATTTTTCGAACCTCAAGTTCGCTATCCTTCATCACAGTTTTATCGGGCCTCCTATCTGGCGAAGGATTTTTCCAGGCCAGCCTCAACTACATACTCAAGATGCCTTGGGCATAGGCTTCTATATCCGTCATGGCCTTGGAAAACTGCTGGTAAGCTGTGGCAAAGGGCTCCAGGATCTCAAACTCTTCCTCAGGGATACCGTCTTCCAGATAGGCTCGCACGAAGTAGGGAACCTGCAAAAGCTGTTCTAAAGCGGCCCCGGGCACCGGTTCCTCTATCCTCCTGGCCAGCGGCCGATCGAAGTATAGCAGCATGAAGTCATGGATGAGCTCGGGGTTCATGGTATATACCAGTTCCCCGCCGGCCAGCTGTTCTATATGCCAAATATAGCGGCGCCCTTCTACCACGGGCCCTACCCTGCTGGAAGCTATAAGCAATTTGCCAGGATAGCCTTGCTCCTTCAACAGGCGATGGGCCTTTTTGGCGAGGGCTATTCCCGCCCACCTCTTAAGCTCTTCGGTAAGCTGAATCCCCTTTTGCCCGGCCTGTTCCCGAAAGGTTTCGGCATCCTCGAACCTCCCAATCATGAAGGTGATAACCGAACGCCACCGGGAATAGTTGGTACCTAACTTTTCTCCCAACTCCCTGCCCGCGCTTACCGCCCGGGCTACGGCCATAATCTGCGGCAGGGTAAAGGAGAAAGTGGCGTTGGTCGGGACGCCCATGGCCGTAAGTAAGTAAATGGCGGCAATTCCGGCCCTGGTAGCCGGAAGCTTGATCATCATATTGGCTTCCAGGTTCCACAACTCCAAGGCCTGCCGCACCATCTCCGCCGTGTTCTGGTACAATCTGGGATCAACCTGGGCACAAACAAAGCCGTAACGATAGCCGGAACTTTCAAAAAGGGGCATGTAGCGCCGGGCCCCCTTCCGGCAGACCTCCTTATAGGCTTCCCACGCGATCTCGCCGGCGTTTAAGAAGGGACAGCGGCGGTGGATCTCCAGCATTAACGAAAGTCCTTCGTCCTTTAAATAATCAAATACGGCCTTAGTCAGGGGCGGGTTGGTGGTAACTCCCTTGAATACCCAGTCGCCCGGATCCTGCTCTTCCCCCCACAATCTTCTCAACTGTTGTTTAAGGGGCTCTCTAACCTCCTCCGGTGCCGCCTCCAGAAATCTGGCACACCAGGTTTCGTATATCAGTGGATTGGCGTCCCACCAGAGTTCCGTGTTTTCGTTTGTCTGAGCTAGTCTTTCCATAGCGTTTTCCTGATAGCCACTGGTACAACTCAACGAAGTCTCCCCCCACCTATATTTCTAGCCCATTACTCGGCTTTTGCAATTTCTATGCCACAATTCACGGCTTTGGGGAGAAAAGCAGGGGCCGTAAATTGTGATTACAAGGGCTGTTTTGCAAACAAACCTTGTGTAACTCCATTCCTTATCCATCTCCTGCTCCCATTTTCACTGCAAAAATGCATTGGAATACTTGCACGGCTACCATTCTAGACCTATGAGCCATCCAGGCTGCTTTTTGTTACGGCTAAGGCTGTATTTTTGCGGGACAGGGGCAATAAATAGAGCCCGGGACAATAATGGTAGTCCCAGGCTCCTGATATGGAAGGGCCTTGTCAAGCCCCTCCGAAACTTTTTTGCGAAACCTGTTTTAGGGACAGAAATATCCACCCACTGCTTAAGGCAGCAATCAAAGTTGGACGTCTAAGGATTTTAACCCT
>NZ_PVXL01000009.1 GCF_002995805.1 Neomoorella stamsii
GGGGTGTGGACAAGGATGCCCGGCTCTTTTTTAACCTGTCCACACCCGGCAACTATGTGGGGTCCTCCCTGCATGACCCGCAACCACCGTCCTTTTCCGAGCCGCAAATCCCGCCCCAGTAAAATAGATGGGGACGGCTTTTGCCAAAAAGTACTATAAGGCAAGATCGTAAACAGGGAAGCGGCATCGCCTCCCTGTTCTATTTCAAAGGGATAACCCTTCGCTTTTTTTGTAGTAATGGGGCAAAAAAGGCAGCTATCCGCTCCCGTTGCCCGGCTAAAGTCTGCCAAATGCACCGAATCGTCCTGCCGGCTGATTAACAGGATATCCGGGTTCAGCTTGCCGAGGACGACGCCCTTCCGGTGCAACCGGGAAAGAATTGCCGCTAATTGCACGGCAAGGGATAAAAAATTTCCCGTCGACATCTCCTGCTGCCGGAGATACGGAGATACTGCCGCAACGGCACCAGGTTTGCTTCGCCCGCTTCCGGAAGATAATTACCGTTGTCCGGACATATATCTTTAAAGACCTCTTTTTTATCCAACGTTTTAAACTCCCTCGCTTAAGCCGAAACCGCTTACAATTACGCTATTAACAACTTTTTCGTCGTAACAGGGCCGTGGCAGAAAGTAACAAAGCCACGCTAACATAATTAAAATCGGGGGTGGAAAAAAGAACCGGATAGAGATTAATCCACTTTATGGTTATCGAGTTTAGTGGAGATCTCTTGAAGGACATTATAAATATTAGTCAGGCTGATAAGGACAAAGCCGAGCATTAAAAAGGTGACTATTTCCCTGGTAAAAAAAGCAATTATGCCCATTACAATTAGGACAAAAGTATTCCAGGCTGTGCTACTGAAAAAGTGCTTCATGCTCTTTATCACCTCCACGAAGACTAAGTGTCAATACATTAAGTGCCAAGCTCTAGTTTTGTTCCTCCGTTAAAACAAATATAACCAAGTAACCCCGGGGGATATTATAACATAAATCTGGAAAGCAATGGGAACCTTTTCGTAATTACCGCCGTCTAAATAAATAAAGCCCGTAAAGTTAAAACAAACGGGTTAACAGGGAGGCGCGGCCAATGACTTCTTTCCGGCGTAAACTATGGTTTCTGCCAATGCTGCCGGCACTCTTCTTAAGGACAAAGTGAGCTATAGTTAAGCTCCCTTAGTTTTAAAGGGGGACACAAGATGCTTCCTGCTCGCCTGAAGGGTATCCTGGCGCCCATGGTGATGCTTCTGCTCATCGCCCTTAGTGGGTGTGGGGGCGGGTTAGCAAGTGATGTAAAAGTCCTCGAAGAAGCTGTTGCCAG
>NZ_PVXL01000010.1 GCF_002995805.1 Neomoorella stamsii
TATAATGGACCCAGAAAACTAGACACAAAAACAGGGGGTCCTAAGCGTCAAATGAGTGTACGAAAGAAATATCCAACAGATTTTAAAGCCAAAGTTGTGCTGGAAATCCTTAAAGAAGAAAAGTCTGTTTCCGAGTTGTCCTCTGAATACGGTATTCACCCATCCATCCTTAACCGCTGGAGAAATATGGTGATAGAAAAGTTGCCCTCCTTTTTCACCGATGAACAAAAGAACCTTGAAAACATAAAGGCTCAATACGAAAAGCAAATCCAGGACCTTTATGCCGAGGTTGGCCGGTTGACCACCGAGCTGACCTGGCTTAAAAAAAAGAGTGGCCTCTGAGTTTAACCGTGACGAACGCATCTCCCTGGTGGAGTGGGGCCATCCTGAGCTGTCCATTAAGAAACAGGCGGAACTACTAAGCTTAAATCGCTCCAGCCTCTACTATCAGCCAGTGCCCCCTTCACCGGAAGAAATAGCGGTAAAACACCGCATTGACGAAATATACACCGCCTTTCCTTTTTACGGTTCCAGGCGTATTACCGCCCAGCTACGGAAGGAGGGATTCTGGGTCAACCGTAAAGCCGTCCAGCGTCACATGCGGGAAATGGGCCTGGCGGCCATTTACCCTGGACCCAACTTAAGCAGGCGCAACCGGGAACACCGCATCTACCCCTACCTGCTGCGCAACCTTGATATCACCCGTCCCAACCAGGTTTGGGGCATTGACATCACTTACATCAGGCTAGTTCGGGGATGGATGTACCTGGTAGCCATTATAGACTGGTACTCGCGCTTTGTAGTAGGATGGGCCCTGGACCAGTGCCTGGAGACGACCTTCGTGCTCCAGGCCATGGAAGAAGCCCTGGCCCGGGCCAGGCCGGAGATCATCAACAGCGACCAGGGGTCCCAATTCACCAGTCCGGAATATATAAATTTACTCCAAAGCGCCGGTATCAAGATCAGCATGGACGGCAAGGGCAGAGCAATCGACAACATTTTCACCGAACGTCTCTGGCGTAGCCTGAAGTATGAAGAGGTTTATCTAAACGAGTACAGTAGTCCCAGGGAAGCCAGGAGGGGAATTGCCCGTTACCTGGAATTCTACAACTACCGCCGCATCCACCAATCACTGGAATATAAGACGCCGGCCGAAGTGTATTTTTATACAAAAGATGAAGCTAAAGGTATACCCATATTATAACAAATATGGTAATGCCAAAAGATGTTAAGTCTTAGCTATTTCCTTATATCCCCATACAAACTTAAATATTCCACGCTTAAAAATTTCTCATCTCGTGTCTTGACAATGGGGTCCACCTTA
>NZ_PVXL01000011.1 GCF_002995805.1 Neomoorella stamsii
GGCAAGACGAGAATACCATGCCAACCTGGCGTCTAACTTTAACGGGGACTACCTTTGCCGAGGCCATACGTAAGGCAGCTACCCGTTCGGAACGAACCCTTTTCTTTGGCCACCAAAAAATACTTCTCATGGGCGAAGAACTGGCCCGCCGGGGTGATTTAAGGTCGGTATTAGATTTTTGGGCTCGCAACCGGGAAAGCTATCTGGCTATTGATGTCCTGCTGGCCGAGGGGCCTGCCGGGGACATTATGGAAGCCCGGCCCAAATTTGCCCGCAGTGTCAGCCTGTTTTTACATGAACAGATGCAGCAAGTCATTAAGACTTCCCGTTTTGTCAAGCATTCTTTAGCTGAAGTGCTGGCCGCCCTGGACGCCGGCCAGGATATTTTGCTGGCAAGGGTTAAGATGGTGCCCGGGCAAGAATTAGAAGTTAGCGGTACGGGCGTAATTCGAGAAGGGCGGCTGGGGGGGTGGCTCACTCCCGAAGAAACCCAGGCCGCCCTCTGGATCACCGGGGAAACTAAAGGTTGCGACATCCTGGTAGTACCGGTACCAGAGTTACAGCAAACTTTAAGTGTAGAATTTGGTAAGCTCCAGGCGGAAGTAAAGCCTCTAATGGAAGAAGATAAATTAAGTTTTACTATAAAAATAAAGGTTGAAGGTAAAATAGCTGAAAAAATGGGCAATCCCAAGTTGTTTGCGGCTGCCGACCTGCATCAAGTGGAAAACAGGGCGGCCAGATTAATGGAGGAGCGTATCAGGCAGGTACTGGGCAAATTACAGCAACAGTACCAGGCTGATGTACTGGGCTTTGGTCGCAAGGTGGAAAAAGTTAGGCCGCGCCAGTGGGAAGCAATGAAAGGGCAGTGGCGGCAAATATACTCCGGCCTGCCAGTTACGGTACAAGTAAAGGTAAGCATCAGACGTACAGGTATGGTGAGCTAAATGCTATCGCAAGAAAGAATTGGTACCAGTGAAGCCTTCTTTTTAACTGTAGCCGCAATGATCGAAGTTGGGACCTTAATCGGCGCCAGGGATATAGCCGATCAGGTGGGGGTGGACATGTGGCTGGTTTCACCCCTGGAGACTTTTTTCAGCCTGGGAGCAATCTACATTCTTACCCGCCTGGCCATGAAGTTTCCCCAGCAGGATTTTTTCGGCTTCAGCCGGCAAATTGCCGGCCGCTGGGTGGCCTGGCCCCTGAGTTTAGGTTTACTTTTTTACTGGCTCGCTTTGACGGCCCACGTTACGCGGGTTACTACTGATGTAATCAAAAATTCCCTGCTGGCGCGCACGCCGGACGAAGCAATCCTTTTATCTTTACTTATTGTGGCGGCCTATCTGGCCAGCCGGGGGCTGGAACCCCTGGCCCGGGCCTCTATCATTATCTGCATAGTTACTTTACCCTTGATTATGATGCTTTTTTTACTGGTCCTGCCCCATTTTCGCTTTGATAATTTCTTACCAATCTTACCCAGGGGGCCCTGGCCGGTCCTGCGCCTGGCCTTTTGGCGCATTAGTAATGCCGAAGAAATGAGCCTGTTTCTAATCCTAGTTCCATTCCTACGGCAACCGCGGGAAGCCTGGCAGGCTGCCAGCAGGGGTTACCTGGTGGTAATGGTCGTCGTAATCACTGTCCTGACCACCTGCCAGGGAGTTTTAGGAATTGAGCTCCTTAAGTATTCTTTAATTCCGGGTTTAAGCGTTACTCAGCTGGCCGAGTTTGCCGGTACCTTTATTGAACGCATCAGCCTAGTTTTTATCTCCCTGTGGATTATTCTGGTGTTTCCTACGGTCGCGGCTCTCCTCTGGGCCAGCGCTTACCTGGCCGGGCGCCTGTTGCAATTAAAAGACTATCGCCAGCTGGTTTTTTACCTGTTGCCTCTCGTCTATTTCCTGGCCCGGCATCCAGGGAGTAACCTGGAAGTGAAAAGCTTTTTTTTCTTTCTTCAACCCCTGGGCTTTGCTTTTTTGCTAATCATACCAGCTATCCTCTATCTTATTGCCATCATACGTTTTCCTCCCGCCGGGTCTTCCTGAAAGCACCGGATTGCCAATCCAAGCAAAAAAGCCGGGGTAGCATTCCCCGGCTGCAAGTGTGTGCCGCTTACAAAGATGCAGGCCTGCTGGCATGATAGTTAAAGGGATTTTACTTGAAGTAGCGGTTAAGCAGACCTTCCAGGGCCAGGGCATGGCGGCCTTCGTCCCGGGAGGACTCGTCAAAGAAGTCATGGGCATGGTCGATGTTGTTTTCCTTGGCCTTGATAGCAGCCTCACGCTTGCCCTTGTTGGCCCCCAGCTCGCCGGCCAGCATCTTTTCCAGGTTTTCCTTGGTGCTGGCGCTAATTTTGCCATTCAGTTCGGCAAAGTGGGCGGCATGCTCGGCTTCTTCCCAGGCGATTTTCTCCAGGGCCAGGGCCACCTCGGGGTAGCCTTCCCGCAGGGCCTGGCGGGCCATGGCGAGATACAGGCCAACCTCCATGGTTTCACCTTTAAAATTGGCCTCGACGGCATCCTCGACTACCGTGCCCTTGGTTATACCCAGTTTGACGTCATTAACTAGTTCTGCCATTGCTAACTTCCTCCTTCAATAATAGTAATGGTTACTGTTAATGTTTACGGTTTTATTATATATATTGTACCCATTCCTGTCAACCTTTTCATCAAAAAAAATACCAGGGTAAAAGGTCGATATTAAAGCTGGCTAATGACCCTGATAAGTTTTATATATTTTACACCATACCCTCCCCCATGTTATCCTGGATTTAAAATTGACCAGAAGGGGAGGAAGAGCATGTCTACCAAAAGCCTTACAGCCACAGACGGCAATCAGGGCCTGGGGCTTATCCAGGGGCTGGGCCTGACTATAATGCTGGCCCTGGTAGCCAGGCAACTGGCCACCCTGCCCATATTAAACATCATGGGCAGCATGGTGCTGGCTATTCTTTTAGGTATCGCCTGGCGTTCCTTCATGGCCGTCCCGGAAACGGCCGAGGTGGGTATAAATTACGCCAGCAAAAAAATTCTCCGTTATGGTATTATCCTCATGGGACTGCGCCTGGACATATCTGAAATTGTTGCTGCCGGCCCGCGGGTTATTATTCTTGATGCCCTTGCCATTTTCCTGGCTATGGTCGTTATTACTTTTTTGGGGCAGAAGCTGGGGCTTAATAAAAAATTAGCCATCCTCATAGCTGCGGGGACCGGTATTTGCGGGGCGGCAGCTATTGCTGCCGTTGCCCCGGTAGTTAGGTCCCGGGATGATGAAACTGCCGTGGCGGTAGCCATTATCGCCTTGCTTGGTACACTGTTTACAATAATTTATACTCTTCTCTATCCAGTAATTAATTTGACTTCTTATGAGTACGGTTTATTTTCCGGCAGCAGTCTCCATGAACTGGCCCACGTCATTGCGGCAGCCCAGGCCGGCGGCAGCGCCAGTACGGATATTGCTATCCTGGTAAAGCTGGGGCGAGTGGCTCTCCTGGTGCCGGTAGCTCTATTGCTGGGTATAATTTTTGCTCCCCGGAGTAAAACAGGCGCCGGTTGGAATTGGCGCCAGCTACAGGTACCATGGTTTATTTTCGGTTTCCTGGCCTTAAGTGGTCTCAATACCATGTCCATTCTACCGGTTTCCCTGACAGCGACCATGATCCAGGGCGGCGTTTTTCTCCTTACCATGGCCATGGCCGGCCTGGGCCTCAACGTCAGCCTGGAGATGATTAAAAGGGTTGGTACCAGAGGGCTGGTAATCGGCCTGGTGGGTTCAGTTGTACTTAGTTTAACTCTTTTACTGGTTATTACCAGCTTATAAGTTAAAAAGGACAGTTGGAGCGCAAAAGCTCAAGGAAGGCTTCGGCTGCGGCGCTGCGAAATTTATGACGGTTATAGGCGAGATGGAAGGTACGCCTGAAATCAGCCCCCTGTAATCTTACTTCCCGGAGCAGGTTATGCCTGCTCTCTTTTTTTATTGCTAGCCGGGAGATAATGGCTACGCCCAGCCCGGCTTCCACAGCTTCTTTAATGGCCTGGGTACTGCCCAATTCCATTATTACTTTAAGGCTAGAGGGTTCTAATCCTGCTTGCCTTAAACCTGCTTCGGCTACCTGCCTGGTCCCGGACCCCTCTTCCCGCAGGATAAGGGGTTCCTCCTTCAATTCTCCTGGCTGGATTTCCCCGCGGCTAGCCCAGGGGTGACCCGGGGGAACGATGAGCACCAGTTCGTCCTGAAAGAGATCTTCCTGGATTAAGTTGGGGTGCTCAACCTGGCCTTCAATGACGCTTAAATCCAGTTCACCAGCTAAAACCCGGCGGATGATTTCCTGGGTATTGGCAACTTGTAAGGTTATTTCTACCTCGGGGTATTGCTGTTTAAATTGCCCGGTAAAACGGGGTAAAAAGTACTCGCCAATGGTAAGGGTAGCGCCTACTACCAGGTGTCCTTTAACTTTACCACTGACATCGGCCAGGGCTTTTTTGGCTTCGTCATATAGTTTGCTCAGTTCCAGGGCGTATTTATAGAGGACCCGGCCTGCCTCGGTGAGGGTAACCTGGCGGTTATTGCGGTCCAGGAGGCGGGTGCCAAAATATTCTTCCAGGGACTGGATGTGCAGGCTGATGGCCGGCTGGGTCAGGTGCAATACCCGGGCGGCCCGGGAAAAACTCTTTTGTTCGGCTACAGCTTTGAAAACGAGCAGCTGGGTATCGAGCAAGAGGCATCACCAATAAAAACTATAACAGCTTTTTAGCCCCCGGTCTATCCTTTCAGAGGGATTTTATTTAATACCATAATACATAGTCGTATTTGCGAAAGGAGGACCATAATTTCGTGGAAGTTATCCTTTTGCCAGTTTATTAGCGGCCTGTTTAAGGCAAAATAAAATTACTATGGCTAAACAGTATGCGACCTGGCAGATCGCCGCTGCCTATATCGGCACCGTCGTAGGGGCCGGTTTTGCCTCCGGCCAGGAGGTGCTGCAGTTTTTTGGTTACTTTGGCCTGCGGGGTATCTTCGGCCTTATCCTGGCCACAGCCCTGTTTATCTTTTTTGGCTACACCGTCCTGCGCCTGGGACATCAACTGGCAGCCGAATCCCACCTGGCAGTAATGCACCGGGCCGGCGGCCCCTGGATAGGCCGGGCGGTAGATATTATTACGACCTTCTTCCTTTTTGGCGCCCTGGCCGTCATGGCTGCCGGTGCCGGGGCCATTTTCAGCCAGGAATTCCGCCTGCCCGGTTTTTGGGGCAGCAGCCTGCTGGTGATTATCACCTTGATTACTGTGCTGGCAGGCATCAACAAGGTAATTGGCTCCATTAGCCTAGTAGCACCGGTCTTAATAACATCTGTCATGGGGATAAGCTTAGTAGCGGTAACTAGAAATCTACCTGCCTTCATAGCTAACCTTTCCTGGAGTGACATGACCCGGGCGGCCGTGCCCTTCTGGCCCCTGGCGGCCCTGTTGTATGCCTCCTATAACCTGGTCCTGGCCATCGCCGTGCTGGCCCCCCTGGGAGCCCTGGGCCGGCCGGAGCATCTCCTGCCAGGGGCGGCCCTGGGCGGCCTGGGCCTGGGAATGGGGGCCATGGCCATTACCCTGGCGCTGATAACTACCGCCCCGGCAGTAACGGCCCTGGAGGTACCTATGCTGCATATAGCCGGCAGTTTCACCCCTCTCTTACGTACCTTTTACAGCGTCGTCTTGCTGGCAGAGATTTATACTACCGCCGTGAGCAGCCTCTATGGCTTCACCGCCCGCATGGTGCGGCTGGGAGGAAGGAATAGCTTTCGTTGGCTGGCAATCGGGGCCAGCACCGTGGCACTGGTAGCCTCGCAATTCGGCTTTTCCCGCCTGGTGGCCACCCTTTTCCCCCTGGTGGGTTACGCTGGCCTCTTGCTGCTGGGGGCGCTGGCCTATTACGCTTTAAGGGAAGCCCTGCCGGCTTTACGGCTAGGGCCTGTAAAGCGCCTGGCCCCTGCCCCGGCTCGCAAGCCTGTCGAGGGAGAAGCTATAAATAGGAGTAGAAGGGACGGGCAGGAGCAACAATAGGGAAGATGATCCGGCCGGATGCAGGTGATGCCTGGTGGGTAAAAAGAAGGAAGATCCGGAAGTCCTGGCTTTAAAACTGGAAGTGGCCGCCGAACTGGGCCTGCTGGCCAAAATAGAAAAGGAGGGCTGGGGGGCTTTGAGTGCGGCGGAAAGCGGCAAAATTGGCGGGTTGCTGGCGAAGATGAAGATTGGCTCCGGCTATATGGCTACTGTGGCGGGGCAACCGGCCATCAGGGATACGGCTGACGACGAAGAAGAAGCTGGCAGGCCATGAGCCTGGACGTGGACAATTACCTTATCGCTGATCAGGAGCAGGGTAACTTTAAGTTTAAACTGGCGGCCGTTCACCTTGACGGTACGGCCGTCAATCATAGCGGGGACGAGGGCGGGGTTTAAACGGCGCACTTCCTGGCCCTTCAGGGGAGCCAGGATGTCCTGGATTTCCCGGGTAAGGGATTGGGTAACAGCCCGGCCTTCCACTGCCGGGGGCCTGTCGCCGCTAAAAGTAATCACCGGCTCGACGGCCACAATTACCTGGCGGCTTTCCCGGTCCAGGTTTTCTTTTAATTGGACCAGTTCTTCACTGGCTGCCGCCAGGCGCTGTTCCAGTTCCGTCCGGGCCAGGTGGAGTTGCTCCTGCTGGCGGGCCAGGAGGAGGTTGGTCAGGCTGGCGCCCAGGAGAAAACCCAGGATAAAGATGGCCAGGTAGCGCATTACTTACCTCCGGCCAGGTTTTGGATGAGCCAGTAACCCACCTGGGCGCCGATAAAGGCTACAATGATAAATAATAGCTGTTTGGCCAGGACGCGGAACTGACCTTCCAGGAGGCCCTGGCCCAGGATTTCGATGGCGCTGAAGGTACCGCCCATGGCGGCGGCAATGGCCCAGATCTTTATTTCCAGGGCCAGGCGGGTCATGGTCCTTAAAGGCGGCTGCCCGACGAGGACGGCCGCCAGGGAACCGACTACTGCCGCTCCCAGGACGACCCCCAGGGCGGTAAAAAAGATGAGCAGCAGCTTGGGAAAAAAACCATCCACCGGGATTATTCCTCCGGAAATATCTCCTCCATTATATATATATACGGCTGCCAAGGATGGCCTATGCCAGACAAAAGCAAGAGGAATCTGGCCCTGGATGTAGAAATTACTCCCCATGAATTCCTTCGTCCACCTCCATGTCCACAGTGAATACAGCCTCCTGGACGGGGCCGGCCGCATTAATGACCTGGTCCGGGCCGCCAGGGAGATGGGTATGCCCGCCCTGGCCCTGACGGACCACGGTGTCATGTATGGGGCTGTGGATTTCTACAAAGCAGCCCGGCAAGAAGGGATCAAGCCCATTATTGGCTGCGAGGTTTATGTGGCCCCCAGGTCCCGGCACGACCGGGAGCCCCACCGGGATGATTACCAGTACCACCTGGTCCTCCTGGCTGCCGACGCTACCGGTTACCGGAACCTGGCGGCCCTGGTTTCGGCCGCCTACCTGGAGGGTTTTTATTATAAACCCCGGGTGGACCGGGAACTTTTGAGCCGCCACAGCCAGGGCCTAATTGCTTTAAGCGCCTGCCTGGCCGGCGAGGTGCCGGACCGGCTTTTAAAGGACCAGGAGGAAAAGGCATATGAAGCGGCTGCCTGGCTCAGGGAGGTCTTTGGCCGGGAGAATTTCTACCTGGAACTCCAGGACCAGGGCCTGGCGGAACAGCGCAAGATAAACCGCCGCCTCATTGAACTGGGGCAGAGGTTAAGTTTACCCCTGGTGGCCACCAACGATGTCCATTACGTCTCCCAGGACCAGGCCCGCGTCCATGATATCCTCCTCTGTATCCAGACGGGTAAAACCCTTAACGATCCCAACCGCCTCCGCTTTCCCAACGCCCAGTTTTATTTAAAAAGCCCTGGAGAAATGGCGGCCCTTTTTACCGAAGTGCCCTCTGCTTTAACCAATACCCTGGCCATTGCCGAACGCTGTAACTTCGACTTCACCTTTGGTCAACTGCACCTGCCGGCCTACCGGCTACCGGCGGGAGAGGATACTGCCAGTTACCTGCGCCGTCTCTGCTATGAGGGTTTCAGCAGGCGTTACCCCCGGGATGACGGCACGGCACGGCAGCGCCTCGACTATGAGCTGGGCATTATTGAACAAATGGGCTACCCGGGCTATTTCCTCATTGTCTGGGACATGGTCAATTTTGCCCGCCGGAAAGGTATCCCGGTAGGGCCGGGCAGGGGCTCGGCTGCCGGTAGCCTTGTGGCCTACTGCCTGGGGATAACCGCCATAGACCCTTTGCGCTATAACCTCCTCTTTGAGCGCTTTCTCAACCCGGAGCGGGTCAGTATGCCCGATATAGATATTGACTTTTGCTTTGAGCGCCGGGACGAGGTTATCCAGTATGTCCTGGAAAAATACGGTAGGGAGCACGTGGCCCAGATTATTACCTTTGGCACCATGGCTGCCCGGGCTGCTGTCAGGGATGTGGGCCGGGTCCTGGGGATGCCCTTGAGCGAAGTCGACCGGATTGCCAGGATGGTTCCCCTGGAGCTGGGCATTACCCTGGACCGGGCCCTGGCCACAACGCCAGAATTAAAGGAAAGCTATGAAGGCAGCGCGGCGGTGCGGGAACTCCTGGATACGGCCCGGGCCCTGGAGGGCATGCCCCGCCATGCCTCTACCCATGCGGCCGGGATTGTGATTACCCAGGAACCCTTAACTTACTACCTGCCCCTGCAAAAAACCGGTGAGGCCGTGACGACCCAGTTTCCTATGCAGGTGGTGGAAGAACTGGGCCTCTTAAAAATGGACCTCCTGGGCCTCCGCACCTTGACCGTGATCGACCAGGCCTGCCGGGCTATCCGCTTGAACTACGGCCGCGACCTGGACCTGGAAAACCTGCCTCTGGATGACCGGGCTACCTACCGGCTCCTGGCCAGCGGAGAAACCAGCGGTATCTTCCAGCTGGAAAGCAGCGGCATGCGGGCCATTTTAAAGGAATTAAAACCGGAACGCTTTGAGGACATTATCGCCCTGGTGGCCCTGTACCGGCCCGGCCCGTTGGGTAGCGGCATGGTAGAGGACTTTATAGAGCGCAAGCACGGCGTAACGCCCATTACTTACCTCCACCCCTCCCTGGAGCCTATCCTCAAGGATACCTACGGCGTCATCCTTTACCAGGAGCAGGTCATGCGCATTGCCAGCGAGCTAGCCGGCTTTACCCTGGGCCAGGCTGACCTTTTGCGCCGGGCCATGGGCAAAAAGAAGCCGGAGGTCCTGGCGGCCCAGCGGGAGCGTTTTCTGGCCGGGGCCGTCAAAAAAGGCCTGCCGGAAGATATAGCCATTAAAATCTTTGAACTCATGGAATACTTTGCCGGGTACGGTTTCAATGCCAGCCACTCGGCGGCCTATGCCCTGGTAGCCTACCAGACGGCCTATCTCAAGGCCCATTACCCGGCGGAACTGATGGGAGCCCTTCTGTCCAGTGTGGCCGAACACCTGGACAAAATGGGGCCTTATCTCGCCGAATGTCAACGCCTGGGGATCAGGGTCCTGCCACCTGATGTCAACGAATCTGGTGTGGATTTCACCATCGCCGGCGGGCACATCCGCTTCGGCCTGGCGGCGGTTAAAAACGTCGGCCGTGCCGCCGTGGAAGCCATCATTGCCGCCCGGGAGGCCAGGGGTCCCTTCACTTCCCTCCTGGACTTCTGCCGCCGGGTGGACTCGAGGCTGGCCAACAAAAGAGTGGTGGAGAGTCTCATCCGCTGCGGCGCCTTTAACTCCCTGCACCCCAACCGGCGGCAGCTCCTGGCCATCCTGGATGAATGTTTTGAGCTGGCAGCCCAGCGCCAGGAGGACCGCCGCAGCGGCCAGATATCTTTAATGGATATGGTACCGGAAGAAGTTAACGAGCCGCTCCTGCCGCATCTGGCCGATTTTTCCCGGGCCGACATCCTGGCCATGGAAAAGGAACTCCTGGGCTTCTACTTAAGCGGTCATCCCCTGGAGCCCTATACAGAAGCCTTGCAGCAGGTCGTTACCCATGCCCTGTCTGATCTCTCCGAAATACCCGACGGCAGCCAGGTTATCCTTGGCGGCGTGGTAAGCGGTTTGCGCCGCCTGGTCACCCGCAAGGGTGAGCCCATGGCCGTCCTTACCCTGGAGGATTTTAGCGGCCAGGTGGAAGTCGTCCTTTTCCCCCGTATTTACAGCCAGGGCCGTGCCTGGCTTGCCCCCGACCAGGTAGTTATTATTTATGGTCATGCCGATAAACAGGAGGAAGGGGTTCAGGTCCTGGCCGACCAGGTTAAGCCAGTAAAGGCAGGTCCCGGCGAGGCAGGAGCACCGGCCAGCGGTCTTCCGGCCGTGACATCGCCGGGCGGAGCAGTGGGCCGGCAGGGGGTATCTGGACAGGAGACAGGGGCAGCGCCGCCTGCCCTTGCCGGCATCGGGAAGGATGGGGAGCGCAGGTCTGGCCGGCGCCTGTACCTGAAGTTGACGGGGAAAGAGCAGAGGGCAGCCCTGCAGGATATTTTGACCGCTTTTCCCGGTGACTGCCCGGTGTACCTGCACTTGAGCAGCGAGGGGCGGACCCTTGTTCTTCACCGCCGGCTATGGGTTGAACCGGTTCCGGCCCTGCTGGCAAGTTTGGCTCGCCTTTTAGGTGGGCAAGATAAAGTTAAATTAGTACCGGAAAAATAGATAATTTAAAGTCTCCTTAGCAGGAATATCAATAGAGGAGTGGAATTAGCTTAAATTAAGGAGGCAAGGGGGTGATAGCCATTGAGGGTGGCTGTATATCCAGGTACCTTTGATCCTATCACCAACGGGCACCTGGATATCATCCGGCGGGCCATCGGGATCTTTGACCGGGTGATTGTAGGAGTTGCTGCTGATAATTATAAAGAAACCCTGTTTTCCCTGGAGGAAAGGGTAAAGTTAGTAAAAGCTGTTACCAGAGATTGGCCCATGGTCACGGTCAAGGCCTTCTCCGGGCTCCTGGTTGATTTTGCCCACCAGGAAGGCGCCGTGGCCATCGTCAGGGGTCTAAGGGCTGTTTCCGACTTTGAATATGAGTTCCAGATGTCCATCATGAATAAAAAACTGGCCGGCGACCTGGAGACGGTATTTTTAATGACAGCTACCGAGTACTCCTTCATAAGTTCAAGCATTATTCGCCAGGCAGCCTCCCTGGGAGGGTGCATCCGCGGCCTGGTGCCGCCGGAAGTAGAACGAGCCTTATTACAACGCTACGGATTTTTGTAGGAGGAGGTGTAGGTTATAAATGGAGGGCAGGGACAGTGTGACCGGTGCCGATTTTATTGCCATTAAAGCCCTGGAGAACGGGGTAACCATCATTGGCTTGACGCGTGGCAAGGATACCAAGTTCCATCACTCCGAAAAACTAGATAAAGGAGAAATCATGATTGCCCAGTTTACCGAGCATACCTCTGCTATGAAAATCCGCGGCCGGGCTCTGGTTCTCACCAAATACGGGAGTTTAGAAGCGGGGGAGTGAGCGGCATGTGGACTGTGATCTACATCGCGGCCAACCGTAAACAGGCCTTGCGCCTGAAAGAGGTGTTGACCCAGGAGGGTATCATGGTAAACTTGCGGCCCATTGGCTCCTGCCAGATGGAGGACTTGGCGGGGTACGAACTCCTGGTCCCCGAATCGGAAGCTGAAGAAGCCAATGAAATATTAAATACGGCCCTGGTACGATGAAGAAAGCGGCGGGGAGACATACCTCCGCCAAAACCATATAATTTTTGAGGAGGGAACTTCTTGCGGACGATAGGAGTACTGACGAGCGGGGGTGATGCCCCGGGAATGAATGCGGCCATCAGGGCGGTAGTCCGCCAGGCTGCCGCCCTGAACATGGAGGTAATCGGCATTGCCCGGGGATACGCAGGATTAATCCAGGGTGATTTTCGCCGCCTCAATACCGGTGCGGTGGCCGACATTATCCACCGGGGCGGTACTATTTTATTAACGGCCCGGTCAGAGGAATTTCGCACGGAAGCCGGCCGGGCCATAGCCCTGGACAACCTGAGGCGGGAAGGCATTGAAGGCCTGGTGGTCATCGGCGGCGACGGTTCCTTCCACGGCGCCGTTCACCTGGCGAAAAAAGGAATGCCGACGGTTGGCATCCCCGGTACCATTGACAACGACATTGCCGGTACCGATTATACCATTGGCTTTGATACGGCCGTCAATACGGCCGTGGAAGCCATCAACCGCATCCGGGATACGGCAACTTCCCACGAACGGATTTTCATCATTGAAGTTATGGGGCGCCATTCGGGCCAGATTGCCCTGGCGGCCGGCATTGCCGGCGGCGCCGAGTCCATCCTGATACCGGAATATCCCGTCGATTATGACCAGGTGGTCGAACGGATCGAGCGGGGCCGCCACCGGGGCAAGCTCCACAGCATTATTGTGGTAGCTGAGGGTGTGGGTAGTGCCTTGGAAGTGAGCCGGGAAATCGGCAAGCGCACCAAACTGGAAAGCCGGGTAACAATACTCGGCCATATCCAGCGGGGGGGAGCGCCGACGGCCTTTGACTGCCTGCTGGCCAGCCGCCTGGGCGCCCACGCGGTAAAGCTTCTAGCTTCTGGTGCCAGCAGCCGCATGGCAGGCATAGCGGCCAATGAACTGGTAGACCGGGACCTGGAAACAATCCTCCAGGAAAAAAAGACCATCGACCCGGATTTATACCGCCTGGCCGAAGTGCTGGCCCTGTAAGAATGGCAGGGGGGGGCAACTATGCGCCACACCAAAATTGTCTGCACCCTGGGCCCGGCGAGTTCCCGGGTTGACATTATCAAAGAGATGATCCGGGCGGGCATGAATGTAGCCCGTTTCAATTTTTCCCACGGTAGCCACGCTGAACACGGGGCGCGGATGGCTGCCGTCCGCCAGGCAGCGGCGGAACTGGGTGTCAGGGTGGCCCTGATGCTGGACAATAAAGGCCCGGAAATCCGCCTGGGGGAGATCCGGGGCGAGGTAACCCTAAAGGATGGGGACGAAGTTATACTCACCACGGAACCCATTACCGGCGATGCCTGCCGCCTGCCGGTAAGCTTTGCCGGCCTGCCCGGGGATGTCCGGCCCGGCCAGACGATTTTATTAGACGATGGTTTAATTGAGCTGGAAGTCCTGGATACAACCAGCACTGAGATTCGCTGCCGGGTCCGCCACGGCGATGTTATTTCCAGCCATAAAGGTGTCAACATTCCCGGAGCCGAGATTAGCCTGCCGGCCCTGACGGAACAGGACATTAAAGACCTGGAATTTGGCCTTGAGCAGGGGATAGATTTTATCGCCCTTTCCTTTGTCCGCACGGCTGCTGATGTCCTGGCGGCGCGCAAAGAGCTGGAGAAACGCGGCGCCAGGGTGGCGATTATTGCCAAGATCGAAAACCAGGCTGGCGTCAACAACCTGGAGGAAATACTCCAGGTGGCCGACGGGATCATGGTGGCCCGGGGTGACCTGGGGGTAGAAATCCCGGTGGAAGAAGTACCCCTGGTCCAGAAGAAAATTATCGAGGCCTGTAACCGGGCTGGCAAGCCCGTCATCACAGCGACCCAGATGCTGGAGTCCATGATCCATAACCCGCGGCCGACCAGGGCCGAGGCCAGCGATGTGGCCAATGCTATTTTTGACGGTACTGATGCCATCATGCTTTCCGGGGAAACGGCCATGGGCCGTTACCCGGTAGAGGCAGTGGCCACCATGGCCCGCATTGCCCGGCGGGCGGAAAGGGGGCTGCCCTACGGCGACCTGTTGCTGAAAAAGGGCCTGGCTGCCGAACGGACGGCCACAGATGCCATCAGCCATGCCAGCTGTACCATCGCTTATGAGCTGGGTGCGGCAGCCATCATTACACCGACAGCTTCCGGGTCTACTGCCCGGCGGGTGGCCAAATACCGCCCCCAGGCCCCTATCCTGGCCACCAGTCCCAATGAAAGGGTGCTGAACCAGCTCTGCCTGGTCTGGGGTGTCGAACCCCTGCTTGTCGAGCCCACCAGCGGTACCGATGAAATGGTCAACGCGGCCGTAGCGGCAGCCATTCTCTCGGGCCGGGTCAAACAGGGCGACCTGGTAGTCATTACCGCCGGTGTACCTGCCGGGGTGCCCGGCACGACCAACCTGCTCAAGGTACATATCGTTGGCGAGGTGCTGGTGCGGGGCCGGGGTATCGGCAGGGAGGTGACCAGTGGCCCGGTGCGCCTGGTGAAGACGGCAGCCGAGGCCATAGCCAGGGTCCAAAAGGGCGATATCCTGGTTACGGCAGAAACCGGGCCCGATTTTTTACCGGCCATGGAAAGGGCAGCGGCCATTATTACCGAGGCGGGGGGCTTGAGTTCCCACGCGGCCGTCAATGGCTTCAGCCTGGGAATCCCCGTAGTAGTGGGGGCTGAAGGCGCAACCCAAAAGCTGGCTGACGGTATGATTGTGACTGTCGACGTTGTCCGGGGCCTGGTCTACCGCGGCCAGACACGGGTGTTATAGGACGCGGGTGTTATAGGTGTTTTCCGGGTTAGCGGAGGGATGCCCGCGCCAGGAAGAATTTTGTAAGGAAGATTTCCGCGGAGGATTGAATTATGCCGCAAAAAGTAAGTATAACCGATACAACCCTGCGAGACGGCCACCAGTCGTTGCTGGCCACCCGGCTCAAAACTGAGGATATGCTCCCCATAGCGGCCCAAATGGATGCTATCGGGTTTCATTCCCTGGAGGTATGGGGTGGTGCTACCTTTGATGCCTGCATGCGTTTCTTAAACGAAGATCCGTGGGAACGCCTGCGGGCTTTACGCCAGGCCATGCCCCGCACCAGGCTGCAGATGCTTCTCCGGGGGCAAAACCTCCTGGGTTATCGCCATTATGCCGACGACGTTGTTGCCGAGTTTGTGAAAATGAGCATAAAAAACGGCATCGATATCTTACGCATCTTCGATGCCCTGAATGATATCCGCAATATGGCCCTGGCCATGAAGGTGGCGAAGGAAGAGGGCGGTCATGTCCAGGCCACCATCTGCTACACCCTGGGGCCTGTTTATGACGATGCCTATTATTTACGCCTGGCCCGGAACCTGGCCGACCTAGGTGCCGATTCTTTATGTATCAAGGATATGGCCGGCCTCCTCACCCCGGCAGATGCCTACCGGCTGGTGCAAAAAATTAAGGCTGAAGTAAACCTGCCCCTCCAGCTTCACTGCCACTATACCAGCGGCATGGCCGCCATGACTTACCTGAAGGCCGTGGAAGCCGGCGCCGATGTCCTGGATACGGCCATGTCCCCCCTGGCCCTGGGCACTTCCCAGCCGGCAACCGAGACCATGGTGGCCGCCCTGGCCGGGACTCCCTGGGATACCGGCCTCGACCTGGATAAACTGGCCGAAATAGCCGTATATTTCCGCCAGGTTCGCAAGAAGTACCGGGAATTTGACGTGGGCGACGGTACCGTTGACGCCAATGTGCTGCGTTACCAGATCCCGGGCGGGATGCTTTCCAACTTTATGTCCCAGCTGGCCCAGCAGAACGCCCTGGACCGCCTGCCGGAGGTGCTGGCCGAAGTGCCGCGAGTCAGGGCAGACCTCGGCTACCCGCCCCTGGTCACCCCCTCCAGCCAGATGGTTGGCGCCCAGGCAGTATTGAATGTCCTGGCCGGGGAGCGCTACAAGATGGTAACCAGGGAAGTCAAGGATTACCTGCGGGGCCTCTATGGGCAGCCGCCGGTGCCGGTCAATGAAGAGGTCCGCCGTAAAATCATTGGTGACGAAGAACCCATTACCTGCCGCCCCGCCGACCTGCTGGAACCCCAGTTGCCGGCAGCTCGGCAGGAAGTAGCGCCCTACATGGAGAAGGAAGAAGACGTCCTCTCCTATGCCATCTTCCCGGCAGTAGCTAAACAATTCCTGGCCGAGCGCCTGGCCGCCCGTACCCGTGTGGACTACGAACTGGTAGCTGCGGCCAGGGAAGCATATTACCCGGCATAAAATTTAAAGGAGGAGAAACCATGGCAGATTTAGACAAAACCACCATGGTCAGAAGGTTAACTGAAGTCCTGCGCCTGGATACGGGCATCGTAGGTGTAAAGCTTTATAAAGACAGGAAGGACCTGCCCCGGCGGCCGTACAACTGGAAAATCAACATCTGCCAGCAGGTATCGGCGGCCCGCTACCAGGGCCGGGCCAGTGCCGGTACCCCGGACCTCATGGTCTGCGCCATTGGCGCCGCCTGCACCGGCCTCATCAAGACCCCGGAGCGCTTCACCAGCGGTAAAGCCCCCCTGGGCCGCTATGTAGCCGATGTCGAAGCCGGCCGGCGCTTTATGGCCAATACCTACAAGGTGGGGGATGCCGGTAAAGTTTATGACGGTATTTTTGTAGCCCCTGTAGAAGGCTTTACCAAAGAAGACCCCGATGTGGTGGTCATTTACGCCAACCCGGCGCAAGTTATGCGCCTGGTCCACTGCTGCCTCCATGAAACAGGGGAACCGGTTAAGGCTGATACGGTAGCCGAAGCGGCCCTCTGTTCTTCCATTGGCTTTGCCCTGAAAGAACAAAAGCCCATCATTGGCTTTCCCTGCGCCGGCGACCGTACCTTCGGGGGGACCCAGAAGGATGAGCTGGTTTTCGCAGCGCCTTACAGTTTGCTGGAAACCATAGTCGAAAATATGGAGAGCTTGCTCATGGGTCACGGCCAGCTCTACCCGGTGGCGCCCTTTAACAACTACACGCCAACTATGGTGCCGGCCTATACCATGCAGCCGGAAGACCTGGAAGACAAATAAGTTCAGTTGCAGGGGGGTTTACGGCTTAAATATGGTTCGACGATAATTTTATCGCCGGCAAGGCGGGCTATCTCCGGGTAGGCCCGCCTTGTTTTTTGCTCCGGGGAGCGGGCGATTACGCCGGCGATACTGAGCTGCGCCGGGACCAAGCGATAGGCAACAATAACGGCTGCCCTGTCACCTGAGACTCCGGCGTGGGCACTGCCCAGCAGCGTACCCATGACCAGGATGTTGCCAGCGGCTTTAATGGTGGCACCCTGGTGAACATTGCCCACCAGCACCACATGGCCGCTGTAAGCCAGTTCCTGGCCGTTACGGAGATTGCCTTCTTCCAGCAGGGTAGAGAGCCCGGCAGCGCCGGCTGCTGCAGGGGCAGGCGCTACATGCAAGCCGGCAGGTGGAACAGCAGAGGTAGAGTAACAGTTAGCGCCCGCTACCATAGTGGCAGGGGCCAGTTTTCCCTGGTTTTTCTGGGGCCGGTAGCGATCCGGCAAAGGTATATTGGTCCCCGGGACCAGGCCGTGCTCCCGGCAGATAGCTTCCAGTTCGGCTGTTTCCCGGCTGCTTAAAGGGGAGGTTGGTACCAGGGCAAAGGAAGCGCCCTGGAAGAAGCCCCTGGCCGCGGCAAATTTAGCGGCGAGGTTAGCCCGCAGTTCATTAAAATCCCGGCTGGCATCTAATAAAATCAGCAGGCCGCCACGGGTCCCTTTGAAGGTGATACAATCCTGCGCCATGTGGCTACTCCTTTCCGGGCAGGAAAAATTTTCGGCAGTAAATCCATCTTACTGGAAAGATTCGCCTTGAAATACCATTTTTCCTGCTGCAGGGAAAAAAGTTGCCGCTATTTGTTGCCGGGACCAGTTCGGGCAGGAAGGGTGTTAAGCCCTGTCGAGATTTAAGTCTGGAAGGATTCCTACCTCTTCAGGCGAATAATAGGCTATGGTTTTTGGTTATTCTTTCTGGCAGGGGTAAAGGCAGGATGGTAAAAATTAAATTCCGGCATTATTTTTTAGGTTCAATAGCGTTTTTAATCTTGCTCATAGTGGCGAGTACCGGCTGGCTGCAACCAACCCAGGCAACCCACCAGGTACGGGCAGGGCTCTTAATTACAACGCCAGGGGCAGAACAGGGCACCCTGGCGGCCTATGGAGCGGTCTTAAAGGAAGAGGGTTTCCCCTGGGCGGAAGTTGGCCCCGGGGACCTGAACCTGTCACCCCGGGAACTGGTAGCACGCTACCCGGCCCTGATTTTGCCGGAAGGGTTAAACCAGGTTTTGCCGTCGCCGGTACCCCGGGTATTAACCGACTATGTCCACTCAGGCGGTAAGGTTTTACTGGTCTATGACCCCGGGACCAGGGGGGCTGGCGGGGAGAGGCTACCCGAGCCGGCCTTGGCAGGCCTGGCCGGGGTAAATTACGGCCCGGCACCGGGTGGGGACCAGCAAACCTATGACAGCGGTTACTGGCAGTTTTCTACGCCCCAGGTAGCGGCATCCTGGGGGATCACACCCGGTAAGCTGGACCGGGAGAATGCCGTCAGCAGCTATGGTTACGGGCGGCTGCGCTACCGACATGTCCTGGCGAGGCTTCTGGACGCCCGGCTGATAGCCTTTGACAGCCAGGCAGGCTTAAATCCGGTTATTACCGAAAAATCTTATCCCTCGGGGGGGAGCGTGGTTTTTGTTAACATACCCCTGGGGTATTACAAGCAAATGTCCGACGACCTCGCCTTACGTTCCATTATACGGACCTTTTTAATCAAATATGCCCACCTCCCCCGCCTGGTCAATACGCCCCGGGGTAAAGGCGGGCTCGTAGTCAACTTTCACCTGGACAGCAATGCCCATATCGGCCCTTTACGGGCTATGATCCAGCGGGGTATTTTCCGGCCCGACCTCCAGTATTCCATTCACATCACTGCCGGCCCGGATACATACCGGCCAGGAGACGGTTACGGCTTTGATGCCGCCTCGCCCTTTAAAGGGCGGCCCTGGGTGGAATTAATGCAGAGATACGGAGCCATCGGTTCCCATGGTGGCTGGATCCATAATTATTTTGCGGCCAACCTGGAAAAACTGCCGCGCCAGGAGGTCTGGCGCTACCTGGCCTTGAATTGCGATACCCTGGCCGGAATTACCGGCCAGCCGGTGCTGGAATACAGCGCTCCCGTAGGTAACCATCCTGCCTTTGTCAATGAGTGGTTACAACAACGAGGCGTACTGGCTTACTACAGCCCCGGGGATACTGGCTCCAGCCCTACCCGCAGCATTTTTCACGGCCGCCAGGTTAGCGGCAGCTTATGGTCTTTCCCCATCACCCCTTACCAGAAGTATGCCGCCCTGGAGGAATTAATGGCTGCCGGCGTACCCCTGGAAGAGGTTAAAAGCTGGTTTGATGACCTCCTCAACTTTATCGAGGAGGAACACGCCATCCGCTTGATTTATACCCATGCCAGCAAAAAGGAGTACGCCCTGGCGGCCCTGGCCTACCTGGCTAACCGGGCGGCCAGGGACCAGGAGGAAGGGCGCTTGCTGGTCTGGCCCATGAGCCGCTTTGCCTCCTTTTTAAACCGCCATGAGCAGGCGCAAGCTACCTTTAACCGGGGTCCCGCCGGCTGGGTAATAAAGCTCAAAAATAAGGCCGGCCTGGCCGATCTGACGGTGGCCGTCCACACTGGAAGTCACCGTTATCGCGTGACCGGCCGTTACCTGACCTGGTGGCAGGAGGGAGAATGGTTGTATATAACCACGACAGCCGGTATAGTTGAGAATGAGATCTACCTGCGCCGGCTAAAATAAAACCCTGTAGGAACTAGGTATTGGATGTCTTTTTGTTGACATAAGACCACATAAAGGTTATGATAGGGTAAAGATAAAGTTAGAAAGTGGGGGACCACAATGCCGAGGCCACCCAAGTGCCGGCGGGTAGAATTTATACCCGGGATCACTTATTTTAAACCGGCAGCAGTACCTTTACGCCAGCTGGAAGAAGTTGTCCTGGCAGTGGAAGAACTGGAAGCCATTCGCCTGAAGGATATAGAAGGCCTGGAGCAGGAAGACTGCGCCGCCAGGATGAGGGTCTCGCGGCCAACTTTTTTCCGTATACTCAACGCAGCCCGGGGTAAGGTTGCCGATGCCCTGATTAATGGTAAGGCTATCCGGGTGGAGGGCGGGGTTTACCGCCTGGCCGGGCCGAAGGCCCGCTGTGAGGAATGTGGCCATGAATGGGAACCGGAAACGGAGGGAACAGGAACCTGCCCCCGCTGCGGCAGTGCAGAAATCTCCAGCCCGGCTTCCGGCCCGGGACGGGGCCGCTGCCGGCGCCACGGCTGGCAGGGGGGGATTGACCCTGCAAAAAAGTAGGATTATTGCTTTCTTGAGGCCATCTCAAGCCTGTATAATTAGCTCAGCAAGGTTGTTTTTGTAAGCGTGGGCCATGGAGATCTGCTGGCCTGCCTGGAGGCAGGGTAGTAGTCTCATTGTCAGCATGCATATTCCTGACGGTTACCTGAGTTTTAACGCCAGCGTCAGGGAAGAGCTGGCCTTTGGCCCCCTGCAACTGGAATTACCGCAGGCCGAAGTTAAAGCCCGGGTGGATTCCCTCCTGGCCCTGCTGGAACTGGAAGCCCTGGCCGACCGTCCCCCCCATAAACTGATCACCGCCACCCACGACCTGGCTATTGTCCCGGTAATTGCGGACGGGTTTTCGTCCTGGGGGAAGACCACCGGCTGGCTGCAGCAGGCTCGCCCGGGGAAATCCTGGCCAACCGCGAGCTCTTGATGCGGGTCAACCTTATTGACGCAGCCTTCCATGAGCACCACCATCAGGGCTATTTCTACCTGCATGCCCATTAACCTGGTTACGAAAAATGCCAGTAGCGGGCAATCCCGGCCACTGGCATTATTTGTAGTGAGGAACAAATGGGGATGGCTGGTCCTTCGCTAGATCCTTTTATTAGCCTTTTTACCAGTTATCCTGGTTTGGGCCTGTGGCTTTGTTAAAGCTGGAGTTTCTACTCCGGCAGCTTTACGGATCATTATGTCGAGTTCGCTGGCCGATACGGCCGGCGAACCGGCATTGTTCCGGGGCAGGGCCAGGGGATTGCTTTTCCGGGTAATAGCGCCTGCCTGGGTAGTAAAAATAAGCTTAAAACCGGCCCGGACGGCTGCCTGTATGGCCAGGTGGCTGGCTGCGCCATAGGGCAAGGCCAGGGCACAGACCGGTTGCTGCAGGTGAGCCTCAATTTCCTCCCGGGAGCGGGCCAGGTCCTGGTAGACCATATTCATAAAATCATCCGGGCTTTGATCTTTTAAAGGACCACTCAGGAGGGGGCCTTGATGGCCGTTAGCTAGAAGACCGTAGCTATGCAAATTGTAAGTATGAGACTGGGTGATAAACCCGGCGGCCGCCATTTCCCTGGCTTCCTCCCAGCCATAATGCTGGAGATGGCCTAATTTTTGCCCTGCATAGCCGGCAATGGCAAAGGAAACGGCCGGCATCTGCCTCTCGCGCAGTTCGGGCAGGGCGTACTGGTAGACGCTTTCATAGCCGTCGTCAAAGGTAATAAGAACGGCATTATCAGGAATAGGTCCACCATTTAGAAAATCGCGCAACTGGTCCAGGCTGATGACCCGGTAACCCTGCTCCCGGAGCATATCCAGGTGGTGGCGAAAGCGTTGCGGGGAGATAACTAACCCCGGGACTTCATGGTAATCAAGATGATGGTAGATGAGAACGACGACTTTATTCTGGTAAATGATCTTTGCAGGACTGATGGTTGTAGCAACCAGGGCAGGCGTTATTGTTGTGGCTTCCTTTGTTACGGATACGGGCGTTGTTTCTGGGCCAGCAGTTTTTATTGAGGCGCTGCCGGCAGTATTTACTTCCTGGTCCGGGCGGCGGGAAGAAGATTTGCCGTAAATAACAGTCAAGGACAAAAGCAAGACTACAGCCGTCACAACGGCGGCAATTTTTTTCACCCCTGGCCCCTCCTGCAAAAATACGACCTTTTTACCGGCTTTCTTTTCCCTACCCCTTGGGGAACGGTCTGCCGCTGAAGCCAAACTTTTTTCATAATTCGCCGGCGGGGGGGTTAACCCCTTTTGCGTGGCTACTGGGTAAAAACTCCTTTAAACTATTTTATCACCTCCGAGTGGTACTGGAAGCCGTTCCGTAAAAAATTTTTGATAGCGGGCCGGTATTTCCAGGACTATCCTTAACCCCAGTAAAGAATGGTACCGGAGTTGGCCCCCCCCGGGGAAAAGCTGATCTGTAAGCGTCAAATACTACCCACCTTTTGCGTTACGTAAGTATAAAATAACCCCCACCTATCATCTGAGGTGGGGGCTAAAACAAGCTTAATTATTCATCCGGCAGACAGGAGGCAGAGTTTCCGACCACGGCAGGAGTTGATCCAGGGCGTTTTTATCCTTGAGGTCCAAGTTGGGAAGTCTTTCAAAGAGGCAAATGAGGTAGTGGAAGGGATTTAACCCGTTTTCTTTTGCCGTTTCTATGATGCTGTAGGTAATGGCGCTGGCTTTAGCACCCCGTGGTGTATTGGCAAACAACCAATTCTTACGGCCGATGACGAAGGGCTTGATGGAGCGTTCGCTGCGGTTGTTGTCGAGTTCCAGACGCCCGTCTT
>NZ_PVXL01000012.1 GCF_002995805.1 Neomoorella stamsii
ATAAAGTAGCGGGTCATCTCCGGGTGGGTCACCGTCACCGGCCCTCCGGCGAGTAAACTTGAGAATACCCGCCCGGCTTATTTCTATGCCACATCCAGGCAGTGGCGATAATCTCCTCCAAACTAGTTATCGCGGCCGCCACCCCAGCTCTTCAATAGCTTTTTCTGCCGAGGCTACCAGCACCCCCGGGTCCCCGGGCCGCCGGGGACCGAAACGGTAAGGTACTTTCTGCCCTGTCACCTTTTCCGCCGCTTTTATTACCTCCAGAACCGAATAGCCCCGGCCGCTGCCCAGGTTATAGGTTGCCGTGGGGCTACCCTGCTCCAGGGCTTCCAGGGCCAGGACGTGGGCTGCCGCCAGGTCCTCGACGTGGATGTAGTCCCGCACCGCCGTGCCCAATATCCCCTGCCGGCGACGCCCCGGCGACGTTGAAATAACGTAAGGATGTAGAAGCTCAAACGGATACCCTCAAATAAGGCCGTCTGCCGTTAACTATTATCTTTGTTCAAAAGGATTGTATAAATGTAGACCATGCCTGCGAAGATGTTTGAAATCTTCAACATTCCGTGTGACTAAAACAGCCGATAATAATAAGGCTGTAGCTGCAACGATGGCATCTGGTAATTTTAGCTTGCGATTATAATACTTTTTACTAAGGGCGCGTAATTCGGCGGCTTTAAGAGCGACGTTAGAATCAACATCCACTATTTCTCCTATATCCAGAATACCTCTTATCTTTGATTTTTGTTCAAGAGTTAGTTCATGGAATGAAAACAGCTCTGCCTCGACTATTGTTGAATAATAGACTTCTATATCGTCGTCTTCTAGTTTCTTCATTGCCCAAACTGCTGCTTTTACTCCTGCCAGGGTATAAATAATTATGTTAGTATCGACCACATACTTATTCGGGTACGACCCCTGATCGATCATCTTCATCCTCCCTGATGCGTAACATCTCCTCAACCAATTCAGGATGGTCCTTTAAGATACCCGCAGCCGCCAGGACAGCACCTTTTGATTTACTACGTTTAGTCAGCTTAATGGTTATCTTATTCGTACCCGGGATAATCTCTACCCAATCACCAGGTTTAATTTTGGCCATTTTCAATACTTCTCCAATGGTAATTCTTCCGCCTGGCTCTACTCTTCTCTTAACCTGTAGCAATGCCATCACTCCTAAGGCTCGAGATTAATATCAATTATATTCTGTAAGATTATACCCCAAAAACGTCTCCAACTCAATCTGGTATCTGTTTCTTCTTCTTTAAATACCCGACCATCCTGCCGTATCTGCTCCCCTATGACCCTCGTATAACTCAACCTTTAAATCCCCGCAGCCTGCGGCTGTGCCACTGCCAGGCCGTAGCAATGATGTCCTCCAGTTCTGTATACCGCGGCCGCCACTCTAACTCCGCCATGGCTTTTTCTGCCGAGGCTACCAGCACCGCCGGGTCCCCGGGCCGCCTGGGACCGACACGGTAAGGTACTTTCTGCCCCGTCACCTTTTCCGCCGCTTTTATTACCTCCAGAACCGAATAGCGCCGGCCGCTGTCCAGGTTGTAGGCCGCCGTGGGGCCGCCCCGCTCCAGGGCTTCCAGGGCCAGCACGTGGGCTGCCGCCAGGTCCTCGACGTGGATGTAGTCCCGGATGCAGGTGCCGTCCGGGGTGGGATAGTCCGTGCCGAAGACGCTTAAATATGGTCTCTTACCCGCTGCCGTCCGGGTAGCCAGGGTGATGAGGTGGGTGGCGTCTTCTTCCCCCTCGCCGATTCTACCGTCCCGGTCGGCACCGCCAACCTTGAAATACCGGAGGGATATGTAGGTGATCTCCCTGGCAAAGCTAAGTTCGTAACCACAGTCATCACCGGCTGCCAAAGAGCAACCACAAAAGGACTATTCCAACCACTATCAACCACCAGATACAACCCGTAGATTCTGAGGCTGTAGATGGCGTCTTGCTGCTTGCTTGAGTTGAAGCGTGGCCGGAAATCGACGTTCGATAAATAGTGATAGGCTGGGATCGTGAAAGTGAGCGCGGTGAAAACGTCTCCTCCAGCAGCTCCGCCCGCCGGATATTAGAGAGGGCAAACGACCGAATATCCTGGCGCCAGCGACAGTACGCCCGAAGGATGGTACCACCCCAGTCCCCTGGTTCCAGCGCCAGCGGCTCCACCACCCGGTCGGTAAGCGCTTTCCTGGAGGCTGTGTAATAGTTCAGATGCACACAGCGGTGTTCCTGCAGCGCCTTTTTTAAGAGCGCCCGGATTTGCTCTGAACTCGTGGCAACTACCGGGCTGGCGGTCACGGTTCCGGTATCCAGCGTTGCCGCTACCGCGGATACGGCCGGTGGAGTGATGGTAGGCCTGGAGCCACAGTGATGTACATTGTCCGTGCCCACATCAAAGGCCACCCACTGACCTGCGGGCATCTCCCTGAGGCTGATAGGCCGCCCACAGTATTTACATTTGCGATAAATGGCCACCCAGTACCACCTCTATAACTTATTTTCCGCACCCCTTCTCGGTTAGCATTGAACTATGAGGTATATATACTTCGATACCATCTGCTACTAGACTCACAAAGATTATATTCATGCGACTTCTGAATAATTAGAGCGGAAGATAAGTTATAAGCCGTCCAGCCCGGGTTATAGTTTTGCGCGAAAGGCCACCTTAAAAGGAATCAGTCCAGCGGCAATTCGGGTACCGGCTGCAGCTCAGGAATGCCCCGTTGCGGCCAGATTTGAGAACAACCTTCCCCCCGCAATGCGGACAGGTAAGCTCCAGGTCCTGAACCGCCAGTTCCAGCACCCGGTGTGGGATGTTAATCAATCCTTTACAACCGCCATGCTGGTAGGAAGCACAGCCAAAGAAGGGCCCATACTTGCTCGTCCTGAGCTCGGTGGGACCACCACACAAAGGACAGGAAGGAAATGCCATCCGCTTCTTTAAAGCAGCAGCCAGCTCGGTAAGGCGGTGCTTTTGTACAGACCGCCGTTCCTCTTGCTTAAGCAGGTACACCGTACCCGAGAGTTCCATCAGCCTCACCACCAGCTCCGGCTGGGAGAACCGGATCATCAACTCACTGCTCCGGCTGTGGGAAAGAATGTTCAAGCTGCCGAACCAGGCGATCTTCCGATCCACGAAGGCGAGCTTCTCATGCAGGCCCTTGCGGCGTAACACTTTAATGCCTATTATAGATAATTGACGAATTAATTCCTCCGTAACCTGGTTGGACTCATGCCGCTCCCGGGTTACCACCAGTACCGGTACCCCGCGGTCTACCAGGTGCCGCAAAGGAGTGATTACGTCCGCCAAGCGTCGCTCGGCGATGAAAGGGCTGAATATAACTCCCTCCCTGGAGGCGTCACGCAAATCTTCCAGGAAAGCTGGGTAAAAATTGCCTTCGTTGAAGTGTGCAGCTCCTTCGGGATTTCCTAACTGCCGGCGTGCCGGCATTACTGCTCCCAGTGCGGTCTTAACCGTCGGGTCGGCATAATCTTGAACCACCATACGGGCGTCCATGATCTTGCCGTGCTGCTCCAGATGCTGCAGCAAGGTGGCCAGGGAGTCACCTACAGGAGCTTTTTGGCTCAGATAGTCATGGTGGGCCACTATCACCAACTTACCTTTTGCCCGGGTGCAGGCCACATTGAACAATCGCATAGCTTCGGAACCCCAGCCGCCAGAGAGAAGCTTCCCAATTTGAAACGGGGGACTATCCACCAGGTCGAAGATAATAACATCTTTCTCGTTGCCCTGGAACCTGTGCACGGTTGCCGTTTCAACTCTTTCTCCGGGAAGCCTGTATTGCTCCACCAGGTGTTGCAGCAAGCGGGTTTGAGCCCGGTACGGCGCCACCAGTCCTACATTTTGGGCGCCGCTGGCCAGGGCCCGGGCGGCAAGCCGGATACAGACTATAGCACTGTAAATATTGTAGCGGGAGAACCCGGGGTCCAGCCGGCCGCACCAGGGATTGGCACCCGATGTGGTACACAGGACCAGAGGCTCCCCGGATTCTGGAAGAGCCGCAGTCGCGTGTTCATATTTCTTGGGGTCCGCCCTGTGCTCGAGCGGGTTTCCGTCATGCTCATAGACCAGCATATTGGCCACTTCGCCAATGGCTTCATGCATGCGATACTGCACCTTCAGCGCACACAACCGGGGATCGTCCAACCTTGCCCGGCCTTCCACGATACCGGCCTTAACAAAAATATCGGTTTGTAACCATCTGGCAGCCAGGGGATACTTTTCAGCGTCCCGGGCGGTTGCAATCGGGGGCAGCTGCCGGAAATCACCTGTGACCACCACGCGCTTCTGCGCCCGGCTACTGGCAAACCATAGATTGGGCAGGGGAACCATGCTGGCCTCGTCGATGATTACTGTATCAAAGGTGCCCCGGTACAGTTCCTCCAAAAGCACCAGTCGAGATAAAGTCGCTCCAACGATTCTGGCGTCGCGAATCACGGTCGCCGCCATTTCACGCAGCCGGGCTTCCATGGCGGCCAATTGCTCATCTAATTGCTTGAGGTTTTTCTCAGCCTCACTCAGCTGCTGCCGGAGTTCCGGGAGAGGAGGCAACGGCCCCAGGCTTTCCAAGGCCTGCCGGTCTTTGGCCTGCCGGCGTTCAGCATCCGATAGGGCGACGCTGGCGGCCCTTCTCTCCTGCTGGGCAACCTGATAAGCTGCCTCCAGCTTTGTGATTACAGTTTCTTGATTGACGATCTGACGACGGATGACCTCCGGGTTAAAACCGAAAAAGACCCGTCGAATGAACCCGGCCGCTTCAGCTTGCTGCAGCTTACTATGCAAATCGCCCAGGGTTTTACGGGCCTGCGAGATGGCGTTCCCTTCTTCTTGCACCTTCTGTTCGGCTCCAGCCAAGGCAATCTTTGCTGTTGCGACAAGCTGCTCTGACTTTTCAACAGTCTCGATAACCCGGATGGTAGCAGCCAACTGGTCCCGCACTCCCTGCACCCTCTTGCGCTCAACCCCCAGCGCTTGCTGTTGCTGCCTTAAATCCTTGCTTTTCCTCTCAAGCACGGCCTCCATCGTCACCTGCTGCAATTCCGGGTCCTCCCGAGCCAATGCGCCTACCCGTACCACGGCACCACCCTGGATTTCGTTATCGTCCAGAGCTTTGATTACGGGAATCAAGGCCGTATCTACAGCCACGTTCGTGTGGGACGTAACCAGTACACGGTCCCCACGCCGGACCAACTCCCGCACAAGGGCGCCAATGGTCCGTGTCTTCCCCGTTCCCGGCGGGCCCCAGATGAATGTGACCCGCTGTCCCAGGCTCCGGTTGACTGCCTCCATTTGTTCCCTGTTCAAGTCTCCAAGGCTGGCGGCAGGTTTAACATTGGGAAAGGGAACATTAGCTTGGAACGCAAAAAGCCGCATACATATATCCCGTTCGGCAGGAAGTACGCCGGTGCGAATTTCATCCAGGCGTCGCTGCAACTGTTCTAATAAGTAGTAGGCGGAAAGGCTCAGGACCGCCTTAGGGATAAAGGGGCCCAGGTCATCCTGTATGCCCAGCGTGATCTCAAACCCCTGAACGCTTACTATGATGGTCTCGTGTGAATCCTTATCAATACGGAGTTGAGCCGGGGTATCGGAGGTAATATTGAGTTCGGTATCAAGCAAAAAAATATATAGAAAGCGGCCCGCAGCAGTGCCTCCGTACCTTCCGTCGTGGACTCCTATTTGCTCCGCCCCGCCAGACTCCTTGATGGCATTGATCTCTTCTTCCAGGGCCGCTATCAGTTCAGTGGTTATCGAATCAAAAGTTGCCACCAGTTCGGCGCCCTCCTTGTGAATTGAGTTCAATGGCTAAATATATCCAAAAAGAACGACCATTACCGCCCAGAATGATGTCTCGTCATGTTCGCTGGGGGAACTGGCCGGGACCGTAGCTCCGGGGCCAGGCCTTTACCAATATATTAAAAAAATAACCCTTGCTCAGCCAGGTCCTCTCAGGTAAAATAAAGAAAAATTTTATCGATTATACGGATACCAGGTTTTTGACCCAGGAGGTCATTACTGATATTACCGCCGGCGACAAACACTACGTTGATATCCTGGCGGAAGTTAAAATCAAAGGAGAAGACGGCTGCGTCCTGCTCCATATCGAGCCCCAGGCCTACCGGCAAGCCGATTTCGCCCGGCGCATGTTCATTTACTTCAGCCGGCTTTACGAAAAACACCAGAAAAGGGTGCTGCCCATTGCCGTCTTTGCCCATGACAGTAAGGCAGAAGAAACCAACCGGCATGAAGTAGAGTTTCCCTTTCTCAAGGTCCTGCAGTTCGAGTTTTATAAAATACAGCTCAATAGACTGCCCTGGCGGCAGTACATCAACAGCAACAACCCGGTAGCGGCGGCGTCGTTAAGCAAAATGGACTATTCGCCCCAGAACTCCAACCCGAGGAGGTGCAAAGGGTTATGGAATTAACCACATCCTGGCATTTAAAAGGCCGACAGCAGGGCCGGCAGGAAGGCCGGCAGGAAATACTCTTAAGACAGCTAAGGAAACGCCTGGGTACCACTTCTCCTGAAGTTGAAGCGAAGATAAAGACTTTATCAGTGGAGCAGCTAGATGACCTGGCGGAAAAGATACTTGACATCACCAGCGAGGATGAACTGCTTAGGGTTCTTGCCATTAAACATTGATATAAACATTGATACTTAACCCCCACTCCGGGCTTAAGGTCGCTCTGGCATAAAAGACCGGCCGGGTTTAAGCAGGCCGGTCGATGGTCCTTTAAGATACCCGCGGCCTGCGGCGGTGCCACTGCCAGGCCGTAGCAATGATGTCCTCCAGTTCGGTATATCGCGGCCGCCAGCCTAACTCCGCCATAGCTTTTTCTGCCGAGGCTACCAGCACCGCCGGGTCGCCGGGCCGCCGGGGACCGACACGGTAGGGCACCTTTTTCCCCGTCACCTTTTCCGCCGCTTTTATTACCTCCAGAACCGAATAGCCCCGGCCGCTGCCCAGGTTATAGGCCGCCGTGGGGCTGCCCTGCTCCAGGGCTTCCAGGGCCAGGACGTGGGCTGCCGCCAGGTCATCGACATGGATGTAGTCCCGCACCGCCGTCCCGTCGGGAGTAGGGTAGTCGTCGCCAAAGACCGTTAATTCTTCACCCGTCATAATGGCCCTTAGCACCAGGGGGATGAGGTGAGTTTCCGGGTCGTGGTCTTCGCCGATATCCCCTGCTGATGAAGCCCCGGCGGCGTTGAAGTAACGTAAGGATATGGCGCGGAAATTGTAAGCACGGCTGTAGGAGGCCAGGGCCTTCTCCAGGACTAAATCCCATTGTGAATCACATACCAGGCCAGCTTAAAATACTCCAGGCCCACCACTTCTATCCCCCGGTCCTGGAGCCACCAGCGGGTAGGATCCAGCCATGGGTCCTCCGCCCCGTAGAAGCTCAAACGGATGCCGCTGCCCCGAAATACATTGTTAAAAGCCAGTCTGGTGCGCCGCAGGTGGTAAGGAGAGGTAACGACAATAGCCGACTGCCAGCCATTTTTCTTTAAAATATCAAGGCTGCAAAGAGCGTTTTCATAGGTGCTGGTAGCCCGCTTTTCCAGGACGATATCCTTTTCCGGTACCCCCAGGAATTTTGCCTGTTCGGCCATGATGTCAGCCGCTGCTACGTTCCATTCTACGGGGCCGCCGGTCATCAGAAGCCTTGGAGCCAGGCCTTCCTGGTAGAGCTTTACCCCCGTCGCCACCCGCTCGCCCTGTTCACCCGAAAGGACAATAATCACATCGGCAGGCTGTAAATCTTTGTCACCTACCATCAGCCAGCTGGCTACAAACGGTAACCAGAAACTTTTCGTTGTCAACAAAAATAAAAAGAGACCTGCGGTCACTAGCGTTGCATAAAAAAATTATAAACATGTCAAGAGCAATTGCGCCCCAAAATCAGCAAAATTCCTGAAATAACCTGGCCTTGCAAGAAAAAACTCCTTATACTAGAGATTAAGGGTAGTCCTTGCCCCAACCTCTAATATAAGGAGGCCACAATGCAAGGCAAGGATACCACATTATCCACATTTCATCAACTATTCTCTCCGGTTTCTAACGACTATTTTTGGCAATTAACCGAAGGTATGGGGGTTGATAAGTACGTTAAGAAGCTAAATACTCTT
>NZ_PVXL01000013.1 GCF_002995805.1 Neomoorella stamsii
AAAGCGCCGCGTAGTTTGGGTTCGGCCGTTCCACACGCACCATTTCTAGCAGGTTCTTATCGTGCTTGAACATGCTATTCCCCCTTTCTAAGTCTATTATCCCATGCTGGGCTTCATGGTATGTACCCTGTTGAAGCATGTTTGATTTAATTGTTTGCCCGGACCAAGATGGAAAAGGCGTGGGAAGCCTGGGATGAAGCCGAATGGGCTTTCAAGGGGGAAACATGCGGCGGTTATAGGTGAAGTTAACCGCGCCTATGTGAAAGAGGGGTTGCTACCCAGGGAAGTGGGGATGGCTTCTTTAACAGGTATTCTGAATACATGCTTAAAAAACCTTGAAGATACGCTTTATTTATGATTAATTTAATCTAGTATGAACGGTAAACGGCATTTATATGATATTCTGTTGAGGTGACGGAAATGGCTCTGGAGCTGAAAGCGGAATCAAGGGATTATCGTTTGCCGCAAACTCTCGAAGTGATTCGGGGGAATATTGTCAAATACGGCAATCCCCTGGGCCTTAAGGGAAATGAGGTTGCTGGGTGGGCCAGAGATCTCAACCTGCCGCGGCAGGGGGATGTGCTTTTATATACCGGCGGCGAGTATCAACTGGTCCCCTACATTGATAGCCTGGTAGATATGCTCACCAGGATGAACCAGGGCAGCGTTGGATTTTCCCTGATGATGGGCGTCCGCAACCTGATCGACAGGGTGGGTATCAACCCCGAAAAGATTGTTGCCGGCGTGCGCTCCAGGGATCGGGAGCGCTACCGGGATGTCAGCCGCAAGGCCGCCCTGGTCCTGCAGGAGATGGGCCTGAAAATCTGTTATCTGGGCGAAGAAGAGATCTACAGCGGGGCTCTTCTTTATGAATACGGTTTCGTGGGCGACTTGCGTCAGCACGCCCGCAAGGTTGCCGAGTTAATTAATTCTACCGGCGCCAGAACCATCATCTGCCTATCGCCCCATTCGGCGGAAATTTTTAAGCTGATTTATCCTCAACTGGTGGAAAATTTTAATTACGAAGTTAAAACTTTCCTGGAAGCGGTCTACGATCTGGTTAAGGATGCCCCCGGGCGTCTGCCTACCGGTTTTTCGGGAAACGTAACGGTCCACGATTCCTGTCGCATGGCCAGGGAACTGGGTATTACGGAAGAGATCAGGGATATCCTGAGCAAGATGGAGGGAGTTACTTTAATAGAACCGGAGCTCAATCGGCGCTGGACGACCTGCTGCGGCGGGCCCGGCAAGGTCCTTTTCCCTGAATTGTCCGGGAAGATCGCTGCCCGCCGGGTTGGCGAACTCGCGGCCACCAATGCCGATCTAGTTATCACCTTTTGCCCTTATTGCCTAGCGGCTCTCGATAAGGGTCGGCGTGAGGGGCAAAAGAATATCCAACTTGAGGACTTTATTGAGTTTCTTTACAGGGGGATTGCCAAATGAGTTCGGTGCTGGAACGCTTGTTTCAAAAGTATACGGCGGAGCTTAATAAAGCCTCCGATAACCCCAATATTCAGCTAGCTCTTTCCCGGGCCGTTAAATCTTATCGAGATAATACCGAAGCTGCCCTCAAACGCTTCCCCCATACGACCAAGTTGGCCGAGGAAGTGCGCGCTATAAAGGAATCTGCCATCGAACGCATGGATGAGTTGGTGACTCAAGCCAGGCAAGCCATCGAAGCCAACCACGGCAAGACCTACTTGGCTGAATCGCATGAAGACGCCTTGAAATTGGCGGCGGACATCATTGGCACAGCGAAGATAGTGGTTAAAGGCAAGAGCATTTTGGGCGAAGAGCTGGAAATAAGGGACTACCTCATCGAAAAAGGAAACGAAGTCTGGGAAACAGACCTGGGGGAGTTTTTGTTACAACTGCGGCATGAAAGGCCCATGCACATCGTTTCGCCTTCCATTCATGTACCCCGGGAGCAGGTGGCGGAATTGTTTACCGAGTTTTTCGGCCGGGAAATTCCTCCGGATATTGCCGCCGAAGTCGGGGCCGTTAGGGAATTCATGAGGGAAAAGTATTTCAGCGCCCATTTCGGCATGAGCGGTGCCAACGTAGTGGCGGCGGACTGCGGAGCAATGGTTATTATTGAAAATGAAGGCAACGCCCGTATATGTACCGCCGTCCCGCCGGTGCATATCGCTCTGGTGGGGATCGAAAAAGTGGTGCCCACTTTCCAGGAGGCCATGAAAGTGGCCGAAGTTACCTGGCGCTATGCCAACTATCCCGTCCCCGGCTATGTAAATATTATCAGCGGGCCCAGCAAGACGGGAGACATCGAAAAGGTAACCGCCTATGGCGCTCACGGCCCTAGGGAACTACACGTTATCTTTGTGGATAACGGCCGCAGCGAAATGGCTGCCGATCCTCTCTTCAGACAGGGTTTGTATTGCTTAAGATGCGGGGGCTGCATGTACGAATGCCCAGTCTTTCAACTGACCGCCGGGTATTTCGGTTATCGTTATCTGGGAGGCATAGGAGCCATCTGGACGGCTTTCGTGGCCGGTGGCATGGATAATGCCGCACCGCTAATTTACACCTGTCTCCGCTGCGGCCGGTGCGTGGAGCGCTGTCCGGTAAGCATCGATGTTCCGTCTATGATCGCCGAACTGCGCCGGCGAATAGTTGAGCTTGCCCGTGAAGCCAGTTAATAAAAGCGACGCATTAGCGGCGACTAAGTAAGGCTCAGTAACTTCATTCTGGCGGCTCCAGGTATTACTCCTTTGCTTAACCGGCAACCCTCAGGTTAAATAAAGAAAAAGCTACCAGAAATAAAATCGATACCAGAGGAATGGAGGTGCAGGGAAATGAGTATTGCCCCGGCGGAACTGGCGGCAGGACGGGAACGGTACACTTATGAGGATTATTGCCGCCTGCCGGAAGGGTCGCCCTATCAGCTGATCGGGGGGGAAACTGGTAATGACACCGTCGCCTACACCCTATCACTAGATGATATCCATGAAATTGGAATTACAGATGGCGGGCTTTGTCCTGGAGAAAGGGCTCAGCTGGCAATTATCGAAGAGAAGCGCATTAAAGGCGCCCCGGACCTGGTGGTGGAGATTCTCGCCCCCGGTACCGGTTATTACGACCTGCGCAGCAAGTATAAGGTTTACGAAAAGAGTGGTGTTAGGGAATACTGGATAGTCGATCCCCAGCAAAAATCGGTACAGGTTTTTTGCTTGCAGGAAGGTAAATTTACCCTGGACCAGGAAGTGGAGCAACAGGGGGCAGTCAAGTCACGGGTGATAGCTGGATTGGAAGTCCGGGTAGAAAGTATTTTCTAGCAAACCCCCTGGGTCCCTTCGGACCCAGGAGGGCCACCACAAATCCCAGTTCCAGCTCAAATTCTCCTCGGGGCACCCGGTCGGGTCGGCCTGTGGCCAGGCCACTTGCACTCTTTCAAAGTGCTTCCCAGACCCGCATATACCAAAAAGGAGGAAATTTATGTGCAACCACCATGGTGGTTAAGTTTTTCAAGCATAATTATGTTATTTAATTTTGCTATAATGGCTTTATTTATCGGAGGTTTTATTTTTATACTCATAAAGGTCGCCTCTATAGACCGAGCTTTAAAAGAAATAGCCAAAAAACTAGATGATAATTAATGAATTGGACGGGATTACAGCCCCCTCGCGCTGCCCCCAGTTTTCTAAAGACCGGGCGATGAAGGCAGCCATAGTGAAGGGGATTTATAATAGCAGAAGGAAGGTAAAAATCAGGGAGGGATGACGGGCAATACCAGGAAGTGGGCAATGTTCATTGTTCATAGTGGCATAAACAGCGCTGACGGAGATGTTGATCTTATGCCCCGCACAACAATGACCATTCGTATAAAATACATCTCACATCTAGCAACATTAACCGGGCGTGAAAAAGAAAGTATTGACCTTCCTCTCGGTACCAGCCTCTCGGGCTTATTTAAAAACTTGGCCCAGAAATATGGCCACGACTTGGCGAACTATTTTTTAAACCCGGAAACTGGCGACTTCTGGCTCGGCGTAGCCATAGTTGTCAACAACCGACTGGTCGCCAGTTTTAAAGAAACCCCGCCACTACAAGACGGCGATGAAATTTTACTTCTCCCTGCTGCTGAAGGAGGCTGAGCAAGTGCCAGCTATTAAAATAAATGCTGCCCAATGTACCGGCTGCCGTACCTGTGAACTCATTTGCTCTTATCGCCACGGTGCCACCGGGTTTAACCCGGCCCTTTCCCGCATCCAAATAAAATCTCAGGGGATGAAGAAAGAGAACCCTACGCTCTGCCGGCAGTGCCTCCGTCCCAAATGCTTGGAAAGCTGTCCAAATGGAGCCTTAACCCAAAATCCGGAAACTGGAGTTGTAAGCCTTAATCCAGTACTTTGCAACTCTTGCGGCTCTTGTATAGAGGTGTGCCCCTTCGGGGCCATTGTAGCCCACAAAGAAACGGGTCTACCTTTAATCTGCGACCTCTGCGGCGGTGAGCCTGCCTGTGTAGCCCACTGCCCTAATAGCGTCCTAATATATGCCGTAAAAAGGAGGCGAGTAAATTGAACGACGGCTACGGCGGCACCATCTTAAAAATCGACCTTACTACGCTAAACATCGAAAAAATACCTATGCCCAAAAACTTAAAACATAACTTTTTAGGCGGTAACGGCTTCGGCATCAAATACCTGTACGACCTCCTACCGGCAGGCATTGACCCCTTATCTCCTGCTAATGTCTTAATCTTTGCCGTCGGACCTGCCACGGGTACTCTTATCCCTACCGCCTCCCGTTTTGCCGTCGTTACCAAATCACCCCTTACCGGTCTTTTTATCGATAGCTATGCCGGCGGCCACTGGGGCTCGGAACTAAAATATGCTGGCTACGATGCCATAGTGATAACCGGTAGAGCACCTCACCCTGTCTATCTTTATATAAACAACGACCATGTAGAATTAAAAGAAGCCACTCACCTGTGGGGTAAGACTACATACGCTACCGAAGAAATAATAAGAAAAGACCTCCAAAACCATGAACTTAAAGTAGCCGTTATAGGTCCAGCTGGCGAAAATAAAGTCAAAATGGCTTCCATCCTTGCCGGCACAAGGGTGGCGGCAAGGGGCGGCGTAGGTGCCGTCATGGGTTCTAAAAACCTAAAAGCCATCGCTGTAAGGGGCACCAGAGGTGTTAAAGTAGCTGATCCCGAGGGCTTAATAAACTTTTTCCGCGAATATATGGCTAAATTCAAGGCCAATCCCCTTACAGGAAAGGACCGTCCTCGCTATGGTACTACTGGTGGCCCGGCCAATAATAACGTCCTCGGTATTTTAGGCACACGCAACTGGCAAAAAGAAACTTTTGAATATGCTACCGACATTAGCGGCCCCAAAATCATAGATGAAGAAGGGAGACTTATCCGCAGTACAGCCTGTCTCGCCTGCCCGTTAAACTGCGGTAAGGTCCTCCAGGGCAAACTTAAAGATCAAGAAATCATAAACGAGGGGCCCGACTACGAAACCCTTTACAGTTTCGGTTCTATGTGCGAAGTAAACTCCTTTGACTTCATCTTGGCAGCCGACCGCCTCTGCGATGAATACGGCCTAGACACTATTTCTACCGGTGTTACCATCGCCTTTGCCATGGAATGCTTTGAAAAAGGGTTAATTACCGCTCAGGATACCGGAGGTTTAAAAATAACTTTTGGCGACCCGGAAATAATCCTTACCCTTATAGAACAAATCGCCTACCGTAAAGGATTCGGAGAAATACTGGCTGAGGGCTCCAAAAGAGTTAGCCAGATCATAGGAAGAGGAACAGAACAATATGCCATGCAGGTCAAAGGCCTAGAACCGGCTGGCCACAGTGCCAGGGGTCTAAAAGGAATGGCTTTAGGCTACGCCACCTCCAACCGTGGCGGTAGCCACCTTGATTACCGACCCGTCGTCGAGAGATCTGGTAAGGCCGACCGTTTTAGTCCTGAAGGTAAAGGTAAGATCGTTAAAGAGAACCAGGACATGTCTACCATCGGTGATTCCCTTGTCATTTGCCGCTTTACCGAGCCTGTTTTCGGTTTTTTCTTAGGCAAACCTTACGTCGATATCGTCAATCTCACTACTGGCCGCAATCTTGATCTCGTTGAATTAAGGCTTATTGCCGAGCGCATCTATACCTTAGAACGCCTTTTTAATGTACGTGAAGGCGTTACCCGCGCTCAGGATACCTTACCGCAACGTTTCCTACAAGAACCTATTCCCGGAGGCCCCTCTAGAGGCTGTGTTGTCAGGCTTGAGGAACTGAGGCAAATGCTGGACGAATACTACCAGGCCCGCGGTTGGGATGTAAAGACAGGGATACCTACGAAGGAAACTTTGGAGAAGTTAGGGCTGGAGTAGGTTATTTTTATCTTAGTTTTAACACTGGAGGGTCCAAGTACGGCGTTTAGGGCAACCAGTAGAAAAGCTATTATTCTGTTACGAAGCTGGTCCCTGCGGTTACGGGATCTACCGGCAACTAAAAGCCATGGGAGCGGACTGCCTGGTAGTAGCCCCATGCGTTAATACCGCAACGGCCGGTAGAACGAGTAAAGACCGACCGGCGGGATGCCAGGAAATTAGTTCGCTTACTATCGAGTGGGAGGGGGCGACTAGCCCCCGACCCCTCTCCTATGGGAGGAGGGCATCCGGCTGCCGGTGGCGGGGATGGCCAAGAAGTACCGCCAAGGCCGGGTGTTCCGCGTCACGTCCGCTTTGGAGCAGTTCTTTGCCAGTGGAAAACCTGCTACAGTCCGTTAGCGGCTCTCGTTAAGCTCCACCATTTGGCAGCAATATCAGATGGATTATCTACACGTAGCCCAATTGACCAAGGCCGGGTTGGACACCAGCACCATTGGCCGGCAGCTTGGCCTCCATCCAGATCTAGTCATTGAGTTCCAGGAACTCGAACAGCGGACTAGTGGCGCTACCCAACTGGCCGATTCGCTACCCGGGCGGCTACTTAATGGCCACCCTCTTCCTTTAGCGGGCGACGACGCTTGCAGCTTGTTTCTCGCTGAGTTGCAGTCGCAACACGGCTTCTCACCGGCCAAAGCCCATAGCTACTTAGTCCTACTGGAGGAACTGGCTGCGGAGAATCTGGCGCAGGAGCGACCCCCGGAAGCCGTCGTATACTACGCAGTAGCAGACCATGAGCCGCCTGGAAAGGCGCTCAGTGAGTGCGAATTTGTACCTGTCCAGGTATCCTACTACAGCGAAGGACCTCGAGATAGCCACCCTGGATACTTCAGCTACGTTTAGAGGTTGAAAAACGGCGAGCAGATACTCCGCTGGATGGCAGCTTCTTATCGGAGGCAGAAAAGGGTTTCCCCCAGATTAACTCTGCTATCGTGAACTACCCATACTGAAGGAAGCGATGCGCAAGAAGTTGTTCCCAGAATCATCCAACCAACGTACAAAGCGCTTAAAAATCGCGAAAATGAATGTCCCAAAAATCTAGGGCAAGCACGATAACTCTAAATTATATAGATGAATTAAGCAAAAAAAATTTGAGAGTTTTTATCAGAAAAAAATAATGATATAATATACTTAAAAATCAGGGGCTGAAAATTACAGCATGGTAACTGGAAAAGTTAGACGAAAAGTAATTGTTACAGGCCATGCTATGGCTCCAAAAGGAACAGTCTTGTATGAAAGAAATAAACTTATATCAGTAGCGGTGGAAATTGATTGGGAAAGCGGAGAAATTTTAAATGTAGATTCCACTTTTGCCACATCGCTGTGTAATAATTTTTTAAGGTATTTGTTGGTGGGGAAGAATATCTTAGAAAAAGATAAGATAAGGAAGGAAATAGAAGATAATTTTCTAGTAACATCTCAAAAATCTTTATTAAAAGCTTTAGAGATGGTAAGAGAACGTTATTGTTTATTAAAGTAAAAAGGTTTTACTTGAAAATTAATATCTATAAGGCTGCTCATTTACGCAGATCAGTCAACTTCTCTAATAAAAAAGGAGAAAGTTAGCCTGATCAAAGGTAGTAAGTGAATCAGCCTATTGGTATATCAATTTGATATACCAATAGGCTGATTTTTATTTATAAAACCCATAATTTAACCAAAATACATTTCCCTAGGAGGTATTTGCTATGACAAACGAAGGGGAAAAACTGCTAAAAGAACTAAAGGATGCCATCGTTAGCTGTCAGGAAGATGAGGCTAAGGTTAAGGCTCAAGAAATCTTGAAGGCAGGGATAGACCCAATATTCACCTTACAAACAGTAATGACGGAAAGTGCCCGAATTATTGGCGAGAAATTTGATAACGGCGAATACTTCTTACCTCATTTGGTTATGGCGGGAGATGCTATGATGGCGGCTAGCGCTATTTTAGAAAAGGCCATACCCAAGGAAAGTAATATAAAAAAAGTAGTAGTAATTGCTACTGTAGAAGCTGATATGCATAGTGTGGGCAAAAATATTGTCGGGATGATGCTCAAGGCAAGTGGCTTTGAAGTTTATGACTTGGGAGTCGACGTTAAAAGTAGCGAAATCATCAGGAGAGCCCAGGAATTAAATGCTGACTTTATAGCCCTGTCTTCTTTACTAACAACTACCATGCCTTATCAACGGGAAGTTATTGATGAACTAAAAGCCTATGGCATTCGCGATCGCTTTAAAGTAGTTGTAGGAGGGGGACCGGTAAGAAAAGATTGGGCTGATAAAATAGGTGCCGATGGTTATGGCAAAGATGCTATTGAAGCGGTAAAAGTATTTAAACAACTAGCTGGTATGGAATAGGGGTGATAAAGATGGTTTCGCTTTGGGATGTGCTTGATAGAGCTAGAAATGGTCAAAAGGTTCTCGAAAAAGATTTCGATATGGCTATCTTTCGTAAAGTGCAAGAGCTAAATAAGGAGTATAAGATCAAATATAATCCCGCCACCCCCATTCCAAGTGATGATCAAATGGCAGACAGACTTTTTGAAGCAGGCTTTAGACTCTATTTGGACTTAGGGAGCTATTGTACTAATACAGGTAGAGTAATTAAGTTTACTGAACAGGAGATTAAAGAAGCTTTGATGGCAGCACCCAGCGAACTGGTTTTAGGTGAAGGTAATGACGCGGTAAAAATGGTCCACCGGGATGTCGAAGGGGAGCAAGAGCCCATTGTTTGTGCCGGCATCCAGACTGCCCTTTACAGTGATAAAAAAATGGCTTTTAAGATTTATAAAGGTTGTGCTAAGGATAGGTGTGTTGATGGTATTTGGGGTGGGATATTAAGCAAGATAGAGGATAAATATGAAGTTATTGCAGGAACCCCATCAGAAATTTATGGTTATCGCTGTGCAACTGAGATATTGAGAGAAGCTATTGATGCTGCCGGGCGGCCTGGTATGTTTATCGTCAATAATGCTCCCACAAGCATAGCTACCATTGCTTTACATGATCGCCAAAAAGGTTTAAGACCATGTGATTTGTTTGAGACGACTGGTATCTCGGAGTTAAAAATAAATTTTGATGATCTTAATCGTTCCGCTTGGGGTGAAATTCACAACGCAGCTCTTCATGGTGCCCATAACTCCGTTATTGGTGGATTTTCGGGTACAATTGAAGGTGCCGCAATAGTTAGTGTGGCAGGTGCAATCCAGTTGCTCCTTGTGAATAGGGCTAACAATATTCGGCCGGGTAGCATTCCCTTCAAAACCAAGAGCCGGGCAACCAGGGAACATATTTGGGTAGCTAATATGGCCCTCCAGGCTTTAAGTCGTAATACGCACTTGATCCTGGAAGGCTCGATAGGCGATCATCCGGCAGCAGGCCCTGGTACAAGGCAGTATTTCATAGAAACAGCAGCCGGCCATATCGCTTCTACGGTAGCCGGGGGTCATTCTTTAGGTGGAACGAGAAAGTTTGTAATCGGCCAGACGGAAAACTTCGGTACACCGTTAGAATCCAGATGGATGGGGGAGGTCTGTAAAGCGGCGGTTGGCTTAACTAGAAGTCAAGCTAATGAAATAGTAAATAAACTCCTTGCGGAATATGAAAACCACTTTGAAGACGCTCCCTTTGGCTATACCTATGAACAGCTTTTTGATGTTGATAAAGAAGAACCCTTACCAGGTTATTTAAGTTTATATGAACAGATTAAGGAAGAATTTAAGGCCCTGGGTTTAAGATTTAAAAACTACTAGAAAGGTTGGAGTATATATGCTTAGTCTTTTAGAGATTGCCGAAAGAACCCAAACTGGTCCTAAAATGGTTGAAAAAGAATGGGATATGAAGTTTTTTCAGACCATAAGTCATTTAGTGAAAGAATACCAAATAAAATATCCTGGGGATGAATACTGGTTCAATATGGATGATGAACTGGTAGACCGGGCTTTTGAAGCTGCAATTGATTTTTTAGTGGAAATGGGAGTTTACTGTATTTCCACTAATCGTGTCGTAAAGTTTACCAAGGAAGAAATTCTTGAAGCCATTCATGACGCTCCCACGGAAGTAATAATGGGGGAAGGACGAGATGCCCGCGTCTTTAAGCAGAGGAAAATTGAGGGTAAAGAACCTTTAAATTTTTGCCCGGGGCATCATACGCCTTTTACTGAAGATTTAGCTTCATTAGTGGTCAAAAACTTTGCCCAAATTCCCCGAACCGATTTTATTGAAGGCTTTAATTTTCCTGCCATTGATGGTCGAGAAATAATCGGCTCACCAATGGAAGCCTATGCTGCCAGACGGCAATTAGCCTGGATGCGGGAAGGTATTCGCAAGGCTGGACGTCCGGGATTGGCCATTGTTTATTATCCCATTAATACCCGGGTAGCCTCACTCGTGGCAGGGATGGACCCTGATTATGGTTTAAGGCGTACCGATGGTATTCTTCTGTCCTTGCTTCCTGATCTTAAAATGGAGCATGACATGCTGGCAGCAGCGATAACTTACGAAGATTACGGTTGCTTCAAACTGAGCGGTAGCTTTGCCCTTGCTGGAGGTTTCTGTGGAGGTGTGGAAGGGGCGATTATTGAGGGTATTGCTAAACCTATAGCGGCTACTATGGTTTACCATGATTACATTCATTATACAGGAGTAGAACACGTACAGTCGCTAAGTGCACAAAAGATTTTACTTCAACCCTATAATTGGGCCCGTTCAGTAGTTAACCAGGTGTTAAATACTAAAACTCATGTTATTTGCATGGCCTGGGTAATACCTACCAGCGGGCCAGGTACTGAAAATAATTTATTGGAGAGTGCTATTCGCTGTATTGAGGCACCCCTTAATGGCGCGAATTTATATGCTCCGCGCCACAGTCGGTCACGTCTTAATGGCGGCCAGACACCCCTGGAAGCCGAATGGATGCTGGAAGTTTCAGATGCAACCATCAGGGCCGGCCTTGATAGGGTTCGAGCGGGGGAGATCCTTAAAAAGATTGCTGCTAAGCTGGAAGGCCGGCAGCCGGAGCAAGGATACCTTATCCAGGAATGCTACGATCTGGTCCATCACCGCCCCAGCGAACAGTATAAAGCAATCTATGAGGGGGTGAAAGAGGAGTTAAGTAAATTGGGGCTGGCTTTCATTTAAACTGGAAAGGGGGGAATTTAATTAAATAAAGCAAAATACCCTAGCAAAAGCAGGAGACCTTGACTGGCCTGTGAGTTATCTTTTGGGAAAAACTCACAGGCTAAATCCGTATCTGTTTTTACCATCGGTCCAGGGAAACCTTCATTACGTGGAAATTAGTAAAGGAGGCAAAAAAATGGCTATTAGCCCAAACCCCATAGTTGAGCCCCAGGGGGCTCCTATTCCCAAAACATTTTGGGAATATGTACGTTCCTTTGGGCCAGGTATTGTTGTAGTGTTGACATGGTTAGGGGCTGGAGATTTAGTCGACTGTTCTGTAGCAGGTGCTCATTATGGTTATGCCTTAATGTGGGGCTTAGCCTTGGCTTTACTTGTCCGGTATGCTTTGGTAAGCATCATTGCCAAATACCAGCTAATGAATATACAAGGGCATACAATCCTGGAGGGGTATTCTAAAGTTTTTCGATTATATCCCTTTATCTTAGGCCTTGGCGGGGTAGCATTGGGACATTTTTATGAATCTTATACAATTTCAGGTTCAGGAACAGCCCTTTACCATCTTACTGGTATAGGTTCACCACTAATATGGTCAATTATAGCCGTAATTGCAGCAGTAGGGATAACTGGTAGAACTATATATAATTATCTTGAACTTGCAGAAAAGATTATTTTAGGGTTTCTTGCTATAAGCCTCATCGGTGGTGCAATTGCAGTTAAGCCCAATATAGGAGAAATTGTTAAAGGCACTTTTGCCTTTGCCGTTCCTGAGCAGGTGGGCCCTTTTGGAGCTATTATGGTGGTTGTCTCTCTTATCGGAGCTGTTGGTGGTTCTCTAGCTAACCTGCTTTACCCTACCTTTATGCGCCAGAAAGGGTATATTCGACCAGAACACCGTCGTGTTCAGATGTACGACATGCTTTTTGGTATTATCGTTATAATTGTGCTAGATCTGGCAGTATGGGTTATGGGGGCGGAGGTACTTCATCCCCGAGGTATTACCATTAGTAATTTTACTGATTTAGCCAGACTGCTGGGTGAAATGCTAGGGCGCTTTGGAGAAGTGCTTATTTACCTTGGCGTTTTAGGTGCCTGTTTTAGTTCTGTTATTGGCTACGCCGATGGCTTTCCCCGCATGGCCATGGAGGGTCTCTATGCTTCCATGCCGGAAAGGAAAGCGAAGTATGGCAACAATTATGCCAGGGACCCTATATTCCGGATATTTTATTTCCTTGTAGCAATTTTCCCCTTGATTTGGTCTATCCCGGGAATGCCGGGCTTTATCTGGCTGACCGTAGTTGTTAATGCAGCTCAAATAATCCTTCTCCCCCTGGTATCCATTGGTTTATTAGTCCTGATAAACCGGAAGGACATATTAGGAAAGGAAGCGGGGCGGCCCCTGGATAATATTTTACTAATATTCCTAACTGTACTAGCTTTTTGGGGAGCTTACCAGACTGCTATCGGTTTATTTAAATAATCTACGGTAATACCAGGAGATAGCGCGTCGTGTATATAGGCGCGCTATCTCCTGGTTAATTTTAATTTAAAAAAGGAAGGTGTCTTACGTGGCCAGATTCATAAAACTTAACAAAAGAGATGTTATTGTCATTGGTGGGGGTTCAGCAGGGATAGCTGCTGCTCTCAGTGCTGCCCGCGTAGGAACTAAAGTAATTTTAGTAGAAAAAGGGTCAACGTTAGGTGGAATCGCAGCTATGGGGTATTGCTTTCATACTTTTTATAGCCATACTGGCAAACAAGTTGTCCACGGTATAGCCCAGGAAATAATTGAGGATTTAGTAAATTTAAAGGCAGCCGTAGGGCATGTTCGCTGGCCAGGTGGTAGGCTTTATGCTGTAACAGCTTTAGATCAGGAGATCTTGCGGGTAGTGGAAACTGAAAAACTTCTTGAAGCAGGTGTTGATCTGTTATATCATTCCCTTGTTAAAGACGTATTGATGGACGGCGCCAAAATATGCGGCGTGGTAGTCCAAAATAGAAGCGAAACGATTGTAATTCCAGGAGAAATTATAATTGACGCTAGCGGTGAAGGTGATGTAGCGGCCATGGCCGGAGCCCCGTATGAAAAAGGGCGGGGTGACGGTAAAATGCAGCCTGTAAGTATGATGTTACGTATGACTAATGTTGATCTAGAGAAAGTAGCTGCCACTGTACCTGTAGATTTGCCAGTTCTCCGCGGCGTTAAACCAGGGGGACAAAAACCTTCGCCGATGTATATTTCCGCACTACTAACCCCATGGGAAAAAATTTACCTGCAAATGGGGCTCTTTGGTGATTATCACCACCAGATGTTCATTAACTCTATTTGGGAAAACGAAGCGAATATAAACATCTCACGTCTTGTTAACTTTGACGCTACTGATTTTGACCAGGCCAGCAAGGCTGAAAGTGCAGGGAGGCTTGAGGCATATAAAATCTATCGCTTTTTGCGAGAGAACATTCCTGGATTTGAAAAATCTAATATGATTGCTTCTCAAGGTGTAGGTGTCAGAGAAACACGGCGTTTTGTTGGCGAGTATGTTCTTTCAGAAGAAGATGTCCTTAAAGGTGCTAAATTTGATGATTGTATTGGTCGCAGTGCCTACCCTATTGATATTCATGATCCTGAAGGTAAAGGAGTAAAGTTTACTGAAATTGGTGGTGATGGCGCCTATGATATTCCCTATCGGTGCCTGTTGCCGCAAAAAGTGGAAAATTTATTAATAGCAGGCCGGATAGTATCGGCAACTCATAAGGCCTTGGGTTCTGTAAGAAGCATCACATCTTGCCTGGTTATGGGGCAGGCGGCAGGAGTAGCAGCTGCTTTGTGTGTTAAAGAAAATAAAAGCCCACGTGCTTTATCAGTTAAATTACTTCAGGAGTATTTGCGTGGGCAAAATGTTAATTTAGGCCAACCTGAAATGGAGAATGATCGGAAGTTTTTAGTAGAAGTAGAATAAGAAGGATTCATGAATCAGTTATTTAATGAAAGTTATTATCCTGGAAATTGCCTAAATGTACCAGGGATCTAAAAGGCGTTTACACGTGCCCGCTTACGAATCTGAGCCAAGCCATTATGGATTGTAGGGTCTCTTTTTGGCGGTTTGCCATAAATGATGACGGCTGCATAAGCTACCACTTCCTTGCCCCGACGCTTCTTATTTCTTGGCGACGCCTGCGTTTCCACTTAGTATGGTACACTGAGACATAGAGGCTCTCTCCTCCCGGTGTGGAATGGTTGTGGGTCCATCCCTTTTTAAACGGAAGGAAGGGCCTTTCAAAGTAAGTAACTCCCAAATTTATTTCTGGCTTCTTGGTGGACAAATGTCTCTTGATACTATACTTTTAAGGATAGAAGCCATAACTATGCTAGCCATTGTCAATTCCGTCGTCCTGGTAGGCCTGGAGGGGCATGAAGTCAGGGTAGAAGTGGACATCAGTAGCGGGCTTCCTCTTTGTGAGAGTACTGAACGTCTGCAGCACCCAGGAATTTCCCATTATGGGACGAATATTTCCAGAATGAGAACGCGGGTATTTATAAATTCTTAAAGATATTTCTCTTAGGGGCTTAATTTATGAGATTTATCAAGATGAAAGACAGCGCCCAATAGCTGTGAATATTGGCACGGATATTGCTACATGTTTTTAATCAGGGAGGTGATTTATTGGTGCGTTAGAGAGTAAGTAAAGGAGACGTCCATGATTATTGTTATGTATTTAACCTACATTTCGCGAGGCAAGATTACCAAATTAGGAATTTATTCCATTTCTGAACTTGGAAGGTACTAGCAACAACTACGTAATGCTTTCTGGCTCCATTGATTAAGAACCTGATGATAATCAACAG
>NZ_PVXL01000014.1 GCF_002995805.1 Neomoorella stamsii
TCCAGCCCTACATATGTGGTATAATTCATCTTGCCAGCCTCCTTAGCTTGTAGCTCTGTATTGGTCTCTATTGTACCAATATAACCTACGTATCGCTACTGTGGGGCTGGCCCTTCCATTATGTCTAAAATCCTTGAAACTGCGGCTTTCTTTTCTCGATAAAAGCTTCTATCCCCTCTTTTTGGTCAGCAGTGCCAAAACAAATACCAAAAAGTCCAGCCTCATAAGCACAGGCAGTTTCCAGATCAGTTTCGATTCCATAATTAATAGCAGCTTTGGCCAATTTAACAGCTATTGGCGCCTTGCTGGCTATCAATTTGCCTACTTCCTTGGCTTTCGCCAGCAAATCACCCGGAGGAACAACCATATTGACTAGACCCAACCTCGCAGCCTCTTCCGCATCGATCATGTTTCCCATCAGAATCAGTTCCATAGCTTTGGCTTTGCCAATAATACGCGCTAATCTCTGCGTGCCTCCGAAACCCGGGATAATCCCTAACCCGACTTCGGGTTGGCCAAACTTCGCTTTTTCTGACGCTATCCGGAAATCACACGCCATTACTAACTCGCAACCTCCTCCTAAAGCAAAGCCATTCACCGCAGCGATAACTGGCTTCGAAAATTTTTCTATGGCAGAGAAAGTCTCCTGTCCTAGACGGGCAAATCTATAAGCAACCTCCGGAGACATATTTTTCATTTCGGCTATATCCGCCCCAGCCACAAAGGCCTTCTCCCCAGCGCCCGTAATGATTACTGCTTTAACAGCCACATCGTTTTTAATTTCTTCAAAAACGGTTCTCAATTCCCTTAATACCTTGTAGTTCAGGGCATTCAAGGATTCGGGTCTGTTAATGGTAACAATGCCCAAACTCTCTTCTTTCTCCAAAATAACGTTGTGCATATGAAACTCCTCTCCTACCTCAATAAGATGCTTCCGAAACAGAATTTCTGAACCAGTTTCGGCACAATACTTTTTTTGTATTAAGGTCACCCCCTCCCTGTGGAGAATCTTATTAGTAACAGCATCAAATCTCAGTAAAGGAGGGTAACCAAACTTTGAGCCGTAAGGCTTTCGGTAATCACCTTGCCCTAAATGCAGCAGCCATATTCGCAAAAATGGTCATCAGCGTGGCCACAATGGCAACCTCTTATCAAAATTACCAATGTACCAACCCTAATTGTCGCCACCAGTTCCATCCTGACATGCCTCGAGCCAGGAAAAAGAACCTACTGTCCATTGCCCTTTATGTGGTGGACCTATGGAGCTCTACAAGATCAGAACCTCTTATACTCGCTTCCGTTGCTCCGGCAGGCATAATAATCTTCCCCTTGCCAACATAAACTCAATTTGCCTAACAGCATTACACAACAAGCGCAAAACCCAGTCTTGTCTTCTGGTCTCCTTGAAAAATATGGTCCTTTTTATTTCTACAAAATGCGTTACTCGAAACACACCCTTGCTATTGCCCTCTACTTTAGCGTTTATCTGACTCTCCCGGCATCTATCTTCAATTCAATAAATTAATAATGCAATTTTTATGCCAGGAAACAATATTAATAGATAACCAAAATTGATTTTATAAACTATTACATATTTGAAAAATGAGTAAGGGAATTTCTAAAGTGCTAACCTTGTTTTAGCTTTATAGTATTTCTTATATGTAATTATCATTTTATTAATGTAATGATTCCGGTGCAACAACTGCTTTGCTGTTCAAAAGAACCGCCACCTTTTTAGCGTGCAGGTGGATATAGCAGAAGGTTGTTTAGGGTTTTTGCACCGGAATCACATTATTCATTAATTTCATCTTGCGCCATAGGGTGGTAGTACTGATACCTAGCTTTTGTGCAGCTTCTTTCCTGCTCTTAGAAGTAGTAAGGGCCTCGCGTATTATATTTAACTCTGAACTGATCTTGATGTTTCGTAAAGCACTCACTTCCTGTTTACCCAAGAAGCCACTTAAGTACTCGGGCAAGTGCTCGGGCAGGATCAACCCGCCATTAGGTACCATGGCTACCGCCCTCTCAATGCAGTTCTTAAGTTCGCGCACGTTACCCGGCCAGGAATACCCTGCCAATATGCTGTATGTTTTCTCATGTAATTGTGGCTTCTGCTTACCCAAAGTTTGGCTGGACATTTCCAAAAAATAATCAATAAGCAAATAGAGATCGTCTTTACGCTCTCGTAAAGGAGGAATATGAATTTCAAATACATTTAGGCGGTAGTATAGATCCTGGCGAAATTTACCTTCACTTATGAGCGTGGGGATATCACAGTTTGTAGCTGATATAACGCGAACATTTACGGGGATAGGGCGTTTGCCGCCCAAACGCCAAACCTCCTTTTCTTGTAATACCCGCAACAGTCGTGATTGCAGGTCCAAGGGCATAGCACTAATTTCGTCCAAAAACAAGGTGCCGTGGTTTGCCTGCTCAAAAAGCCCCACTTCTCCTTGCTTAGATGCACCCGTAAATGCACCTCCTTCATAACCAAACAGGATACTCTCTACCAAGGAGGACGGAAGAGCACCGCAGTTGATAGCAATAAAGGGCATGTCCCTCCGCACACTATAGTTATGAATGGCATGGGCAAAAAGCTCCTTACCAGTACCGGTTTCACCAGAAATCAAAACGGCAGAATCTACTTCGGCCACATAGCGCGCCAGATTAATGGTTTCTACAAAGCGCCAATTTTTACCCACTAAGTCATCGAAGGTATATTTGGCCTTTCCTCTAGAATCAACATTAAACTTCTGCTCACGCAGGCGTCGTTGTTCTAAAATTCTATAGGAATTGTCAATTTCTATTCCTATTTCCTCGCTAACTGGTATCCGCAAAACCATCTTGCCTTCCACGTTAGGACCTTCTACGATTGCTGGCATATTGCGGTGCAGGCAATGAACCCTTTCCAGGCTAGTTTCGCCTATGGAGCTACGGTTGGCCGTCCCGTCATGAGCATAGCTTGCCACAATACGACCGCCACCATCAAATAAAGAACAATTCCCCCCAACCATACGAGCTATTAAAGGCAAAGCCGCCTCCAGTGCCTGGTGCAGCGACCTTTCTCTCCTGATACGGTCGATGTTGCTGCAGACCAAAACATAGTCACCCAAAGGCACAGCCCACACATTAACGTCTTCAACAATCTCGGACCTACCGGCACCTGGCCTCCTACTATTAGCTACTGCCGCCGCTAAGGGAAATATTTTCCCGCGCAACTCCTCTACTTCCTGACCCTTGCTGTCTACAACCCTCAATCGTCGCCCCTGAGAATCTGTAAGAGCTGCGTAGCCTCCGGTAAGTATGGCAATAATAGGTAGGGCTTCCAAAAGAATCTCCTTAAGCTCTTCCAGAGATAACGCTCCCTGCTTGGCAAGTTTATCCTCCTGGGTTATTGGTTCCATAGCCAACCTCCTAGCCCAGCTAAGCTCATTTAGCGAGAAGATTTTTTCTGTAATCACAACTTAAACTCTAAGATAAATATTAATTCTACTTCTAGAAACTCGATTCCTTTTTCAACTTTAATCTCCGCTAAATAAAGTAATGTGCTTAGGCAATCGGAGTAGCCTCCGGTATCACGTACCCTGTGCTTTATTGTGAATAGAAAAGCGAGGAGATAGATAACAATTTCATGGGAACCCTGTTTAACGTATACCAAGCAGGTAATTGGGTAGAGCTACGGTTAAGACAGGCAGGTAAGTGATCGCCAGCAAAATTACGACACTGATGGCTATGAAGGGCATTACCCCCCGGTAAAGCCTGGTCACCGGCACGCCTAAGGCTCCCTGAGCTACGAATAGATTAAACCCAAAAGGTGGTGTAAAGAGTCCAATGGCGAGGTTGATCACTATAACCAATCCAGCATGCAGAGGGTCTATCCCGGCCGCCACCAGGATGGGGAAAAGAAGCGGCATCAGAACCGTCATGGCCGAAACTGCGTCTACAAGCATACCGGCGATGAGTAAGATGATGTTTAATACCATCAGCAGGGCCCAGGGCGCCAGATGCTTCTCGGCAACATAGCTAGTTAGTTGCTGAGGCAGGCCGCTAACGGTCAGGAACCACGAGAGCACGTTGCTGGCTGCAAATACGATAAAAATTTGGGCAGTAATTAAGCCCGATTCCGCCGCCACCTCCCATACTTTCTTAAACCCGATCTCGCGGTAGACCAGCGTACTCACTAAAACCACATATACCGCTGCCACCACCGAAGCTTCGGTGGGCGTAAAGACGCCGCCGTAGATGCCGCCGATGATAATCACCGGAACCCCTAACGCCCATAGGGCCTCGCGCGTACTCTGCCACAGTCCTTTGGATTGAGTTTTCGGGGGCTCCACCCCTACTTTTTTGGCATACCAAATGTTATAGATGATATAGCTTACGCCCAGCAGAACGCCCGGGATAAAGCCCCCAATGAACAAAGCCCCAACAGACAGGTTAGTGAGAGAACCAAGCACGATCATGGGGATGCTGGGCGGGATAATTACGGATAGAGCTGCCGTAGAGCACAATAAGCCGATCGAAAATTCCTCCGCATACCCTTCCCGGACTAAAACCGGATTCATGATGCGGCCCACGGCGGCAATGGTGGCCGGCCCGGATCCGGAAATTGCTCCCATGAACATTGAGGCAACCGTTAAGGCCGCCGCCAGGCAGGCCCGCATCCAACCAAAAAGGGCAACCCCCCAGTCAATCAGGCGCCTGGCCAAGCCGCCCCGACCCATAATCTCGGCTGTAAAGACAAAAAAGGGTACCGCCATCAGGGAAAACTTCTGTAGACTCCCAAAAAGCACCTGATTCATAAGCAATAGTTGGGACCACTGCCCCACATAGAAAACCATGGCGACAAATGAGGCCATAAGAAAGCCTATATAAAGCGGAAATGCAAGCGCCAGGGCAATAAAGAAGACTGCGGTCATAGTTAGAACCATTAGTCCGTCCCCCTTTAGTACCGAAATGTAATCGGACTATAAACGGTAGTAATCAGAATCCTCTGCTTTCACTTCTTTTGCTTCCAACCCATGTTTCCAGACATGATACAGCCGTAACTTGCTGATAATAGCCATAGGCACAACCATGAGAAACCCTAAAGGCATGGCCAGGGAAACCACCCAAACCGGCCAATGCGCGGCAGGACTAATTTGTTTAGCAACCGCTACTTTTTTAACCAGGATAAATCCATAATAGGTGGAGAGGACAGCCACGAATACTTCGAAGACACCAATAAACAACTCCACTTTGGTAAAGAGCGCCCGGCTGAGGACGTTTTTGATGAGATCGATACGGATGTGATTGTTGCGAAACGTAAGCACGGGAATTCCCAGGAAAACCATCCAGACTAAGCCGAATAGAGTGATCTCTTCTGCCCATGGCCAGGCATAATGAAAGAAGTAACGCATTATCACATTGATAAACAGCAACAAAATCAAGGAGAGTACCAGCAACGCGCTAAGAAACCGCAGAATACTGCTTATCCATTTACCGAAACCGTCTCCTACCATTCTCAATCCTCCTACTACAGGATTATGTCTGCTTCTGTTTCCAAAGCCTTGGATTCGGTTTAAGCGTACCCAAATACCCTAAACCGAACCCTGTGGGCCGTTAAAGTTTAGTTATTTTTCCTTGGCCAGTTCATCCTGTATCTTCTCAAGGTAACTCTTGGCTTCGGGTAAGCGTTTTAACAAGGCGTCATAAGTTGGCTGGACGGACTTAACAAACGCCTTTTTTTGCTCGGGCGTAAGTTCAATTACTTGGTTTTTCCCGGCGGCCTTAATCTTGTCCAGGCGCTCCTGCATGCCGACACGTTCAATGTCCAAACGCTCCCGAGCCATAGCCTTAAATTCGTCCTTTAATACCTTCTGCAGATCGGCGGGAAGGGAATCAAACCACTGCTTATTTACTAAAATAACGTCGCACAACAAACCGTCATTTAATAACGTTAAATACTTTGCAGCCTCATTTAATTTAAAATCATAAATCTCGGTCAGAGTTAAGTTTGCCCCGTCAACTACTCCCTGCTGCAGCGAATTATATAGCTCACCCAGATCAGTAGGCACGGGACTGGCCCCCCAACCCCGATATTCATCCAAAACTACCTGGGCCGGCATAATCCGGAACTTGACTCCCTGGAAATTCTCGGGCTTGTCTGCCGGGAAACGCGCTATAACTACACGAAGCCACTGCGGCCAAAAAGCGAGGGCCTTAAAGCCTTTAGATTCGACCGAGGCCAGCAGCTCATCGCCAATAGGGGACTGGGTAACCTTAAAGGCCTGGTCAATGTCTTTAAATAAGAAGGGTAGATCGAGTACGTTGAATAGTTCGTGAAAAGCAAAGGTAAAAAGGGTCGGTGTAATTACACCCTGAACGGTGCCGGTCTGCGTTCCCTGTATCAATTGGGTATTATCTCCGAGCTGAGCAGCCGGGTAAACTTCAATCTTTAAACGGCCGTTAGTCTTCTGGCTCACCTGCTCAGCCAGCTTCAGCGCCGCCTTATGGCGGGAACCGGTCGGCGAAGTGACGTGTCCAATGCGCATAATATACTGGGACTGGGCCCCGCTCCCAACTTGTGGCTGCTCTTGTTTTGTCCCCATCGGGGGAGCCTCTTTTTGTTCCTTAGGGGTTGAGCTTCCACCACAAGACGCAAGGATCATTAAAACCATACCCACAATAAGGCAGATCAATATCTTTCCCGTCTTCATAAAATACCTTTACGCCTCCTTTATTATTTCTTTTTTAGAGCTGTCCTTCAAAAACGAATCTTTTCCTCAGGCAGCTTTGACCTATCTCTCTTAACTCTCTTTCTTCAAGTAGGGTACAATTCCTCCGGCGTCCACAATGCGAGCCATAAACTCCGGTAAGGGGATAAGCCTTAGTTTGGTATCTTTAGTTAAGTTTCTCAACTCCTTCCTGTCCCCACTCAATTCTACCTCATCTCCACTACTTATCAATTCATTGATGTTATCTTTGGTTTCTAAAACCAGGAGGCCTATGTTTAAGGCATTACGATAAAAAATACGGGCAAAAGACTCGGCTATTACACATTGAACACCTAAAGCTTTTAAGGCTACAGGGGCCTGTTCACGGCTAGAGCCGCAACCGAAATTACGACCGGCTAAAATAAAATCTCCCTTTTTGATTTTTTTAGCCAGTTCCGGGTCCAACCCCTCCAATGCATGAGAGGCCAATTCTGCCGGATCGGTTATATTTAAGTAACGCCCAGGCAGAATGACATCAGTATCAACAGCATCGGGCAATACCCATGCGTTGGCCACTTTTTTACTCCCCCTTTATTTAGTCGTTTAAATTTTAACTGTTGACTATGCAAAAAATTCACGCGGGTCAACAATTTGGCCTACTACTGCAGCAGCGGCCACGCTCGCTGGCGAGGCCAAGTAAACTTCAGAACCTTTGCCCATACGTCCCTTGAAATTACGGTTAGAACTGGCGATACAACGTTCGCCTTCAGCCATCAGGCCTTGGTGGCCGCCAAAGCACGGCCCACAACCTGGGTTGCAAATTACGGCCCCGGCTTCGGACAGGATTCTCAATGTTCCATCTTCCATAGCCCGGCGGTATACTTGAGCTGAGGCCGGCACTACTAAAAGACGCACGTGGGGATGAACCTTTCGGCCTTCCAAAACCTTAGCCGCAGCATGCAAGTCATCCAACCTGCCATTGGTACACGAGCCTAGAAAAGCCTGGTTGATAAGTAAACCGGCTACCTCTCGTAAAGGTTTTACGTTATCTACTTGGGTAGGACAGGCCACCTGCGGCTCAAGATCCGAAACATCTACTGCGACTGTTTCGCTATAGTACGCATCGGGATCAGCCTTGATTACTTCGAAGGGGTGTCTTGCCCTGGACCGCACGAACTCCAGTACCACCTCATTAGGCTCGATCATACCTGCCTTAGCGCCCATCTCGATAGCCATATTGCAGAGTGTCATGCGCTCAGAAATCGACATCTTTTCTACCGCCGGGCCAGCGAACTCAATGGATTTGTACGACGCTCCCTCAGCAGTCAACTTCCCGCATAAATAAAGAATCAGATCCTTCGCGAAAACGCCCCTCGGAAAACTACCGTCCACTATGATTTTTATGGATTCCGGCACCCGAAACCACAACTTACCAGTAACAAAAACCGCCGCCATTTCCGTGGAGCCGATACCGGTCCCAAAGGCTCCAAAAGCGCCATGGGTACAAGTATGGGAATCGGTGCCCACTACTACCGCTCCAGGATATACCCAGCCCTCTTCGGGCATAACCTGATGGCATACTCCAGCCTTAATATCTAGATTCTGGATACCCTGTTCTGTCGCGAATTCCCTCAATATTTTTTGCAGCCAGGCAGCACTCTCGGTGGGAGCTGGTATGGAATGATCAAAGAGAATAAGCACCCTATCCGGATCCCAAACTCTGGACCTACCTATTTCTCTAAAAGCCGCAACAACCGGGGCTCCGGTAGCATCATGAATCATAGCCGTATCGATCCTGGCTTCTACAATCTCGCCTGGCTCCGGTGAACTTGTCCCAGCGGCTTTAGCCAGGATCTTCTGGATCATGGTTAAACCCATATCTGTACTCCCTCCCATTTTTGGCATATGATTCCTGATCTTTTCGACAAACCCTAAGGCTCCCGGTCACATTTTAATCGACCGGAAGCCTCAGATGGAGGTCATAAGATAGACGAGCGCAATCTTAATCGCAATACACGATTACAGGCTCTTATGCAGAGCAGCGATGTATTCCTCTTCTGAAGCCCTCTCAAGATAGCTAATGGCTTTCTGCGGGCAGAGATACTGGCAGAAGCCGCAGCCTACACAACGGTCCGGATCGATAATTGATTTCCGGTTCTCTATACGTAGGGCATCGTAAAAACAAGCCTCTTCGCACCGTTTGCAGCCGTTACACTTATCCCGATCTACCACACCGTACTTGGCCTTAAACTTCACGGGGATGTCAGAAGAAGGACCAAGGGGTAAAGCCATACCGATGATATCCCTGGCATTATAACCCTTTCTGTCAAGGAACTCTTCCATGCCCTTGAGGATCTCTTTAACATAGCGGTAACCGTAAACCATGAGAGCCGTACAAGTCTCTACTACCGTAGCCCCTGCCATCATGAACTCGATAAAGTCCTCGGGTTCTACAGGCCCATTGCTCGCTAGGATAGGAATGTTGCATAGCTGCGCCGTGGCCGCTACCCAGCGCATGGAAAACTCCTTAGTGCCCGGCCCTGAAGTAGAGCAATAGGTGTAGCCAATAGCCTTACCAGTCTCAATATCAATACGCAGGGACAGGTTACGGCTGATGATAGTGGCGCCGTCCGCACCGGCCTCTTGCGCCACCTTAGCTATATAGGCCGGGTCCTCAGCCTCAGGAGTTAGCTTCACGAAAACAGGCAGCCCAGTAACTTCTTTTACAGCTTTTACAGCTTTAGCTACAGCTTCAGCATTCTTGCCAACAGAAGCTCCCACAGCACCAGATGAACCTGCCTGGTACTGGGTGGACACAACGCCTGGATGCGGGCAGCAACAGTTTAGCTCCAAAGCCTCTACCCCAGCTTCGGCATGCATCTTAGCCAGTTTTTTCCATTCATTTGCGTCCAATCCGCCTTCAATAGAGCCGATAATACGGCAGTCATACTCTTTGGCCAAGGGCATCTTCTCTTTAATAATTTTGACCCATACTTCAGGATCCTGATGCTGCAAATGATCGCGGTGGTAGAGGGCCCAACCCTTGGGGTGCGCAAAAATACGGTGCGGATCCAGCTCAAAATCCAAAAGATACTCCTCCATACGCGGATAGGTACGGAAGTAAGGGGTAGCGGTACAAGTCTTGGTTACAACACCTCCTAAACCTGATTTGATAGCCTTTTCCAGGGTAGTGCTGCTATGGGCTATAGGGCCGGAAGCAGCCACCACCGGGTTCTTAAACCTCAGTCCCGCGAGTTCGACGGATAGATCGGCCATTTAATATCCCCTTTCTCTGATAAATTGATGATGTTTAACGGCTACTTGTTAGTAACCTCGACTATACTGTTTATATTGGCCCATTGCTGATCGCGCAATGATTCAATATGGGCCACCTCCGCTTCCGATAGGCCGCGGAATCTTCCCTGCCCTTCCACGTATTCCCTAACAGGCTTGAAGTTACGTATCTTCAGAGTGATACGATATTTACCGTTCTCAATCTCATACAAAGGCCAAATACCGGTCTGTACAGCCAGACGGGCAAACTTGACAGTTTGGCTGGTGTCAAATCCCCAACCCGGCGGGCAAGGAGCCAGGACATGCAGGAATGACGGTCCTTTCACTCGGTAAGCTTTTTCTACCTTCTGCAGAAAGTCGTTCCAGTGGGAGATAGATGCCGTAGCCGCATACGGTATGCCATGAGCTGCTACTATGGCCATCATGTCCTTCTTAGACTTATCCTCACGATGACCCAGCTTGCCTCCTGGAGTAGTCGTAGTGGTAGCACCCCAGGGAGTGAGGCCACTTCGCTGTATACCGGTGTTCATATAGGCTTCGTTGTCGGTGCATATATAAATAAGTTCATCACCGCGCTCTACTGCCCCGCTCAAGGCCTGCAGGCCAATATCAGCCGTACCACCATCACCGGCTACAGCAACTACCTTCACATCATGCCGACCTTTGGCCTTTAAGGCTACTGAAACGCCTGAGGCCGTAGAGGCCGTGGCCGGGAAAGCCGTGGGCAAAAGCGGCACCCGTAAGGCTACTTGCGGGTAAAAACAGGTAACCCCCAGAACACAACCAGCCGGCTCTACAAAAATTACATTACGACCCAAAACCTTAAGGGCTTGACGAACTGCCAAAACCGAACCGCACCCCGCACAGCCGGCATGTCCAAAGAATAACTCTTCACTCGTCAGCTCAGCTAGCGTTGTCATACTACCACCTCACCCCCACAAACCTGACGTCTGATTGTTCTTGCTGATACATATGTTGTTCGCCCAAAAGATTCAGAAAAATACTTTCAATTTCTTCCACCCTGACATCGCGTCCCCCCAGGCCGCCTACATAGTTCAATACGCGGGGAGCCGGGTTGAGATTGCCGTAAAGGGCTGCCTTGACGTCAGTATACAGGGCACCAGCATAGCCGAAGGAGAGGTCGCGGTCAAAGACACCAACCGCCTTTGCCCCTTGCAGCGCTTGGCAGATGTCTGTTACCGGGAAGGGACGGTAAGCACGTATGCGCACCAAAGCCACTTTCTTTCCTCGATAGTTAAGGTCATCGACTACTTCTTTGATGGTACCACAAAGACTGCCCATGGCCACCACTACCACTTCGGCATCTTCGGGGCCATACTTTTCGATCAGCCCCGGCCAGTAGCGGCCAATGGTGCGCCCATAATCTTCGGCCACCTCCTTAATGATACCAAGCGCCCGCTGCATTGCTTGTTCCTGCAAGACACGGAACTCCATATAAAGGGCTGGTGGCGTACCAAAGGAAAAGGTCAGTGGGTTATTTGCATCCAATACAAACTCAGGGTTGTAGGGCGGCAGAAAGGCATCGATCGCTTTGGCTTCAGGAACATCTACTACTTCCTCGGTATGTGTAAGAACAAAGGCGTCCATACACACCATAACTGGGGTAAGGATCTCAGGGTTCTCAGCGATTTTATAGGCTTGGATAATGGTATCCAGGGCTTCCTGGCTGTTCTCCACATAGAGTTGAATCCATCCCGTATCCCGTGCCTGGATAGTATCCTGATGGTCCAGCCATATGGTCCAGGGTCCGCTGAGAGCACGGTTACCTACAACCATAACCACCGGTACTCGTACCCCAGAAACGTAATTCAGCATCTCTTGCATGTAGGCCAATCCCTGGGAAGAAGTGGCAGTAAAAGCCCGTGCCCCTGCAGCGCTGGCCCCATAACAGGCTGCCATAGCTGTATGTTCGCTCTCAACTTTGATGTACTGAGCGTCTAGTTCCCCATTAGCAATAAAATCTGCAATCTTTTCTACAATCACTGTCTGTGGTGTAATGGGGTAGGCAGCTACTACTCCGGGCTTGACCAAACGGACAGCATGAGCCACAGCGGTATTGCCGTTAAGATACATTTTCATTTTTCGTCACCCATTTCCCTCAGCATAGTAATAGCTCCATGGCTGCATTCCTCGCTACAAATCCCACATCCCTTGCAGTAGTCATAGTTTATCATTACCGTCTTAGCTCCTTTTTCAATAGTCCCATCGGGACAATAAATCCAACATTGCAAACAGTTGTTGCACTTCTCAGGGTCGATAACCGGCCGCATAGTGCGCCAGCCACCTGTTTTTACCAGAACTGTACCGCCAGGGACAACCGGAATCTTAGGAAACCCAGTTATTCTTGCCGACATTAGGTTCATTGGGCCTTCCTCCCCTCAGACAACGCTCTATACGCCTCTTGAGCAGCCTCCACGTTTCTTTTTACCAATCTTTCCGGTAAAGTATTCTCTATGGCTTTGACTATTGAATCGATTTTGACTAAACCTGAAACCGCACACAGTGCACCAAGAATACTGGTATTGACGATATTTACCTTAAGTGTCTTAAGAGCTATACCGGTGGCATCTATGGTTACAACTTTGGCATTGGGGCCTGCTTGAAGGCCCATTTCTTCAGCCGGCATTACTGTGTTAACTAACACAAGACCGTCAGATGCCAAACCTTCAACTACATTTGTGGTGATCAACAGGCTGTCATCTAATACAACGACGACGTTGGGCTTGTAAACCTGGGTCCGTAAACGGATGGGTTTATCATCAATCCGGGTAAAGGCCATGACCGGAGCTCCACGGCGCTCAGTACCGAAAGCTGGGAAAGAGAGCGCATACTTCCCCTCGTACAAAGCGACCGCTTTACCCAGGATAGTAGCAGCCATAACCGCACCCTGGCCACCCCGCCCGTGAAACCTTATTTCTAGCACTTTAGTACCCCCTAAAGAACCTCTTGGCTTAAGCCTTAGAGGCGTCAAATCTCTGTTGCAAAATAGCCATAACCTTTTCGACTAATTCATTCTCATCCTCAACTGCTAGGCCTTCAACCATATGCCCTTTAATAACTACTGCCGGTGTGCCTGACGGTCTCTCTAGGCACGCCACCGGACAGCCGTTAACCAGAATTAAGACCTCCACAGTTTCTTCCTGCCAGGAGGACATTATGTGCCACCCTCTAGTAGGAAGAATGTCTTGTAGGAGCTTGTAAATCCGACCACGGTCAACCTCGGCCTTACATCCTACACATAACCGGATCTTGACTTTCCTCAGAGCCCTCAACCCTTATTCCTTTATGCCAGCCAGGACTTTAGCCCTCTCTTTCATCCACCCGGCCCGCTGCCTTAAAGTTACGCGCAGCATAACCCTTTGCGTTTCCGGAGGACCGCCGCCTAGGATAGATTCGGCTGGAATAACCGAGGACTGGCCCATAAGATACTCAATCAGACGGCTAATGCGGATACGGTTCTCAGTTGATATGCCGGCTTTGCCGCGGAAGTACTTATTAATGTATTCGCGAATTTCACCGTTCTCCCAGTCTTTTTGGGTAGGTATAGTGCATAAAAGACCACCACCGATATCCATAGCTAGGTTGGCGTTTTCCGCCACGGCACGTCCACCTTGAAGTTTAGCTGCATTGGTCAGGCTGACGTCTGGCATATAACCGCCTGAAGGTGTGGCGTAACCTAATCTGGCTGCCCCAATAGCACAGCCGTAACTCAGTTCGGAATTCTGGAACATGGTGACTAACTTCTCCCAGATATGGCTTGCTTTAGTTAGGCCAATATACTCAACTGCTAGCATACAGGCCCCTAACAAGATATCACAATGTCCCGCCTTGCAACCACAAAAGGCCAAACGGTGCATCCTGGCAAAATATTCCACCATTTCAGTGCTAAAATCGGCTTCCTGGTACATAAACACCCGTTCCCAGGGGATAAACACGTCATTAAATATTACCAAAGAGGCTCCATGTACACCGTAGGTAGCATTACCAAAGTCCATCTCTCCGGCTCCGGGCAAAAGTCGCCGCACAGTGCCGGCCGGGCTCTCGTAAATATGAATGATACCCGGGGTATCTGCAGGCACGGCAAAGGCTATAGCATATTGCTTACCTTCGGGTCTGATAGTTTCGGTAGGCAGAACCAGATGCTCATCAGCCACTAACGCTCCCGATTGATGAGCCTTCGCCCCACGCACTACAATTCCGTCTTTTCTTTCTTGCACTACATGAAGGTAGGAATCTGGATCCTCCTGTTCTTCGGGCCTCAGGCTACGATCAGCTTTTGAGTCTGTAACCATGCCCGAGACGGCCAGGTCTTTCTCTTGCATTTCTGCTAGCCACTTACAGAACCGTTCATGGTAGTTGGTGCCGTACTTTTTATCTATATCATAAGTTGTAATATAAGCTGCATGGATAGCGTCCTGGCCCACACACCTAGCCCCCACACAGGCTCCATGCTGAGGGGTCAGCATCTTTAACAATTGTACACGGCTTACTAGGTCGTCCTGGCTCTTATGCACAGTAAGGAAACGATTCACTGGCCCCTTAACTAAGTCAGAATCCTTCACCAACCAATTCTCAAACTCTGGGTCAAAGGCTTTCTCAAATGTTAGGGCCACTGACTCTATTACTGGCCGTACACAGGGATGGTCAACATAATTAGTAACTTTTTCACCATGGATATAAACTTCACGATTTTGGTTACGTAAACCTTTTATATATTCCTCAGCAGTACGCAAGGCCATCCCCAATATCTCTCCTTTCTTACGGATGAATTTCCAATTAATTTCTATTAATTATTATTCGATAGGCAAGGTTTCTAACATAATTAAACCTTAGATTGCCATCTATGAAAAACGTAGTCAACTAGTATACTCTTACCTTAAGAGATTCATCCTCGCCACTCATGAGTCCAGCCTTGGTCTTAACCTCCCACTCGTACATTTTCCTGACCACTTCTAGAACCTCATCAAGCCGCTCTAATGGAATAACCGCCACGCCATCATCATCGGCCACAATAATATCGCCGGGTTTAACCGACACATTGCCACAAACAATGGGCTCATTGATGCTGATAGTCTTAAGCCGCTTGACGCAGGATATCGGACTGATCCGCTTGCTCCACGTGGGCATATTGTATTGCCTGATCTCGGCTATATCACGGACAGCCCCGTCCACGATAACGCCAGCAACACCAAACCTTTTGGCCTTGAGGGTCACCAGCCCCCCCCAGTTACCGTAATTGGTATCATTGGCATCGATTACTATGATGTCGCCAGGTTGGCATTGCTCCATCACCGTGCCCAACTGAACCTTTTCAGGAGAAGGCAAAACGGGTCGCTCGGCGGTGGTAACGGCGGGCCCGACTATTCTCACACCATCGATGATGGGTCTCATGCCGATCATTACCCCGTTGATGCCAAGTTCATCAAAAGCATCTGACCACATGGTTACGTCATACTTACGCATCTCTTCAATAAGTTCCTTACTGGGTCTCTTCATTTTCATATTACCTCCCTGAAAAATTTAGATTTGATTTGTTAAAAAATCACTATCTTACTTAATCTATTCAATGCAATTTTTATGCCAGGCAACAACACTTAATAGATAACCAAAATTGAATTTAAAAATTATTTCATAATTGAAATATGAGTAAGGGGATTTCAAGAGTGCTAACCTTCTTCTGGCTTTATAGTATTTCTTATATGTAATTATCGTTTCATTAATGCAATTAATTTAATTATAGTTCTTCGCTATTTCGTGCGGGCGGAACAAAATTATTTTGCGACCGCCCTTGATATAGAGCCTCGCACCAGTGTTTCTAAGTGGCAGGAAGGCAAGCCAACTTTGCTTGCTGCCCTTTACAAAATCAAGATAACACGGGCATTCTCCATGTCAACGGCCTTCGCTTCGCCCCGGTAAACGACCGCAATTATAAGATATAAAACAAATGTTTGTCCACATGAAATAGCGAGTAATCCTTAAGCAGATCATACAGGTGGTAACCAGGTTGTTTATCAGGCGAGGTAAGCCTTTGGTGATGGCGTAGATGGTCTCAAAGGCTGCCGGGGTAAAGATATCCTCGTGCAGGCCGTCCTTTTGCAACCGGCTCAAGCAATAGTCCTTTAGTTCCTCGGGTTTAAGGCCCTGGAGGAAATATTTGACCGTTAGGCGCTGCCTTAAAGGGTTATTGACATTAAGGGAGAGCCTGGAGCGGAAGAGGGTCTGGCCGGCCAGGATAAGGATAAAGGGGTTCTGGGAGTCCATTTGGAAGTTAAAGAGGAGGCGCAGGTCCTCCAGGATCTTGTTGGCAGCGAGATGGATTTCATCCAGGACAATAACCGGGATAATGTGACGGTCGGCGTATAGGCTTGTGATAGCCGCTTGGATCTGGTGGAAGATATAGACTTTTTTATGATTGGGTTCTTCACCTAAACTCAAAGCCAGCCCCTGGTAAAACTCCAGCACTGTAACGGTTGAGAGGGCGAAATAGCAGGCTTTATACTGGGCCGGATTAAGCTCGCTTAAAAATTTTCTGAGGGCGGTGGTTTTACCGCAGCCCACTTCACCCGTAATCAGGCCTATACCCCGCACCTGCTGCAGGTACTTCAGGCGGGAGGCGAGTTCCATCAGGTCCTGGCTTAAGAATAACCTGGTCGAAGGGTATTTCTTTGGTGAAGGGGTTAAATTTAAGGCCGAAGAACTGGGTAAACATCACTCTTCACCTCCGCCGGAGGGCAAGGCTCCTCTTGAGCGGCAAGGATATCGGCAAAAGAGATGGCCGGTGCCGGAAGGGCCTTGTCCGTCTACTGGGCAGAGCTTCCTCCCCCTGGACTGGAGCTTGGTCCTTATGGGCCGGGCGGCCGCGTCCTTTTCTTTTCAGGCCGGCATTGGCAGAGAAGTCAACCTGTCTGGCCTCACCGATTTTAAGGCCGTCCCGGTATAAGAGGACCGGCCGGGCCAGATTTGCTAACCATTCCGGCTCATACCTTACCTCTAAGCGGGTATTGGCAAATTGCTGTTCCGTTTCATAGAGGATGTTCTCCAGGGAGAAGGTGGCGTCATGGTTAACCTTGCGCATGACCCGTAAGAGAAAATACTCATCCATAAGCGCCGGGTCCGGTAAGATACGCACCCGATCGGCCTGGGACAGGAAAAAGTCCAGAGGGCTTAAACCCAGAGAGCTATGGATTTTCCACTGGTAGTCTTCCTCCAGCCACTGTCAAAAAGCGAGGTTCAACTCCTCAAGGAAATTAATTTTATCCAGGTCCAGGCGGCTTAAGAAACGCAATCTTACTGTACGGAAGAAACGCTCAATCTTTCCCCTGGCATAAGGGGTAAAGGGTTCCGCATGAAGCAAAAAACAGCCCAAACTGGCACAAACAACCGGCAGCTGGCCCGAACGGTAGACCTCACCGTTGTCGGTGTAGATCATTTTCGGTACGCTGCGCTTCAAAATGGCCTCTTTTAAGGCCGCCTGCACCGCAATATAGTTCTGCTTCCAGAAGAACTAGGCGTGGGTGATCAGGCTCGAGGCGTCGTCGATAAAGGCGATGAGGTAGGTCTGCCTTTTACGCCGGCCCGCTTCAAGGTAAGGGCCGTACATGATATCCCCTTGCCAGAGCTCATTCACTCACTGGTGAGAAAAGCATTTAATCTCCTTTTCTTTCTGGCCGGCTTCGGCAGGAGAGGCTGGACAGGGATACTGGGTCAGATAACGGTAAAAGGTGGCCAGGGAAACCTTATCAGGTGTAAACACCCCTTTGACCAGCTCATCATAGAGCATAATACCGTTAAGGCGGGGCTTTTCCGTCCTTTTGGCCTCGATTTTCAGGACCATCTCCTCGGTTATCCGCCGGCTTTTCCCCCGGTCGGAACGGTAACCGGGTTTAGCCCCTCCACGCCATGGAGGCGGTAGAGGTATAATCACCATTCAAAACTCTTCGGGGAGTACTGCTTCAGACCCTAGTGGGGCATCAGGACGGGCTTGGCCGCCAGATTCTTAAAGTACTCCTTGTGGCTTTGCGCCTGGCCGTTTAACACAGGGGCAATCAAAGAAAACTTCTTTATGGCAATCTCTTCCCTATCTTGAGTTGAGAGCATAAAAACTCAAGCCTCCTTTGTGCCCGGATGTTAGATTTAAGGAGGCCATAAGCGCTTACAGCCTTTAGGCGCCCTCAGCTGCATAATAACATTCCTAAGTGCCAGTCCCCAGACAAAAGGTTTATTGCTGATATTTTTCACCTCCAGGGATACCAGAAGGGCTCCGCTTTATGCTAAAATATTGTGCAAAGGAGCCAAAAAAGAGTACCCCAGTCTCGTAAAACCTGGCGCCAAAGATCTGGATGTGGGCAAATCCAGTGGCCATGAGGCGGAGTACCTTTTAGGCTTCCTTCTCTTTTAGCCAACTTCGTCTCTGGCAGTTGGACACAGGGCAGAAGCTGGTGCAGGCCCAGTTTGATGGCCTGTAAGTTGGCCAGAAAGCGGCGCAGATAAAACTGCAGGTGAGAGATATCCCAGTAGAGCTGCCGGCAGCGCTCTTTTAGGAACTTAAGGCAGCCCTACAGGGAGAAATTGAACTCCAGCACCAGCTTAAGGCCGGTAAAGATTAAATTCACGGTGTACTGGAAGTAGGGCAGGCAAAAGGAAGGCAGGTAGGAAATGGTAGTATGGCAGTATTGGCAGTAGAACGCCTGATTAAAATACGGCTGCTAAAATTGTCGTTAATAGCGTTACGGGCGAAAAACCCATGTTTTTGTCGCGGTACCTTTAGCCGGCAATGGGGGCAATAATCAGGCTCAGGGAAAGGAAAATCCTTACCCTGGCGGCAGTATTCTTCAGGCGATACGGTGGTGTAGAATATCAGCTGCATGGCAATTCCTCCCAACCAATATTCTACCTCATTCGCCCTGAAGCGGCACTCCTTTCAACAGACGGACAAACGGGCTAAGCTTCACCTATGTTTAAATACCGGCGTAAAGTGAAATGGGTTTCTCATATTCTCCTAGTATTAACTTCAGTTCACATTGTTCAATTTGCGAATATGGATCAATTTTGTGATGAATGAATGTGAGGACCTACCATTGATATTAGGCAGGTTAAACATACACATATCGTGTATATAATTTGACCAACACTCTCACAAACAGGTAGTCCGTTGCTAATATCAACCTCTACCCGTACACTCTGTCCCTCCAGGCCCACAAGGACGACGGAATTGACAATGGCTAGCATAGTAAACCCCCTGGTGATTTTCTATCCAACATTTGCTATTCGCCACCAGAACGGAAGTTCCTGCTAAGGTAGTGAAAAAGACTAATCATTTATACTGGGCGGTACTTATATGGCCATGAACCCGGTGGATCTCCTTCTCTGACTCACCGAAGGGTGCATACCAATCATACAACAAAATGTTCGCTATCAACTTCAATAAGTTTTGGTTCCTCGTTAAAACAAATAAACAAATATAACCAAGTAACCCTGGAAAATATTATAACATAAATCTGGAAAGCAATGGGAACCTTTTCGTAATTACCGCCGTCTAAATAAATAAAGCCCGTAAAGTTAAAACAAACGGGTTAACAGGGAGGCGCCACAAATGACTTCTTTCCGGCGTAAACTATGGTTTTTGCCAATGCTGCTGGTACTATTCTTAATCCTGATCCCGGCGGCGGCCACGGCGGCCATACCGGACCCCGGCTACAAGTCTGCCGACGGCACTGCCGTTGACATCCAGTTTCTCCTGGATCACGGCCTGACCATGGCCCAGATAAAAGCCCTGGACTACTACGCGCCTGTCGTGGAGATGCTCCTGAAGACAGGCCAGATCAATAAAGACCAGGTCCGTACTCTGGTCGAAGGACTCCTGGCCCACCGCCCGGCCGAAGCAGAACCTCTAAAGGAAGGCCCTGCGCCCTTCCCGCCGCCTTCTCCCCGGTCCGCTGCTGGCGAACCCTCTACCGGCCCGTTAAAATTTGTCATCAACAACTCGCTGCTTGAGCCCGACGTAACACCCCGGATCATCGACGGCCGGGTCATGGTGCCGGCCCGCTGGCTGGCCGAAGCCCTGGGAGCCAGGGTGGAGTGGGAGGAAGCCACTCGGACCATTAAAATCGACGACCCGGAAAGTGACTCCCTGCACCGCCAGCTAACCCTCCTGGAAAAAGCCCTGACCCCAGAAAGCCCCGGGGAAGCCGTGCAGAGTTGGGCCGCAGGGGTCAAGAACCGCAACGGCGCCTGGCAATACGCCCTTTTAGCACCGGCCTTGAAAGAAAAGTGCCGTCCTGATTATGAAAGGATGGGGTGGGTAACGGGTGTATCCAGCCCCTGGATAGAAAAATATACCATTCTTGAGCAGAAAGAAGAACCGGAAGGAAGCTGGCGATTTACCGTCCAGTTCGACCTGATGACCTCCACCGGGCCGGCTGGATCTTATATAAACCATGTTACGGTGCAGCACCAGGATGGAAGCTGGTATATTACCGGCATTGACAGCACCTGGGACCAGTGGCAGCTCAAAGTCCAGCTCCAGAAACAGGTAGAAGATCTGATAGCCAGGCAGTACCAGCATTACCGCGTGCTGGACACAAAGATTGACCTGCAATCCTTTTACCAGTCCGGCTTCCAGGCGGAAGCCGTATACCTGGTCCGGGTCAGCCACCTGCTGGGCGTAGACACCCCGGCGGAATGGCCGCCGCAGAAGGGCCGTCTCCACTACCTGGAAGAAAACCGCGCCCGCCTCACCCCGGAAGCGCTGCGAAAGATAGAAAGGCAAATTGCTTTCTGGCAGCAAGAATTGCAGGAGTATATCACTGAGCCCCAGGAAGCCAATGAATTCTTAAAGGTGACGGTCCGGTTCGACAGCCGGGGCCGGCTGCAAAAGGATTCTGTGCAATTTTTTATTGAAGACGCCGTTGGGCAGTATATCCCCCAGGATATGAACCTGCCTTACTTTAAGTCAGAAGCGGAGTTGATCCAGCAGGGGTATGAGGAGATGCGGCAGCTGGCAGCAGGGGCCGGGTAGTCCTGGCCTTCAGGGATAAAGTGAGCTATAGTTAAGCCCGCTTGGTTTTAAATGGGGAAACAAGATGCTTCCTGCTCGCCTGAAGGGTATCCTGGCGCCCATGGTGATGCTTCTGCTCATCGCCCTTAGTGGGTGTGGGGGCGGGTTAGCAAGTGATGTAAAAGTCCTCGAAGAAGCTGTTGCCAG
>NZ_PVXL01000015.1 GCF_002995805.1 Neomoorella stamsii
CAGACTTTTCTTCTTTAAGGATTTCCAGCACAACTTTGGCTTTAAAATCTGTTGGATATTTCTTTCGTACACTCATTTGACGCTTAGGACCCCCTGTTTTTGTGTCTAGTTTTCTGGGTCCATTATATCCAACCTCCAGCTGTAAAACCGTACGGACGAAATCCCATGTCGCACAGCGTTTCAAAGTCGCGCTGCAGGCAGCGTGCGATATTTTCTTTACTCAGGTCGTTCACCTTATCTGGCTTGTCGATTTTCGTGCCGGCATAAAAGTGTGTATGCTGGGCGATTTCGTGGCCAAAGGCGGCTATCTCTTGTACTCGCTCCGAGATTTCCGCTCCCGCTACTTGGGCCCGGAATGGATACACGAAAAAGGTACCCTGTAGTTTATAAAGGTGGAGCCTTTGTAACACGATTTGCACCCTTTGCCAAACTAGAACGTCATGGAGTTTCTCCGCGTGAAAGGCAAGGGTTAACGGTGTGGCGTCTTTCTGCTTTCGGCGCATATTCGTTGTCACTTCCCGTTTTGCTATCTCTGGGGTGAGAGTAATATTCGACTGTAACCAGAAGTGCAATCAAGAGAATTCCCTGAGGATTATGTACCAGGAATATCATCGTTAGAACCGGCATGAATAACGCAAGTGCTCCGGCAAAAGGGACTAAGAAATTCATTGCATTTTGTCGAGCCCCCTTCTGATCGGTCAGTAATCGCATTGTTACTCGTATTATAATAAGTAAAATCATGATCCCTACTACGCCACCCAGCGCATATGCTGTTGCGAAATCACCCAAAAGAATACCACTAGAAAGTGGCTTCAGGCCGTAAAGTTCCTCAACACCTGGTCCCAATCCAAGTCCCAAAAGGGGTGCATAAGCATTGTTTAGAGTTGTTTTTAGAACATCACTCAGTCTTGTATACCGCCAGGTAAATTCATAGAACCAGGCATCAGCCCCCAACCGCGAGAGCCATCTTGAGTTGAGCGTAAGCAACATAGATACAACCGATATACCCAATACAAGGTACGTAGCTAAGTTCCTGGGCAGATTGTACTTGGGCAACCTATGAACAGCTTGGAACATTAAGAAAATTGCAATGGCTATTATTAGCGATCTACTCCCTGATACAGCAGCGACAACACAATAGATTACAAGAAGTCTTATTCCCTTATTCATTGGTCTAACAAAATAGGTAAATGGTAGCGTAAGTGCCAAGATCATGCCCAGATTTTCCGGTGCCCCCACAAGGCCACCCACGCGCAAGAAATCACTTCCAACATAAGTAGTCCCTCCAAGCCTAAGAGCCTCCACTGTTCCTATGTCAGTTCCCCAAACTAAACTTCGAAAGAGTAAATGCATCTTAGGATTTAGTAATGCTAAAGCATAATCACCAATCGCAGAGTAAGCCATAATCTCTCCATAAAGTATTATCGAAGAAGCCAAAAGATTGGGTGACAAAAGCCGCATATTTAACAAGTAAGATAGTAGGAACACAGCTATCATATAGAAAGACAAATTAACTAAGCCTCTAATGACAGGAATGATAGCCTGTGGGTTAGTTGTAATCTGTAAGAACGCGTTTACGGTGGCAAGCGCCCAGACTACCATGAAGGTTCTTGTTACAGGCGAGAAGAAAACCCTACCTCGCCTGACAACACGGAAGTAAAGTAGCCCGAGAATTGCCAAAGGTACAATTAGAGAGAAGTCGAAATCATAATTAGAACCTAGCAATTCGCCCGCGAATATCCTTTTAGTAGCCAGTGAAGGAATTGTAGTAACCAAGAGAACTATGACTATAACCGCTTTAGATATTGACCTTAAAGAAAAGAGCATAACTATAACTAAAAGAACAACGACTACTGTTTTTGCGGTTTGGTTAGGACTCGTCGTAGCCCACCATCCCAAGAAAGCTCCTACGATACATCCAAAAATGTACACAGTGGATTGAGGAAGTCGATTTTGCTTATTGTCCGCTCCAGTTGACAAGATTGGAACACCTGCCCTCCAACATAACAGCTCCTTCGCTAAGAAGCACCTTCCCTACAAAATCTTGAGGGCAATAATGATATTATATGCCCTTCTTTCCCACGTATAGTTATTTATATCTCGAGAGGCCCCTTCGATCAATTCCTGGGCCAGGGACCGATCGGTCGTTATTCGGAAGATAGCCTGTGCCAAGCATTCGTCGTTAGGCTCCACCAGCCAGGCGTTTTCCCTGTGCCGCAGGATCTCCCGGATGGAAGGTAGATCGGTAGCTACAATCGGCACCCCAGCCGCCATATATTCAAAAAGCTTTAACGGCGAGGTAAAGTAGGCAGAAAACTCATTCCAAGGCCACGGAATGGTTACGACATCGCAGGACCTTATCCAAAAAGGCACTTCCGTATTTGGCACGCGATCCACGAACATAAATCGCTCCCGCGGTGCATCCACGCGGTCAGCCAGTTCCAGGTAACCAGGAACGACATCCATCGGGCCGCCCACGCATACCAACAGCGGCTCTTGGCCGTTTATAGTGGGTAATTTAGCCACCGCCTGCACAAGTTCCGGGATCCCCTTCTCCATCTCCATGGTGCGGAACCGCCCGATATAACCGATAACAGGCCGCTCCAGGGGTAAGCCTAACCTGCGGCGACATTCCTCTTTACCTGGCAAGTTTTTAAACAGGCTCAAGTCCACGCCGTCGGGAAGCACCACAATCTTTTCCTCGGGAAACCCCATTTCGGCAAAACCTTTTTTTATAAAAGACGTTAGGCACACCACAAGCCGCAAGGCCGGGCGTCTGGCAATCCGTTGGAGCAGCCAGCGTTGCCCGCGTTTGGGTACGACATGGGCTTCATATACCGTCGGCAAGCCAATCCGGGTCAACCAGTACGCGACTCCACTGTCCCGCGTGTAGTAGACATCGGCCCCCTCCCCACGGGCCACCAGCGCGGCGTACAAGCCCCAGGCCAGGGTGTGGGCAAAGAAAACCGGGGCAAAGATACTCTTGGGGAAAAACCTCTCCCACAATACTACGTCCAGGTTTGGTAGGGATCGTACTCCAAAGCTCGGGGCGATACCGTAGTAGCTGAAGATGGTCTGCCGACTGAGTTCCGGGTCGAGCTGTCGGCGCCGCGGGTGCATCAACGTAACTTCTACGCCGTTAGCCGCAAACGCCTCGCACATTTTGCAAATTTGATACCCGTGCGCCTTCTCTGTGGGCAGGCGTACATTGGCGAGGTAAACTAGACGATTAATCATCATGATTTCCTCAACCGCACAGCAAAGCTATCGGCGAATAGGCTGGGAAACCGGCAAGCCAGCCACTTGCCCAGCTTGCCAAGCCGACCCGGCCCATTGAAATCGTTGGCATCGACCTCTAGCCCAGCCTTGGAGATCATTTCTTGCAACACTGCATAGTTAAACCAATACACATGACCTCGTGCAGGCTTGCACTGAAACGGTACTTTACCAAAAATCATTCGCACACGGTCCTTCCAATAGTGGAAGTTTGGTACAACCAGCACAATCTGCCGGGCAACCCGGGCCATTTCTGTAAGCGTGGGGAGAGGGTCATAAAGATGCTCCAAAACATCAAGTGCACAAGCAGCAGCAAAATAATTATCAGGGTAAGGCAGTGGTTTGGTGATGTCGGTAACATGGGCATCCAATCCCTTCTGCCGTGCCTTCTCAACCGCCACAGGTGAAATATCTAATAAATATAGACGCCTAAAACCCTTATGTTGCTGAAGAAGCGATAGAAAAAAACCATCACCACCGCCGATATCCAAAACGGGATCCTCGGTAACCATTTCGAGCGCCACCCTATGCCGCCAAACCATCCCTTGGCCGTGGCTGCTCCAGCGGCGGTCTTCAAATACCTGTGCCTGTGATGCCTTCACTAACTCTGCCCCCTCAACCGCTTAAACCAGTGTAAAGCTGGCGAACACTTCGCCTCGAATGCTGTCCAGTCAAAATGCGCTCAATACTTTTGTCATGTCTGCCCAGTTCCATTATTTAAGAAAAATGCATCTTTGATACCACTGCAAAAAGGTTACTTCAGTCCACCTGCTATAGAAGTAGTCCCCACTTTTGCTCTCAAACGGGGCACCCGACACAATGTGATGGTTGATTTTTTAACACAAAGCCGCGGTTCTCCTCCACCGGATGCGTCGTGATGGAGTTTTTGTAATGGAAACATCTTTGTAATCATACAATTATCTGTAACTCTGTACCTTTTGAAAGACCATTATCATCTTGTCCACCAGGTTCTCCAGGCTATGCAGCCGCATAACGCTTTGGCGCAATTCTATCGCCATCGCCTGCCTTTGCCTATTTCCTAAACAAAGTAACCGCTCAAGCCTAGCTGCTAGGTCCTCTGGGTTACCTTGATGAAACAGAAGCATGTCTTCCCATTGACCAACTGTATTCTGAAATCCCAATGTCGATGTAAAACTTGGTTTACCACAGGCCATTGCCTCTAATACAGCTTTATCAAGCGAGTGATCTGCGGGGGAACAATTTACGTGTGCGAAACATCGGCGGTACCAGCTGACGACTTCATGGTTTGGTACGCTGCCAACGAACTGTACTACGCCAGCCAACTTCAGGTCTTCGACCCGCCTGCGTAGTTCCTCCACATAGGAATGGTGTGCCTGCGGGGCATCTCCGACCAGGGCGCATGAAACCGGGTATCCGCGCTGGCGCAGAATATGTACCGCCTCGATAAGGGTCATCTGGTCCTTGATTGGTGAGAGTCGACCGACGCAGAGCAGGAGAGGCGGATCTTCCGGCTCTGTACCGTCCGGTGAAAATAAATCCGTATCAATTCCTTGCCCTATAACCTCTAGCTTATCGCGTTTGTAATGGTAAGCGCTATCCGCGCTAGACACTATCTGGTCTGAAAGATGATGGGCTACCTTCAGCATCGCCGATACATGCCGATGGGCATACCACGTCACGATGGGAATATGCCTTGCCTTCAAGATTGGTGCAGCCAACACCGTAAAGGTGGGAATCATGTGTGAGAAGCAAACGTCAATGCAGTCTACCCGCAGTATCCGAAACAGGTAACGATAAAACTCCAGCAGGCGGCGGGCTTCACTGTAGCCCTTCTCCTTGCCCACGGAATACACCCGCACATTATCCGGCACTTCCACACGGCCAGCCCGCATGGTAATAACATGGATGAACTCCATGCGCCTTGCCAGGGCGGTGATCCAGGCCGTAGTGAAACCGAGTATCGGATCGTCAAGGTCAGTAGCAAGGTTAAATAGAAGGAGATGCATAGCGGGCCTCCTCTCTGCCAAGAAGGGAACGGGCGGTTTTCAATATTTGCTTATAATTTTCCACGTACGCTTCAGTAGAAAAAAAGTGCTCGGCAAAGGTACGCGCCCTGCCTCCCATTTCTCCCGCCTCTACGGGATGTTCCAGGAGCCAGCGCAGCTTTTCCGCGAGGGCGGCCTCATCGCCGGGGGGCACCAAGAAACCGGTAATCCCATCCTGCACCATCTCGGGGATCCCGCCTACATTGCTCCCAATCACAGGCCGTCCCGTAGCCATGGCCTCCACCACCACCCGCCCCAACCCCTCCGAAAGGGAGGGAAGCACAAAAACAAACGCACGGCTCATCCATACCGCTAGCTCTGCCTGCGGCACCTGCCCGACGAACTGCACCCGGCCTTCCAAACCCAGCTGGCGCACCTGCCTCCGCAGGTTTTCCGCATACCCCCTATACTCCTCGCGCCCCACAATGGTTAGCCGGACCTGGGGAAAATCCCGGGCGAGGCAGGAGAAAGCGTTAACCAGGTGGTGAACACCCTTGAGTGGAGTTAGCATCCCGGCATAGAGAATCTCCCGGATTCCCCCCTCATCATGGCTGCCTCGGGACTGAAAAAAAGCCTCGATGTCCGTCCAGGCCATAAACTGGTGAATTGGCTTGCCCGATGTCCACCGTTCCAGTTGCCTCTTCGTGGAGAAGGATACGGCCCGCAATAAGTCGGCGTTATTCAACGCATAACCGGCGACGGCGCCCATTAAAAAGCGGTAGAGACCAGGTAGAAGAATCCGCCGCTGCATGAAGAGTGATTCCTCGAAATCGCCGTGATTTTCCACAACCAGGGCCACCCGCCGGCCGGCAACTCGGGCCAGCCGCTTGGCCAGGGCGGCGGCGAAGCCTTCGTATGGGCTTTGGGCGACAAGGACGCGCACCCCGCGCCGGAAGATAAGCCAAAGGGCCAATACCGGGCCGATGACAAGCATCTCCAGATACCGCAGCACTGGGAGAGGCAACGTCGGCAGCAGGTAGAAATATGCGTGCTGGCTGAAGCGCCGTGGCCTGCCATCGTGAGAGAATCCGATGACAAAAACGTCACCAAGAGCCTCTAGAGCTTTAAACTTCTTTTCGCTGGTTGAATCCAGCGGCCGTCCGTAACGGGCGCCACCGAGAAAACAAACCTTCATCAACAACAACCACCCTTACTCCCCATGTCATCTCCAAACCCTTCTCTAAACTCTATAGCGACCCCACTTAGCATTCGCAGCGTCAAGTTATCACGCAGATCATACTATCGGTTTGCACGCCACACCAGCAATAGAGGCCGTACCCATTTCCGACTTCTTTAGTAAAAAGCCATCTTTACTTATTGTTTGCTACAATAATTATCTTTTGTGCAATATGAACTAATGTTTGATTAGTATACAACCCTTTTGGATAATAAATAATTTCTTGAAATGGTAAATTCCTTCCTTTTACGAGACTTACTTCGAGACCAACCGCCTTAACAAGCCTTTCTATTTTCGAAACGTTAAACTTACTAATGTGTGTAGTATCATCAGCCAAACTGGGTCTACTTCGGCGTACCCAATGCCAAAAGTCGTAGAGCTTCTTAACCGGATAGTTCGGGGTTTGAAGAAATAGTACACCATTTGGCTTGAGAACACGCCTTATTTCCAACAAGAGCTCCTGGGGACGTTCCACGTGTTCAATTACATCGATGCAGAGCACTGTATCAAACGTACGTGATGAAAAAGGCAACTGGTATCCGCTGGCGCAGACGAAAGCCACCCCAGGAAGCATCTGGCTCCCTCGCTTCAGCCCGGGCAATCCGGGATCTACGCCGACTCTCCGCGTAGCATTATCCAGTTCTCTAAGATGCCCGCCTAGACCACAGCCAACGTCTAACACAAGCCCGCGTGCGAGTTGCCTTAGCAACTGGCCGTCAGTAGCTGTAACCCCCACTAATTGCTCCGTATAACTATCCCACTTCGAGATCGTCATCATAGTGCTCCTTACTTTTCTACCTTGAAGGTCTGCGGACAGAGCCTAAATAGAGGCCCAGATAACCAACCGACATTGTGATGCTCCAGACAGCCGCGGTTCCTACAGCTCCGAAGAGCGGTGTTACCGCGGGCCAAAGAGCCAGACAAGCTAAACTAACTAAAACCATTCCCTTAACCCACGTTTTAATCCAGCCCTGGGCCAGGTAAAATGGGCGCAACCAAAAAAGATACAACCATGTAGCCATGCCTATCGAAAATATCTGAAGTATTGGAACGGAAGGTAGAAATATGGTTCCAACTAACGGTGGCAGGATCAGCGGCGATAGTGCCGCTCCCAAAATAACCATCGTGCCAAGGGGGAGGCCAACCCGCGTGGCAAGCTGGCGTGTTCTACTACGAAGCTCCTCGCTATTGCCAGCGGCATGCCGCTTGGCCAGTTCGGGATAAATAACTGATTGGAGCGGGCCCACAAGATACCCCACTGCCCCCGACAAACTTTTTGCCAATCTGTAATACCCCACCTCAGTTGGCCCGCGAAAGTATCCCAAGAGCACGAGGTCTAGTTGCTTGGGAATCATACCAACCAGGGCATTGAGATCGCTATAGGCTAAGAAACTAAGCACCTCCCGGCGACGGCCCCGGAGGGCCTGCCAGCTTCCCCGCCACCAGGACATGCCCCATGTGTACCGAAGCGTTCTACGCGCCGCCGTCCCGTAAAGCACTCCTGTAGCAATCATCGCCGCAGCGTTGCCCCAAACAACTCCCTTAACCTGCCAGCCCGCCAGAACCAAAGCCAATATTATTACCACCCGCAAGACGTTTACCGCAAGATCTATCCATGCAATCGTGGAGAACCGCCCCTTGGTTGTCAGCACAGCGTGGGAAGTGCCAACGAAAGCCCTGGGTATGAACGCCATGGCGTAGACAACAATAAACCACGCCACCTCCGGCCGGTGTGCCACCCGCTCAGCCGCCCAGGGGACAGTAGCCAGTACCACGACAAACGCCAGAGCAGCAATGGCAAAATCCACTGTATAGCCCAGCTTGCATACCGCCAGCACCCGGTCCCGCTCGCCCGTTGCGGAGAATTCACTCAGGTATTTGACCGACGCCTCGCTTGACCGCGCATCAAAGAAAGTATATACCAAGCCCGGATAGCTCATCACCAGCCCGGCGAGCCCGTAAAGGTCCGGTCCGAGCCAGCGGGCGACCAGGATACCCTGGATGAAGTTTAATACTGCTCCGGCAAACTGGGCGGCCGTTAATGCTCCAACATCGCGGACAAACTGCCGGCTGGCGAGCCTACTGTATACTTCGCGCAATAGATACCTAACTGGAATACTCCTACTCCCCCTTTTCCGCAAGGTTACCAATAAGAGGGAGTGCCCGCTCTACAAGCATAATGGGAATACCATCCTCAACAGGGTAACGCAGCCGGCATTGTACACAGTCAAGGCCACTTGCGTCCGATGTCAGGCTTAAATCGCCCTCACACCGAGGGCAGCACAAGATTTCGAGAAGAGTCGATAATATGTCCTTATCCAAAGGATCATCCTCTCCTTCGCTCACCTTATTCGTGCTTAAACGCAAAGTACCCGGACAATTTACATACGACGAGTTGCAGCCTCGGCATCTCTAATCCTTTGGCTTTTTTCCAACATACTATACAGCCATTGGACTAGTCGATTAGCAAATGGTATGTGATTAAATAACGCCAAAATTTCTGAATAGAATGGCGATACCTCAATCGTCTCGAAGCCTGCACGTTCACAGAAAAATTTAAGCGTAGCTGGCATAAACGCGTTGATATGATCATTTTCGCAGTGTCCTGAGAAATATCGACCTACTGCAGGAAAATGGTGCACAACTGCGGTAGTAGTGGAATGGTGGGTACATATAGTGCTAACAAACCGTCCGGCAATGGAAACGCACCTTTAAAAGCATGATGGGAATCCTTCCTTCCAAAGGTAGTGAAGATGGCATCTAAAACAATCAAAACACTTCTTACTCTAAAGTCATACGTAAATCTCCGCGACACTTAGGACAACACAAGATCTCATTCAGGTTTGCTAACTCCAGTTTACCCATAGTTCTCTCCCTTTTACATCAGCTCGGGGATTTACTTATTACCTGGTCACTTCGCCTTTAAATGCAACGATACGATAACCGGCTGCAAAGCTCCTAATGTTTCCTTGTTGGCGGCTAAAGCAGGTATCAAACCAATAAGATATCCGTCTTAAAAATGGTATCGCAAAGCTGAAGCCCAAACGCCTCAGTACTTCAGAAATAAGTGACCCCAATAACGAAAAAACACCAAAAGGGCTATCAAGTAAAGTTATTTCAAAACCACGAAGTAAATGGCGTAAACCTAGAGGTGTATATCGATAGAAGTCATCTCCATGAAAAGGATGCATAAAAGGAACCCAAACAATAAATCTCCCCCCTGGCTTTAAAACACGGTATATTTCCTTAATAACTTCACATGGCTGCGCGAAATGTTCCAGCGAATCTTTGCTTATAATAACATCAAAACTATTATTCTTAAATGGTAATTCCTGAGCATCAGCGATTACGGTCGGTTCCCCATTGTCAAACCTCTGAATATCCACATTGACATAGTAATACCCCATTTTTTCCAAAGAATCTCGTAAAATACCACTCCCGCCGCCAAGGTCAAGTACTAACCCACCACCTGGCGAAACGAGTTCGAGAACCAAGTTAGCTTCCGCACTCATAACTAGAATTACCCCTTAACCACAGACATCAAAATATTTTCAGTATCATCAATCATCCGTTCTAGAGCAAAACGAGTAGATGTCTCCTGGACACCATCTATAAAACGTAGTCGATCGTATGGTCTAAACATAGTCAAAAGAGCTTTACGCAACATGCTAATATCACGCGCGGGTTCGATCAATAAACCGTTATGCCCGTCTTCCACAACCTCAGGCGTACCTCCCACGGCTGTAGCTACAACTGGCAAGCCCAGGATCATTGCTTCCAGTACTACATGTGGCAAGCCTTCATAAATAGAATTGAGTACGAATACATCACATGCAGCCATAAAAGCCAGCGTCTCTTCCTTGCAGCGTGCTCCGGTGAAGTAGATACGATCTGTAACTCCCAAAGCAGTTGCTAACTTCTCAAGGCGTCCGCGTTCTGGGCCGTCCCCGACAATAACCAGTCCGGTTCCATCTAAGCCAGCAATAACCTCTATCACCTTATCTATCCGTTTCCATGGCACAAGCCGACTAACAGTTACAACCTTTAAACTGGTTTGTAAGGGAATCTGAACCGGTGGAAGGTCACCTGGAGATTCCACCGCATTATAGACGGTGATAATCTTTTCCTCGGGCACCCCCCAGCGGCCAATCCAATTGGCAAGGTAACGGCTAGGGGTGATAACCCGGTCAGCGCGACGGGTCCACCACGCCCTTAGAGCCTTTAAGGCCTCAACTTTCAAATCATAATGCTTCTTTTGGAAGTCCTCAAAATCATCTTCCACCCAACCTCTCCCCCTTGCCCTTTCCCAGGCAAAATCCCCAATTACTTTCAGGACCATTGGTTTACGCAGGAGAAAGTTGGCTACGCTCGCCTCCAAGGCCAGCCCATTTATGAATAATACGCCCGCATTTCTTCCTTCCCGGACGATGCAAATCACCGTATACAACCATCGCCATAATTTAAACTGCCGTCGAGAAAGGCGTACCACTTGAAATGGGTATCCCCTATCATCATAGTCTATATGGTCGCTTAAAGTCAGAACGGTGACTTGATGTCCCCTTTGAGCAAGGCCAGTTGCCACCTGTGGTACGTAGGTTGCTGGACCGCCTATATCTGGAGGAAAGATTCCAGTTATAATAAGTATCTTCATAGGGATACCCCCATTTCGTAAAGGGTTTGTCATGAACAAAGCCACTGGCTGAAATGTTCAATACCACACTTGAACTCTGTTTTGGGAATATAGCCCATTAACTGCTCCGCCTTATTGATAGAAGCCCACGTCTGAGGCACATCCCCAAGTTGCGGGGGGAGGAACTCAAGTTTCGCCTTTACCCCCAGGGTTTCTTCCAGGGCGTTAATCATTTCAAGAAGGCTCACGGTACTGTTGTTCCCCAGGTTGATCACTTCATAAGGGGTGGCGTTGTAGTTCATGGCTGCGCGGACGCCCTGGATGATGTCATCTATATAAGTATAGTCCCGGCGGCTGCTGCCGTCGCCGTAGACCGGCACTGGCTCTCCTTTCAGCATCAACCGGGCGAACTTGTAGACGGCCAGGTCCGGCCGCTGCCGCGGGCCGTAGACGGTGAAAAAGCGCAAGGCGATGAACCGGATGCCGTACAAATGGCTGTAGACGTGGCCTAAAAGCTCCCCGGCCACCTTGGTTGCGGCGTAGGGGCTGATGGGCAGGAGCACGCAATCGTCCTCCCGCCAGGGCACGTTGGGGTTCACCCCGTAGACGCTGGAGGAAGACGCAAATACGAACTGCTTCACTCCCCATTCTCTGGCCAGCTCCAGCAGGTTCTGGGTGCCGCGGACGTTCACTTCCTGGTAGTCGATAGGATCGCGAATGGAAGGACGGACACCGGCCTTAGCTGCCAGGTGAACTATCACATCGTACTCCCCTGAGAGGCGCTCCCGGAGAGTATCCATATCTCTTATGTCTAATTCAACCAGAGTATAATTGCTGTATTCCAGGTGGGGCGCTATGTTCTTGCGCTTAACAGCTGGATCATAGAAGGGATCGAAGTTATCTACGACCATAACCCGCCACCCCTCGGCTAAAAGGCGGTCGACAAGATGGCTACCTATAAAACCGGCCCCTCCTGTTACCAGAACCGATCTCACCGGCCCACCCCCAGATAGGTCCATCCCGCTCGCCCGGCTTCTTTAGGGTCGAAAAGGTTGCGTCCGTCCACCAGTACTGGGGTGCGCATCATCCCGGCCAGGCGGTCCAGGTCCAGGTGCCGGTACTCGGGCCACTCTGTTGCCAGCACCAGGGCTTCGGCCCCCTGGGCGAGGGCGTAGGGATCCTGGAAAAACTCCACTTCTAATCCTTCCAATGCCCGCTGCGCGTTGGCCAGGGCTACCGGGTCGTGGACCCGCACGTGGGCGCCCCGCTCAGCGAGAATCCTCACTACGTCAAGGGCAGGAGACTCCCGCACATCGTCAGTACCGGGCTTGAAGGCAAGGCCCAGCACGCCCACTACCCTGCCCCGTACTCCCTTCAGTGCTTCCTGGAGTTTTTCTACCACCCTATATCTCTGCCGCAAGTTTACCTCCCGGCAAGCCGCCACGATAGGCATGGTATAACCGTGCTCTTCCCCCATGGCCAGGAGCGCAGCAGTATCTTTGGGGAAGCAACTCCCTCCCCACCCCAGGCCCGCGGCAAGGAATGGGGAGCCGATGCGAGGGTCCAGCCCCATACCCCGGGCCACCTCCGTGACGTCGGCCCCTACCTTTTCGCAAAGCCCGGCGATCTCATTGATGAAGCTAATCTTGAGGGCCAGGAAAGCGTTGGCGGCATACTTGATCATTTCTGCGCTGGTGGGATCGGTGCTCACCAGGGGAGGCAGATTGTAACCTTCCGGGCGAGGCAGGAAAGGAGGGGGATCGAAGGTCTGCTCCAGGATGCGCTGGTAGAGCCGCCGCAGTATATCTACTCCTTCCGGTCGTTCCGCCCCCACCACGATGCGGTCGGGGTAAAGAGTGTCGCGGAGGGCCCTGCCCTCCCGCAGGAACTCGGGGTTGGAAACGACCAGGACAGCCGTATTGTCCCCCATGCCCCTCCCGGAAAGCACCCGTTTCACTACCTGGCTTACCCTGCGGTTGGTGCCTATGGGCACGGTGGATTTTATCACCAGGTTATAAAGACGGCCCGGCACAAAGCCTTCAGCCACTTCGCGGGCGGCCGCCTCCACATACTGTGTATCCGCTTCCCCGTTGGATTTGGACGGCGTACCTACGGCAATTAAAACGACGTCGGCATCTGCCACGGCCTCCTGCACCCGGCAGGTAAAGTGGAGGTTCCGCCCGGTCAGAGCCATCAGTTCTTCCAGGCCGTGTTCATGTATGGGACTTTTCTTTTTATAGAGAAGTTCCAGCTTGGCCGGGTCCCTGTCGACGCAGGTGACCCGGTGGCCCAGATAGGCGAGGGCCGCACCTGTGGTGAGGCCGACGTATCCCGTACCGATGATTACGACATTCATACTAGAATTGCCTCTTTTATTTATGTAATTACATGGCTTGATGCCTGCAAGATTAAAGCCCGCCCCGGCTTTTTCCACCGCCAGCGGCAGCCCCACATATCCCAGCCCGATGACGGCTACGCTGGCCCGGCGGGTTTTGATTTTATGTATCAGTTCGGAGGCGCAGGTACTTTCGATAATGACGCGGGCTACGGACATGGTGGTCGCTCCCTTAATAAAAAATGGGCCGCTTGGCCACGGGAATGAGCTGCTTGGTGGTGGTGTATGTAAGGGGGCGCAGGCGGGTGCCCTTGCCGCCGGAGAGGATGAGGCCTTTCATGGTTTAAGTCTCCCAATATCGCCTTTATTATTTTGGCCGGTTTTAGTGTCATTTGGTACTGTTTCTGACTGTACAAAAGGATTATAGAGGCAAAGCCCGTGCTTAGACAGATGCTTAAAGTCGTCAGTATTGCGTGTCACTAAAGTTCCCGAACACATAATGGCAGTGGCAGCTACAAGAGCGTCAGGTAACTTTAATTTGCGTTTATAATTTTTCCTACTCAGAGCACGTAGTTCGCCTGCTTTTAGGGCTATCTTTGAATCGACGTCAATTATGTCCCCCAGATTTAATAAACGCCTTAAATCTTTTTTATCCTCTTCGGTCAATATCCTCTTCGGTCAATATCCTCTTCGGTCAATAGGTGGGAAGAAAATAATTCAGCTTCAACAATTACCGAATAAAATACCTGAACCTCTTCTACTTCAACTTTCTCCATAAAATTAACGGCTTCAGCAACGCCTTGCATGGTATCAATGATGATATTAGTATCTATAACATATTTATTCAAGGCTTGTTCCCGGGCGGTCATCTTCGTCCTTCCCGAATTTTCAAAAGATCGTCGACCAGGTCACGACGATCTTTCCATTTCCCGGCAACAGCCCTCACTACCCCTTCCTGTTGCCGTTTATTAACAACTCTGATAATGATTTTGTTGGTAGCAGGGATAATCTCAACTAGATCTCCAGGCCGAATTTTAGCCATCTTTAACGCTTCATCAATGGCTATGCTGCCATCATGGCCAACTGTTTTCTTCACCGATAACACTGGGACCACCTCACAAAATACCATTATATGTTACTATGGGTGCCTTTTAATTTCTTTATACTCTCTTATCTCTACAATCGGTCGATTATATTCACCACTTCAATTCCATGCAATACTACGTACTCTTCCCCGGCCTGCCAGGTGATTACCAGGGTGTTGCGGCCGTCTATACCGGCCAGGTCTGCAGCGCAGGAAGCGAAAAGGCCGGTACGGAGGGCGATCTCACGCTGGGTGAGCTTGTCGTTTCTTTGAAAGCAGTCCAGGACTGCGTAATGGCTATCCATGCCGGCTGCTCCATTATATTTATTTCGACATATCTTATGCTTACTTTATGAACAATAATACCAGCATATGTTAAACGCGTCAATGGATTACATGGTCAATCGATGTTGTATATGAAAGGCCTGCAAAACCGCCCTTATTTGTTCTTCCACCAGTATATTAGCTGCGTAGCGCAGTGCCGCCAGGATATCTTCTTTTTTGAGGTCGTATTCTGCCATAATTTCTTCATAAGTAAGGCCCCCGGCTAATTTGCCTACGATAAGTTCAACCGGTACGCGCGTACCCTTTATTACCGGCTTACCCCCTTTAATTAATGGGTCAACAATGATGCCTGGCATTACTTCCTGCATCTTTGCCACCTCCCGTTAACTATTCTACCACAACAATATTATTTGATAAGATACTACTTAGCACTTTTATTAAGACCTGTTATTACTTAACCAGTTCTTTGATAAACTTCTCCAATTCTTCCCTGCGCCTGGAAACCAGTTTATAAGCCAGCATTCCTTCGCGTTCGGCTATGCCGGCTATGATGGCGACCTCGATTACCTGCAGTTCCGTAACCTTCCATATAATCCGGAGCGACCTGTTATCTACATAAACGCTCCGGTATCCTGCCAGGGGCCTGCCGGCCTGGTTTTCCAACTCTTTGCCAAATGCAGAGGGAGCCCGGGATATTTTTTGCAAGGCTTTAATTACTTTTATCTGCCTGCTTTTATCCAATCCCAGGAAATCTGCTTCAGCCGCGGGAAAAAACTTTACATTGGCCGGTACAAGATCAATCATTTTCGAGGTCGACATCAGGAGCAGCCTCCAGATCCTCGGCGGTTATACCGGCCTTTTTAATTACCTCAGCAAGGGGCACCAAAGCCTGGCCGCCCTTTTCATTTTCGAGTATACGGCAAAGTAGTTCCAATTTTATTTCCAGTTCCGCGGCTTCAGCAACCTTTTCCCAGAGTTCTTTAAATTTGTCATAGCTTAAAATAGTTGCCCTGGGTTCGGAACCGGAAAACATCATTAAAAAGGGCATCTCATGCAATTTTGGTTCTACGACACTGCGCCATTTGCGCTGTAAATCGCTGATGTTAACAATCTGGTCGCTGGAGAAAAGCGGCTTACCTTTCATAACCGGTACGAAGCCTCCCACTGAAAAATCCTCCTTTCTAAATGATATGCATTTACGCGTAAATAAATACGTTGTTGTTTTCGTTTAAATTATCGCGTATTTGGACGTGAAAGTCAAGAACAATAAATATTAAGGTAATCCGCCTGGTACGATATTCCTGCTTTCGTTTTTATGCTTTATTGGCTTTCCTTAGCAGCCGGTATTAGCGATTAACGACAGGTTTTAGCTCGTAATCGTGTGCAAACATTAGTTCGTTTTTGCAGGCAACCATGCTATGCTATGGCTGTCCGAAAGGAGGTGAAAAAAATGGCCGTTATCAGCACCCCACTGGCCACCACCTTACGCCTGCAGGTGCAGACGGGGACTGACGCTACTGGGCAACCCGTTTACCGGGTGCGCTCCTACAGCCGCGTCAAACCTTCTGCCAGTGACCAGGATGTCTACGACGTCGCCCAGGCCATTGGCAGCCTGCAGGTACATCCCGTTAACGCCGTCAGCCGCGTTAACGAGAACGACCTCAGTGCCGGCGCCTAAGTAAATCTAGAGCATTCCTGTAATGATGTAAGGTAGGTGTTGCCAATAAAAAAGCCTCCTGGTAAAAAAATAATAGACCAAAACAAACAAACCAACCAGGAGGCGAGAAACCGAATGAATGAGGTGCAAAAGAAA
>NZ_PVXL01000016.1 GCF_002995805.1 Neomoorella stamsii
GGGGTGTGGACAAGGATGCCCGGCTCTTTTTTAACCTGTCCACACCCGGCAACTATGTGGGGTCCTCCCTGCATGACCCGCAACCACCGTCCTTTTCCGAGCCGCAAATCCCGCCCCAGTAAAATAGCTTGGGGCGGCTTTTGCCAAAAAGTACTATAAGGCAAAATCGTAAACAGGGAAGCGGTATCGCCTCCCTGTTCTATTTCATATCTATAGGACTGCCTGTCCGCCGTCCGCCACCGGGCTCTTGTACCAGCCGTACGATCAGCACCACTATCCCTACCACAATCATAACTCTATCTCTACCCTCAGTAACCAATTTATAATAATAAGAATAAGATAATCCAGAGTTTTAACTGGAGGTTGGGACAATATGGATATTATTACAAAGCAACCAGTAATATCCAATAGAAGTCCCACTAAACAAATAGGCATTTTTCAACTCACAGTAACTGTCTCGCAAGTAGGTACAGGTATACGCATAACGAATTTCAAATTTATCGTCAACCAGGACAACGTGGGGAATCCTTTCGACCCCGATCCGGCCAACTGGCCTTCGTTGAAGCCCGGCGCCAGTCACAGTGCGGTCGTGGCCACGGGGGACTCCAGGCAACCCACCGTCTCCCTGCCGGCCGGCAAATACCTCGTCTCCGTCCTGGCTCCCGGCTACAAGCTCGGGGGTAACTGGATCAATCTGACGCGTGACAGCACGCTGACCGTCGAGTTGCAGCCCCACCCCCTGCCGCTTGCCAAAATCCGCGTCCACGTTTTCGAAGACATCCACCCGGTCAACGGCGAGGATGACTTCCCCCTCGAGCACGGCCTGCCGGGGTTCCGCATCGTACTTGCAGATGCCGCCGGCGAGGTTACGGTCGACTATTTCGGCAACCCCCTCGGAACGGTTTACAAGCGGGACGCCGTCGGCAACCTGATTATCGGTCCGGACGGGAAACCGATCCCGGTGCCGAACACCGGCGGCATAATCCGGACGGATGAAAACGGCGACGCCGTCATTGAAAACCTGCCGCCGGGCAAGTACGGGGTGCAGGCGATCCCGCCCGACGGCAGCGACTGGATCCAGACCACAACCATCGAGGGTACCCATGTAATTGACGCCTGGATTGAAGAAGGCAACGACGGGTACAGCCCGCGCGAGGGTTTCAAGGCACCCCTCGTCTGGTTCGGTTTTGTCAGACCGAAGGAGTTCGCCCCAGGAGCGGGAACGGGCACCATCACCGGCCGCGTCCGTACGATCATCGAGTTCACACCGCCGGTCAGACCCCTGACCCTCGGCGGGCCCGTCGACCGGCCCTGGATCGCTCTTACCGATATCGGCCGCACCGACGAGCAGGTCTATACCGGCCGGGGCAACCCTGACGGAACCTTTACCATCACCAACGTTCCTGCTGGCCTCTACCAGATGGCCATCTGGGATGAACCCCTCGACCACATCATCTCCTTCCGTACTGTCCAGATCGCCGCGGGTGAAACGATTGCTATGGGCGATATCGGGATCCCGCGCTGGTTCGGCTGGATCAGCGGCATGGTATTCAGGGACGAGAACGGCAACGGCGTACGCGATACGGATGCCGCCGGGAACTATATCGAGGAAGGTATCCCCCATGTTCCCGTGGGCACGCGCTTCAAAGACGGCAGTGGGCAGTATGCCACCGTAACCGATCTCGACGGTCGCTACTCTTTCAACGAAGTTTTCGAACTCGAGCGGTTCGCCGTGGCGGAACTGGGCTTCGACCGGTTCGGGCGCACGGCCGCGACCGCTACCCCCGATTACGGGATCACCCCGCCGCGGCCCACTACGACCCATCCCCGCGCCCTTACCCTGGCGGTCCTGACGTGGGCGGCGAAAACGAACCGCATCGATTGGGGGATGCGGGAATACCCGCTACCGGGACCGGACGGGCTCGTGGGAACACCTGACGACGAACTCCACGGGGGCATCTCGGGAATCGTTTATTACGCGACGATGCGCAACGAACTCAACCCCCGCTACGCGGTGGCTGAAGACTACGAACCGGGCATCCCCAACGTAACCGTCAACCTCTACCGGCTGAATGACGACGGCAGCACCACGCTGATTAACTCCGTGCAGACCGACGCCTGGCAACATCCAACCGGCTGCGTGCGGCCCGACGGGAGCGTTGACCCGGGCTGCATCGAAGTACCCAACGCCTCCAACCAGATCAAGGACGGCGTCTTTGACGGCGGTTACTCCTTCGCGACTTGCTTCGATCCCTACTTCGGGGCCCCAGGCGCCGTGGAAAAGCCGCTCCCACCAGGAACCTACCTTGTGCAGGTGGTCCCACCCGCCGACCCGTATAACCTTTTGCCAGATGGTTCCCCGAAACCGCTGTACAAGGTGCTCGACCCCGGCGCGGTGAACACCGGCCAGGGCGACCGGTTTGTCGCTCTTTCGACGACCACTCGGGACCAACCCGCCAGCGCTACTGATGCGGCTCTGTTCCGCCTGCCCCCGCCCCCTTACTATGGCGACAAATACGATACTAAAATAGTAACCGTCAGTCCAGGGCAAAACGCAGTGGCGGACTTCTTCCTGTATACCGATGTTCCGGTGCCGGGGCGCATCGTCGGCTTCCTCCTCGACGACGTAAATATCGAAACCGACCCGGATTTCATCTACTACGGCGAAAAGCGCGGCATTCCTTATACACCGGTCGGCATCCGGGACTATACGGGACGGTTGATCACCACCGTTCATTCGGACGCCAACGGCATCTTTGAGGTGCTCTTACCGTCCACTTATACCCGCAACGTACCTACTCCCTCCGGCGTGGCCCCGGGGATGTACCTGGTTGTCGGCAACGACCCTGGCGATCCCGGCCGGCCCAATATAAGATATAATCCCAACTACCAGACCTTGACCATGGTCTTCGATGTCTGGCCGGGGAAAACCACCTATGCCGACGTCGCCCTTTTCCCCATCACCGCCTTCGTGGGAAGACCGGGGGCGCAATTCTCGCGGCCGCCGCTCTGCCAGGCAACCGGCGCACCGGAGATCGGGAGCGTTAATCCTGTCTACGTGACTTTGACCGGCAACCGCCTGATCTTCATCAGGGGGCGTAACTTCGGTGCCCATCCAGGAACAGTGACGCTTAACGGCAGAGCCATCCGTGTCCTGGCCTGGCGTGATAACTTTATCCTGGCATACGTGCCGCCAAGCTTCGCTGCTGGCCCGGCCCAGATGGTGATAACCTCGAGTGCCGGTATCCCCGGTACATTGGGAATCACCATCCACGTCCTGGTCCCCGGGATTTACGATCCCCCGATCGTAAACGTCACCCCCCGTACGACCATCCAGGCGGCCATCGACCGCGCCGCGCCGGGGTCACTGGTGATTATCAATCCCGGCGTTTACTACGAGAGCCCGGTTATCTACAAGAATGTGAAACTCCAGGGCATGGGGGCCTGGGTTACCAGGCTGGACGGGCGCTTCTTCGCCAGCTACCGGCAGCAATGGGAAACAAAGCTCGCCGCCATTACCTTTGACGGGCCTCAGGAGATACCGCGCGGCCAGGTCATCACGGTAGTAGCCAAGGATGGCACCTTCGGCCCCGCGTTTACGACGCAAATTGACGGGCTGACGATCACCGGTGCGCGGGGCGAAGAAGGCGGGGGCGTTGTGGCCAACGCTTACTGTCGCTACCTCGAGATCAGCAACAACGTCATCATGAGCAACGGCGGCGGCTTCGGGGGCGCGATCACCATCGGCAGGCCCTACGCCGGTGACAACCAAAATGACGGCGTGCACATCCACCACAACCGCATCCTAAATAACGGCGGCATCAGCCTGGCCGGCGGCGTGGGGATCTTCACCGGCGCCGACGGGTATGAATTCGACCACAACGAGGTCTGCGGCAACTACTCCGCTGAATACGGCGGCGGCCTCTCGCATTTCGGGCTGAGTCACGGCGGGCGCATCCACCACAACAAGTTCCTTTTTAACGCTTCCTTTGACGAGGGTGCGGGCATCTTTGTAGGCGGCGAACAGCCAATCCCGCCGGCTACCCTTGCGCCTGGTTCCGGGGCGGTGGACATTTACAACAACCTCGTCCAGGGCAACCTGGCCAACGACGACGGCGGCGGGATCCGCCTGCTCCGGGCAGGTACTCACCGCATCAACATCTATAACAACATCATCACTAACAACGTCTCCACCGACCTCGGCGGGGGGATTGCCCTCGACGATGCGTCCAACGTGGTAATCGTCAACAACACCATCGCCAAGAACATCACCACCGCCACCGCCGAAGACAGCGACGGCCGGCCGCACGGGGCGGGCCTTGTCAGCGAGGCGAACAGCGCCGCCTTCCAGGCCAGCCTGCCACCAGACGCCCCGACCTTCAGCAACCCGGTCCTCTTCAACAACATCTTCTGGGATAACCGGGCCGGTTGGTACGATCAGACCCTGAACGGCGGCCGCGGCGGTATCGCCGGCATCGGCGCACCGGCCGACCCGAACCCGGTAAATGTAATTGATCTCGAGGTCTTCGGTACCCCGGCACCCGAGGTGCTGAGCCCGCGCTACTGCAGCCTGTCGCAACCGTACGGCGTACCCGTTCCTACCAACATTGTTGGTGTAAACCCGTCGTTCGTGAGGCCTTATGATACCACCGTCACGGCCGTAGCCTTCAATATGGAGCCGGACTTCAAGACTGTTAAAATTATAACAGTCGAACCGCAACTGCAGGGCGATTACCACCTGAAACCGAATTCGCCGGTCATCGACCGGGGCACCACTACCCTCGTCGTGAACGGCAATATCTATAACGCGCCGCTAACCGATTTCGACGACCGGCCGCGACCCCAGGGGGCCGGGGTGGACATCGGCGCCGACGAGGCCCGCTAAATGTTTTCACCAGGGAGGAGTTTACGTGACGCTCGTCCGGGTGCATTACGGGGCAACCGACAGTTTCATCACCATGCCCGACGGCTCGGTCCACTATATCTTCGGTTTCGTGGACCTGACCGGGGTCCCCGAAAACGCGATCTTCGCGCGCCGGGGGAAGGCAACGTTACCCGCGCCGCTCCTGGATGTCAGAGCCGGCGACCGGATTGAACTGACCCTTACCAACCTGGGGATGCCGCAACGGCCCGACCTCGACGACTCCCACACCATCCACTGGCACGGCTTCCCCAACCAGATACCGTTGTGGGACGGCGTTCCCGAGACGTCAATTGCGGTACCTGTGGGGCGCGATCTCATATATTATTACGAGCCCGGGGATCCCGGCACCTATATGTACCACTGCCACTTTGAACCGGTGGAACACATTCAGATGGGTATGATCGGGCCGTTGATCGCCCGTCCCGCCGACTACAACCCTGCGAATCCGCTATTTAAAACTGCGTACGGCGCGGGTACGGGAACCGAATTCGACCGGGAGTACTTTTTACTGATATCGGAGCTCGACCCGGTGGCCCACGACCAGGTGCACAGGGTCCAGGAGTTCGACTGGAGCGAATACCGCCCGGCCTACTGGTTGATCAACGGCCGCGCCTACCCCGACACGCTGCATACGGCGCCGGATGACGACCTCATCCAACAACCCTATCATGCCCTAATTCAGGCCAACGCCGGGGAAAAGGTGCTCCTGCGCTTCATAAACCTCGGTTTTGAAGAGCATGCCATCACCATTCTCGGGCTGCCGCTGCGGATCATTGGCCGGGATGCCCGACTGTTGCGCGGGCTGCACGGGGAGGACCTTTCCCACTGGCGGGACGTTCTCTATTTCGGCGCCGGGCAGACGGTCGACGTCATCATTGAACCTCAACAACCGGCGCTTTACCCGCTCTTCAACAGGGGCTACCATAAAAACACCAATGCGGGAGCTACCCCCGGCGGGATGATGACCCACGTTGTTGTATACCCTGCCGGAACCCTGCCGCCCCAGCCGGGGCCCGGCTTTTAAACGCAGGACCGGCCGGGGGTCCCCCAACCAACTTCCAGGAGGGAGGATGCATGCCAACACAAGCTACAGCCATCGGGTCGCCGGCCATCCACCTGCGCGCTGTTGACGGATATATCATCACCCCCGACGGGGCGAGTATCTACATCTGGGGCTACCGGAATGAAAAGGGGCGGGCTGCCCAATTGCCCGGGCCGACCATTATTGTTAACCAGGGTGATACCGTCACCATTAAACTGACCAACGAACTGCCCGAGAAAGTTTCCCTAATGTTCCCCGGCCAGAATGGGGTGTTCAGGCTGACCAACGGTGGCGCGGTACCGGTCGGGCCCATATACGAAAACGGGCGCCTCATGTCCCTCACCGATTACGCACCCCCACAGGGGACGGTCATTTACCGCTTCGTGGCCAGCCAGCCGGGCACCTATATTTACCACAGCGGTACGGAGATTAACAAACAAGTGCCGATGGGGCTCTACGGGGCCATTATCGTTCGCCCGGCCGGCTTCGACCCCCTCGACCCGGCCACCTGGTCCGCCTACGGCCCGGAAACCGACACCGAATTCGACCGCGAATACCTGCTGGTGGTCGCGGAGATAGACCCGGTGCTACACGAAGCCGTCCGCTTGGGCAAACCTTACCGGCCCAGCACTTACAGACCTCGCTACTGGACGATTAACGGGCGCTGCGCCCCCGATACGATGTTGCCCGATAGAGCGACCTATCTTCCCCAGCAGCCATACGGCTCAATGATTATGGCGGAACCGGGCGAGCGGGTCCTTATACGCTATATAGGCGCTGGCTGCGATGCCCACCCGCTACACCCCCACGGGAACCATACCCGGGTGGTCGCGCTGGACGGGCGGCTGCTAAGAAACGGCACTCAGGACCTATCGCACAAACACTTCACGGTGTTAGTGGGTCCCGGCCAGACCTACGACCAGATCTTCCAGTGGGACGGCCTGGGATATGACCCGGTGACCAACCCGATCCCCACCCCGATCCCCAACCTGCGGAACCAGGCGATTGGTGACGTCGGGTGGACCATGTGGAGTGGCAGCCCGTACTTAGGGCAAAAGGGTGACATACCCAGAGGAGTAACTTCTCTCAACGTGACCGGCGAGTACTACTTTATGCTCCACTCCCACTCCGAACCGCAGATCACCAACTGGGGCGAATTCCCCGGGGGGATGATGACGATGATCGGCATCTTCCCGGTCGGTACTCTCGGGCCGGAGGTCGGCAGGCTGCAAAGAAACAGCCGTGCAAATAGTACTCGCGAAAGGAGATGAAGGTATGCTGGTAAGCATAGAACTCTGGGCACGTCCGGGCATTGTTTCGCTGCCCGGTGGTTTCCCCGCCGATATCTGGGGTCTAGCTACCAGTCCGACCGCCGCGCCTCAAGTGCCGGGACCTGTGCTTGCAGCCACGGTCGGCGATGTAGTAGAAATAACGCTTCATAACATGCTGAACGAACCAGTCTCTCTTACTTTTCCGGGGCAGGAGATTGCCCCGGAACCGGTCCTCGACGCCGGCGGCCGGCTGGTTTCGCTCACTCGCTTCGCCGCGCCAGGAAGGAGTGTGGTCTATAGTTTTCCCGCCTACCGCCCGGGTACCTTTCGCTATGAAAGCGGCACCAGTCCCGAGCGTCAGGTCCAGATGGGCCTGTACGGCGCGCTCATCGTAAGGCCGGCCGGCTGGGACGACCCTGCCAGCCCGAACTATTATACCGCCTACGGGGCAGATACCGGGAGTGGTTACGACGTTGAGGCTGTTATTCTGCTCAGCGAATTCGACCGCGCGGCGCACGAAGTTATCGCCACCGGCGCCGTATACAACCCGTTGAACTACGCCCCGCAGTATTGGCTGGTAAACGGGCGCCCCTTCCCGGACTGTGTGGCCCCACCCGATACATCCACGCAACCCCTCACCTCCCGCGTCCCTGTCCTTGTCGGCCAGCGGGTACTGCTCCGCTTAATTAATGCTGGCTTCCTAGCCCACACCCTGGCCTTCCAGGAAGGGCCGGCGCGCGTTGTGGCCGAGGACGGCCGGCCCCGCCGCAGTCCCTTGCTTGACGCTACTTACGATAAGAACGCGATAACCTTAGGCGCCGGGCAGAGCGCCGACCTGGTCTTCACGCCCCCGGAGGGTGAGCATTATCTATACGACCGGGATCTTTTGCACTTGGTCAATACCGACGATTACCCCGGCGGGATGATGGCCCTTGTTGATGTTCGCCCGGCCTTTCCTGTAACTCCTCCGGAAGCCCCATCAAGTTTGACGGCCACGGCGGCTTTGCCAAGGCAGGTTGAACTTAACTGGATAAACAACGCTGCGGATGAAGACGGGTTCGTTCTGGAGCGCCGGACGGGAGGCGGGCCTTTTTTGCGGGTCACCACCCTGATGGTGGGAGCAACGGCCTATACCGATACCCATGTCGAGGCCAACACCACCTACACCTACCGGGTACTGGCCTTCAATCTAGCGGGAACATCAGCATATTCAAACGAGGCTGTCGTCACCACCTTGCCTTAGTCAAAATGAAACGGCCGCGACAACCAGGAATAAACCAGGGTATTCGGAAATCAGAATACAACGATTTTACTACTCCCTTATTGTGCTGGATCGTGCCTTTTTTTATTGCTGCATGTTCAAATTACATTAAAGGGGAAGTTTCTCACTTCCCCTCCATGTGGACACATAATCAAGGCTTGATGTAGGCATACCCTTCAGCCTGTTTCCTGGCAATTTCTGTTATGCCGGCTGGTACAACTGTCAGAAAGTTGGGGAGGCTGTCCTCATCGATAGACTGGCCTTTGAGAGCGTTCCGGCACGCTACAAAGTTTACTCCCATCTCCGATAACTTCTTCATCTGCTCCACCAGCGATCCATTAGCTGTCCCGCAGCTTGCCCCCTGACCGTTACCTCCGGCCAGGAGGCACCTGTTCCCGAAAATAGAAACCGCCTCACCGTTGGCCACTACTTCGATGTCAGCATTTCCTTGCCCAACATCATTTAAAAAATTACTGATGTTCACGAGAACCCTTTGCCATCTGCCAGATTCGTTAACATGGAAAAGGACTTTCAACCTATTCACCCCAACACCCCTTCTCTGTTAAACTCAGATTGGAGTTATTTTAAAATACCCTTTCTTTTAAGATACTCAGGTAACTGGTCCGTATCAACAACATCCATATCGCCGTTGTTATATACCCATAGTCTATCTTTCAAAATAACAACATTACAATGTGCTTCGTTGTCCACAGCACATGCGTTACCGCAACCACTTATAGTAATATTTCCTTGTAAATTGCCGGAGGAGACTAGGCGCTCCGCTATAGTATGGACATCACCAACACCGTTTTTACAATACCGTGCGCCTATGCACGTCTTGATTCCTTCACTACTCCATGCCAGTGCTACCTTCAGGAATGGCAGAAGGCCCATCCGGTTAATAACTTCAGCCAGTCGCTCGTTCTGGGCAACCTGAAGATAGCCCTTAACTATCCGTTCGACAGTTTCGACTAGATACTCTTCCTTGATAACCATGTCCAGCCGAGTACCCAATTGGGCTTGACGTCCTCCTTTGCCTCCAAGGTAAAGCCAGTACCCGTCCTGGACAGCAATGATACCCAGGTCGTTTAGTTGCGCCTCCACGCATGAATTGGGGCAGCCATTCAGGGCCATCTTAAATTTTTTCGGCGTAGCCATCCCTGTGAGGCGCTGATTGATTTGCGCTGCCAGAGGAGTAACATCGCGGATAACGTGCTTGCAATACTGACTGGAACATACTTTTACATTTCGCACCACCGGACCGATATCAGCCAAAGGTAGGCGCACCTTTTCTAACTCTGCGGCCACCTGGTCAAGGTCCTCGGGTTTTATCCCGTAAATCATGATAGCCTCGGTAACCGTGAGCTTCGCCTTTCCGTATTGTTGGGTCAGCCTACGTATGGTCTCTAGTTGTTCGGGTTCCAGATATCCGTTGAGAGGATGAATTAAGACAGCGTAAGTACCATCCAGCTGTTGTATAAAACCCTTGTTGGCGTACTTCTTAATCATAATTGCTCTTCTCCTTACTTTACTTCATTAAGGGTGTAGCCTACAAAAAGAATGTAACATAGAAAAGATTGTACGTCTAATCAGTTTATCTTATACATGATATAAAGTTTTGCTGTGGCGAAAACTGGTTCAGGACACGACCTACTAGTGTTTTAGACGAGCTTATGGAAAAATTATGAAGAACTATTATAGCGGGAAACCGGAATGGTAAAGGTAAACCTGGTACCCTGGCCAGGCTGGCTTTCGACCCAGATTCTCCCCCCATGGGCTTCAACGAAACCTTTGGCAATGGCCAGGCCCAGCCCCGCTCCCCCCTGGGCCCTGCTCCGGGACTTATCGGGCCGGTAAAACCTTTCAAAGACATAGGGGAGATCGGCAGCTGCGATCCCCGGGCCGGTATCAGCCACTGAAACGCTAACTTCGCCGGACTTCTCCTTGATGGTTACCCCTACCTGGCCCTGCGGGGGCGTATACCGCAGGGCATTGCCCAGGAGGTTAATTAAGACCTGGGTAAGGCGGTCCCTGTCCCCTTTTACCTGTATTTCCTGTCCCTCAGCATTGAGGGTTAGAGTAATATTTTTACCTTCAGCTTCAACCTGGAAGAAATTCAACACCTTCTGCACTGCCTCGACCAAGTTGAAAGTTTCCTGGTGCAGGGGGAGTTTTTTCGCTTCGGCCAAGCTCAGTTCCTGTAAATCATGAACCAGCCGGGAGAGGCGCAGGATCTCATCATGCAAGGACATTATTACTTCCGGCTTTGCCTCCAGGGCTCCTGCCTGGAGGGATTCCAGTTGACCCCGCAGGACGGTCAGGGGTGTACGCAGTTCATGGGCCACATCAGCAACCAGGTTGCGGCGCATGGTCTCATATTTTTCCAGCCGGGCAGCCATGTCGTTAAAGGCTGTCACCAGCTGGACGATCTCTTCATCGCCGGTTAGGACCAGGCGCTGTTCCCAGCCGCCGGCAGCCAGCCTATGTACTGCCTTTGTAAGTTTGCTCAAGGGCCCGGCTATCCTCCGGGCCAGGAAAAAACCTGCCAGGCCGGCCAGGATTAATACCGCTATGCCTGCCAGGATGATCGCCACAGTAACGGAGCGGGTAAAAAGGTCTTCCTGGGACAGGACACCCGGTGGGGTTGTAGTAGTCAACCACAAGGTACCCACCCTCTGGCCATTAACGATAATCGCTGTACCCTGCGCCAATTCCTGTTCGGACAGTCTTTCACCTAATCTTAGCCCATAAGTATCAGCAACAACAAAGCTATTGCTATCGGCCAGGATCACCCTTTCTAAACCGGTCCGACCCCAGCCCAACCCCTGGCCCCGCCCCATAC
>NZ_PVXL01000017.1 GCF_002995805.1 Neomoorella stamsii
TTCTTTTGCACCTCATTCATTCGGTTTCTCGCCTCCTGGTTGGTTTGTTTGTTTTGGTCTATTATTTTTTTACCAGGAGGCTTTTTTATTGGCAACACCTACCTTACATCATTACAGGAATGCTCTCCCTTTCTTTAGCTCTTGCCCCTTCATTTTACCTTAAGAATATTTAAACGGCAATAGAAGTAACTTTAAGATTAAGTTAAAACCGGCGCACAATGGCATCGGCCATCCTGGCCACCCGTACCATGGCCTGGACGTCATGAACGCGAATTATATCAACTCCCTGGGCTACTCCTAAGGCCACCGTAGCGGCCGTTCCCTCCAGGCGCTGGTCAACGGGTAGATTGAGGGTCTTACCAATCATTGACTTGCGCGAAGTGCCCAGGAGAATGGGTTTGCCCAGTACTTTTAACTCCCGTAAACGGCCCATTACTTCCAGGTTCTGCTGCAGGTCCTTGCCAAAGCCAATGCCCGGGTCGATAATAATCTGCTCCGGGAGTACCCCGTTCCCTTCTGCCAGGCTGATACTTTCTTTCAAGGAAGTGAGAATATCAAACATTAAATCCTGGTATTCGGTACCCTGCTGGTTGTGCATGATAATAATAGGCGCCTGGTAGCGGGCACAAACGGCGGCCATTGCGGCATCAGCCCGGCAACCCCAGATATCGTTAATGATATCAACCCCCAGGTCCAGGGCCCGCTGGGCCGTAATAGCTTTGTAAGTATCTACGGAAATAGGGACTTTGATTTCGGCCACCAGGCGCTTTAAAACCGGTTCCAGGCGGCGCCATTCTTCTTCGGCCGGCACCGGCTCGTGACCGGGACGGGTTGATTCCCCGCCTACGTCGATGATATCGGCCCCTTCATCCACCAACCGGTGGGCATGCTCCACCGCCGCCCCGGGGTCATAAAAAAAGCCGCCATCGGAAAAGGAATCCGGCGTTACATTGACAATTCCCATGACCAGGGTCCGCCGGCCCAGGACAAGGGGACCCCGCGGGCATTTGATCTCCTGGATACCGGCCTTTTCCCGGCTGTTCAGGGTAGCTTGAATTGCGGCTGCCAGCTTGTTTAAGCCAAAATACTGCTGGGGCAGCTTTTCTACCAGGAGTTCCAGCTGGCGCCTGGTGGCAAAGAGTAGGACATCGGTTTTCTCGATCGACCAGCCGGCTACGCCTGCCGCCATGGCCGCCTCGCCGCCCCGGGCCAGCATTTCTTGTTTTAAGATATTGGCCGCCCTGGCCGGTACATCTTTAAGCTTGAGGCAGTAATGCAGGGCCTTGGGCACCATCAGCTCAATACCCCGGGCATCGACGCCAATCTCCTCCATCAATTTTCTGGCCGTTGCTGCATCGGGAACGTTAATTACTTCTATGATCTCCTGCCAGGACATAGGAATCATCCTCCAAAATATATTATACCTCTCTCCATGCCTGGCAGCAAAAACCCCACCCGCCAGGGGGTGGGGTCCAGGCATAGATTATCAAGGGCGCTATAGCTTTAGAACAGTCCGGTGATAACGCCGTCGGCATCAATATCAATATTGCAGGCTGCCGGGCGCTTGGGCAGGCCGGGCATGGTCATAATGGCACCGGTAATGGGGACGATAAAGCCGGCCCCCGCTGAGAGCCTTACCTCGCGGACGGTAATGGTAAAGTTCCGGGGCCGCCCCAGCTTGGTCATGTCGTCAGAAAAAGAGTACTGGGTCTTGGCCATGACCACCGGCAGGTTGCCGTAACCCATAGCTTCAAAGCGCTCGATGGCCTTGTCGGCATCAGCTGTGTAATTTACGCCATCGGCGCCGTAAATCTCTGTAGCGATTTTATAAATCTTTTCTTTGATGCTGAGGTCCAGTTCATAGAGGGGATGGAAGTTAGACGGTTTTGTTTCAATGGTTTTGAGAACTTTTTGCGCTAGTTCAATGCCACCAGCGCCACCTTTAGCCCAGACTTCGGACAGGGCCACTTCCGCACCGGCTTTGTTGCACAGATCATAGAGGAGATTTAATTCAGCTTCCGTGTCGGTGGGGAAGGCGTTAATGGCCACCACGGCCGGCACGCCGAACTTGCCGACGTTTTCAATATGTTTCTCCAGGTTCTCAAAGCCCTGGCGCAGGGCTGCCAGGTTTTCCGTGGCCAGTTCAGATTTCGGTACGCCGCCGTGCATTTTGAGGGCGCGGACGGTGGCGACAATGACGGTAACGTCGGGTTTGAGACCGGCATAGCGGCACTTGACGTCATAAAACTTCTCGGCCCCCAGGTCGGCACCAAAACCGGCCTCGGTGACGACGTAATCGGCCAGCTTGAGGGCGGTCCTGGTAGCGGTTATGCTGTTGCAGCCGTGGGCGATATTGGCAAAGGGACCGCCGTGGACGAAGGCGGGGGTGTTCTCCAGAGTCTGGACCAGGTTGGGCTTAATGGCGTCCTTCATCAGCAGGGCCATGGAACCCTGGGCTTCCAGGTCACCAGCAGTTACGGGCTTGCCGTCATAGGTATAGCCGACGACAATACGGCGGAAACGCTCCTTCAAGTCCATGAGGTCGCTGGCCAGGCACAGGCAGGCCATGACTTCCGAGGCCACCGAGATATCAAAACCAGTCTCCCGGGGGACACCATTGGCTTTACCGCCCAGGCCGATAACGATATTGCGCAGGGCGCGGTCATTAAGATCAATAACCCTTCTCCAGGTAACGGTCCGGGGATCGATGTTTAAAGCGTTGCCCTGCTGGAGGTGATTGTCTACCATGGCCGCCAGGAGGTTATGGGCATAGGTGACAGCATGGATGTCACCGGTAAAGTGCAGGTTGATGTCTTCCATGGGTACAACCTGGGCATAACCGCCACCGGCAGCACCACCTTTTATGCCAAAGCTGGGACCTAAGGAGGGCTCCCGCAGGCAAACCATAACCTTTTTCCCCAGGCGGGCTAGGGCGTCTGTCAGGCCGACACTGGTGGTAGTTTTACCTTCACCGGCAGGGGTGGGGGTAATGGCCGTGACCAGGATGAGCTTGCCATCGGGTTTATCCTTGAGCCGGCGGTAGACATCAAGGGAGATTTTTGCCTTATATTTACCGTATAGCTCCACTTCATCTTCCTCAATGCCCAGGGCCCGGGCCAGCTCCATAACGGGTTTCATTCTGGCCGCCTGGGCGATTTCAATATCGCTGGGTACGTTGGCCAATTTAAACACTCCTTTCATTTCAAAAAAATGTACATCCAGCTATGTGGTTAATAGTGAAATTCTACACAAACTCTAATTTTCCTGCTACCCCCACTAACTTATTTATTTGGTTTCTACCACAGCCTGTCCCCGCCCGGCCCATCATTCATAATTATAAACCTTTCTTTACAAAAAACAAACAATTAAATTTTGTGCTTCATAACAGGAGAGAAAGCAAATATATTAACCTGTTGCGTTCTCACCATGCTCAGGTCCGGCAATGACCGGCAGGCTGTCCAGCAAGAGGGCCTGCCTGGCTACTTCCAGGATGGCCTCCCGGGGAGCAGGTCCTAAAACTCCCCTGCTTACCTGAACATTAAAGGTTCTGGCAGCGACCCGGGCCGTTTCCAGGACCCGCAAGAGGGGAAAGGCCTGCCACTCCAGGATATGGACTACCACGGCAGTTTGCCGGCCTGCTTCTTGCCCCCTGGCCGTGATTGCTCCACCTCCTTTCTGGTTCAGAACCCGGGCCAGATGGTAGGCCACCCGCACGTCGTCGGTACCGAGATAAAGGGTATACTCCAGGGCCTTCATCCCTCCTCACCACCCCTTTTCGTTCTACCCTTAGCATACTATTCGAGAAGAAAACCTGCCTTGGCAAGGTGGGCTGCAATTATATCTAAAATATCTTCCCTGGCTGCTTCCACCGTATGCAGGTGCACACCGCTACCAGTAAGGGTATACAGGGGTTTAGCCCCGCTGGCCTTTAAATCGGCGACAAATTTCTGGACGTCATAGCGGGAAGCAAGCATCAGGTAACCGCGAATTTCCCCGTACAGAGGGTGTTCTACTACGACGTCAATTACTTTCCCTCCATAATCGACCATAATCTGTAATTCCCGCTCCAGGCCGGCCAGGTCATGCTGGCAAGCAAAGGTACGCCGGCAGCGGGTATCCGGACCTGGCAGGAGATAGCCCTGGGGGGTGGCCAGGATATTGACCCCTGCCGCCCGCAATACGGCCACATCCTGGACAATAACCTGGCGGCTGACGCCAAGGAGCGCGGCCAGCTCGGTGCCCTTGCGGGGCTGGTTGTTATCTAAAAGTTCGATGATCCTCTGCCGGCGTTCACTGGCTTTCATAAATCTTTTGGGCCTCCACTAAAGAAAAAGGCCGGTTACCCGGCCTGCTCTTCCCCCAGTTCGCCGGGGGTAAAAAAGAGGGCTATTTCCCGGGCCGCACTGGCCGGGGAATCCGAACCATGAATAACATTCTTGCCCACCTCAAGGGCATAATCCCCGCGGATGGTACCGGGAGCAGCATCTTTAGGGTTGGTGGCACCCATCATTTGCCTTAAGCCGGCAATGACGCCGGGGCCTTCCAGCACCATGGCCACCACCGGACCCGAGGTAATGTGGCTGATAAGTTCCTGGTAAAAGGGTTTGCCCTGGTGCTCGGCATAATGCCTGGCTGCCAGCTCCGGCGTTATCCGTAGCATTTTCAGGGCCACAATCCGGTAACCTTTAAGTTCAATCCGGCTGATGATAGCGCCGATGAGGCCCCGTTCTACCCCTTCGGGTTTAATCATGGCAAAGGTGCGTTCCACTACCATACTCCTTTCAAACAGTGGAGGTAAGTTAATTTAATCAGCATGTCCTTATTGGGACCGCTGCCTTTGGTACTTTCAACCCCTGCCCCGCCGGTAGCTGCCGGCTGCAGGTTTTCCTTTTGCTGGTTCCCTTGCTTGTTCTCTTCCGGGTGGTTGTGCTCCAAGTTATAGGCTTCAATAATAGCTGTAAATTCTTCGGCTTCCAGGGTTTCCTTTTCCATTAATGCCCTGGCCACCAGGTGTAGTTCGGCCATATGCTTCTGGAGGAGTTCTTTGGCCCGGTTATAGCATTCATCAATGATGCGGCGGGCTTCCTTGTCAATGGAAAAGGCTACTGCTTCGCTATAATTACGGTCCCGGGCTATATCCCGGCCCAGGAAGACGGTTTCTTGTTTGCGTCCGAAGGTCAGGGGTCCCAGTTCATCAGACATGCCGAACTCGGTGATCATTTTGCGTACCAGTTCCGTGGCTCGCTCCAGGTCATTCTGGGCTCCCGTACTGACTTCCTTTAATACCAGGGCTTCGGCTACCCGGCCACCCAGGAGCATGGTTACCTGGTCCAGGATCTGGGACTTGGTCATATAACGGCGATCTTCCTTGGGGAGGAGCAGGGTGTAACCACCGGCCCGCCCGCGGGGGATAATGGAGACTTTATGCAGGGGGTCGGTATGGGGCAGATAATGGCCCAGCAGGGCGTGGCCCGCTTCGTGGAAGGCCACCAGCCTTTTTTCATAGTCGCTGATAACCCTGGATTTTTTCTCCGGGCCAGCTATGACCCGCTCGATGGAATCTTCCATCTCTTCCATACTAATGTTACGCTTACCGCGCCGGGCAGCAAGCAAGGCTGCTTCATTAACCAGGTTGGCCAGGTCGGCCCCGGTAAAGCCCGGCGTCCGCCGCGCCAGAACATCCAGGTCCACGTTATCATCCAGGGGTTTACCACGGACATGGACCTTTAAAATCTCTTTCCGGCCAACTACATCTGGTACATCGACGACTATCTGGCGGTCAAAACGCCCCGGTCGCAACAGGGCCGGGTCCAGGATATCGGGCCGGTTGGTGGCCGCGATGATAATAATCCCTTCGTTGGCATTAAAGCCGTCCATTTCTACCAGTAACTGGTTTAAAGTTTGTTCTCTCTCATCGTGACCGCCGCCCAGGCCGGCACCCCGCTGACGACCAACGGCATCAATCTCATCAATAAAGACGATACATGGGGAATTCTTTTTGGCCTGCTCAAAGAGATCCCGCACCCGGGAAGCACCCACGCCAACAAACATTTCCACAAAATCAGACCCGCTGATGCTAAAGAAGGGTACCCCTGCTTCCCCGGCCACGGCCCGGGCCAGCAAAGTTTTCCCCGTCCCGGGGGGCCCGTAAAGAAGGACACCCTTGGGGATGCGCGCCCCCAGTTCATTAAACTTGCGCGGGTTTTTGAGGAACTCCACGACTTCTTCTAATTCCTCTTTGGCCTCATCGGCGCCGGCGACGTCGCTAAAGGTGACCTTGCGTTTTTCATCGGTATGCAGCCGCGCCCGGCTCTTGCCAAACTGCATCACCCGCGAGCCGCCCCCCTGGGTCTGCTGCATCATAAAGAATACCAGGCCCACCAGCAGGAGAATCGGCAACAGGCTTCCGAGTAAGTTCGTCCACCAGGGCGGTTGAGGCGGTAGCTGGGTCCTGGTGACAACACCTTTACTGGTTAAACGATCGGTTAAGGCGGCTGAAGCCGGGACATTGACTGTAAACCGGGTATTATTTTTCAGGACGCCATCGACTTTAATAATATTATCATGGGGTGTTAAAGTAACTTCCAGAACCTGACCCTGATCTACTGCCTGGTAAAAGCGGGTCAAATCCCACTCTTCTACAGTCTTCTCCACCGGCGTCGACAACCTGATGATGGAAACTGCCAGTAATACTATGAGCAGATATACGGCCAGGTTCTTAAAAATTCGATTCAACGGGTCACCCTCCTCTTACCCCGCCCTGCATCTTATAGCTATATATTGTAGCATACGGAAAATATGATTGCAATTTAACTTTATATTTTATTTTATGGCCAGGGTTCCAGCTGCAGGTGCAGGGCCAGGCGCGTTACCGGCGTAATTTTAAAATCATCGGCCAGGCGAAAACCGGCCACCCAGGCAATACGCCGGCCGCTTATAACCAGGGGTACCAGGTGACGCCTGGCCACGGGTAAATGAATGTCGCTGAAAAAATCCTGGAGTTTCTTGTTACCGGCAAGACCAAGGGGCCGGAAATAATCCCCTGGCTGCCAGTTACGTACCACCAGGGGCTTTTCTAATTTATCCCAGTCCAGCCAGGCCTCATCCTCCGTGCCCTTAAAAGTGGCGGGCGGCTCTCCAAGCCCGGCGCGGATGGCCCGTCCTACTTCCGGTAAAGGCGTTAACCCCGGTACCTGCAGCGGGTAGGAAAAAGTTATGGCCCGGGGCCCCTCTGCCGGGACCAGCAGGATTAATTCCGTTCCCCTGGCCTCTACCCTTAGATGCCCCGGCCAGGTAATAGTGCCATCCCGGGAAGCCATTTCCCGGGCCCCTTCCACCTGGTTGAAGCTCACCTTTCTTCCCAGGGAGGCAGCCGCCAGGCGCAGAACCCGGCGCTGGATTCCCGGAGCCAGGGATAGCCATTCCTCCCGGTCCAGGGCCAGACAGCCAGGTTCCTGGCGTATTTTTATCCTGGCAAAGGCTTCCTGGGCAAGATTAGCCAGGATCTCTTCTTCCTCCTGCAGGATAACGGCGGTCCGGCTTAAGGTCCTGACAATGGCCGGGTTAAATTCCCGGGCCAGAAAGGGCAATAACTGGTGCCGGATTTTATTACGCCTCAAAGTGATGTCCCAATTCGTAAAGTCCTGGCGGGGTTCAAGGCCCTGCTGGCGACAGTAGGCCTCTATTTCTGCCCGGGAAATAAAAAGCAACGGCCTGATAACCTGGCCGCGCTGGGGCACCATGGCTTTCAGCCCTGTCAGGCCACTCCCCCGCAGGAGATTTAATAAAACCGTTTCGGCCTGGTCATCGGCCTGGTGGCCAACGGCAATTTTACTGGCCCCCACCGCAGTGGCCACTTCCAGGAGAAAGCGGTAACGTACTTCCCGGGCTGCTTCCTCCAGGGACAGGCGGTGCTCCTGCTGGTAAGCAGCCACATCCCGGCTGGCTATGGTCACCGGCAGGCCCCATCTCCTGGCCAGGTTACGAACATATTCCGCATCGGCAGCCGCCTCCGGGCGTAACCCGTGATTTAAATGGGCGACATGCAGGGTATGGCCAAATTCCTCCTGTAAAGCCCGCAGGCTGTGCAGCAGGGCCAGAGAATCCGGCCCCCCGGAAACCCCTACCACTACTTTATCCCCTGGTACCAGGAGGCCGTATCTCCGGACTGTCTGCCGGACCCGGTCCAGCATAAAGGTCCACCTTCAAAGGTCATCATATTGCCTTTATTTCGGCATGACGGGCCTTTTTCCTGCTTCTTCTGGTGAGTTTTTCCTTAAATAATATCCTTTATACGCCACTCCTTTCCATCCTGGCTACCATAACCGTCATATCATCCCGGGGCTTGCCGTCAACGAGGGCCCTGGCCTGTTTTAATAAACGGTCAGCTATTTCCTGGGGCCGGGCATCGCCTACCCGCTGTAAAGCTTTAGCCAGCCATCTTTCCTTTTCGTTTATGTCCCGGTGGGCTTCCAGGATACCGTCGCTAACCATGACCAGTAAATCACCATCCTGCAACTCTTCCCGGAGGGGTTCCACCTGCAGGTCCTCCAGGATCCCTGCTGGTAAAGAGTGGCTATTCAGGGTTTTTACCTGGCCATCCCGCTGGATGAAGGTAGGGCAGGCTCCCAGTTTATAAAATTCAGCCGTACCGGTGCCACAGTTAATTAAAGCCAGGTCACAGGTAGTAAAGCTCTCTTTAGGCGATCTTAATAGCAGGATCATGTTGATGGTCCGCAGGGCCATTTCCGGCGTAAAGCCGGTTGCCAGCAAGTCCCGGACCAGTTCGATGGCCGTAGCACTTGTTTCAGCAGCCTCCCGCCCGGCACCCATACCGTCTCCCAGAACCAGCAGTTGTCTCCCGGGTTCAAGGGGGCCTGCCAAACAGGTGTCACCGGAAACTTCTGCCTGGTAGCGGGGAGCAGCCGCCATCCCGACGGTAACCTGCCATAAAGGCAGTTCCTCCCCTTCCCCTTCCCCTGCCCCGGCCCCTGTGTTTGGTCCCCCGTTAACCAGCATTGCTGCCAGGGCTTCAAAGGTGGCTGCCAGCCAGTTATTCAAGCCGTCTTCTGGCGGACGTACCTGCATTTTACTAGCCTCACCTGTTAACGCTGCCAGGAGTTCCCGGCAACGGCTACAACGTGAGGACAGCCATTCAGGTATATCGGCAGTAGTTAGGGGCCCCCGGCTTCCCTTTTGTAATAATTCCTGCAGCAGGGTTACCATTTGTTCGCCTTCCAGTTCCCAGCACACCTTGCCGGCCGGGCATCCACGGCAGGTGGCCCTGGCTACCTGGCGCACGGTAACCATGGGACTTTCCTTAAAGCCGGTAAATTTAAGACTCCGGGCCAGGCTTTTTAAGGCCGTCTTTAATCTCTCTTGTCGTCCATGGCCCTCCTGCACCGCCGGCATGGTTACCGGTGCCGCCAGGAATCTTTGCAGGTAATTGATCAGGAAAGAGGGAGTGGCTGCCAGGGCCAGAGCCACCAGACCACCTTCCTTTAAAGCCGCCAGAGCACTATCCTGCCCAAGGAAATAGCTGGCTAAAAGCAGGTGAGCCAGCAGGAAGCCGCTGATAACCCCCGGCTTGCCCAGGCTTTTCAGGGAACCGGCAATTAAACCGGCAAAGGCGAGTAAACCTGCCAGCGCCGGCGTTACCACCTGGGAGAGACTGGGCAAAAAGCCGACCGCCGCCCCGGTCGCCGCTCCGGCCCCTGGCCCTCCAGCCAGGGACGCCAGCAGGAGGATATAGCGGCTAATCAGGCCCTGCAGGGAAAGGCCAAAGAGCTGCCATCCCTGCAGGCCCAGGAGTACCCCTGCGAGAAAGAGGCCTCCGCCAAGGAGACGCTCTTCCTGGCGCGTGGTCATGGTTGCATCGAGAAAAGCGAGACTTAATCCCCAGGCCAGGAGGGCCTCAAAGATTACCTGGACCCAGCCATAAAAGGATGGTTGCCAGAGAGTAAGGCTTAATCCCCTGACCAGGATAATGGTCACCGGCGCCAGGGTGGCGTGGGTCAAGATGCTGCCCCGGCGCAAACCAGGATAAAGGGTAAAAATTAGTCCCAGCAATAAAAAAAGGAGCAGGCGGCTGTAGGCCGGAGCAGGGCTGCTGAACCAGCTGCCGGCCATGCTGATCAAGGCCACTGGCCAGAGGAGGCGCGACCGTCGGACAGCGGCGGTAATAACTGCCGCCGGTCCAAAAGGGAAAAGTTCCTCCAGCAAAGCCCCCCGCGCCAGGCAAAATGCCGCCACCAGAAAAAGAAAGTCGAGGCCCAGGCGGGTTGCTACCGTTAGTTCGACTTCCCGCCGGTAAGGATGGACTCCAGGTTGGCCGGACATAAAACCACCGCCTTTACCATTACCTGGCAATTATTATACGCCATTTTACGCTAAAATCTTGTCATCTTCAGGCAACGGCGGTGGACAATCTTTCGACACTAAAAAACCACCCTCTTCTTTCAGGGTGGTTTTACTGGTGGCCCGTAGGGGATTCGAACCCCTGTTACCGGCTTGAAAGACCGGTGTCTTAACCCCTTGACTAACGGGCCAGATCATAAAAATGGTAGCGGTGGTAGGATTCGAACCTACGACACTGCGGGTATGAACCGCATGCTCTGACCAGCTGAGCTACACCGCCATGCAGAAGATATTATGCCTGAATCTTGCCCTTTTGTCAAGGGCCCGCGATCACTCAGTTAAAATATAACCGAAGGGAGTTCGGCTCACTCACGGCGAAATCTTACCGAGGGGATGTGTACGTATTTTGAATACCAGGCCTGACAAAAAAAGCCGGGTAACCGGTGTTGTTACCTCGGACCCCGGTTACCCGGACAGTAGATACGGCGCCCTTTTAATTACGGCTGAACTATGCCGTCTCTCCGGTTTCGCTTTCTTGTTCATTACTTAAGGTTAGCTCATGACTCCCCCTGGTGTAGAAGCTAAATAACCCGAACATTACGCCGACAGCAGCTATTTTTATAGCGTAATCGAGGAATTTTTTCCCCGTCATGGCCATCTGGGTGGCCGCCTGGCCGCCGATGACAAATCCCGCCACAAACATGAAAGCCACAATAGCACCAATGAGGACGGCAATCAAAACAAAAACGCCAAAAAAGTTGTTAAACAGGTCTACCAATACTTTTTTCATCTCAACACCCCCAGTCAGATGCTTATTTAATAAATATCGGTAATACGCCGACAAGGAGTAAAAAGGTGACTATAAGGTGAGCAAATACCCAGACGTAAGTCAGTTTAGCCGTCTCCCAGAACTTGGACCGGGCAATCCCCATAGCCGTATACATGGCCAGGGCCAGGGGCGGGGTCATACCTTCCATTACGCCGGTAATGGCCGGCATAACGACAGCTACCAGGAAAGGATCGAGGCCTACCGCCGCACCGGTAGAGATAATGGCTGAACCCAGGATGGCTACCTGGGAAGATCCGGGTAAAACCATCCCCAGGAAAGCGGTAAAGACGACTATCAGTAAGGCCCAGCCTGCTTTACCCAGGCCGAAACTCAAGAACCAGGTCTTAATTGCTTCGCTCATTTCTACTTTCTGGAACACCAGGGCAATGGCGTAGGCAAGGTAAATAGTAGCCGAAACCGGCACCACCCCTTTTAAGCTATCCCGGAACATGGCGAAAACGCTATTCAGGTTAAAGCCACCGGGAATCTCCTTGCGTCCGACAATAATGGCGTAGAAGGTACAGAACCCTGCCGTCATCAGGAGCACCGAAGCGGAAAAGGCCTTGGCGCCATCAGGACCATAGCGGGCTATAAGGGTTGTCTTAAAAACTGAATCGATAATAATCGGACCCAGGATAAAAACCGGAATTAGCATGGCGCTCCAGCCTTCTTTGAGGGCCTGGGCCAGGTTGGGCCGCTCCTCTTTAGGTACGGGCTGTACCCTGTAATATTTGCAAAAGGCCAGCAGGGTGAGCCAGCGTTGTAGAATCAACCAGCCGAAAACAATATATAGCCCCAGCCAGAAAGTAGAAAGGGAATATTTATCGGGGTATAAAGTCGAGAGTATGGCAAAAGCGACCAGATTTAAACCGGGGCCAACCTGGTTACCCAGCATGCTGGCCGCCATTTCCACCGTTGCTGCCAGGTGGCGGGGAAAACCGCTCCGGATCATGGCCGGGATGGTAAAAACACCGGTAGCCGCGACGTTGCCCGGTCCGGTACCGGTCATAGTCGCTAGGGCGCAACTGCCAAAAAGGGAGACATAACCGGCACCGCCTGGCAGACCGCCAATGAACGCTAAAATAATGTTAATTAACTTTTCTACCACTCTGGTTTGACCTAAAATATAGGCAAAGACCAGAAAGCCTACAATAATATAAAAGAGGCCGCTTGTGGTAGGGGCCAAGAGGCCCGGCCAGAAGAGATCGTAACGCCCCGTCATGACAATAGTGAAGGCAAAAGCAATGGCCATGGCCTCATAAATAGGCCGTTTGAAGGCTATAAAGACCAAGGCGATAACTATAAGCAGCTCAATTAACCAGAAGACCTGGATGGGGAAAGGCCCAACCGTTTGGACTGGCACTTATAATGACCTCCTTTAGGTTAAATTCCACTTTTGATTATTTAATCCGTATTTCCTGTTTGACTGTACCTGGCACCTGCATTGACCAGCTCTCTAAAGAGTTCCAACCAGAACGACTCCTGTAAAACCTCCGGGTGAAATTGCACCCCTAAAACAAAGTCGTGCTCAAGGCTGGCCATGGCTTCAACTATGCCGTCCGGCGCCCGGGCGACAACTGCAAATCCCGGCGGCGGTTCCATGACCGCCTGGCGGTGAAAACTGTTGACCATGGCCTCTCCCTTCCCGGTAAGCCGGGCCAGGATACCATCCATCTCTACTTTGTGAATAGTTTCTGCCGGCGGCCTGCTCCCCTGCTGGTGGACAATGCCGCTATTCTCCGGCCGCAGGTGGATATCATCCAGGTACATGGTCCCGCCGCAAACAACATTTAAAACCTGGTGCCCGCGGCAGATGCCGAGGACAGGCATGTTCCTTTCCAAGGCACCCAGCAGGTAGTCCCTTTCATTGGCAAAGCGTAGAGGGTTCTGGCTTTCTAAATCTTTAGCCTGGTTCCCTTTTAAAACATTGCGCTTGACACTGAGGACCTCGCCAGCGGCGATAAGGGCGTCAATGTTGTTTAAAGTCTCCCGGCGAATTTCGGGGTCGTTGACTACCGGTAGCAATAAAGGAATGCCACCAGCCTTCTCCACCGCTTCTACACAGGCCTTGACTGTGTAGATAAGGAACCAGCCCGGGACAACATTGCCCTGCTCCCATCCGGTAGTAATACCGACACGAGTGGAGCCCATCTAAATTGTTATACCTCCTATCTCAATAATTTGCTTCTAGCTCGTTAAATCTCTTGCTCTCTTAGATTTTCATTTTTATGATGAAGTCCAAGAAGGCAGACTAAGCCTTCATCTTCATCATCAGTAGACGTAGTTGTTGTGGA
>NZ_PVXL01000018.1 GCF_002995805.1 Neomoorella stamsii
CCAATATCGCACCAGTAGCCGGACAGGGTTATCCCATAGAGGGGTTTTTTATCTTTCAGTAAGCGGGGGAAGAGGTCCTTGCTGAAGTCAAAGGACTCCCCCTCCGGCACCAGTTCCAGGACCTCGGGCTCTAGAATATAGATACCGGTATTGACCCTGTCGCTGAAAACCTCCCCCCAGCTGGGCTTTTCCAGGAAGGAGCGAATACTGCCGTCGGGATTGGTAATCACCACCCCGTACTCCAGGGGGTTGTCAACTGTCGTCAGCACCAGGGTGGCCAGGGCGCGGTTCTCCTTATGTTTCGCCATGGCCGGTCTTAAATCAAAATCCGTGAGGGCGTCGCCGCTTACCACCACAAAGGTTTCATCTAAAAAGGAAGCCGCGTTTTTGACGCTGCCGGCGGTACCCAGGGGTTTATCCTCCACGAAATAATGCAAGTGCAGGCCAAAATCACTGCCGTCACCGAAGTATTCCTCTATTAAACGCGGTAAGTACTGCAGGGTCACCCCTACTTCTTTGATACCCAGGTCACGTAACAGATCCACACAGTATTCCATTACCGGCCGGTTGGCCACCGGCACCAGGGGCTTTGGCCGCTTGCAGGTCAGGGGCCTGAGCCTCGACCCCTCCCCGCCGGCCATGATAATCGCCTTCATAGTCTACCTCCTGCAA
>NZ_PVXL01000019.1 GCF_002995805.1 Neomoorella stamsii
TCCACAACAACTACGTCTACTGATGATGAAGATGAAGGCTTAGTCTGCCTTCTTGGACTTCATCATAAAAATGAAAATCTAAGAGAGCAAGAGATTTAACGAGCTAGAAGCAAATTATTGAGATAGGAGGTGAACAGTTATGCTTACCAAACGCCTGGAATTGATCTTCCAGAATGCTGCCGGCCGCCGGACCACCCTGGCCGTCCAGGACCCGCGGGACAACCTGACCGAGGCTGAAGTCCGGGCCGCCATGGAACTCATCCTGGACCGGAACATCTTTACCTCGCCCGGCGGCGACTTGACGGCTATCGTCGGGGCCCGTATCGTCACCAGGGACGTCACCGATATCATTGCTGCTTAACTTTTACCGGCCCGGGAGGAGGTGGGGAAGGGACTCGCCCCTTCCTCCCGGCCTAAATTGGGGTGAAATTTTCTACCGGCCTTACTTCCCTGGCGGCCGGTTTCCCCAAAGCGCAATTAGATGAAATTACATGGAGGTCTTTATAATGTTTCAAGTCAGGTTCAGTTATTTTGCCCGGCCCCGCCGGGGACGTTGTGACTGCTGCGACCGCCAGCAGACCCTGGAAGGTAAAATACTGCTCCTAGAAAATACTGCCCTCATCGGCGACCTTATTCTCTGCGCCGAATGCGCCGCCGCCTGGGGGGAACTCCTGGGTCAGGCCCGGGAAAAGGTAGTCCAGGAGTGGAACTTCAGCGAGGAAAGGGAGAGAGCCTGACATGGAAAACCTCTGGGTCCAGATCGGCAACTATGGCTTCCCCATGGTCATTGCCTTTTACCTCTTAGTCAGGGTGGAGAAAAAACTCGATGACCTGACGGTAGCTATAAACGAGCTGGCCCGAACCCTGAAACCCCCCGGCTGAATCGCCGCTATCCCGAACCGTGATAAATTCCCCTCTTGATCATCGAATATATGTTCCCATATAATATGTTTAGAAGGTAGGAGGTGGAATCCTTGCCAGCTAATTGGATCCAGCAAGGTCTGTGGCTAAAATTAAACTGCCTGGTGCCGGTCTACGGCAGCGGCGATGATGCCGGCAACTATACCGAGGTCTGGCTGGATGACGGCCAGATACTCCTTGACCGGCGCCGGACGAAGACTGTCTTGAAGGCCCTGGCCGCCCATCTGGGAGTATCCTGGCGGCAGGAATATACCGCCTGGTCCCGGGAAGGCCGCAGTCACCTGGCCCCCATTGTCCTGGGGCCGGAGATGGTCCTGGTACCTTTACGCCTGCGCCGGCCCCGCTGCCGCGATGAAGGCGGCACAGGCTATGTGGTCGGCGGCAAGGTAAAAAGTTTTGAGCCTTATGTCGAGGGCTTCTTTCGCACCCGGCTGATCCTGGCCGGCAACCAGGTCCTGCCCTGCCTTTTAAATATGGATACCCTGGCCCTGCGCCTGCTGGAAGGGGAAAGGACCCTCCAGCGCCGCCGGGAAACCTTTTGTAAACTATCCGCCCGCGGTACCGCCTGCCGTGAAAAAAACAGCTGCTACCTGCTGGTAGATCCCGGCGGCAGTACTGTCGCCGCACAGCTCATCGACCGCAAGGGCGACGTCATAATCCTCCGCCGGGAAGATAAATTCAGCCCCCTGTGACTGCAGGGGGCTGCTTTATAATATGCCCGGATTTAGGCCGGGCAATGGAGGTGAGAGCTAGATAAGGTCCTACTCGTACCGCAGGGCTTCGATGGGGTTGGCGGTGGCGGCCTTGCGGGCCGGGTAGTAGCCGAAGAATATCCCGACCAGGGCCGAAAAACCGATGGCCAGCAGGATGGAGGCCGGGGCGATGACCGCCGGCCAGCCGGCCAGAATGGAAACCAGGCGGCTGCCGGTGAGGCCGGCGAGCATCCCGATCACGCCGCCGGCCAGGCTCAGCACCAGGGCCTCAATGAGAAACTGGGTCAGGATGGCCCCGCCGGTGGCGCCGACGGCCATGCGGATGCCGATCTCCCTGGTGCGCTCGGTGACGGACACCAGCATGATATTCATGATGCCGATGCCGCCCACCAGCAGGGAAACTGCCGCCACGCTGGCCAGCAGCAGGGTCATGGTCTTCGTCGTATCGGCCACGGTCTCCATGATGGCCGTCATGTTCTGGATGGTAAAGTCGTCGGCCTGCTGCGGGCTGAGGTGATGCCGCTGCCGCAGCAGGGCGGCTACCTCGTCCTGCACCGTATTGAGGCTTTCGGCGTCCCGGGCCTGGACGTTGATGACCTGGACGTTCTGCCTGCCGGTGAAGCGCCGCTGGGCGGTGGTGATGGGGATGTAGACCATGTCGTCCTGGTCGGCTCCTCCCATCCCGCTGCCCTGGGGCGCCAGGACGCCGATCACGGTAAACCGGAGGTTGTTGAGGGTGATGGTCTGGCCGACGGCGCTGGTGCCGTTAGGAAAGAGGTTAGCTTCTACCGTCGGCCCCAACACGGCTACCAGGGCGGCCTGGGCGACGTCTTCCGCGGTGAAAAAGGAGCCTGCTGCCACGGGCAGGTTTCTAATCTCCGGGTAAGAGGCGCTGGTACCTTTGACAGTCGTGGTCCAGGTCTGGCTGCCGGCGGCTGCCGTGACCTGCTGGTTTATCTCCGGGGCGACGTTCTGCACCAGGGGCAAGCTGGCGATGGCTGTGGCGTCGTCCAGGGTGAGGGTATTGACCGTCCCGGCAGCGCCCCGGACGGCGCCGAACCCAGTCCCCGGCCGGACCAGCAGGAGATTGGACCCCATGCGGGCTATCCGTTCCGTCACCTGGGCCGTCGCGCCCTGGCCGATGCTGATCATGACGATTACCGCCGCCACGCCGATGATGATGCCCAGCATGGTCAGCAGCGAGCGCATCTTGTTGGCCAGCAGCCCGCGCCAGGCTACCGCCAGGGCTGCCCTGAGACTCATATTTTTCCCTCCCCTGCCGGCAGTGCTGCCAGCTCTTTTTCTGCCTGCCGCGGCTGTTCTATGACCTGGTCGGCGACGACCAGGCCATCGCGCAGGCGTACCAGCCGCTGGCAGTAGGCGGCGATATCGGGTTCATGGGTAACGATGACAACCGTCAGGCCCCGCTCACGGTGCAGGCGCTGGAAAATGGCCATCACCTCGACGCTCGTCCGAGTATCAAGGGCGCCGGTTGGTTCGTCGGCCAGGATGATGGCCGGCTCGTTCACCAGGGCGCGGGCGATGGCCACCCGCTGCTGCTGGCCGCCGGAGAGCTGGGTCGGCAGGTGGTGTTCCCGGCCCTCTAATCCTACCTGCTGCAGGGCGGTAAGTGATCTGGCCTGCATTTCCCGCCAGGGCACGCCGGCGTAGATTAGCGGCAGGGCGACGTTTTCCCAGGCCGTCATGTTGCCGATGAGGTTAAAGCTCTGGAAGACAAAGCCGATCTGGCGGTTGCGGATGTGGGCCAGCTGCTCCGGTGCCAGCCTGGTGACGTCCTGGCCGTGCAGCAGGTACTGGCCGCTGGTGGGGCTGTCCAGGCAGCCCAGGATGTGCATGAGGGTTGATTTGCCTGACCCGGAGGCGCCCATGATGGCCACCATTTCCCCGGCAGCGATTTCCAGGTCGATACCCCGCAGGGCCTGAACGCGGTTTTCGCCGGCCGCGTAGACCCTGGTTACCCCCTGCAGCTGGATTAAGGGCGCGCCCACGCTTACTGCCTCCCCTGGGCCGGCCTGTTGGGCTGCCGGTTCTGGATGGGGGTGGGGTTTAAGGGCGACCTTGCCGTGGTGCCGGTGGCCGGCTTGCCGGGGGTGCTGGTGCCGATGATTACCGCTTCACCGGGTTTCAGCCCGCGCACGACTTCAACGTTGCGCTCATCGCTTAAGCCGGTGATGATCTGTCGGGCTACCGGGCGGCCCTCTTCCAGGACCAGCACTACCGCCCGGCTGGTCCCGGGTTCGGTAGCTCCCGCCTCGCTTTCCCCTGCTCCCGTTCCTGTGGCGGGGGAAGCGCTTCCCTGTCCGCCGCGCTGTATTTCCCTGTTGCCGGAGTTGCCGGAGCCGCTACCCGGCGCCGGCGTCCCGGCGGCCTGGCTGCCGCTTTTATTGCTGCTGTTCTGGTAGCTGGCGGCAAAGGCAATGGCCGTCCTGGACACGGTGAGGACGTTGTCCTTCCGGGCGGTGATGATGTTGACGTTGGCCGTCATGCCGGCCTTGAGGGGCAGGTTCGGGTCTAAGGAAATCACCACGTCGTAGAGCTGGACATTGGATACGGTAGTGGCCTGGGGAGCGATCCACGCCACCTGTCCCGACATCTCCCGGCCGGGCAGGGCGTTGACGGTGAAGGTAGCCTTCTGGCCGATCTTTACCTTGTTGATGTCGGCCTCGTTCACCTGGGCCCGCAGCTGCAGGGCCGGGGTGATCAAGGTGAGGAAGCTCTCGTTGTTCGTGCCGCTGCCCACGCGGTATCCTACCTCGCCGTTGACGGCACTGATGATACCGTCCCAGGGAGCGCGGAGCTGGGCGCTGTCAAGGTTGCTCTGGGCCAGGGTTACCTGCACCCGGGCGGCCTCTACCTGCGCCCGGGCGGCGGCAATGTCTTCCGGCCGGTTGCCGTTTTTCAGGGCCTCCAGGGCCGCCTGGGCCTGGCGCAGCTTGGCGGCGGCCGAATCGCGGTTGGTGATGGCGTTGTCCAGCTCAGCCTTGGACAGGGCCCCGGCCTGGTAGAGGGCCTGGTCGCGTTCTACCGTTGCCTGGGCGTTGTTATATGCCGCCCGGGCGGATTCGACGTTGGCTTCCGCCTGGGCGATGTCCGTGGCCAGGGGACCGGCCTCGAGGAGCTGGAGCTTGGCCAGGGCGTTGTTTAGATTGGCCCGGGCCTGGGCCAGCTGCGCCTCCAGGTCGGCGGTGTCCTGGCTGGCCAGGACCTGGCCAGCTTTTACCACATCCCCGGGCTTGACATATATGGCTTTGATGATGCCGCTGTTCTTGAAGCCCAGGTTCACGCTCTTGACCGGCTCGATGGTGCCGGCGGCGTTGACGGTGTTGACGATGCTGCCCTGGCTGGCGGGCAATGTTATGTACGTCACCTGTACCCGGCGCCCCTGCCACCACCACAGGAAGGCGCCGCCTAAAAGCAACAATAAGCCCACCCCCAGCAGCCACATAAGCCTTTTGGGCCGGGGGTGCGCTACAGGGACTGCACCTGCTGTCATGTCATACCTCCCTCTCCTGTTGCCGCGCTACCGTCATATCTAATTTCCAATTATAACAGGAGAGTGGGGGTTAAACCTTAAAAATTCTTAAGAATTGTCCCGGGCGTAAAAGAAAGGCTGTTGACCTGCTGCCTGGCCAACAGCCTCAAACCCGCTTGGGCCCTTAAACCGGGTTTAAGGTTCGCCGAAAAAGCAGAAGTTTAAGAAGCTGCCTGCCGGATGCCGGCCATAAGGAGCCCTAAAGAGCGTTCGTCGGCTTCCCCCGCGTCCATGACCCTCATGAGCTGCCCTTCATATATTACGGCAATACGATCAGATAAAGTCATAATCTCTTCCAGGTGCTCCGAGATGAGGAACACTCCCATGCCGTTGTCCCTGGCTTCCATGAGCTTCAGGCGGACGTATTCGGTAGCTCCTATATCCAGCCCCCGGGCGGGGTAGGCCGCCACCAGTACGGAGGGATTACGCGTAATCTCCCGCGCCAGGATTACCCGCTGGATATTACCCCCGGAAAGGCGGCCGGTCGGGGTATCCAGGCCGGGGGTTTTGATGCCAAAGCTCTCTACCAGCGCAGCGGCCCGCGATCTTATACTTGGGTTATGCAGGAAAATCCCTTTAGCATAAGGCGGCCGGCAGTGGTCTTTGAGGATCAGGTTTTCCCACACGGCAATTGTGCTAACCGATTGGGTTACTTTATATGAAAAATAGTGGTTAACTTAATGGGCTAAATGACATCATTTCCACATAGCATTCTTCACAAAGCTAATTAGCGGCTGGATAGTAAGACTAGGGTCAACAGCCGGCCCCCATGAGAGGCGGACGGCACTCTCTATCCTCTCTTGGCTCAATCCCATAGCGACAAGAACATGGCTAGGTTTGTAGTCGGCAGAGGTACAGGCCGACCCGTTGCTAATAGCAATTTCGTCCTGAATTGCCAGCATCAGCGCTTCAGAATCCACACCTAAAAAACTCACATTTAAACAGTTGGCCATCTGGTACGCCGGGTCACCGTTAAGTTGGTATTCAACGGCATTAAGCTGGTCAAGGATTGACCTCTTGATGGCCATACATTTTGAAAGCCACTGCTTATGTTCGGCCCTGGCGATGGTAGCGGCTTTTCCAAAGCCGGCAATTAAGGCGACCGGCAAGGTCCCGGGCCGCAGTCCCCCTTCCTGTCCGCCTCCGTACATGATGGGCTGGAGAGGCGGGCGCCTGTATCCTTTGCGCCGTACAATCAGGGCACCAATTCCCTGCGGACCGTACATTTTGTGTGAACTCACGCTGAGGAGATCATATTGTAAGTCCTGTAATTCGGCCACCAGTTTGCCGGCGGTCTGGGCGGCATCGACGTGGAAGTACACGTCCGTCCCGGCAAGGGCTTTACCGATTTCATGGACCGGTTGTATCACGCCGGTCTCGTTATTGGCGTGCATCACCGTGACCAGAAGCGTATCGGGTCGTACACGACGAATGACCTCTTCCGGGTCGACCCGGCCTGAAGATGGAACTGGAACCAACTCGATTTCAAAGCCACATTTTTGTAAATAGGCTAACGGCTCCAGTACAGCTTTGTGTTCGATCGAAGTGGCAAGGATATGCCTGCGGTTTTCCCTGGCCCCCCATTTGGCCAGGCCTAATATTGCCAGGTTGTTTGATTCAGTGGCACCACTGGTGAAAATAACTTCGTTCTTATCAACAGCCAAAAGCCCGGCTATTTGCCCCCGAGCGGTCTCGACTAATTGGCCGGCCCTCTGGCCGAAGCGATGGGTCCGGCTGCTGGCGTTACCATACTCCTCCTCGTACACCCGCACCATTTCTGCAAGGACACGGGGATCGACGGGGGTAGTCGCGTTGAAATCAAGGTATAATGGCATCTGCTTCATCCTCCCCGGGGGCCTCTGGTGGGAGATCTTCAACCACCAGGTAGAGCAGGTCGCTAACGGACTTGATAAAATTGGTGGCACTCAGATAGGCAATGCCCCTGTGGACATGCAACCGGAAATACTTCGCCAGGGACGCCGGGTCTGTTCCTACCCCGTCCTGGATGCATCGTTGGATAACTAAAGCTTCATATAGTTCCTGGTATTCACCAAGAAGGGTGTGCCATTCAATTTGAACGTTACTGTCTGCCGGGATGGGTACGTCTGGCGGGGGAGTTGGCTCCTTAAGGGAAAGACAAAGGGCCCATCGGCAAAGGATGTTCCATTGATCAATACCGGTCTTACCCTTTAGCCGGGCCAATTGGTCCTTTGCATGGTTGGATAGGGTGAGCTGCTTGACGATCAAGCCGTAGCCTCCTTTGGGCAGGCAAAATAACCCTCTTTGATAAACGTCCGCTTGTTAACGTCGTCATAATGGAGCAGGTATCGGCGCCCAATGGCATTGTTAAGCGGCTCGAGGGTGGCACCGATGATCTCCGTGTCGGTAGAGAGGACAATCACCTGGTGGCTCGCGTTCGGCAAGTACTTGGTCACAAAGTTCATCCGGTGAGATGAATCCAGCCGGCCCATGGGAGTATCGATGATAACGGGTAGCTCCCGGCCGGATGCTCGTGCCAGTCCCCACAGGATGGCGATGGCCAGCATCTGTTTTTCCCCGCTGGAGAGGCGCTCCTTCGGCACTTCTTGCCCTGCATTATCGTACAACGAGATTTGCAATGTTTCGGGATGAATGCGAACGTCGGAAATCAAATCGGGTTTCTGCATTAAATCCCGGAGTGCCATAGTGATGGCCTCCGCTAGCCTGCCGATTTTTTGCTCCGCCAGCCGCCGGCTGAAGGTGCGCATTGTGTCCTGGGACCGTAGCGCCAGCGATATAGTACGTTTAGCATCGTCCAGCGTCTCGCTCTCCTCAAGTATCTTTTTAAGGGCATTTTTACGTTTCTGTTCCGTCTGGTGTATCGCGTAGTCGATCGAATCAAGCTCCTTCTGAAGTCTCTGTTGTTGATGTTGAAGCTCGGCAACGTGTTTTGCAGTCTCTGACAACTTCAACAACGCTTCAGAGACGGCCTTTTGATCAACAGGGTAATGCAAATGCTGGTTGACAAAGTCCAGTCTATCCTGGGTCTCCTGGTAAACTGCTAGCAACTGGTTAACCTGATTGCTTAGGGTAAACTGCCCTCTACTTATCAGATCCGCTAACTGTCCCTGGGCCAGGGGCGACAAAGAAAAGCATTCCTTGCGGGAAGCAACCGCCTCCAACTCTGCCCGGTCAGCCCGAAGGAATTCTTCTATTAAATTTACGGCCGGTGTATCGACTCCCCCGGCCTGCCTGAGCCATTCTATGATTTTTCTATCCCTGGCGGCGAGGGCAGGAAGAAGCGTACGGGCTCGGCGGATTTGCTCATCGGCCTGGGCCGACGTCTGGACAATCTTCAACAAAGGCATAACCAAAAGGAGCGGCAGTGGTCCGGCGGCCAGAGCGACCATCCTGGCCTTCAACTCGGCCAGCTTTTCCTGCAGCTCTCTCTGCTCCTGCTGGAGCCGTTCCCGATTCTGGATTAAAGTTCCTCCAAGTTGGAGATATTCATTTTCTTTCCGGCGCAAGTCTTCCTGCGCCCGTTCTACCCGGTTTGCTATACCGGCGATCTCCCGTTTAAGGCGCCGTTTTTCTTGGTACAGCTCCTCAAGTTCGCGCTCTAATCCCTCGACTTCTTCCGCGCCGGGTGTATCATTGAGGAGTACTTGATGCCGCTTTATAACCAGGTTCAGGTCGGCAATCAGGCGATCCACCAGGTCAAGGCCAAGGAGTGACCGGATGGCAGCCTTTACTGATTCGCTGGTTCCCCCGGATTCTGCAAGGGCACTGATTTTCTCACCATCAAAAAAGAACAGCCCAGAAATGCCGGAAGGAATCAAGTTCTCCACATAGGTATCCCAATTAGAGGCCAGGTGCGAATCCTCCAAACCATCCCGCCAAATTTCCAGGCGATCTACCACACGAACGGCTGCCGCTTTCCACGAACGGCGAATTCGGAGGAGTGTGTGACCTTCCTCAATGGGCACCATTAGTTCCAGTTCGACTGCAGCGCCTTCCTCACGGGGAACTCCCCGATGAATCAAACTATCCAGGTAAGCACTATATGAGCGGGCTCGTTCATGTACAAATGGTGACCTGCTGCCGTACAAGTTCAGGAGAATTGCCTCCAATAAACTGGTCTTACCACGCCCGTTGAGGCCGCCTACCAGGGTGATCGGCCCGCTGTTTTCTGTACGAACGGCCGGCTCAAGGCACTGCCGGCCTGCATAAAGACCGAAGTTCTCGAGTTTTATAGAACGAATGATCATCCGGCTTCAGGTCCTTCCTGCAAATAAACCTCTAGCTTGGCGTGGAACTTTTCGTCACGGTCCTCCCATTGGCCGACTCGCTCCTTAAGGGCAACTACCGCTTCTTCCTCATTGGAAAAGTAAGCACGCCGGATGAGGGTTGCCAGCCTGTTGACAACGCCCCGGCGTAAGGCGAGACCGCCGACACGCTGCTCTACATCTAGCAATGAAGCCTGCAGTTCAAAGAAAACGCTGTCCTCCCCGCATACTTCCTTCAGCAGATCCCATTCCGGTTTCCCGAAGGGACCTTTCCTGAGATCATTAAGGTACGGGTATTCCCGACCGGTCACTTCCTTATAAATACGGGGAAGGGAATCATCGAACTCGTGCTTCTCTTCGACCCATATCCGGCGTATCTCCCTGAGTTCGTCATCGGTAATCAATTGCAGCTGGCCTATGTCTTTGGGGCCATTTTTTTGGATCTCAGCCTCAACCTGCAGGAGACGCCGGAGCCAGTACTCCCGCCACTCCTTAGTGTAGGGGCCATGGATGGCCCGTCCCTTCTTGTCCAGTTCGACCCGCCCGGTGATCCGGCGGAAGTCACGTCTATCCCAATCATCAAGGACACCGTTTTCATTGAGGCTGCCAATTTCATTACGGAACTCAAGGAGGGGGGTCATCCACACCTTTTCCCAGTCGTTCTGGATCATTGCCTCCATGGACTTATCCTGGCTAACAACGGTACAGACCCAGCAGCCAAAGCGGCTGCTACCGCAACTTGGGGTTGAAGTATCCACGACCAGGGGACATTCATTGTCGGCACTGGCGCCCCGGTACATGGCGAGTAATTCCTTGTTGCTCACTCCCCAGGGGTTACGCACCTGCATTAAGTAAAACCAGACATCATCATTAGTCCAATCTTCAATGGGTGTAAAGATAAAGGAGTTGGGTAGTGTGCCGTTGGGACTGAGCCAGTCGCGTATGCGCTTTTCCTCGTATCGTTTCATATTTTGGGCACGCTGCTGGCTTTCGGCCTTGCGTGTACCGAGTATCAGGATGGCTTCGCCGTGACGGGTCACTACGTTCTGGATGAACCGGTTCGCGGGGTCGATTTTTAACCGGCTCGTGCACCAGCGGAAGTTCCGCCGCGGGGCGGGATAGCCCTTGCCTATCAGGTTTACCCAAAAGGTGTTCTTCGTCTCGGGGGTAAGCCGGTGGGGTTCTATGGGAAGGCCCTGGTCCCGGGCCGCCTCCTTCATCAGAGCCAGGGAACGATTAACCCATGCCCCAACTACCGGTTGTTCCACCAGCGTGTCGGTACTGATCACGTGTATCGTCTTGTGTTGCCTGGCTTTCCCAGGTAGCCCGGCAATGGCATGCCATACGAGCTGTAAGGTGGCCGTGGAGTCCTTTCCTCCACTGTACCCTACAATCCAGGGGACCTGGTCGGCCAGGTAAAGATCGCGTATACGCTGGCTGATTTCATCGATGGTTTCCTTTGTAATTAGGACAGCCATGGGATCTCCCCTTTGCATAAGGCACGGTCATTGTCGCCATAGGAAGTCTACTTTTCCTGCCCTTGATGTATAATACCACCCTTCCAATTGCTTAGCAATAAACTTCCATTCCCAGAGCGACAGGCGCCAATATTTTAAGCCGAAACTTTAAATCTAATAACAATGCGTGATTCAAGCCTGTGTTCCCTGAGCCAATTCATGACATCATCATCGAGGTCGGCTAAACTGGCGCTGCCGTTGGCAACCAGCGTTAGAAAATTCCTGATTTTATTGTCGACATCAAGGGAGGCTATAATCTGCTTGCCTTCCTCAATTGCTTTAGTAAAACTGCTTACCTCTTCAGCAGACACCGGCCACTTTCCCAGGAAGCTCTTGATTGCGGCCGTTGTTTGGGCTTTACCCGGTTCCCCAACCAGGGGAATAATAACTTCCAGTAACTGCAAGACATCTTCACTAGACTTGCGGACAAACCCTTCCCATTTAGCCTTTAGGTGTTCATCGAGGCTGCTTGTAGCCCTGGAAAGGCGGGATAGCTCCAGGGGTTCCAATTCGGCGGCATCTAGTTTTAGTACGATTTCATCTAAGGGTTGATGGATGCCATTAATAACTTTCACGGGGAGGGTTAAGTCTAAATCCGCACAGCAAGCGCTAAACGCAGCACCAAATTTAACAAGCGACCTGAGGTCGCTCAGGAGGCGTTCTAGCTCATCCAATAGCCGTTTCAAAGAGTTAGCTCGCCTGATTGTTTCTTCGATGTTGTTATGCTCATCAAGTATGTTAATGGCCTCATCTAGCAATTCCGCCAGCACGGTCTCCACCCCACAACACGTTAAGCTGTGCTTTTATTGTATTTATCTGGTTTTTCACGGCGCCGGCACGACTTGAGGTATCCGGTATTTCCTTCCGCCTTCGCTGGAGATTCTCGTTGTAGTATTTATAAATCTGCTCAGCCTCAGCAGCGATGCTGGCTGCCGTGTCTGCGGCCTCTTCGATTATTTTGATGGGGTCGCTAACGAACCTTAGAAGCAGGATATTTACCGGCATAGAATCATCTAAACCCTGCAGGCTTGCCACGGCGGCGGCAATTGCTTCGGCATTAGCCCTGATGGTGCTAACCCTTGTAGAATACTCTGACCTATAAGCAATGTGAGCCCAAGAAAGCCGGTTAAGGAATATGTCCATTTTCTCCGTTATATGGACTATGCCGGAAGCCGTGATTTCTTCGCCGTAGAAGGTACATAAGCGGCTAATGGCAGCACGGGCTTTTTCCTTTTCGCCCTCCGCTACTCTTCTGATCCTGGGCATAAGCTCGTTAAGGAGGGTAAGGGAAAGGGTAAGGGCATTGGCCGATGACGGCTGTTTTGGAAGTTCATTAAAGGTCCAGTTCATGGCCTGCAGCTTTTCGATGGCACTGAGGATGTAGTCGGTGTAAAGGAAAAACTTATCAGAGACATCGGTTACACGGCCCAGCCTGGTATTGTAAAAATGCCTTATAACCTCCTTGTTCTCCTTGTAGCGGGAATCAGACCACATGTTCTTAAGCAAGTCGTTCCATCGGCTGCTGTGACCGTTGCCGTCCACTTTGGGCGGGCGTTGCTGGTCAGTAAGGAGTTTTTGGGCTAATTCCTCGCTTCCTTCCCGGCCGGTGATATAACCGGCAAGCAAAAGCCTGTAGTATTCTACGGTGCAGGCCCACTCAAATATAGGCCACTTTTCGGCCGGGGTATCACCGACTGATTTCAGGGCTGCAATAAAGCGGTCCTTTATTTTATAGGTCCAATTAACAAGATAATACTGGTATGTGGGAGCATCATCAAAGCTCCAGCTCTCTTTACCCACGTACCTCCAACGAGTCAAGCCGATAAGGATCATTCGCCCTTCCGGTGAGCGTTCCAATTTGATTATGGCATCTTCTTCCCCGCGCGGCTGCCCCTCTATGGCCACGAGCCTGCGCTGGAGCATTCTATTGGCTATATAATAGGACACGCCTTCGGATTGCCAATTAATTGCAGTTACCAGGTAGTCGTACAGGTCATTTCTTAACCTTTCATAGGTCCTTAAAGGCTCTCCGCTATTGGCCCATTCCTCAATACTCGCTATCCGATCCTGATATTCTGCCATTACCCGGTCCACGGGTTCTGAGCTCACCGGCGGAGGTGTTGCCGGCGGCTCAGGTCCTTTTCTCCCGGGGGCATCGCCGTGGGTAATTGTCGGTACCGGCTTGTCAGGAGGCTGAGCCTTGTTTGGAAGCTTATCGTTGACAGTAAGATCCGGAAAACCAAAGTATAAGAACGCTTCTGAAGCAAGACCCCCGACAAGGAAGCCGTTGCGTGCCGGTACCCGGTAAGCGGTACCATCACCCCATACACAAAGATAAGCTGACAGCCTTTTCTTTTCTTCCGCAGGCAGGTCCATGTTATCTATCAAGGCAGCGTGCGTACTTTCCTTCCAAACAAGCAGGCTTGTGGGTATACTTGCCACATTGGGGAAGGATTTAGGATCGTCCAAAAAACAACTCAAATGCTCCCGGATAACCCAACGGAGAAAATTCCTTGGCGTTTTTAGGGATAGAGCCCCGTAGAGTTTTTCCAGGGCATTAGTAGTAAAGGGAAAAAGGGTTAGCTTCTGTCCGGTGGCCAGATTTACAGACTCCCAGGCTGGAAGGCTATTATCTTCATACACAGGCAAGCTTTCGGGGCGCGCACCGCCGGCCACCCATGAAGTAAAGGCACTGTATGGCTGGTAAATGGCGTTCAGGTACTTTGCTGCCAGTTCCCGCAGAGAATCACGATCACTAAAGACATTTTCACCTACTTCAATCTGGGCTGTTACCCTATCTTTAAAGTTGTCACGGAATTGCTCATAGTAGGCATTGGTGATACCCACGAAAGAGCTTATGCGGCAAAGGCCCTTGCCTTCGTTCATACCACCATGTTCGGTTACAAGCACGGTTATAAGTTCCTTGTCGATAGCGGTAAAGGCAGTTATGTCTTCGATAAACAGGGTAAGGTTTTTGCCCTGGGCTGCCAGTTCCTTTCTTAGCGTCTCGAACACCTGGCGTAAATCGCCAGATTCGTATCTGGCACACCTCATAATCACGCGCTCGATGAGGGTGTTAAGGTACCTTGCCAGTTTTTCGGGCACATTCTCCTTTTCGTTTTCAAAAAGCCTGTCGGCAAAACGCGAGGCCTTTCTGTCGGCATTGTTACGTAAATGGGGAAGAAGGTCGCGTACAAAAAGGAAATCCTGGGCATAAAAGAGGGGCTCTACCTCATTGTCGGAATTGTTACGCCCTGAATAGGTGATCTTATCACATATCCGGGTTATCGGGCCACCTTCCTCCATAAGATATTGCATTATTAAATCATTGCGCAGGAAAATGGCTATTTCTTTGCGCACGCTATGCCGGAAAAAAGTATCGTTCTCGTCATGTTCGACTTCATAACTAAAGTGGTGAAGAATTAGGTTCTTTAACCGGTCCTCATCAAGGACTTCATCTGCTTCGAGGAGGTGGCGGTACCTGCGTATTTTCTCTTCGTCCCTTATAACGCCGGCGTCGATGAGTTGGCGTATGGTACCGCGCAAGGTATTGTCGGAACGCTGGATGAAAAGCACCATTTCCTTTTCAGGGTCAAAGTAAGCCTCATCGCTTTCCAGGCGCACTTTTAGCCAGCGGATGAGGTGGGATTTACCGGCGCCGTTGGGACCACGGATTATGACAAATTGGTGTCTATTGTTGCGGTTGACAACCAGCCTCTGGTATATTTCCTCCTCGGTTAAATCGGTACCGGCATCCTCAAGGCTACCGCCTGGTATATACCTCAGGCGCTTAAATGGCACGTGCGTCGCAAGAAAGTCCGCATCTTTGCTTGCTATGACGTCGGTTTTGATTATGTCTTCCTCCATGCGTCTTTTGGCAGCTGTATAGTCCATGGCTCCACCTCCGGTTTAGATTTTGACTAAAATATCTGTAACGTCTTTAGTTATCTCGTGGGTAAACATTGGGTAAAGGTTCCACTTCTCAGCACTATCGGGATTATATATAAGCTGTACCATATCCCTGTCGTGTAACATTCTGAGCCCGCTGGAAAGTCCCAGGCAAAGGTCATGACTATCCAGGTTATGCACAGATTCCGGGCAGTTCTCCTTTAGCCAGGAGACAAACATACTAAACGGCACCTTTACATTCCTCGGGAAAGGGTTTTCCCTATCCTTATCCAGTATCAAAGCGTCATGGAGGCGCACAAACATGTTGGGAATCAGAAATAAGTTATGCAAAACACCTATGCCAAAAAACGAAGCCCAGAAGCGCCACCCGCGAATGGCAATGTCGTCAACCTTATCATTATCAAAATCTCTTCCCAGCCTTATGGCCAACTCATCAACATTGGTATAGTAAAAATAATTATCATTCTGGCTTAGATACCATGCAGTAAAGCGGAAAAACACCGATTCCCTATCTTTTAAGGCCTGCTGCGCCGTGAATCTGCGATAGCTTGCAAAGCTATTGAATACATCGGCTGAAACATTAAGCCTTACTCGTTCGTCTACTTCAGAAATAAGTTCAAGCTCTCTAGCCGCACTGTATGTAAGTGGAAAATTATTGGGATCCTTTTCAATCCAGTTGGGCTCCAGCATTTCACGCAGCCTGTTTTTAGGTATTGGGGACCGTGCCACCAGCCGGCATAATGCATAAACACGTTCGGGAGTAGGTTCCACCCTCATTCTATTTTTGAACATGTTAATCCTCCTTCATAAAAACCGAAAAATCTACAATATAGCCGTTAACGAGGTTTTCCAGGTAACGATTGGGGCGCTGCAAAAACATATTCCTTGGGCCGCAGTGAATAACTTTAACGTCCCTCTCTTTTTGTAAAGCAGCAGTAGCATTATACAAGTGATTATTTTCAGACGAATCTCCTCCATAAAGGCAGGCTATTACACCCTGAATAAAGCCGGGGTTTTGCCTGTAAAGCAGGAGGTATTCATCTGTTGTATATATAGTACCTTTTGTATGTGGCGGCAGGCGGTTGGCCACCTGTTCCCAGATCATTTCTGCCGCTCTTGGGACTACCAAACTATTGACCCCTACTGCCAGGAGCCTACCCATCAATGCAGTTAACTTTTCCGCATTGATGCCCCCTTGAGTTTCCTTTAAAAGGTCACAGCACACAAGCATATCCTTATATGTAGACAGGTATTTGACCATGAACCGGGAATTATGTCCAGACCCCCCGGGTAAATCTACTTTCTCCCTAAGGGCAGTCTTTTGATATTCAAACACCGGCTCATCATGGACCGGGCACCCGGCGCAGTTTTCCTGGGCAAGGGGGTACATACTTAGGAAGGAGTGAGCCCAGCACCTTTTCGCAGGAGCGCCAACCAGTCTCCTCACCATATCAAACTCTGCGGCTAACCTTCCCCATTCTTCTTCGCGCCACTTGTCAATCTGGCGCTGGAATTGAGGACTGTCCCGGTAAAGATGGACATCCTTTATACGTGCTTCGATATAGTATGCCGTTGTGTCATCGTCGACCCACATATTTAACAAATCTATAAAGCCATACCTGAATAAAAACAGGAGAACATAAAGGTTCCATTTAATGTTCTTTTTCCCGGTTATGGTGGCCTCGTCTATATAGATGGGCCTGGCCGATGTATTTAGTACAACTCTATCTCCATCGAAAATGGCACTTTCGTCGGTCACCATGCCTTCCCAGCGTCCAAGAATGTTTTCCGGCTTCAGGACCCGGCCCTTGATAAGGCTAAAAGCGCCCTCTAAATCGTCTTTATGTATACACAATACACTGAGGGAAGGCAGGTCATCGCGTCCACCGCGGCCAAGTTCCTGATAATAGCGGTTTAGATTTTCCGGGATACATGCATGGATGACGGTCCTTACGTCCGGTTTATCTACTCCCATACCAAAGGCCGAAGTGGCAATGACAATATCAAAGAGATTCCTGTTCCAATCCCTGATAATCCTTTCCCTTTCATCACCTTCAGTCTCGCCGGTAAACACTTCAACGCTGCTAAAACCAACCGATAGCAAAATCTTCTTCCATTTATTGGCCTCCGCGGGGCTAAGGACGTATATAATCATGGGGCGTGGTAAAAGATGGACCATCCTTATTATCCGGTGCCTCTTAACGCCCAAAGTTTCGCATTCAATAAAGCAATATCTCGGCTCCCGGCGTAACGAATCAGCCCTCAGCTCAACCCATTTGCCATCTTCACAAAAAAGCCGTCGCAAAGTGTCAACCGTATAATCCGTGAACGTAGCTGATAAGAGATAAGTTCTTAAATTACCATGACTTGCTTCAACCAGGTTGCGACGTAGAATAGTCAGGTACTGGAAATCAGGCCTGAACTGATCTCCCCATTCAGCTACAATATGGGCTTCATCGATAACAAGGTTCTCCAGATAACCTTCGCCGGCAGCTTCCCTGATGTAATTCCCTATAGTTTTGTTCTTGAGTAAAGCCTCGGGGGAAGTAAAAAGCAGCTTCAACCTTTTCGCTGTAATTGCCTTTTTTATCCCTTGAAACTTATCGGGACTCATATTGCCATAATAAGCAGCGATACTTTCCCTTGTAACAGTTTTCAGGTTTCGAACGGCGGCCCTCATTTGGTCTATTGCCAGGGCTACAGTTGGAACAACAACCACCGTCAAGCCATTTCCTGTGGCCGCCAGCAGCTGGGTTATAAGGCTCTTGCCGGACCCGGTGGGCATGCATACTGCTGTTGTATATCCTGCCGGCATGACCAGGGCTGCATTAACAACAAGTTTTTGTTCAAAGGTCTTATAATAGCTGTACCCCGTGTTGGCTTTCAAGTGACCGTCTCCGACGGACAGGGGCGGTCTAATTTCCGCCGCCGGGGCATGCCAGAAAGCTATATCGACAAAATGTGATTGTTGAAACCAACCGGGACAAGCAATCTGGGCATTAAGATAGTTCCCCGGTTCTATATACATGGCAAAGGGCTCAAGAACATCCCGAAATGAGTCATATAACTGGCTGGTTATCCTTATCCTGCTCGCATAAAGGATATAATTGCGCAGAGCGGCTATTAGATCCTTTACCGATGCCTTGCCCGCCTTATACTGGGCATATCTTATGATAACCCGTATTGCACAACGTAGCCTGAATTGCTCCTTTAATGAATCCCCTTGTATTTCTTCCACTGCCTTATGTAACTTGCGGCATGCTGCCTCCGGCGGTATGTCCCCGGAAAGTACCGCTTCAATAAGCTCAGTCGTTTTCATTTTGCTTTACCACCCAGTAATACGCCGCAGAGTCCAGGGTTATCTTCGGCCGGCTGATACACTTAAGGACTACATCATATATTTCACGTAATCTAATAACCTTGATGGCATCGCGACCAAAATAGATACTAGAAGCCCTGAAGGCATTAACTATCCTGTCTACCTCATTTTGCACTTCTTTTAGGTCCATCCTTTTCTTTACCTGTTCTTTGGCCTCTTTAAAGCATTGGTTTGACGCTTTCTTTAATATACTAATCCACTCTTCCCGTGGGTATTGCTGCTTAAACCATTTAAGGTTAGATAAGCTTTTTGTCAGCCCACTAAGAAAATCGCGATTCTTGCTTCGCTGTCCCAAATGGGCTGTCTTCCTGCTTCTATCAGTATAGGGTTTTATAAGGTGCTCTTTTACCAGCCCTGGATTAACCTGCGCACTTTCTTCGTCCAATGGATATAAGGTGAAAATTTGTTCCAGGGGCAAAAAACCCCTGAACTGGGTTAGGCACCTGAGATCACCCTTTACTTCTAATAAAGGCTTGATATCCGGTTCTATAGACCAGACAAAAACAAGGCCCTTCCATTCAAACTCACCGAGTTCAGCAAAAGCGCATGCCCTCCCGCGCCCACAGGACAGGGCGTTTTCTATTATGGAATCAAAAACGGGATCACCGGGAGCATAGAAGAGGAGATCCTCGCGCTTGATGGCCAGCATCCTGTCAAAAGTACCGGTTATACTGTCCTTCTGCCTGACCATTGGGTAATCCCTATAAACTGCCCAATCGGGTGGTACGAGCAGGGTATTTTCCGCCGAGCGTATTGAAAAAGCGTTTTCGCGGAACCTTATTATCTGTGACCCGTTGGTAGTATCTCCTTCTCCATTTAAACCGGCCTGGGAAGCCCACGTCATCATGGCGGTAGCGAACATTTCGTTTTCATTGGCCTGGTAGTATTTAACCATCTGTTCTAGTTGACGGGAAAGAGGCCGATAAATAATTGCTGCTGCGTCATAATATTGTTCTTCCTCAATGACCTTTTTCATTTCTTGAGCGAAGTGGATAATACTATCTATGGTTTCTGAGAGGCCAAACTCCACGTCTTTAATTAGCGCAAGGGCAATCTGCCTATTTAGTTCTCCCAAAATAATTTCAAGGCCGCTGATGGATTTTTTAAACACATTAAGGCCACGGTCCCATAGCTTAAAAAGCTGCTCTTCTATTGTACCCTCGGCATAAATGACCACCGAGACTACATCGCGCTCTTTTTCCCTACCAATGCGGTCAAGGCGGCCTATACGCTGCTCCAGTTCATTTACCGACCACGGCAGGTCTAAATGGACTACAAAATCCGCTATTTGGAAGTTTCTGCCTTCGCCACCAAGCTCATCGCAAATCATGAGCTTACATATGTCCGACTTTTGGAAACGATCCACGTTTGCAGATAGTTCTTCCTGACTCATGCCGCTATAAAAAGCGGCATACCTTTCCTGGCCGAAACGCTTTTGCGCCAGTTCCAGAAACTTTTCCAGGGTAACCTTATAGCGTGTAAAAACTACTACTTTAGGTGCTTTGTCGTTGTCAAGGCAGAGTTCCTGTTCAAGGTAATCAATAATCTTTACCAGCCTGCCGCGGATGAGATCCGGGTCGTCGAGAACGTTACTGAGCATTCGATGTTCATTCTCTGCCGCTTCACACCACAACCCGGCATTATACGCCAGGTTTGTGTCAGCAACACCGAGTTCTTCCAGTTTACCGGCAAAAGCCCACGGGGAACTAAAAAAAGCTGCCAGTAGCGGTTGGATTGTATTAAGCACACTTTCATCGTCAATATTGTTCCCCTGTTCTTTTATCCATTGCAACAGTGCTTCGTAGGTATTGCGTTCATAATAAAACTCTTCTGATCCGGCCATTTGGTAGGTAACGGCCTCCAGGTTCCGCCGGGGGAGGCTCTCTTTAAGCAGTACGCGCCGGTTACGGATCATCCTTCTTTCAAGCCGGTAGTGCTCGCATATATAAGCCAGGGCCAGCCTGGCATTCTCGATCCCGTGGTCATGACCGTTAATATCTATCTTTTTAACTATATCTTTAAGGTTGTCATCCTTGAGATCATCGGCAATATCTATAAGCTGGTCATAAATAGTATCGCAATAATCTTCGTACTCCTCCATGTCGTTAAGTATTGAATACACTCGTTTTTGCACCATACCCTGGCGTGCCAGCAAAGATTCAAATGTTTCCATATCCATATTTTCGTACTGATCTGGATGCAAGAGAACTAAAAGCTTTAGGTACTCGTTCTTCCTGGCCTGTATTGGTGTAGCACTGAGGAAAAGGATGTTCTCTATATTTCTGCTTAAATCTTTTACATGTTCATATTCCCGGGGTAATCCTAAAAGCCTGTGCGCCTCATCGACAATGCAGATGTCCCACCTGCCTTCTTTTAAGCCTTCCTGGGCAGCTAGATCTAATTCCTCTACGGCAACTATAGAGAGGGGGGAAAAGCCCTGGCCAGGCTTATATAAGGTGGGTACCAGGGTAAACTTATATATCAACTCCGTGCGCCATTGTTCAGCCAGGGAACCCGGTACCACAAAAAGTACCCGCAGGTTCGTGTTTTCTTCGTGCATTATCTTTACAACCGAACATGCCTCGATGGTTTTGCCGAGTCCCACCTCGTCGGCCAGCATATAACGGCACGGCCTATCTTCAAGGCAACGTACAATCGTATAAATCTGGTGGGGCATAAGGAAGACACGACAGCCGGCAAGGGTTTTAAAACCGTAAATCGCATTGTCAAGTATGTGCATTATTTTACTGACGAGGAGGCGGTTTTTGTACCAGGAGGGGTGATGGAATTCATATTCGGCGAGTTGCAGTAGCGGACTATACTCTATTTGGGTAAAGGGCACTTGCAAGTCTTTCTCGCTTGCTTTAATGATTTGGTTACCATCCCCCGTACACTGGATATAATAATCTCTTAATCCTTTAGCCCCTTCATTAGCACATGCCAGAAGCTTGTATTCAACACCCTTGTAAAGGACTGTGCTCCCCCGGTAAATCAGGCAGCGACGGACTCTCCTAATAGGCAACTTACACCCCCGGGGAATAAAATCATAAAAGCGCCTGAAATCATAAGGGTCATGCAGAATGACATCCACCGTTCCTGCCAGATCATTAATGCTCTTTATCTGCCCCAAAGCAAAAAGGCGCGGGTTATCAGGGTCTTCCGCGTCAACCGGGCATCTAACATACATGCCTTTTTCTAGCTGCATGCGAATCCCCTTCTCCCTTTGGTTTTCCGCTGCCTACGGTGGAAAGTTTTTTTATATCTTGTTACGCCCCGAAAGATTCCAGGCAAATATACCGCTGCTTACAGTAGTGACACCAAATATCGACTCTACACTGCAACGGCCGACCGCTGTCAAGATACTCTACAATTTTGGGGGCTACGGCCTTCCGCTTGTCAGGAGATTTCATCTCATGGAGAAAATATACAATGTTTTCGTCAGAGTTTTCTCTGGTTAATTTGGCGTGGATAAAGTTCTTTTTCAGTTCTATAAAATAGGGGTCAAAGGGTTTCACCCTGGTTTCAATAATGTACTTAGAAATATATTTTTTGGCATGACACTTTATGTCGTAAAGGTCTACATTCGGTTTCCAGCAGGGAAAAAATTGTTTATATTCGTTTTCAACCATATCCAGCAACCGGTCTAACTTTTCTTGGGCCAAATTACCAGGTTTGCCCTCAATTTTCTTCCAAATCGCCTCAACCAGCAAAACAAAATAATACTGCTTGCAAAGGAACTCATCGCTGAACGTACCCCAGCCCCTCTCCATAACCTCCTCAAGGAAATACCTGTACGGGCATAATTCGAATACCTGGGCTTCCTTTTCCGTCGGTTCGATGGTAGTTTTTAAAGGGGACATGGGCGCCGCTGTAAAATGTATGTTTTGTCCACCTTTATAGGCATGATTATTCTTTTGAATATCGATATCAAGGGTGGTAAATAAAAAATACGGTTGCATAAATTCGTCATCAATCATCCTGACGAAACTCAGCTTTACCTGCCGGCGGTTATAGCATAATCCATAGAAAAGGGCGTAGCGCATGAAATAAAGATATTCATTTATCGATGTCATGTAAACCTGAAATTTTAAGTCTGCAGGATAGTACGCTTTTTCCAGAAAAGACTGGGTAAGGGGCCAGGGAAGCCTGTCATTGGCACTCTTTTGCATCTGGCGGTCAGACAGGCAAGCGAAGTGGTAATATTTGTCTTCTTCCTGGTTCTCGCTGCGAAGAATATCACCGTCTATCTGCTCGAAGTTCCTCACTATCCAGTGAGCCGAATTGTTTTCAGACGTCTGCTTCAGGTAGTAAGCTACGGAGTTGCGCAGGTCATCCATAGTACCCGTGATGGCTAGGTTGTCCGTATGTTCGAGCCTGGTAAGTAAGCCATTGACCAGCTCGCGTTCCTCGTTCAAGATGGCCATGGAATCGGCTTTCACGCGAAGGAAATCGAGGAGTCTCTGGAAATGAGTCTTAAAGTTAAGATAGCCCGTCTTATCCCTGGCAAAGAGGTGAATGGCTATTTCGTTGAGCTGTTTTATCGCTTCCCGAAGGGCATCTACTTCTTCACAGGTTACATTATAGAACGATAAGGCATGTAAATCTTTTTTCTGGCCGGCAGCCAATTTGGCAAGGTTTTGGCGCAGCAAATCTAATCTCTGGAAAAACTCCTTGCAGGTGCCGGCGCCCTGCAGGTAGATTTGCAGGCGGTAATAGACGGAAAGCAGGTATATTCCGCGTTCTGCCGTCAGGATGCCTGCATTTAGTACTTCTTTAATATTCCTTTCATCGAGTTCTAACAGGTTTTTTTCATCATTCCACATATTATAGAGAGCAGAGAAAAACTGCCCTATGGGATAAGCGAGGAAATGGCGCTCGCCGAACTGTTCCGGATAGTACATCTTGAGGATATCATTTACCTCACCACTGGCTGCATAAAACTGCTCCTTCATGCCGGCCAGCGCCTTATGCGGACCAGCCGCTTCTCGTCCCAAATCGTATTGGTGGGCTACATAGTTGGCAAACTCGGTAAGGTTATTAAATTCTAAAAGGCTCAGACCGCTAAGGTCCCCCCGTACCTCACGGCCTTCCAATAGGTTGCCAAAACAGACTGCCAGGTTGTTGCAGGCGGAAAATGGTATAAAATCATAACGTGGATTATTCCTATCATGCTCCCGTGGTACCTCAAAATAACTGTAAATGTTCATCCAGGTGTTATAGATACTGGGGTACTCCTCCTGAAAATTAAATAGGAAAATCACCTCTATACCCATATCCATTAGCATGACTATAAAATCTAACATCAATGGACTAAACTGGTGGATGCCATGGAACACCATCCGGTTGAGGTCATTACCCTCGAGCTTCTTTAAAACTTCCTTAAGCCAATCCTCTGCTTTACTATCGGTTTCCTCTTTTATATGCTTGTGGGCAACGGCCTTGAGGGCTTCTTTGATAGCGTCAAGGCTCCGGGTGACGTTGAGCTGAAACGTCTCGCCGCCATTTTTTTCTATCCGGTCCATTATATTAAGGAGCAGGGCTTGTTCTTTATTGGCAAACTTTTTATCAAGCTGTCTTGAGGAGATACCCAGTTCTTTTAAGAGGCGTATGGCCTCCAACAATTGACCCTGATTGAATTTTATTGCAGCTTTAAACTTGTTGTCCGCGCCCCTTGTGATTTCTTCGATAAGCCTGGAGAGCTCAACGTATTGCTTTATGTAGTTTTCGGCATTACCATACCAGGATTTGTAGAACTCCCGCAGGACTTCATCAATGGTACAAAGCAGTGAGCCAAAATCTTTTTTGTAGAGTTCTCGCAAACCGTTGACCATTGTTTGGGAAACACACAAATGCGGGGCGTCTTTTATGAATGACCAAAAGTGAGCGTTAGTAAGTTTATACGGATTGCTGTAAGTAAAAATTTTACAATTCACTGCTTCATACCCCCTGCCAGTAGTTCGGCCCACGACGGAGTATAGACATCCTCTGATGGGGCAAACCATATAAATGACCTTATCGCCCTTGTCATGGCTACATACAGGATCCGGGTTTCCTCACAGCTACGTTCTAACGCTTCCTGCCGTTCATTATAATGGCTGTTTCTAACAAAGGAGCTATTTTCGTCAAGATAAAAGCTATAACCTATGCGGCCTTCATTAACATAAACATCAACGCCGGTTTTCTTGATTTGATCGATTTTGAAGTTGGTAAACGGCAATAAAACATAGCCATATTCAAGGCCTTTGGCTTTATGTACAGTAGTACAAACAATGGGTACTTCCTCAGCTTCGGTTTTTATACCCCGGCTCTCCTCTTTTTGCTTGGTGATGATTTTTATATACAAATACTTTTCGAGGGAATTAAGGGTGAGGTAGTCGATACTAAAGGCCTGGATTATTTTTTCGAGTAATAGCTCCGTATTAATTTTGTAATACCTTTGACTATCGGCCTCGTCTGAAAAATTGCACCAGGGCTTACATATATCAATAGTGTATTTTATAACTTTAAGCACCGGTTCATATCTCAAATCGGAAACAAGTTTATCCCAGGTATACTTACCATTGCTTAATTGTAAAAAGTATTCATTTAGCAGGTTAACAAGATAGCTGTACTGCTCTTTCCCATCGGCCTTTCTAAGGAACCACATATCAAGGGGTATTTTAATATAGTTAGTGCAAATAAAGTTTAATAAATATCTTGGGCTATCATTAAATAACAGGGCCTGCACCAGCTTATACAATTCACGTGCTGGTAATAACTGATATAAATCTCCACCCGAATAAGTCTTTATATTAGGTATATCATAATTTGGGCCCTGCTGCCTTATTTCCTCTGCTTGCCAATTCTCCCGGACAAGGATGGCAATGGTCCGTTCTGCTTCGGAAAGGTTAACGCCTTTTTCCTTTAACTTGAGCACTTCTTCGCGACAGCGTTTAATTTCATCAAATAGACATATGTACAGGTTAGTGAAATCATTTCTATTCTTCTCGCTTTGGTAAATGACCTGCCTGCAATATTCTTGCGACGGGCGTCCCCGGTTTAATAATATGTCGCTAAATAATACATCTTCTTCCTGCTTGTAGGGAAGTAAGGGGTTAGAACCGGCACCAAGCCGCTTAAAAACTTTTTCATACTCTTTAAGCAAAGCTTGATCAGTACGGTAGTTCTTATTAAGGGCAAATTCTAACCATTCATCCTGTCCGGCATTTATACCCAGCCTGTCGAAAGCCTTTATCTCGGCGCCACGGAAACGGTAAATACATTGTTTGATGTCGCCAACCACAAAGAACTTAAAACCCATTTGCCTCTGCATGGCCAGGAAGGTAGCAATTTGAACGTCATCGGTGTCCTGAAATTCATCTACAAAAAGATAGTCTGTTTTTATTTGCGCCAACCGTTCGTCCCCTGTATTTACCAGGATGCCAAGTTGCACCATGAGCTCGTTGAGGTGGATAAGATTGCGTTTCTGCAGCTCTTCCCGGTACTTTTGTTCAGTTCGCAGCAGCACAGTTTTTATCAGTTCGTGCAGTTCCTCATTGTCCTTGGAAACCGTGCCGAAATCGAAGGAATCCAAGCGGGCCACATTGATGCTCTTGTTATAAAGTTTTGTAATGAGCTCCACAAGTATTTCTTTCAGCTTATAAACAGGCATGCTTAGCCTACCAATATAAGCCCTATCCACACGACTTTTTTCCTCGAGGTATTTTTCAAGTTCCTTCTCAAGTACTTCTACCCTGTCGTATGACCCGGAAACAATCGTTAAGTCCTTCCCATAGCCGAGGGCAGAACCCAGCTGCTTGATAATACTCTTGGCATACGAGTGAATAGTAGAAATCTGCATTTTGTCTACCTGCTCAAGCAGGCACAGAAAGTCGTAGTTTTTGGTAAGCATGTAGTAGTTCTGAAAACATTGCTTCAACCGCTTCTTCATATTATCGGCTGCTTCGTTGGTAAATGTTATCATGGTTATGGCGTTACGTAGAGCCGCAGGGCTGTAGTTGTGCACATAGCAAAGGTAGGTAATGCGGGTGATCATAGAGAACGTCTTGCCCGTACCGGCGCCGGCCCTCACAACTATATTCTTATTAGGATCTGCATGTTCCAGAGCATATTGATGGAAATTAAAACCGGTTGTTTTGTGAAAGTGTTTCAGTGCTTCTTCCTGAAGCGTACCTTTATATCCGGTACCATCAATAAGGCGGAAAGACCCCAAACCCCGGGATGCTGCTTTCTCTTTGGCAATGGTAAGAAGAAAATTAAAGCAGGAGAACGACCCCTCATCAGCCAATACTTCCCTTGAGTTTAAGTCGTTTTTAGTAAGAGCCGGGAATAGGTTGCCTTGTTTGATCTGTAAACCATAATCAGACAGGAGCTTATAAAAGGCACCTTTTGCCGTAGCATACTGGGAACTTGTCGATACAATGAGATATATTTTAGTGCCCTTTACATACCAGCTTAGCAATTCCCCCATTAGCGGTGCTATGTCATTTACATCTTCTGCAACAAACTGTAACACAGAGTAATAAGCATTCACAAAGTGCTTGTTTGCCGTACTAGCCCCGGCAAAAGAAGACCCAGGGGTGAGGGTCTCATTTTCTTTAATTTTTCTTTTGGATATACCCGGTTCAAAAATTTCTCTAACCCGGTACATTGTCGTCGCATCAAACGGCGATGGGTTGCCCCAGCGGGAAGCAATGTTATAGGCCTGGAGAAGCTTCTTTTTGAAAGCACCGGCATCAGCAAGATCTTCCTTTAAAAATGTCATGGCTTCACCCGAAATCGCATTAAGCCCGCTTGAAAGAAAAAAATCCCGCCCTAGAAACGGGTAGCATACCATGTCAAAGATCAAAGGTGAGATATTGGCCATTTTCCTGATGGTATTGAGGAGATCAAACCGGTATGCTCTAGCCTGCCGTTTAGGGTTCTGGCGGTACTCCTGCCCCTCGTAGAAAACAATTACTTGATCGCCATCTTCAATCCGAACTATTGAATCCTCTGTCCAACCTTTTACCTCTACAACAACTATGCCATGATTGGGCATTAATATACAAAAATCAAACTCCCGGCCATTAACCTCACGTTTAGCATAGACAATAAAATCATCAGGCAGGGCATTATTTAATGCGTCCCAAAAGGCACTTTCACCATAATTTAAATCTGCATTTGAGACAAGGGTGGCCATGTAAATCACCGTCGCTTAAAGTTTGTTAGCTCTTCCCCATCGACTTCGATGTTCCTTCTCGCTATGCTAACTTATTTTGGTAATTTGGGTGCCTTTTATTTTATAATTGGCCCGCTTAGCCTGCTACGTCAAGGTAGAAGGATTAAAACCACCCCTGCGTTTACTACAGGGCTTTTAGTGGTATGTATTTAGTCGTCGCCATCATTTAAATTCGTCATTTTTCCCGTTTTCCCTGCTTATTTCCAATAGTACCGAACTGATCCATATTAAATGATAAAAGCCACCGGTTCCTAGCCCGACGGCTTCGCAATAAATGCATTATATCATTCACTACTCAGCTTACTCGCCAGGGCTCATGCGTTCTCTTGCTTTACGAAGGCCCCGCCTGCCCCCGCCAGAGTTTCCACGGGAACGGGCTGACAGTTGATAATGTATCTTTACCAGGAGCTTCCATGCCTTCAACCTCGATACCTAATGAGAGCGCCTGCCTTTTCTTGGCGATAATGTATCAAGTGGCTAGTATACCTTTTGAAGCAGGCATCAAAATCACGGGCGCCATGAGGGCAAGCTTAAGGAGATTTAGACATATTTACTTATAATCCGCGTAAATAATCAGGTCGTATTTCTAGCCTCTACTGATGTTCCCCACGGCTAAAGCCGGGGGGTTCTGCTGTTAATGTTCAGTAAACTTAGCAGCGGGAGGAAATCGAGGTGTTGGAGATGGTCCAGGTAGATTATATCAGATATTGTGATTACACCTATCATTGAACAGCGTTAAGGCAGCGGCAGGTAACATTTCTATTATGCTAAAACCATCTGCCAGAGTGTAACTTCACCGAAGACTTACCAGTCGGCATTAATTTCAGGTGTTAATGCTGCAGACCGGGGCTTGCTAGGAGCTCCACTAAATTAAAAAGATTATCACCTCTTCCAGGTCCTAAAAAGTTACCCCTAAGAAGAGGTGATAACCCATAAGTTAAACATAAGTGCTTTTGAGCAAACCTGTAAGCCGAGTTCTGTCGTGGATGGTCATCTATCTGGGACGCCAGTTGCCTGGCGCCTCCAGCGACCTTACCCGGGGACGGGGCGGGCCACCCCTATTGTCCCCCTATTCGGTCTTGCTCCAGGTGGGGTTTACCGAGCCGGTTAGTCGCCTAACCGCTGGTGAGCTCTTACCTCGCCTTTCCACCCTTGCCCAGCACTCAACCTGACGGTTGCCGATTCGCGAAAAATCACCCTGAAATCAGGTTGGTTCCAGGGGGAACCGTTGCGGCTTTCAAGTTGAGTGCGGGGCGGTCTGTTTCTGTGGCACTATCCTTGGGGTCGCCCCCACTGGACGTTATCCAGCACCCTGCCCTGTGGAGCTCGGACTTTCCTCAGGCGATAAGCGCGCCCGGCGCGCTTATCGCCCGCGACCATCCGGTTTACTCAAAAGCACTTATCCACTTTTCTTTAGCGGATTTAAATATAACACCCTTTATGGTAATCTGTCAAGGCACTGTCAAGCAGCATAATCCGGTGGTGTTCACGGCAGCAACAACCGGCCGCAGCTTTCGCAGTAAATAAATTTGCCGGCACGGGCTTCCCGGAGGAAGACGGGCGGGACGACCAGGTGGCAGCCGCTGCAGGTCCCCTTGACTACCCGGGCCAGGGCCTTTGTCCCCAGGCGGCGCTGCAGGTCGCTGTAGAGGGCGAGCAGTTCGGGGTCGATCTCCCCTTCCAGTTGGGCGGCATTGACCGCCAGGACGTCCATCTCCTGCTGCAGGCCTTCGCGCCAGGTGCGGTACTGGGCCAGTTTTTCCCGGTAGGCGGCCTTATCGGCCTGGAGCTTACTAACATTTTCCTTTAGCCATTCTTCAAGCTGCTCCTGCTGCAGGGCCAGCTCCATGGCCCTTTCTTCTTCCCGGGCCAGCTCGCCGGCGGTGGTATCTATTTTATGTTGAATGTTGTTTAATTCTTTGGGATTGCTGGTCTCGCCGCTGTAGAGTTTTCCTTCCAGCTGCTTCTTCCTGGCCGCCAGGTCCTGGCAGGCCCTTTCCAGGGCAGCGACCTGCCGCTTTAATTCTTCCCGTTCCTGCATTCTCGCCCGCACTGTTTCCCGGCAGGCTTCCAGCCGCTCCTTTTCCCTTTTCAGCTCCCGGGCCAGAGCGGATGTGTGCAGCTGGCGCTGCAGTTCCTGGAGGCGAAGCTGCATTTCCTGTAACTCCCACAGCTTGCTGAGACCCATGCCGATCCCCCCGTATTTAGAGTACGTACCAGGGTTCCTGCTCTTTCTGGGAAGCCAGGACCATAACTTCGCGCTCCTGTAATTGTTCCTGCAGGTAGGTCACCAGGGCCGGGACGATGATCCTCTCGGTGGCGAAGTGGCCGGCGTCGATTACCGCCAGGCCTATACCGGCGGCGGCCTGGGCTTCGTGGTACTTTAAATCCCCGGTGACCAGGACGTCAGCCCCGGCAGCCCGGGCGGTGGTCATGACATCGCTACCGGCGCCGCCGCAGGTGGCCACCTTCTTCACCTTGCGTTCCCTGTCCCCCACTACGTTGACCCGGGCTGCCCCCAGGTGTTCCTTCACCTGCCGGGCAAATTCCTCCAGGGACACGACCTGGGGTAAGATTCCAAGGCGGCCGATGCCCCGGGCCGGGCCTTCGTTGGCCAGGGGGTAGATGTCGTAGGCTACTTCTTCGTAAGGGTGGGCCTGCAGCAGGGCCTGGAGGACTTCCTTGAGCCTGCCGGTGGGGATAATGGTCTCCAGGCGGTATTCTTTGACCTCCGTGACCTTCCCTTCCTGGCCGATATAGGGCCGGGTGCCGGCCAGGGGCCGGAAGGTGCCGGTACCGGCCACCCGGAAAGTACAGTCAGAATAATTGCCGATCCAGCCGGCCCCGGCCCGGGTAATGGCTTCCCGCACGACCTTTTCATGGTCCTCGGGCACAAAGGTCACCAGTTTATAGTAATTTTCCCGGTGGGTAGGCAGGAGGACCTGGACATCTTCCAGTTCCAGCTTTACCGCCAGATGGTAGCTGACGCCGAGGTCGGCGCTATCTAAATTGGTATGGGCCGAGTAGACCATGATGTTGTCCTGGATGAGGCGGCGGACCAGCTCGCCCCGGGTTTCGTCAAAGCGTAAGGATTTGAGGGGGCGGAAAAAGAGGGGGTGATGGCTGATAATGAGATTGGCCCCCCGGGCGGCAGCTTCGGCGGCTACCGCCATGGTGACGTCCAGGCAGACCAGGACCCGGCGGACTTCTGCTTCCGGCGAGCCCAGCATGAGACCGACGTTATCCCATTCCGCCGCCAGTTCCGGCGGGGCCAGGGCTTCCATGATGGCTATGATTTCGCCGCATTTGGCAGCCATGCCAGTACCTCCCTTATCTCTTCCAGTTGCCGGCTTAAATCCTCCCGCCGCTCCCGGGCCCGCGTCCCCCGTCCGGCAGCCAGCTGCCGAACGGCTGCTGTTAGTGTTTCCATCTTATGCAAGAGATAACCCCGCAGCAGGGGGTGGCGGCGCTGCAGCAGGAGGGGCCCTATCCTCCACTCCAGGTCGCTGTAGGCCGGGCTCTCACCCTGGCAGGCGACTAGGATGATATAATAATGGCCGGAGTCGTAAACAAGATCTTCGTCGTATAAGTACCAGCCAGTGGAGGCGAGATAGCGGCGCAGTGGCCCGGCCTCCCCCTGGGGCTGGAGGACCAGGCGTTGTAACTTCTGCCGTACTTCCGGCCGGGCGGCGAGGATCCTCTGTTGGGTCAGGGCGCCCAGGCCGGACATGGTTACCGTGTCTACTTCCCCAGGCTTCAGGGGCGTGAGGCCGTCCCCCAGGCGCACTTCAACCCGCCCTTTAAGACCGGCGGCCGCCACGGCGGCCAGGGCGCGCTGGTAAGGACCCGGCGCCGCTTCCACGGCGATCACCCGCCGGCAGCGGCCGCTGCCGGCCAGGTACAGGGGTAGATAGGCGTGGTCGGTGCCGATATCGGCCACGGTGCTGCCGGGCGGGACCAGGGCAGCGACGGCCCGGAGGCGAGCCGGCAAGTGAGAAAAACGGCTAATTTTCCAGGACAAAAGATCCACCTGCCTGCCTGGAGTTCCCGCGAAGCGGTACGGGCAACCATGTAATTAAAAAGGCCAGCACGCTACGGTCACCTCCTGACCTCCGCTGCTGGCCTTATTTCCTTTTTTGGTGGGCCCACCCGGATTCGAACCAGGAACCAACCGGTTATGAGCCGGCAGCTCTACCGTTGAGCTATGGGCCCTTTCTGGCTCCCCGGGCAGGGCTCGAACCTGCAACCACCCGGTTAACAGCCGGGCGCTCTACCATTGAGCTACCGAGGAAAGCCACCTTTTATATTATACCCCGGAATGCCGCCCCGGTCAACAGTCAGATGCCACCTGCTCCTGGCCATTGCCCTGGTGGCGCCAGATAGGCGTCAGCCTCCGGCTCCCGCTATTCCAGATAGTCCTTCAGCTTCTTGCTGCGGCTGGGGTGGCGGAGCTTGCGCAGGGCCTTGGCCTCAATCTGGCGGATGCGTTCCCTGGTGACGCCAAACTCCTGGCCCACTTCTTCCAGGGTGCGCGCCCGCCCGTCATCCAGGCCGAAGCGCAGGCGTAAAACCCGCTTTTCCCTGGGCGTCAGGGAATCCAGGACTTCCTCCAGCTGCTCCCGGAGGAGCATAAAGGAAGCAGCATCGGCCGGTGCCTGGGCGTCCTCGTCTTCGATGAAGTCCCCCAGGTGGCTGTCTTCTTCTTCACCAATGGGTGTCTCCAGGGATACCGGTTCCTGGGCGATTTTCATGATCTCCCGTACCCGCTCCACGGGGACATCCATTTCCCTGGCGATCTCTTCGGGAGTGGGGTCCCGGCCCAGCTCCTGGAGCAGCTGGCGCTGCACCCGGATTAATTTATTGATGGTCTCCACCATGTGCACCGGGATCCTGATGGTCCGCGCCTGGTCGGCAATGGCCCGAGTAATGGCCTGGCGGATCCACCAGGTGGCGTAGGTGCTGAACTTGTAGCCCTTGCGGTAATCGAATTTCTCTACGGCCTTGATTAAACCCAAGTTGCCTTCCTGGATGAGGTCCAAAAACAACATGCCGCGGCCGACGTAGCGTTTGGCGATGCTGACCACCAGGCGTAAGTTTGCTTCGGCCAGGCGGCGCTTGGCCTCTTCATCACCCTGCTCCATCCTCTTGGCCAGCTCGATTTCTTCTTCCGGGGTCAGTAAGGGCACCCGGCCAATTTCCTTCAGGTACATGCGCACCGGGTCGTCGATGGCCACGTTTTCAGGAATCGAAAGATCGAGGTCGCTGTCAACGGCTTCGCCCTCTTCCTTTTCCAGGGCTTCCAGTTCCACCGGTTCAGGCACTACCTCAATCCCCATGTGGCTTAACTGCTCGTAGATATCGTCAATTTGTTCGGGGGAGAGTTCGATTCCCTGAAGGGCATCCATAATCTCGCGATAAGTTAAGGAGCCCTGGCTCTTGCCCTTTTCGATCAGCTCCTTGACTATTTGCTTTTGCTGTTCTTCTTTCACCGCTACTCCCCCCTTCCGGATTTTATCGCTTTGATCGTTTGCTGCAGGTGAAAGATTTGCTCCTGGAGTTCCTGGACCCGGCCGGTGGCGCCGCTGCTTTCCGCCCGGGCCAGGGCGAGTCTTATTTCCCTCTCCTGTTTTTGCAGCTGCAGGAGCCTGTAGAGGATGATTGCTTTCTTGACGGCCCGCTCCTGGACGGGCCCCAGACCGCCGGCCAGGGTGAGCCGGGCAATAAGGGCGTCCCATTCCGGTACCCCCCGGCCGGTTAAAACCCGCATCAGGTCCGGGCCGGCCAGTTCTGGTGCTTCCCGGCGCTTTTCCCGGACAAAGGCAGCAAGGCTCCGGGTCGCCGGGCTCTCCCCCCAGTCTTCTCCCAGTTCGCCGTCAATGGTGGCGGCCAGCCGGGGGCTGGTTAAATAAGCCTGGAGTAAAAACATCTCACCCTGGTTCCTGGCCCGTTGTTCTCCCGGCGACGGGCCTTCCTTCTTTCCTGCCTTTTCTATAGCTCCCCCTGTCCTCCCCGGCCCGGGCGGAGCCTGGTGCAGCGCTCTTAGGATGGCTGCCTCGGATATCCCTGTGTGGCGGCTCAAAAGCCGGATATAGGCTTCCTGCTCGACGGCGTCCTTTACCTGTTGGAGGTAGGGGAGAACGGCGGCCATAATGGCTTTCCGGCCCAGGGGCCGGGTGGGATCGTGTTCGGCTACGGCTTTATTGATGCGAAATTCCATCAGGCCCTGACTTTCTTTTACCAGCTCCTGGAAGGCCGCTGTTCCCCGGGCGGCTAAAAATTCATCGGGGTCCTTGCCTGCCGGCAGCTGCAGGACGCGGACCTGGAGGCCAGCAGCGGCCAGGATGTCCAGGCCCCTCAAGGTGGCGGCTTCCCCCGCGGTATCAGCGTCGTAGGCGATGATTACTTCCCGGGCGTACTTTTTCAGCTCCCGGGCCTGCTCCGGGGTTAAGGCCGTGCCCAGGGAGGCGACCACATTATCAATACCATGCTGCCAGGCGGCGATCATATCCATATACCCTTCGACGAGGATGGCCTGGCCTTTCCGGCGAATACCCGGCAGGGCCAGGTGCAGGCCGTAGAGGTGCCGTCCCTTGTGAAATAAAGCTGTCTCGGGGGAATTTAAATACTTGGGCTCCCCCTCACTTAAGATTCGGCCGCCAAAGCCTATGACCCGGCCGCGGCTGTCTTTAATGGGAAACATGAGCCGCCCCCGGAAGCGGTCGGCCGTCCCCCGGGGCGGCCGGGAGGCGCTCAGCCCTGCCTGGTCAATCTCCCAGGGTGTGAAACCCTGGCGCCGCAGGTAATCTACCAGGGCCGTTCCCGTATCCGGGGCATAACCCAGTTCGAAGAGCCGCGCCGTTTCTCCCTTCACCCCCCGCCGCTGGAGATATAAGCGGGCCGGGGCTGCCACCGGGTGGCGCATGAGAAGGCGATAATAAAAGCTGGCAGCTATTGCCCCCAGCTGGTACAGGCGTTCTTTCCATTCCCGCTCGCGCCTGGCAGCCGGCGATTCGCCGGCGCCGGCCAGGTCGATCCCCACCCTGGCGGCCAGGGTTTTTACTGCTTCGGGAAAGCTGAGGCCATCTTGCTTCATCAAGAAAGCGAAGACATCGCCGCCCGCACCGCAGCCAAAACAGTAAAACATCTGCTTATCAGGGCTGACGGTGAAGGAGGGTGTCTTTTCTTTATGAAAAGGGCAAAGACCGACGTAATTGCGGCCGCTCCTTTTTAGCCTGACATAGCTGCCGATGATTTCGACGATGTCTACCCTGTCTTTTACCTCATCAATCACTTCCTGGCTGAAGGCGGTTGTCATGGACACCACCCCCCGAACCCGGTGTGCTAATACAATTCGCTATCAGAATGAAATATCCTCTTTTTTGAGCCTTATTTTCGCTTTTTCCTATTATTTGTCCCGCTTTACCAGATTATACCTCCACCGCGCTGCATAGTGCCGGGCGGCAGGCGGTAAACTGAGACTTGAAGCAGCACCGGTGGCGGGAACGCCTCGCCATCCGGCATAAAATTAAGGACCGGCGGCAATATAAGATTGGCGGGAGGTGGGAAAGTGGGTAAGACCGTGGCTTTTATTTTAATCGCCCTCATTGGCGGCAGTGCCCTCTATGCCTTTTACCGGGGGGTTATCCTGGCCGTCTTCCAGCCTTATTTTAAAACCCGGCAGTAAGCGGCCGGCAGCGGCGCGTGCCGGGTCGCTTCATGGCAGCCGGGCCAACCGGCACGCGCCCTGGCTTTATTTTGCCGGGCACGGGCCAGGTGGCCTCGAAGCGCTGAAGCCCTGACCCGGGCCGGATGTGGCCGGTTCCCTCCCAGTATAAAATTCACATTGAAGGGTTAAAATACATCCTGGAAGGTGAAGGGAATCCTGCCGCCGCTTCGTCACCGCGCGGATAGCCTGACGAGCGAAGAGATTCCCGGCACCTTCCCATTTTTTATGCCCGGGGACGGCCAGCCCGGGGACCGAGGCAGGCAGGTTCAAAGCGTGGCAGCTTCCGGCCAGCAAACCTGCCCCCCCTTTCTCCCGCTGGCCCGGGCAGTTCCCCATATTCAGGAAGGAAAACCCGTAGGGACAAAGAGCCGGCTATACTGGAGGATGGCATAACGGTCGGTCATGCCGGCAATATAGTCGCAGGCCCGCCGGGCCAGGTCATCACCCGGATGGACGGGTGCGGGCAGTGCTTCCGGGTGCTCCAGGTAGTAAAAGTAGAGTTGTTTTAACAGATTCTTGGCCTTACCTTCCTCCACCTTGGCCGGGGAGCCGATATAAACATTTTTAAAAAGAAAGTCGCGCAAGTTATCCGTGGCCTGCTGGACCGCCGGGCTCATGGCAATGCGGCCCTGCTCCCAGCTATAACGGATTATATCCGTCACCATGGTATCGATGCGCTGGCGGTGGGTACGGCCCAGGATTTTTAAACAATCAGCCGGGAGCCGCTCCTGGGTGATGATGCCGGCCCGCAGGGCGTCGTCAATATCATGGTTGATGTAGGCAATGCGGTCGGCATAGCAGATAATCTGGCCTTCCAGGGTCTGGGGTTTGACCGGGCCGGTATGGTGGGCAATGCCGTCCCGGACTTCCCAGGTGAGGTTAAGGCCGCGGCCGCCTTCCAGGACTTCTACCACCCGCAGGCTCTGCAGGTTGTGCTTAAACCCCCCCGGCACCACTTCGTTTAAGGCTTCCTCCCCGGAGTGGCCGAAGGGGGTATGGCCCAGGTCGTGGCCCAGGGCAATGGCCTCGGCCAGGTCTTCATTGAGGCGCAGGGCCCGGGCAATGGTGCGGCTGATCTGGGCTACCTCCAGGGTGTGGGTCAGGCGGGTGCGGTAATGGTCCCCCTCCGGGGCGATAAAAACCTGGGTTTTATGCTTCAGGCGCCGGAAGGCTTTGCAGTGGATAATCCGGTCGCGGTCACGCTGGTATTCGGTGCGAATGGGGCAGGGCTCCTCCGGTACTTGACGGCCCCTGGTACGGCTGCTTAAACTCGCCAGGGGGCTCAAGATGGCTTCTTCCCGCTGTTCAGCTTCTACCCGCAGGAGCATACCCTCACCCCCTTAGCCGCGGTGCTGGCGCAGGGCCATGGTGGCCGCCGCTACCTCGGCCAGGCGCTTACCCGTAAGGCGTACCCTGGCAACGGCAAAATCGTCGCCCTGGGCCGGGGCCTGGCCGCAGCTGCCCTGGTGTCCGCAGTCGGCCTCGCTAAAGCCGTCGCCGACAATCATCATGCCCTGGATGAGCATCATGTCAAAAAGGGCCTTCAGGGTCGTTTCCTGGCCGCCAAAACGGCTGCCGCCCACGGTAACCCCGGCACCGACGACGTTATACAGGGCCTTTTCTTTGCGTAAGATGCGGCTTTTATCCCAGAAGGCCTTGAGCTGGGCCGAGACGCTGCCGAAGTAAACCGGGCTGCCTATGAGGATCCCGTCGGCCCGCCGCAGGAGGTCATAGGCTTCCCCCAGGCCGTTGTTGCGGGAACAGGCCCCCTGGCAGGGGCTGCTGCACTGGGTACAGTAAGGGATCTTCTGGCCGGCCAGGGCCTCGGCTATATGGATCAGGGCCGTCTCCGCCCCGGCGGCAGCGGCTGCTGCCAGCCCTTCCCGCACCAGGAAGGCGGTGTTGCCTTCTTTTTTGGGGCTGCCGTTGATGCCAACGATTAGCATAAACCAATTCTCCTTTTGTATAAAATATTCCTTGCTCCAACGAACTGCTCGCCCGTTCCCAAGATATATTAAAGGCGGCGCTGGCAGCGCCGCCCGTAACTGGCTACAGGGGTTCAAAGTTTTCTTTGCCCAAGCCGCAGTTAGGGCAGACCCAATCCCCGGGCAGGTCTTCAAAGGCCGTCCCAGGGGCAATGCCGCCGGCCGTGTCGCCTTCTGCCGGGTCATAGACATAGCCGCAAGCTGTACAGGACCATTTGCCCATTTAGAGCCCTCCTTTCATAAGAAATCATCACGCCCGCCAGGAACTGGCGCGGCCAGGCGCGCCGGCGAGAAGCGTGGGACCCTCTGATGGTCTTCTGGCTAAGTATAGCTATTAGTATTCGCTATCAAGATGGAAATTCCTGCTTCAGCAGCCGGGCAATTGCGGCCCGGGCCAGCTCGTCGCAGCGGTTATTTTCAGCATTATCGCTGTGGCCTTTGACCTTCAACCATTCCACCCGGTGGCGGGCGGTAAGCTGCAGCAGTTCCCGCCACAGGTCCTGGTTTTCCACCGGTTCTTTTTTGACCGTCTGCCAGCCGTTCCTCTGCCAGCGGTCCAGCCACCCCTGGCGAAAGGCGTTGACGAGATAGGCGCTGTCGCTGTAGAGGCGGACGCGGCAGGGCTCCTTCAGGGCCTTCAGGGCGGCGATGGCCGCGGTGATCTCCATGCGCTGGTTGGTGGTCCGGGCCTCAGCCCCGGAAATCTCTTTACGTTTATCACCGTAGATCAGGACGGCGCCCCAGCCCCCGGGACCGGGGTTACCGGAACAGGCGCCGTCGGTGTAGATGGTTACTTCTTTCATTGATCTGCTCCTTAAAATACAGTTAAAATTTACAAAGGGTGATGTTTAATGGCCGAGATACTGGTCAGCGCCTGCCTGGCAGGCGAGAAGTGTAAATACAGCGGCGGCCACAACCTGGTGCCGGCCATTGCCGAACTGGTACGCCGGGGCAAGGCCGTGCCTGTCTGCCCGGAAGCCCTGGGGGGCTTAACCATCCCCCGCCCGCCGGCGGAAATACGGGGCGGCGACGGGTATGATGTCCTGGCCGGCAGAGCCCGGGTGCTGGATAAAGAAGGCCGGGATGTGACGGCTGCCTTCCTCCGCGGTGCGACGGCCACCCTGGCTAAGGCCCGGGAGATCGCTGCCGAGCTGGTGGTTTTGAAAGAAAAAAGCCCCTCCTGCGGCAGTAAATTAATCTATGACGGCACCTTTACCGGCACTGCCCGCCCCGGCCCCGGCGTAACGGCGGCCCTGTTGCAGCAACACGGTTTCAAGGTAATAAGTGAGGGGGAAATTTACCAGGTATTCTTACGCTAATAGGTTTCCTTTTTCCTGGGCAAAGGTTTTATTTTAATCACCTCTTCCGGCAATACATCAAATTCGGGGTCACCGCTTACAAGATAAGCGTTAAGTTCCCGGGCCAGGCTTACGGCAAAGGCATCGGCATATGATATCGGGTACTTGGCTTTTATATCACCGGCAGCCAGCACCTGTTTTGCAGATGGCTCACTTAATCTTACCGGCCAGGCCATAATTAAATCCACGGCGGCAGCAGCTAATTCTTTACCCTTTTCACGCTGGATAATATAATAAGTTTCACCGAGGTTAATCCAGGAAAGATATAAATTAACAGTTCCATCTCTCGCTTCATACAACAATTCTTTCACAATTTCAGCCCCGTGTTCATCTTTTAAATAGCAGAGTAAGGCATAACTATCTAGAACATAGTTTTTTATATGATTTGTCTTCTGATCACCCATCTGGCTTACCCCTTCTTTGATTCTAGTTTCAATTCTTCCCGGCGATATTCCCGCATTAACTCCTCGGCAGTTCTAGTAGTTTTTAGAATACCTTTGGCAGCCTGGATAGGGTCATCAGGTATGGGGGTTAAAAGTAATTTCCCTTGCATTTCTTCAAAAAGTATTACAGTATTTGGCTTTAAACCCAGTTTATTGCGTAATCTTTTGGGTATAACTACCTGCCCCCGGGTAGATATTTTCCCTAACGACATGACGAAGCCTCCTTTTATCTTATTGTCATATTAATTTTACAGCTCTTCTTAGCCGATGTCTACAATGAAAGTCTTTTCTTTTACCCTTGGATTGAAATTCTTACTGGGGTAACCCCTTACGAGCCGCTCCAAGAAGGTGTTTTTCATCTCCCGGCGGGAAATACTATCTTTAACCCCGCTATAGGAGGGCGATACCCATCGGAAGGGCTGAACGCCTGCCGCTTCTGCAACAGATCGAAGCTGAACGCCAGGCGGCTGTTATCTGCTATTTTACCGGCGACCGGGAAAACCTGGGTACCCGGATAGCTCCCGATGTTATCCGGGTTTTTTACCGCCACCTCCTGGCCCTGGGGCCGCGGCCCCGGCTCGATCTCTTCCTTTATACCCGCGGCGGCGATGTCCTGACCCCCTGGCGCCTGGTGAATCTTCTGCGGGAATTTACTCCCTACCTTAGCGTCCTGGTGCCCTTTCGCGCTGCCAGTGCCGGTACCCTCCTTTGCCTGGGGGCCAATGAGATCGTCATGGGTCCCCTGGGTGAGCTGGGGCCCATCGATCCCAGTGTGGCCAATGCCTTTAACCCGGAGGATCCCCATAACCCGGTGGCCCGCCTGCCGGTCAGCGTGGAAGATGTCATGGCCTATCTTTCCCTGGCCCGGGAGATTGCCGGCCTGGAAAGTGAAGGGAGCCTGGCCGGGGTGTTTAACCGCCTGGTGGACAAAGTTCACCCCCTGGCCCTGGGCAATGTGCACCGCAACTACGCCCTGATTCGTTCCCTGGCCAGGAAGCTGCTGGAGCTGCACATGCCGGGTGAGGAGCGGGATCGCGTTGAAGATATCATCAAGAACCTGACGGAAAGGCTCTATGCCCACAACCACATGATTTCCCGGCGGGAGGCCGTGCAGGACATCAAGCTCCATGTTACCGCACCCTCAGCCAGGCTGGAAGACCTCATGTGGCAGCTCTACCTCGACTATGAAGCTGATTTAAAGCTCCTGGAACCCTTTAACCCGGCCGCCCTCTTAAAACCCCAGGAATACTCGGTGGAATTTGAGGCTACCGGCGGCATCATTGAAAGTATTCCCTGCCTGGATGCCTTCGTCTTTAACGGCACCATAACCAGGGAAAGCCAGCCCCGGGAAGGCGCCCCGCCGGTTAACGTCACCTTTACCCGCCAGGGCTGGCGCCAGTTGATTTGATGCTTCGCAGTGCCAGCGGAGCGAGCAGGGGAACGGAAAGGATGGAGCAAGAAGCGTATGAACAGGCTGGATGGTTTTAACATGCCAGAGCCCAACTGGGCCCGGCCTAATATCCGGGTCATCCCGGCCCGCAATCCCTACCGCGCCCTGACGACTTCCTCAGGTTACCCGGCTGCCTTCGGGGCTCCTGTCAGCGGTAGCTACCTGGTCATCCGGGACGACCAGGAAAACAGCAGCAGCTGGCCTTTATAGACCAGCTGCTGTTTTTATGATGTGAGAAGTGAGAGTTGGGACGTGGGAGCTGCGGAGGAACTGGCTTCACCAGTTTCGGATTAAAGCTGCCCACTTCTGCATTTTCCACTAGTTGCAGGGGCAATGCAGTAGTATATAAGGACTCGTCATGAGTGTCTCTTATAGTAATTGATCGGAAGGGGCCGCCTTCGTTCTAGATTAAAGGAGTGCGCCCCGGGGACCCGGGCTGGTTGCCTTCCGGGTTGCCCGGCCCCTGCTGGGACGCCGGCGCTTGCACGTTGATGGCTATCTGCCTACCGCGGGCTGTTTTGGGAAAACGCACCGTCAGAAGGCCCTGGTTGAAACTGGCTGCCGCCTTTTCGGCATCTATTTCCGGTGACAGGGGCAGGAAGCGGTAGAACCTTCCTGCCGGCCACTCCTGGTAACGGTAGACGTACTGGCCGCCATCAGGCAGGGAAGCGTTGCCTTCAATCTCCAGGGCCTGCTGGCGGACCTCTACCCGGACATTTTCTGGCCGGGCTCCGGGGATAGCAAATATGTAGATCAGGTCATTATTGCTTTCCAGGACATCAACTGGCGGTACAAACCCATCAGCCGGGGTAGCCATCCACCCGGGCGGCATCATTGCCGGTACAGACCAGTTCTGCGGCTGGAGCATTTTAATTCACCTCGAGAGTAAGATTGGGATGGAAGCAGGCCTGGATTTGACTTAAGCTTAACTAACCGGTCACGTTCACCTTGACCCGCCGCCGGGCAGTGAGGTCCGATTTCGGCAGGCGGGCTTCCAGGATGCCGTTGCTGTAGGTGGCATCGACATGCTCCGCCCGCACCGAGCACGGCAGGGCAACGGTCCGGTGCAGGCTGGTGGTCATGCCACCGGAGATTGCCAGGGCGGAAATGCTTAAAGAATCGTCGGTTACAGTAAGCTGCAGGTTGTTGGGATTGATATTGGGCAGTTCCGCAGTGACCACAACGTCGCTGTTGGTTTCCGCCAGCTCGATGCGGGGCTGGATCATCCCGGTGGTCGGGGCAATAGTGCTGGACACGGGCATGCCACCCATCATCCCGAAGAAACCGGTGGTCATGGGCTGGCCCATACCCATGGATACAGGGTTAATACCGCCCATGAGGCCGGGAAAACCGGTACTCAGGGGGTGAGCCATACCCATAGCCATAGGGCTTATCCCACCCAGGAACCCACCGGGCTGGCCGGAGGCCAGAGGCAGGTTCAAGCCGCTGATCACGGGTTGCCCGAAACCGCCCCAGTACTGCCCCATGCCGGAAAACGGCCCGGCCTGGATGTCCGTATGCCATCCCAGGGCCGGGTTGTAGCTAAGGCTCACGGCCGGATAGCCGGTTCCGGCCCCGGCCCGCCAGCCCGATGCCGTGGGCACAAAGCTGTAATTGATAACCGCGCTGCCGGGGAAGCCGGAAAAACCGCCAAAACCGCTCTGCATCCCCATTCCCAGACCAGGATTGATGTTGTTGATGTACATGTAACTACCTCCCGTTTGGCCCTGCTTCCATCCGGGGAATATTATGACCCTCCCGGCCGGGAAATATGTAAGCCCGCCTGGCAAACAGGCGGGCTGCCATCATCTAAACTTTAAACCTGACCAAGAATTTTTTCAAATTCCTCCAGGGAGTTCACCTTGAGGCTCATCTTGAATAATGACTTCAGCGCGGCTGAATCATCTATCTCCTCCAGCTTCTTGCCAATACCAGATCGCAGGACGCCAAAACGTTCTTCCAGGACGTCAAGGATACTATCCCTTAATGCCTCAATCCTGCCCTTTGCCAGTCCTTTTTCCAGTCCTTCTTCTAAACCTTTTTCCATGCCATCCCTGAGGCCTTTTTGTAAGCCTTCATTATACCATTCCTGGACAAAGCTGGATTCCTTAAGTAGCATTTTAAATTCCTCCCGGAAGATATTGAGCAAAATTTCCCTGTCAAAATAACGTTCCGCGACTGATATGGCTACCGACAGGCTGTCGGCTCGCCGTTTGATGTCTTTTTCCTCAAGGATCAATTTCCTGGTATACTCAAGAAGAGCCAGGTCTCTATTATCTTTTAGTAAGACCAGCAAGGGCGCCAGTTCTTTAAGTTTACCGCCGGCTATATCCTGCTCATAATCCCACAGTTTGATTACCTGATAGGTAAAGCTGCTGACTACTTTATTGTTAACCTCGACTATGTAGGCATCAGGTAGCCGGCGATAATTCCTTTTCTCGAGGTAAATGACTACCGGGATCACCGGCAGGCCGTAACTCTCGGTCAAATAGGCGCTGTATTTAAAAATGCGTACAGGCACTTCTTTTTCATGGCGTAACTGGAATTCCAGGTGCAGGAGGTACTTGTTGTCGTTTTGCTCTATTTCGTAGACAAAATCGAGCCTTTTCTCCGGGATATTGATTTCCGGGTTTTCCAGGGTTTGATATTCCCAGCCGGTGTCTTTACCTAAAACAAGTTTGATAAAAGTTTCTGGATATTGCCTGGCCAGTACCTTGATGCTGCGATCTATTACCTGCATAGGGTTTCTCCTCGGAAGTTTTCTCTGGAATAAAATTATAACATATCGTAGGCTGGAACTCACTAAAAATTGGGTATAACACCAAAACGTTCACTTAGAATATCAATAATGTCTTTCCGCAAGGTTTCAAGCTCACCTTCTGATATGGAAGGGCCTTGTCAAGCCCCTCCGAAATTTTTTTGCGAAACCTGTTTTAGGGACAGAAATATCCACCCCACTGCTTAAGGCAGCAATCAAAGTTGGACGTCTACGGATTTTAACTCTTTCCGCCCGGCTCTGGCAGCCCCATCCTGGGCGGGGAGCAAGCCTGTCAAGGGCCGCGTAGCGGGCCGCAGGCTTT
>NZ_PVXL01000020.1 GCF_002995805.1 Neomoorella stamsii
GATACAGGTATCCATGGCCTGCAGGGGCGGGGTGCCCCCACCGCGGCGTCTTTTACGTCCTGAAAAAGCTTCAGCTGGTGGTCGCCGGTGACATCGGCTGCTATACCCTGGGGGCCACCCCGCCCCTGCAGGCCATGGATACCTGTATCTGCATGGGGGCCAGCCTGGGGGTGGCCATGGGCATGGAAAAGGCCCGGGGAACGGAGTTTGCCCGCCGGGTGGTAGGGGTTATCGGCGATTCCACCTTCCTCCACTCAGGGATGACCGGCCTCCTGGACATGGTTTATAACGGTAGCAATGGCACCTTGATTATTTTAGACAATGGCACCACGGCCATGACCGGGCACCAGGATCACCCCGGTACCGGTTATACTGCCACCCAACGACCGGCCCCCAAAGCCGATCTGGAGCAAATCGCCCGGGCCCTGGGGGTGCGGCGGGTGCAGGTGGTCGATAGCTACAACCTGGAGGCGGTGGAAAGGGCTATCCGCGAAGAGACGGCAGCAGCCGGACCTTCGGTAATTATCGCCCGCCGTCCCTGCGCCCTTTTAAATAAGGAGAAAGAAGCCGTCTATATAGTGGATACGGAAAACTGCCTGGGCTGCCGTTACTGCCTGGAACTGGGCTGCCCGGCCCTTTCCTTCAACGGAGAGCAGGCAATCATTGACCGGGTCCAATGCAACGGTTGCGGCCTCTGCACCCAGGTTTGCCCGGCAGAGGCTATAACGGAAAGCAGGTGAAGGCAATGAATAATGGCGTGGTTAATGTCTTGCTGGTCGGCGTCGGCGGCCAGGGGACGATCCTTGCCGGCCGCGTCCTGTCCCGGGCGGCTACCTCCTTAGGGGGCGAGGTCAAGGTTTCCGACATCCACGGCATGGCCCAGCGGGGCGGCAGTGTGGTGACCCAGGTCCGTTTTGGCCCCCGGGTATATTCCCCTGTTATGGCTCCCGGCACGGCTGACTTCCTGGTGGCCTTTGAAAAGCTGGAGGCCCGGCGCTGGCTACCCTACCTGAAAGCCGGCGGGCAACTTATAGTCAATGACCAGGAACTCCCGCCTTTACCCGTTCTTACCGGGGCGGCGGCTTACCCGGCCGGCCTGGTGGCTGAGATGGAAACGCTGGTTAAAAATGTGCTGGTTATCGACGCCCTGGAACTGGCCCGCCGGGCCGGAAACGTCAAGGCCGTCAATATGGTCCTCATGGGGGCCCTGGCCAGGCAGCTGCCCATCAGCCGGGAGGCCTGGGAAGAGGCCCTGGCGGCCTCGGTGCCAGATCGGTTTTTGGAGGTTAATAAAAAGGCATTTAATCTTGGGTGGGACCAGAACAGGTAACAAAAAGGTCATATCTTCCAGGTTATACCTGGGGATATGACCTTTAGTTTTAGATGCAGGAGGCACTCTTGCCCCGGATAAGCCGGCTAGGTATAATGCTTGCAAGGAGTATTTTTTCCTAGCATTTCCACCTGGCGGGCCACCAGCAGTTTATCAGGGGCTTTTTCGTTGCCGGCTGGTGAGAAAAAATCGATTGTTAGCGGGAGGTTTACATAATTATGCAGATGCTCGACTTAATCCGCCGCAAGCGGGAGGGCCAGGCCCTGGTGCCGGCGGAAATTGAGGCCATGATTCAGGGTTATACGGCCGGGACAATCCCAGACTACCAGATGGCGGCCTTCCTTATGGCCGTCTATTTCCGCGGCCTGGACCGAGAAGAGACGGCGGCCCTCACCCGGGCCATGGTGGCCTCGGGGGAGCAGGTCGACTGGAGATCCATCCCAGGTGTCAAGGTCGACAAGCACAGCACCGGCGGCGTGGCCGATACAACCACCCTGGTCCTGGCGCCCCTGGTAGCGGCCGCCGGGGTACCAGTGGTCAAGATGTCCGGCCGCGGCCTGGGCCATACCGGCGGCACCATTGATAAGCTGGAGTCCATTCCTCGCTTCCGGGTGCAGCTATCCCAGGAGGAGATGGTCCGGCAGGTAAAGGAGATCGGGCTGGCCATCACGGCTCAGACGGGCAAACTGGCCCCTGCTGACGGCAAGCTCTATGCCCTGCGGGATGTTACGGCCACGGTGGAAAGCATCCCCCTCATCGCCAGCAGCGTCATGAGCAAAAAAATCGCCGCCGGCGCTGATGCTATAGTTCTCGATGTCAAAGTCGGCAGCGGCGCCTTTATGCCTGATCTGGAATCAGCCCGGAAGCTGGCTCGGATCATGGTGGACCTGGGCAGGGAGATGGGCCGGCGGACGGTAGCCGTAATTACCAATATGGATGAGCCCCTGGGGATGATGGTAGGCAATGCCCTGGAAGTAAGAGAAGCTATTGCCGTATTATCCGGCGGCGGGCCGCGGGAACTGCGTGAAATCTGCCTGACCCTGGGCAGCCAGATGCTTTTGCTCGCCGGTGCCGCCGGGAGCAGCCAGGAAGGCCGCCGGCGCCTGGAAACCTTGCTGGCCGGAGGCCAGGGGCTAAAAAAATTCCGGCAGTTTATCGCCGCCCAGGGAGGAGACCCGGCAGTGGTGGACCGGCCGGAACTCCTGCCCGGCGCGGCCGATCAGGTGACGGTAGCTGCACCGGCCAGCGGTTACATCTGCACCGTCCAGGCCCGCCTGGTAGGCGAGGCGGCCATGCTCCTGGGAGCCGGGCGGGTCACCAAGGAAAGCCCTATTGACCTGGCCGTTGGTATTGAGCTCAAAAAACGCCGGGGTGAATACATCCATGCTGGCGAACCCCTGGCCGTCTTCCATGTTAATGACCGGACCAACCTGGAGGCGGCCAGGGAGAGATTCCTGGCAGCTTATACCCTGGCAGCAGAGCCGCCGGCCCCCCAACCGTTGGTGTATGAGATAATAGGTGATTAAGCACCTGCCCAGGGATAACGATAGATTGACTTCGCCAAGAAGAGAGTGAGTATATATCATTGACCCTGGTTCCCCCGAAGGTTTTTGGGAAAAATCAAGAGTTACATTGCACCAGACTTCATGGCAGCGTAGTTATCACGATGTAGATAGCCGTTCCCAGGACCAGTAGGGGAACGCTGCGCTGGAATTGCGCCTGAGGCACCAGGGAAAACAGGCGGCAACCCACTTGGCCGCCCAGGATGGCAAAGGGGATCAAAGAGACGGCCGTCAGGGTGATGTGACCGTCGATGGCCCCCAGGAGGGTTAAAAGAAGCAGGCTGGACGGGTAGACCAGGGTAAAGTAGGCGGCCGTTGTGGCCCGGAAGCGGTCTTTGGGTAGCTGCTGGTTGCTCAGGAAAAGGATAATTGGCGGTCCAGGCATACCGATGCTCCCCGTCAGGAAACCGGAGATGCTGCCCGCAATCCTTTCCCAGAAGCAACCGGCAGCATTTTTCACCGTCATGCCGCTCAAGAGCAGCAGGCTGCACAGGGCGGTGACAATACCGATGATAAGCTTGAGCTGCTGTACGTCAAAATGCAGGAAAACGTAAGCCCCCAGGGGAATCCCTAGGATGCTGCCCAGGAAAAGGTTTTTCACCACCGGTCGTAAAACAGCCTTACGGACGCGCAAAGTCAACAGAGAGAGGGAAACGAAGGAAATAATGATATTAATACCCACAGCGGTATGGGGGTCGTAGATCAGGAGCAAAAGGGGTACTGAAATCATGGCAAAACCGAAGCCGGTTATTCCCTGTAAAGCGGCGGCCAGGCAGACTATGACAGCCGACGCCAGCCAGACGGCAATGCTACCGGGCATGACGGGTCATCTCCCGTAGGGCTGCTTCCCATTTTCCCTTTGGCGCCAGTTTGATCGCTCGCTCCAGGCCAACATTAATCAAGAGTGCCCTTAAAAGTTTCTAAGGTAGGCCACATCAACCCCGTACTTTTGTAAAACGGGTTTTATTTTTTCGTTAATGTTGCTTTCGCTATCATGACCTTACTTTGCACCTGCTATTCCAGAAACTTTCAGCCTCATTTTAGCAGAGAAACGGTAGAATAGCAATTTGCTTTTGAGAGCATCATGGGATCCCAGCGGTTACCAAAGGGAAAAAGGTTAAACAATTTTCAGGATAAGCTAGTCAATAAAATTTTGCTTCCGAAAAATAAATAAAAAAAATTGACGACCAAAGCAGGAATATCAAAATTAACGTAGAATATATCATATATCATAGATGATCAATTATCGGGGTGAAGCAATTGACACGCCAGGAAGAAAACCATTACCTTCTGGAAATAACCCAACCGGAGGCCGAAGCAATCCTTAAACGTTCTCGCCTGGCAATTATCCCTGCCGGTAGCGTGGAGCAACATGGTCCTCACCTGCCCTGCGGTACGGACCACTATGCCATTATGGTTATTGCCAGGCGGGTAGCTGCAGGGCTCGATGGCCTTCTGGTTCCTTTTAGCCATGCTGGTGTTACTCCCTTTCATGCCTCCTTTGCCGGCACTTTAACTCTGCGGCAGGAAACATATATAAACCTTTTGATGGATGTCGCTGCCAGCGTAATCAAACACGGAGCGAAACGCATTCTTATCTTGAACTGGCATGAAGGTAATACCGCAGCCATTAATTATGCTGCCTCCCAGCTACAGCAACAGTATGATGTCCGTTGTGTGGTGGCCCAGGCCTGTTATATTGCTGCTCAGCTTTACCAGGAGGAAGCCGAATTAACTCACGCCGGGGCTTTAGAAGCCCTCCCGGTACTGGCTTACCGGCCTGAACTGGTAAGACTGGAGCGGGCTACCAACCCCTCCTCTTACCAGGCAGCCAGAGAAATGGACGCCCTGCGCCGTTCAAGGTCGGTTTACCCCCTGCTTGCGGACATCCGGCAGATAGCGCCCACTGGCTGGTACGGCGACCTGAGCATTGTCAATGAAAAAAAAGCGCAGGAACTGGTAGAACGCGTAAGCATAGAGATCGTGCAGGCGGTGCAAGAAGTTTTTGAACGTCTTGATACGTAACCGGGAAGGACGGGATCAAGTGATTACCAGGGTTAACATCAAACTGGCCGCTTTTCAACCGGCAACGGGGCGAAGGGTGGCGGAACTGGTCTCGGCAAAAACTACCGGGGCTGCGGGTGTTACCTGTCGCCTTGTCGAGATCTATTCCGAAGACCAGGGTGGGGCAAGGCAGCCCCATGTTCATGAAGATGTTGAAGAAGTAATCTATGTACTTCAGGGTGAGGGTAAGGCCTGGGTTGATGGTGAAGAAATTGACATAACGCCGGGCGATCTTATTGTTATACCAATAAAAGCCAGGCACCGGATTATAAATCCAGGTGTTGGGGATTTGCGTTTGCTCTGTTTTTTCCCGGCGGCAGCGGTGGAGGTTCCTTAGATTTTTTCTTTAAAATAAATATCTGAAAGAGAGGGGTTAAACAATGTCCTACGAACCAGTAAGGGTGGCGTCAATTGGCCTCGGGCGCTGGGCCAACATCATGGCTAATGCCATTGAACGCAGCGAGAAATTAAAGATAGTCGCCTGTTATTCCCGGAGTGTGGGCAAACGGGAGGCCTTTGCCGCCAAACACAACTGCGAGATAGAAGATAACCTGGAGTCATTATTGAAACGTGATGATATTGAAGGGGTTATTGTCACCACCCCCAATGACCAGCACGCGCCGGTAATTGAAGCTGCAGCAGCTGCGGGCAAACATGTTTATGTTGATAAGCCCATCGCCGTTAGCCTCGATCACGCCCGGCGCATTGAAAAAGCCGTCCGCGACGCTGGCGTCGTCTTTACCGTTGGCCACAGCGCCAGGCGCCTGGCCGGGGTACGTAAAATTAAAGAACTGATGGACAGCGGTCGCATCGGGGAAGTATCCATGATTGAAACCAACTTTTCCAACGAACGGGGCCTGGAATTGCAACCCGGCAACTGGCGTGGTGACAGGTTGATGGCGCCAGGTGGCCCCTTAACCCAGCTTGCTGTTCACCATGTCGACAGCCTGCAATACCTGCTGGGTCCTGTAGTCCGGGTTTTCTCCTTTATGAAATCCATGTATACGCCGGTAGATCAGGATACGGCCACCATGACCATCTGCGAGTTTGCCAGTGGTAAGTTAGCTTATATTGGTGCCAACTGGGCTTCCCCAGGCGTATTCTTTATGAACGTTTATGCAACGAAAGCCACTCTCTTCTACGACCTGGATTTCGGCTGGTGGAGTAAGGCTGATGTAGTTGATGATCATAGCAAGCTCATCTTGAGGGAGTTTACCAGCAAGGGCGATGACCCTGATAACCGCTTCTTACACGATGTACCCGTCACCCTGAAACGCGGCGATATGTTCCGAGAGCAATTTGAAGACTTTGCCGATTCTATTCGCGGTCTAAAAGCGGCTCCGGAGATTGATGCCGCCCAGGCCATTCACAACATTGCTGTAGTCCTGGCGGCGGTGGAATCTTCTAAAACAGGAAAAGCAGTGGAGATTGAGGACATATTAAACAGTTAACTCGCAGTTAAACCAGGCAGGTGGCCATAAAAAGGCCACCTAATAACCCCTGTTATCCCGGGCGCGGGAAGAAGATAATTTCCCGCGCCAGGGATAGCTATTGCCCCGGCGGGGAAACCGGGGTACCACAGCCGGGTGAAGAAAGTAAGTAAAGGGGAGAGGGTCTTGAGCCCTTATATTGTACTTTCTACCTCGCCTACTTTTACCAGGTATTCCAGCAGGGCTAAGCAAATACTGGAAGAGTATCACTGTCGTCTGGTAATGATCCCCCCTGATGAAATGCGACGACGTGATGATTTCAAGGAAATATTGCCTGAGGCAGATGCCTGGGTTGTAGGTACTAATAAAGTTCTAGCCACAGATCTGGAACAGGCTCCAAAACTGAAGGTAATCGTTAAACATGGTACCGGTATCGATAGTATCGATTTGGAAGCAGCGGCCCGGCGGGGGATTATCGTAGCCAATGCGCCCGGAACCAACGCCAGTGCGGTAGCCGACTTGACCATAGGCCTTATGATTGCTGCTGCCCGGCAGATTGTTATAGCTGACCAGCAGACGCGCCAGGGTTTATGGGGACCGGTCATGGGCTTTGATATTTACGGTAAGACTTTGGGAATTGTGGGCCTGGGCCAGATAGGGCGCGGGGTTGCTAGACGAGTCCAGGGCTTTCAAATGAATATCCTGGGTTATGATATGATGCATGATCCTGAATTTGAAAAAGAGCACGGCGTGCGGCCGGCAAGTTTAGAAGAAATCCTGGCTACAGCAGATTTTATTACCCTTCATTTACCTTTGACAGAAAGTACTCGGAAGCTTATCGGCGCACGGGAACTGGCCCGAATGAAAACCACCTCCTTTTTAATAAATACCAGCCGGGGTGAACTGGTTGATGAAGCGGCCCTGTATGAAGTGCTGCAACAGAAAAAAATTGCCGGGGCGGCCCTGGATGTTTTTCAGGTGGAACCTCCGCTGGATTCCGCCCTGTTGAAACTGGATAATGTAATAGTCACGCCGCATATGGGCGGTTATACCTACGGATCTATGGCTTTGACCAGCGAGGTGGTAGCGCAAACGATTGTTAATGTTTTGACCGGAAAACCGCCTTTATACGAAGTAAAGGTAAGTTAAGGAGGATTAACTAATGCAGGAACCGTGGCACCAGGATAAGTGGTGGGTAAGTGAATATAATTTTGCACCAGCGGTACGGGAACAGCAACAGTTGCCGGAGAAAATTATTGTCCACGATGCTACCTTGCGCGACGGCGAACAAACGCCGGGAGTAGTCTTCCGGATGGAAGAAAAGGTAGCTATCGCCCGCATGCTGGATGAACTGGGCGTAGATCGTATAGAAGCCGGCATGCCAGCAGTCTCGGCTGAGGATGCCGAAGCCATCGGGGAAATTGCCCGGGCCGGTTTAAAGGCAAAGATTATGGCCTTTTCCCGGGCCATGCCTGCCGATATTGACCGGGCTGTCGCTTGTGGTGTCTGGGGAATTATACTGGAAGTGCCGACAGGTTATCCCAAATTAAAATACCAGTTTAACTGGACGGAAGACGAGATAATTGCTAAAAGCGTTACGGCTATCAACTATGCCCATGACCGTGGTCTTTATGTAACCTTCTTTCCCTTCGATACCACACGTGCCAGAATGGATTTTCTCAAGCGTTTGTTTGCCGAAGTAATGCGTAAAGCTACGCCGGACAGTATCGCCGTTGTTGATACAACCGGCACGGCAACACCCGCGGCCATGGGCTACTTGGTCCGCGAAATCAAAAAAATGGTTTCCGTTCCGTTAGAAGTGCATACCCACAATGATCTTGGCCTGGGAACGGCAACAACCCTGGCGGCAGTGGAAGCCGGGGCCGAGGTGGTCCACGGTTGTATCAATGGCCTGGGTGAGCGGGCTGGGAACACGGCACTGGAAGAAGTCCTCCTATGCCTGGCAGCTTTATATGGTTACCGGCTAAAAGTAGACTTGAGCAAACTGGCAGCCATCTCAATGCGGGTGGCCGAGATGGCCGGACAGCCCCTGGCCGGTAACAAACCGGTGGTTGGCTCTTTACCTTTTACCCGGGAAATTGGCCTGGGAATGGAGGTCCTGCAGAAGTCACCTCTGGCCATTTTCCCCTTCTTACCTGAGACGGTAGGTAAAAAGATGGAAATCGTTATGGGCAAAAAGACCGGTAAAGGGTCTGTAAGGGTAAAACTGGAGGAAATGGGTCGCAGGGCAACTGAAGAAGAAATTGAAGCTATTGTCCAGCGGGTTAAGGAACTAGGGATTGCCAAAAAAGGTATTCTGACACAGGAGGAATTTGAACAGGTAGTTAATGACGTTCTGGGTCAGGGCGGATTCTAATGGTGAAATTATGTAGCGAGAAAATAATGAGGCAATATATTGAACATCCAGGGAGGAAATAAAGATTGTATCTTTATGAATACCAGGGTAAGGAGCTCTTCAACCAGCAGGGCCTGGCAATACCACGAGGGGAAGTGATAACAACGCCGGCAGCAGCCCGGGAGGCTGCTGCCCGTCTAGGCGGCAGGGTTGTAATTAAGGCTCAGGTACGTGCCGGAGGGCGGGGGAAGGCTGGTCTGGTAAAGATTTCTTCCTTTCCGGAAGAAGCTGCTAAAGTTGCAGGAGAAATGCTGGGCCTGACATACAGGGGTGAAACAGTAAGGCAATTACTTGTAGAAGAAGTGCTGAATATCGAGCAAGAATTTTACCTGGGAATAAGCCTGGATTACGGGCACGGGTATCCGGTAATGCTTCTCTCTACCCAGGGCGGTATGGATATCGAGGAGGTAGCCAGGAGGGAACCAGAAGCTCTGGCCAGGCTGGTTTTGCCGGAAACAACACTGCCACCTCTTTACCTTTTTGCGGAACTGGGTCGCAAGGCAGGATTAATGGGAAAAAAGTTGCTCCAGGTAAGGGATATGCTCTGGAGGATGGCACAATTATTTTACCGGCTGGATGCTCTGACGGTGGAGGTGAACCCGGCGGTCTGGTGCCGGGACGGTCGCCTGGTGGCGGCTGACGCCAAAGTAATAATTGATGATGCTGCCTGGGACCGCCACCCGGAACTAGCCTCCTGGTTAATGGTGCCCGATGATCCCTGCCAGCTTGAAGCCCAAAAGTACAATCTCGGTTACGTGCGCCTGGATACGGCCGGGGAAATAGGGATTATCGCCGGCGGCGCCGGCCTTTGCCTGGCAACCATGGATACCGTAATTCGCCTGGGGGGAAGGCCGGCCAGTTTCCTAGACCTCGGCGGGGGTATTACTGCTGAACAAATGATGGCAGCCATGGAGATTACATTAAAAACGGCAGGTATCAAGGGTATTATTGTCAACGTTTATGGTGGAATTAATAATTGCTATACGGTGGCCCAGGGCATTACCGCCCTGCTGGATAAGTTACCTGCCGTACTACAGGTGCCGCTGGTAGTTAAGATGCGCGGTCATTCCCAGGAAGAAGGCTGGTCCTTATTGGAAAAGTACGGAGTAACCGTAATCAAAACCGGTACAACGGCAGAGGCGGTGCAAAAACTGTTATTGCAGCTGGCGGTTGACGAAGGGGGGCGGGCAGATGGCTATCCTGCTTGAGGCTGATAGCCGGGTTATAATCCAGGGCATTACCGGCAACCAGGGAGCCTATCACGCCCGGTTAATAAAAGAATATGGCACCAGGATCGTAGCCGGGGTTACACCAGGACGGGGCGGTGAAGAAGTACATGGCATTCCGGTATTTGATACGGTGAAGGAGGCACGGGAGATTGCAGGCCACCTTGACGCCAGTATGATCCTGGTACCGCCTCGAGCTGTTAAAGATGCCGCTGTTGAGGCTATAGAAAATGATATTCCTATAATAGTAATCATTACCGAACACGTACCGGTGCATGATACCATGTATTTACGCGCTCTGGCGCGGCAGCGGGGTGTCAGGCTGGTCGGCCCCAATACTATTGGCATTATCAGCCCGGGCAAAAGCAAGCTGGGAATTATGGCTTCCTTTCTCTACCCGCCCGGCCATATTGGCATGATGTCCAGGAGCGGCACCTTGAGCCATGAAACGGCCTCCAACTTGATGTACCGCGGCCGGGGTCTTTCAACAGTGGTAGGGATTGGCGGCGATCCGGTAGTGGGTACTGATTTTGTTGATTTGCTGCCCCTTTTCGCGGCCGATCCTGAAACGGAAGCAGTAATAATGATCGGCGAGATTGGCGGCAATAAGGAAGAACGGGCGGCGGAATATTTACACAGCAGCAGCTACCCCAAGCCTGTCTTTGCCTATATTGCCGGGCAGACAGCCCCGCCGGGAAAACAGATGGGTCACGCTGGGGCCATCATTGAAGGCCAGACTGGCCGGGCGGATACCAAAGCAGCAGTCCTCGCTGCCGCCGGCGTCCGGGTAGCAAACAGCCTGGAAGAACTGGCGGATATGGTTAGTAGTTTATGTAAATAGGAAAGGAGGTGTTTTTAAGGGAAATAAGGAGAATTGTAAGAAGTAAAAGTTGGCGGCATGACAATCAAATTTACAAAGGGGGGTTAGAAAATTGAAACTTACAAAGGCTTGGTTAATTGGTTTGCTTATTGGATTAGCCTTTATAGTCACTGCATGTGGGGGTAGCCAGGAAAAGAACCAAGAGAAGAAGGAAACTTCAAGCCAATCTACCCAGGCAGAACAGTCCCAATCCAAAAAGAATGAAACCGTCCGCGTACTTTACAGTGATAGTGTTTTCTCACTAACCACAATAGTAGGTTTAGAAAAGGGCTTTTTCGCAGAGGAAGGGCTTAATGTTAACGCTATGCCGCTGTCCAGCGGCGGCATGACAGTATCTGGCTTGATAGGTAAGTCGGCTGATTTTGCTGTCGGGTCTTTTGCCCGTTTCCTCGACGCCGTCAATAAAGACTTGCCCATCATTGCCGTGGGTGTTACAACCAAAGGCTTCCAAGGATACGTCATCGTACCACCCGATTCCAATGCCAAATCGATTGAAGACTTAAAAGGTAAAGACATAGCTGTGCAGATGGGCTCCGGTACTTCTAGCGTCTTCTTGCGGTATTTAGAATCTAAAGGTTTGAGCCCCAAAGATTTTAAGATCCGGGAGATGGATACAGAACTGATTCCGGCGGCCTTTGAAGCCAAACAGGTTGCTGCCGGTGTTCCGTGGGACCCCTTTGCTACGCAAATTATTGAAAAAGGTGTTGGCAAAGTTTTACTGACTCCAAAAGACCTTGCTGAGCCGGTAAAGGCTACCTATGCGTTCCCGCTTCTAACTTTAGAAGAAACCATTAAGAAACGGCCAGAAATGGTGCAAAAATTCTTGAACGCCTGGGTTAAGTCTCTTGATTTTATTCATCATAACCGCGAAGAGGCTATCGACATTTTAAGAGCAGCCTTTGTTAACCAAGTAGGCCTGAACGTCTCTAGAGAAGCTGTTAAAAACATGGTAGAGACTACCTATTATACGGAATCTACCTTTGATGATGAAGATATTAAAGACGCTTATGAGAGCGCCAGGATTTTCTACGATTTTGGTATCACAAAGAACGCTCCTCCTTCTCTCGAAAAGATTAAGGCCCATGTAAACAACACTTTTGCGGAGAAGGCAGAAGCTCAGTTTCGTAAGAAATAAGAAATAGGGATGGTTAACAACGACCGGTGGGTGGCGAACAGGAATAACACATTCCGTTCTACCACCCCCCTTCCTGGTCATTTCGAGAACCTGAAAGGAGCTTAGGCATGGGTTCAACAACCATAACAATGATGAAAAACAACAAACTGCCATCCAATAATGGAGGAAAAATTCCTATCAAAGTTAAATTACAATACTATGGTCGGAGCGTATTATACAACACCGTACCTATACTAATACTTTTAATTATTTGGGAAATAGTTGCCAGTATGAGAATAGTCCATCCTTCACTCTTCCCCAAGTTTACTACAATAGTTAAAACTATTGTCGAACAAATCTTTTTAGGTAATTATTTCTCGGATGTAGCCTACTCAATGTACCGGGTTTTTATAGGCGGTGGACTAGGAATTGTGGCAGGTACTTTCCTGGGGTTAATAGTTGGCTTTAACAGGACTGTGGAGAGGTGGATAATTCCTGTTCTGCAGTTTATTATATCAATTCCTGGAGTAGCTATCTTTCCTATTGCAGTCCTGTGGCTAGGTTTGACTGAAACCTCCATTCTGGCAGTGCTGGTACTGGAGTGCGGAGTGACAGTGGTGTTTAACGTCTGGACAGGGGTAAAAACTATTCCCGAGGTACTGATTAACGCGGCGGAAACCATGGGAGAAAAAGGGTTCAGCCTGTTCAGAAGAATCCTTATTCCCGCAGCTCTTCCAACAATTGTTACCGGGTACCGGTTAGGTTTCGCCCGGGCCTGGAGGGTTTTGGTGGCAGGGGAAATGCTTTCCGGCATTGGTGCCGGTCTGGGTTACCGCGTTTACTCTGCCCAGGAATTTTTCGATAGTGAATTAATGCTGGCGGGCGTACTTTCTATTGCCTTGCTGGGCCTACTAATCGAGAGAGTGGTGTTCCGCTCTATCGAGGTATTTACAGTAGAGCGATGGGGCGTACTCCGGTAGGATGAGTGACTGAGTTGTTCTGGAGGTGGAGCTTATGAGTGGAACCAATGGGAGTGCAAAGAGAGTCAAGCTTGAAGTCCGCAATTTGGAAAAAAACTACTTGGTCGAAGATGTTGGCGGCCGAACCATCAAAACTGAGGCCCTTACGAATGTAAACTTTACTATAAACCTACATTTCGCGAGGCAAGATTACCAAATTAGGAATTTATTCCATTTCTGAACTTGGAAGGTACTAGCAACAACTACGTAATGCTTTCTGGCTCCATTGATTAAGAACCTGATGATAATCAACAG
>NZ_PVXL01000021.1 GCF_002995805.1 Neomoorella stamsii
CACTAGCCCGGCGCACCCTGGCCCGGTGCTTAAGGGGCTGGGCTTCCCTGGCGCAGGCCTTCGCCTACGCCGCCCGGGAAACCGGCGGGGTGGTGGGCGACGAGTTCCGCCGGGTGGTGGAGGAAAGCCGGGGCGGCAGTATCGTCGAGGCGGTTGGGCGCCTAGCGGCCAGGGTGGATATCCCGGAGGCCTGGATGCTGGCCGACGCCGTGCGGATGCTGGGCCGGACCGGCGGGCAGGACAGCCTCTCCCTGCTGGAGGCCTGCGCCGACGAGATCGCGACGCGGCGGGCCAGGGTGCGCCGGGCTAGTGCCCAGACCACCGGCATCCGGTTTGAGGGGTTTTTGGCCAGCGTTATCCCTGCGGTTATGTTCCTGTGGTTTTTCTTTAGTTTCGGCGATGATTACCGGGTTATGGTGGAGACGGCCCGGGGCCGGATGATGCTGGCCGTGGCTGTGGGCAGCCTAGTGGTATGCTGGGCATTGGTCCTGGCTATCTTACGGCGGGCCGGGGCGGCCGACTGAAAGGGTGTGGTAGAACTGCTTTATGCTGTGCTGGCCGGGGCCGGCGTTTTTTGTCTGGTCACGGCTTTCTTTTCCTGGCGGCAGCGCAACCCCCTGGCGGAATGGGTGGAGAGGAGGGCCGGGGCTACCCTGCCCCTTAAAGCGCGTATCAGCCTTTCTTTGCAGGAGGCCGGGCGGCAGGTGCAGGGTCGTATCCCCCGGGTGCTGGCGGACCTTTTCAGCAGCCGGCGGCTGGCCTTGATGTTAAGGCTCGCGGGGACGCCTTTCGGGCTTGCGGCGGAGGAGTTCCAGGGGCTGCTTTTCCTGGCGGCCCTGGCCGGGATAGCCACCATGATCCTGGGGTACACTCTGGGGACCGGGGTTTTACCCGGCCTGCTGGTGCTGGGCGTTGGCGCGGGCCTGCCCCTTTTGGGGGTGCAGGCCGCGGCCAGGAGGACCCAGGCCCGGATGCGGCGCAGCCTGGGGTATTTCATCCGCCAGCTGGCGGTAGGGGCCGCCGGGCGGGTGTCGATCCTGGAGATGTTTAAGGATATGGCCGCCAATGCTGATCATGACCCCCTGGCGCGGGAGATTGCAGCGGTGGTGGAAGAGGTGGAAAGGGGTGGCCGGAAGTTAACCGAGGCCTTGCACAACATGGCCAGGAACATTGATCTTCCCGAGGCTTACGAACTGGCCGCCGAACTGGCGGCGGCGGAGAGGTACGGCGGCGAGGGACTGGCCGCCGGGCTCAAAATTCTGGCCCGGTCCCTGGACGCCCGGCGGGAGACGGAGAGCATCGCCGCCATCCAAAAGGCGGAAACCCAGATCACCATGGTTATTACCATCACTGTGGTGATCTCCGGCTCTATCTTCATGGTGGGGGCCCTGGTCCTTAATTTCTTGCAGGTATGGCATTGAGGGGAAGGGGGTGAAACAATCCCGGCAAATCACCCGCGAAAAGGAGGTGACATAAATAATGGAAAAGTTCAAGCAGGATTTTAAAAGTTTAGCCGGAGGAGTAAAAAAAGCCGTCAAGATCCTGGCTGATGACAGCGGGATCCTCCAGTGGCTGGTTATCACGACGCTTATGATTGGGCTGGGCTACTGGGGCTACCAGAGATATGTCAAAGATAAGGCTTTTAATGCTTTTACCGAAACGGGCAATTATCTTGATGCCGGCGTTAGCGGCCAGTAAGATGCACCTGCAAAGGGCGGGGTAGCAGGATACACCCCGCCCGTTTTTTTTAGTAGCAGGAGGGGGGTGAGGAGAATAATAGTTCTCAAGTATATTATCCTGGCGGTTCTCCTGGCCGTTACCAGCATCACTGATATGAGGGATTTCAGGATCCGCAACGTGTATACCTTGCCGGCTATCGCCCTGGGGGTATTGCTGGCAGGTCCGGGGTGGAAGGCGGCCCTGGTGGATGCCGGGGCGGGGTTCTTACTCTTCCTTCCGGTAGCGTTAATTGGCCTGGCGGGCATGGGCGACGCCAAGCTGTGCGCGGCGGCTGCCGCCCTGATGGGGTTCCAGCAGGCGGGGCTGGCGGCCTGGCTGGGAACGGTATACGGCGCTTTATGGGTCGCCTGGCGGGAGACCAGGCAGGGGGGCGTGGGGGAGTGGGTAAACAGGCAGTGGTATGCCATGGTACAGGTGATGGCTGGCCGGGTGCCTGAAGGTGAGAAGTATCCCTTCGCGCCGTTTTTTGCCGCCGGCGTGGTAACGGCCTTGCTCTGGGGGTGGTTGTCATGAAGAAAGGTGAAGAAGGCTTTGTCCTGGAGTTTACCCTTTTTGTGGGGATTATTTTCTTCTTCATTTTCGGGATGCTGGTCTACAGCATGAGGGCCAACGCCACGAGCGTTTGCATCAGCGCCGCCCGGGAGGCGGCCCGCACTCTGGCCGTAACCCATTCCCCGGAGCAGGCGAAGGCCAGGGCGGCGGAGGTGGTCCAGACCACCCTTTATACCGGCGCCAGGGCAGGAGGGAGCAGGGCAGGGGAGCCCCATAAGGCCTTCGACCCTGATCAACCTAACCCTACCCGGCCGGACGTAGTGCTCCAGGATGACGGCACCTGGTGCCGGGCCTGGGTGTATTACCACCTGCCCAACGCGGTGCCGGGATTGCCGAAGCTCCTGGACCGCAGGGCTTCTTTCCTGGACCGGTACATCACGGTGGGCGGGTACGCGGTGTTCAAGCGGGAGGTGGAGTGATGTTTGGCAGGTTGCGCGGCGAGGAGGGGTTTTTACCCCTCTTTATGGCTTTGATGACGCCTTTGCTTATCTTCGCCTGGGGCCTGGCGGTCGATTACAGCCGGGCTCATTTCGTTAGAGCGGAGCTCCAGACGGCGGCCGACGCCGGTTCCCTGGCGGGGGCCATGACGGCCGTGCCGGTGGCGGATATTGAATACCGGCCAATAACGGATGCTAACGGCAATGTTACCGGAGTGGAAGAGGTTGTGACGGGATGGCGGGCGGTTATCCAGGATGAAGCCCTGGCCGGCAATGAAGCGTGGAGGACTTTCCAGGCCAATAGTGGTGGCTTAACCCCCAGGGCCGGGGTGGAGTTTAATAAGGGGAGTGATTATACCGGGGCAAAGCAGGATGAGGATAAGTATCTGGTTGAAGCCAGGGTTAGGGTCAAGACCCCCTGGGCGGGCGCTGCGGCGGCTATGATGACCGGTGACAGGTCTTTTTATGAGGTGCTGGTCGGGGCCAGGGGCGTGGGCCAGGCGATAGTGAAAACGGGTAATTAGAATGGGAAGCAAGGCTACAAAAGAAAGGATAGGTGGTTTTTAATGCGGAAGGGTATCTTGGCATTAATAATTGCTGGAGCTTTTATTTTTGGAGCGGCTGCCGGTTTGGGCGGGGGGTATTATAAATATGTTGCCGCTCCAAGGAAACAGGCCGTGGAGATGGCTAAGAAACAGCAGGAAGAGATGAATAAGATGGTGCGGCATGGTACTCTTACGGCGGTCGAGCCGGATAAATTGACCCTTAAGGTAGAAAAAGGCGGCGGGGATATCGGCCAGGTGATAAGCCTTACTACTAATGAATATACCTCCATCCAGGTAGGCATGGGCTTTGTGAATAAGCCGGGAGAAAAAGCAGATCTCACGAAATGGTTTAAAGCCGGCGACACCATTGACGCCCTGGTGAAAGACGGCCAGGCTTTAGCCCTGCACAGGGAGCCCCGGCCTGGGGAACAGGTGCAGCAGGGGCAGGTTAGTGACCAGCAGCACCCCGGTCCGGGCCAGGCTGCCCCGGCGCAGGGACAGAAAAAGTGATGCTTCAAAACTAGCAATGCAGGGCATTGAGAAGGGGGGGCGCCGCAACGTCTAAATGGCCTATCGGCCTGACGTAGCGACGGCCCGGTAATAAGGGCAGCAGCGGTAGGCAGCAGGAGCGGCTTGCGCGCACCTGCTGCCTTGATTTAAAGATTGGCCATCCGGCCGGCCTTAGATTATACCGCCGCCCTGGTCCGTCCGGCAAGGGTACGGCCTGCGGCATATGCTCCTTCGCTTCGCTCAGTCCGCTATTCCTCGGCCCGGCCCAGCACTCAAAGAAATTGAGTGCTGGGCCGGGCGGCAAATTTGGCAGCTAAGGCCGGAAGGCAAGGGGATGAAGGACCTGGATGGAAGGAGGGGTGGCAAAGGGTGAGGGAATATGAGATCAGGGCGGTGAGTGGCTGGCTATATTGATAAATTGGCAGGCCTGGGGTAAAATGGAGGTGAGGAAGGCAGTATTGAACGTGGCTAAGATCTTTCCTGAGAATGAACTATTATGCGATAATCATAGATAAAGAGGCCTGGAGATAAAGTATGGATACTATACAGACGAGAAGGAAACAGAACGAAAAGAAGTTTGGTAATTGGGATGAGCTGCCAAATGGGGGAAGAAGATATTGGTATGAAGTTCTCGGCCGTAAAGGTTGGAGTGCCAGGTATATTAAAGAAGTAGACAGTAACTAAAATACTATTTACTTCTACCAAGAGATTTATGATAACCAGAGGCAATTGGTTGAAGTGCATCGAAAATACCCTGTAGACCACGGCCATGAGAAGGTTAGCGAGGTGAAAAATGAATGATAACCCGTCAAGATGTGGTCAATAAGCTGATTAGCTACCTTGGTCACCGTATCAGCCTGGAAGAGTTGGTCGGCTGGGCCGAAAATGTAATGATGGAAGGGGAGTTTGAGGAACACGATCTTCCCTTGCTCAGGGATATAGTAGCTCGTTTAGGGCTTAGCGATACCCTTGCTTTCGGCTTGAGCTGGGAGGATTGCAGGAACTTTTTGCGGTCTCTCGGGTATGATGTAGAAGTTAGGGTTACACGGCTTGCCAGCAACCAATAAGGAAAGCGCCGGTACGCCGGTGCTTTTTGATTCCCCTATCAAAAAGGAGGCTGATACCATGACCCGTAAACTTGCCTTTGCTGCCCTGCTGCTTGCCGCCCTGATCCTTTCCTTCGCCGGTCTGGCCCAAGCGGCCCCGGCCCATGAGGTGGTTTTCAAGGTTGGGCGGGGGTATTACGTCACCGACGGCCAGCAGAACTGGATGGACGCCGCGGCCTTCATCCAGGATGGCCGTACTTATGTACCAGTCCGTTACCTGGCCTATGCCCTGGGGGTTAACGAGAACGATGTTAAGTACGACAATGGGACCGTAACCCTGGCCCTTAACGGCAAGACTCTTACCATGGCTGAAGGCAGCAAGGCCCTCAAGGTTGACAATACCAACACTCCTATGGACGTGGCCCCGGTTATCAAAGAAGGCCGGACCTACCTGCCGGCCCGGTGGGTGGCCGAGGCCTTCGGGTACAAGGTTGACTGGTTTGAGCCGATCCAGTGGGTGATGATCCGCGATGCGGCGACCTGGAAGGCGGCGCAGCCGAAATTTTTGAACGGGCCTGTGGTGAATGGTCATCAGTATGCAAATATTACGGCCGTAGCCTTTGGGCCACAAAGCAATAAGATTACTGCATTCAATGGAGATCCCATAGGAATGGAGCTTGCTGAAAAACAACATAGGACGGATATAAATCCGCCTTACGCCAAGTGGGACGTTACCCTCCCGGGGCCGGTCTGGGTTAATAGTCCTACCGGCGATTGGCGGGACATACAGGTTAGCATAAAAAACCTGCTACTCGCCTTCGGCGTGCCGGAAGGGGCCATCCACTGGGACGAGGAAACCCAGACCATGCTGGTGGAGTGCGACTATATCTACCGCGTTGACTCCCCCCTGCAGGACCGCTTTACCGTGCAATACATCTGGATGCGGCCAGGGGAAAACGTGTTTTACGAGCACTTTACCGATATCCCCGACCAAGTGAGGCATATAGAGTACAGCAGTGAGGATGATTATGGTAAATACGGACCCGAGGCACCCGGCGCGAGGTTCATCTATGACTCCAAACATGGCATGATAGGTACTGGGCTTGCCATGTACCTCCCGGCCTATGTTTACCATAATGAAATGAACGGGTTGGGCGTCAGAGCCTATGAGTGGCATGGGCTTTGGGTTGTTTCTATAGGCTGATTTCAAACCAGGATTGATTTACCAGTAATATTGGGTTAGAATGGGGGTAAAGGCAGGTGAGCGCCATGCCGGAGGAGAGCTTACGGGAGATAGCAGCCACCAACGAACAACATCATACCCTGGCTTCGCCCGAGTTTTTCTTTCTCTTACAGAGGATTGATAAGCTAGACGAAACGTTAACCAAGGAAATCAAAGACGGCGATCAAAAACTGGCCCAGGAAATAAAAGAGAGCAATCAAAGATTAGAAAGCCGTATTGATAAGTTAGACTTGCGTATTGATAAAATAGATGGGCGTATTGATAAAGTCGATGGTAGAATAGATAAAATAGAGAACCGCTTTGATAAATTTGACAATAAATTAACCACACTGAACTATTTTGCGGCAGGAGCTCTATTTACCTTGGTAACAGGTTTTATTGGGGTTATAGTTACTTTGTTTAGAAGGTGAAGGATACGTAAAACTAAAGCTGTGAGTGGTGCCTTACACAACCGAGGCGTTTTAACCGGCCCCTTACTTCTGCCAAAGTAAGGGGTCAATTATTTCCTCAGGTGGCGATAGGACGGGATTTTTCCCGCCCTATCGCTATTTTTATGGGCGAAAAAACTTTTAGCAAAGGAGTGGCAAGCAGGTGTGCAGGAAGTTGGTCGCTGTTTTACTGTTAGCGGCGATGCTTTTAATGCTGCCTCTGGACGCGTGGGCAAATTACCCGTTTAAAGACAAAAATTTTCATCAGCCGCCTCCAGGCTACGACAACCTCACCTATACCCGCACCCAGGGGGCCTACATCGACTTCAAGCTGGTTGATCCCTTTAGCGTTGCCTCCGGCAACCCGGAGGGAGGTTTCTGTGTGGACTTCGGCCCCACGGCCCCCTACCGCAGCACGGCTGAATACCTCTTCGCCCCGGACCACCGCGACGCCCGGGGCAACCTGATCCTGGGGGACGGCTGGGGGTTTATAAACCCATATGATCGGTTAACACCACCGCCTAACGACCTTGCTACCTGGCTGGACATGCTTGAATGGCCCAAAAGCGGCGGCTGGTACAACGTCACCGACGCCGGGGCAATGCAGGGTAGTAACGCCATCCGCAACATTTACTACCACATGCCCTACGGTACGAGGATAGTCACCTCCCCACACGCCACCGGCGCCAGCAAGACCGACCCCATATTGATTTCTCCCGGCCCCAACTACGATACCATCAACGACGGCCAGCGGGACATCCGGGCGGCGGACGTTTTCCCCAACGGCCAGGCAGTTTACCTTTTCAACCTCACCAAGGATGCCGCTATAGGCCTGGTGCACCGGCTGGACACCCTTTATCCTAACATGGGGGTGTATTACGTCCCCGAGGTAGGCTACGAGCACAAGAAGGTAGCCTTCACCGCCGACCTGGCGGTAACCCAGCTTACCGGCGGCATTCCCGGCAGCAACGACATGGCCCCCTACGCGGCGGTGATTGAGAACATGGCGCCCTTTGAGGCCTATAACGCCCTGTTCGAGCTCTACGTCTGGCCGGAGGGCGACCCTGCTCTCACCAGGGTGGCTTCCGAGCCGGTCAATTTGCCGCGGGGTAGCGTCTCTACCGGGACGCCGGGGGCGGTAACCCTGGCCGGCTATTTTGCCGTGCCTGCAGGCAGGAGCTACAAGCTGATAGCGGCCATCAACGCCAGGTATGATGCCGGGGGCAGCGTCCTGGGTGCCAATCCGGGAAGATGGGCGAAGCAGCCCTACAGCCCGGTATATAACGGTAGCGTGCCCCCGGGAACAGGCGCCTTCTTCGAGCCCTATTACGATAACAACGTCAAATCCGTCGGCTTCGTCAGAGCATTGCCGCCCCCGGATGACGGCGGCGGCAGCGGCGGTGAACCGCCGGTGCAGCCCGGCAACCTGGCGGTTACCAGGGTAGAGTACGACGGCTCACGTATAACCGGCTACTTCCGGTCAACTTTTACGGCCCCCGGCAAAGTGAATATCCGTTTCTACAAGCAGAGCCGGGCGGGTAGTATAGCATATATCGCGGGATTAACGAATTACCCAGTCAAGCCAAACAGTGATTTTGTAGAATCCGTCCCGGCCTTTAACCTGGGGAATGACATTATCATAGCCTCCATCGACTACTACTACTCCGGCGGTATCTGGCATGAAGAAGATTACCGCCAGGATGACGGCAAGACCCTGGAAGAAACCACTTACCTGGACAACAAAGCTTCAACGGGGCGGGTCGAGGATCCGCCCGGGCCGCCGAAAAAGGCTGTTACCTACGATATAGCCAAGGGCTGGTACTGGCCCGTCTACTGGGTCAAGACGCCCAGGTACCATACCGAAACAAGGCGGGTCTGGCGGGATAAATGGGTCCAGGTGCCGGTATACTTTGACACAAGCAAGCCGAAGATCAAGGTACGCCTGATTGAATAGGTACCCCGGCTTAGCCCGGTCTTTTTGAAAGGGGGAATTTCTGTTGCTCCGGCTTAAGCTTAAAAAAGTTTTTTTGTTGATGGCGGCGCTTTTATTCGCCATCCCTGCGCCTGCTGGTGCCGGTACACCGGGATGGCAAGAAATTAACGGCCGGCAGGTTTACGGTTACTGGCTTGACCTGGGGGGGACTCCGGCCTTTATCGTTTGCGACCCTTCGACGGGGCAGCCCCTCAGAGATGCCGGGGGGCGGGGCTCTGCCTGGATTAACCGGGGGGAGTGGGCGGAAGAAGAAGTGCAGGTCTTTGACGGCTATGACACGGAAGCCTGGGCCGATCTTAATAAGGGCAAACAAGAGATTAATTTAGAACCCGTGGCAGGGCCGTTCTGTCTAAACGGCTTATCTAGCGACAGTTCCGAGGGGGTACAAACCGGCGCCAATACGCCCTGGCCCTACCAGATTGCAGAGGACAGGACGGCAGTCATTAAATTAAGGAACAATACCGAGGCCGCCATTGACGTGAATGGCGGCGATAACAACAGAGATAATGGGGGCTTTACCATCCCGCCCCGGAGCGAGATCTGGGTTAAGATACCCTGGCCGGCGGTGACCAACACCGGGACCATGGCCGACGCCGCCCAGTTGAGCGAGACTTTGGATGTGGAATATCGTATGACGGCCATCCATGACCCCGACGCTTATACGGAAACAATCCCCGCTTACTCCATGCCGGTAAACATTTTATGCGCGGATGTCGGCGCCGCCTTGGGTTACGACATCCCGCCCCGGCAGGGGGCCATCCGGGACCGGGGCAACTCCTACGACGGCAACCGTGAAGGGCCTTTCTACGCCTATTATTGGGGCGGCAAGTACGTGGAACCTACGGTAAACATACCCTGGATTGACCTGTGGCGCACCTGGACCAGGGATGAAGACGTGGAGGCTGGTATCAGGTTGTGGAGGGAAGACTGGCGCAGGTGGATCCTCGATGACTTGCCCTGGAGCCCGTCCGGACCTAGTTTGCTTGTGGCCGAACCCGCCTTTGCCCAGAAGTACACCTTTATCCCTTCTCCGGATAACCCTAACAAAGGTGAGCTGCGTACAGACGTGGTGCCAGGGTACAGGATAAGCGCGCCAGGCGCCGAAAGCATTACCGGGGATGTTGGCATAACGTCTCCCTGTACCGTAAGCCTTACCTTAAAGAACGGCACGTCTTTTATTACATCAGGGAGCTTCGGGGCGGTAATAATAGACTATACCTATTGGGGTTATAACCCTGAGACCAACGATTATGAGGAATTCTCCGAGAGGGAAGTCAAGGAGGTGCCGTACGTAACCCTACCGCCCTTCGGCAGCACGAGTATGGAATTTAGTCTCCCGTACCCAAACTGGATGGATGTGAACATTACCGAGGCCTGGTTTACCAGGGCTTACTACCAAAGTAGGCCTTATAAATACGTCACGACTAACGGTACTTTCGATACCAGGGATTACGTCAACCGGGGAAATTATATCCTGGGTTACTCCCCTGCTTTCGGGGTGCGCACGGGCGTTTACCCGGCGGAATTTTTTCCGGCCTTTCCCCGTGTGCCGGATAAGATAGGCTTTAGTTTTTGGTATAACACTGGAAGTGGGACCCGGTGGCAAATCGGTCCGGCGAGTTAATTCCGAAGGGCAGGAAAATGCTGGAGCCAGGGTGGATTATCACCCTGGCTTTTTTTAAAGGAGCTGTACCTTTAACTTAACTTCAAAAAGGAGCGTGATTTTATGTTTGCAGTTCAAACAAACCCGCAGCCGGCGACCCTGGCCACGGTTAAGGCCGTAGGTGTAGACGTGGGCTACGGCTTTGTCAAGGCCGTTTCGCCGGGGGCCAGGGTTTCTTTTCCCTCGATAGTGGCGCCTTATGTTGAGGATCCCCTAAGCGGGATGTTCCGCGATGGGACAGGCCATAAGGTAAAGGTGCGTAAAATAAGCGGGGAGGTAGAGGAAAAGCTTGTCGGCGAGGCGGCCCTGCGATCCCTGGCGGCTACTACTTCTTTAAGCCGGGAGAAACCGGCGGTCCTCCATGATCTGTTGCTGCTTGCGGCCGCTTACCTGGCGGGAGCCGGGGATAAGGGGCCTTTCCCCAAACAGGTTGACCTTGCTGTGGGTTTGCCCCTGGCCTATTTCCGCGCCCAAAAGGACGCCTTGAAGAGGCGCCTGGAAGGGCTGGCGGCCTGGGTGAGTGTGGACGGCGGGGAAGAGAGGCATATCAGCTTCGGCAAGGTGCTGGTCTTCCCCCAGGGGGCGGGGGTGGTGCTGGCGGGGGATGTAGCCCTGCCCGGGAACGGGTATCTGGGAGTGGTTGATATTGGGACATACACCACCGACTACCTGCTTTTTGAAGACCGTGGTGATGGCGCGCCCTGCCCCCTGCCGGAGGCCTGCGGCAGCCTGGAGGCGGGCGTCCACCTGGTACACCGCGCCTTGGCGGCCGAATTCCAGCGCCAGACGGGAGCCCCCCTGGCCCCGGCCATGTACCAGGAGGTTGTTGAAGACGCATTTGTTGGCCGGCCCATTCACTATGCAGGCAAGGATATAAATCTTGAGAAAGCGTTATTGAAGGCCAGGCGCGACGTCGCCCAGGCTATCGCCCAGGGGGTGTTGGCGGCCTGGGGCGGCCGGGCCGGGTTTGTGGCCCTGGTAATTCTCGCCGGCGGCGGGGCCTGCTTGTTTGATGAGGAACTGTTGCGGGCCTTGCCTGGTGCCAGAATAGCCAAAGACCCCTTCTTTGCCAACGCGACAGGTTATCTAAAGATGCTTGGCGGGATGGCTTAAGCCTTGCAATTACTGGGTTTCATAGCATTTTTTCGGCCATTTGGCGGGAAAGCCGCCTGGGCTAGGCTTAACACTGCCGTTTTGACGGGAAAGGGAGGTAAAAAAGTTGCCTCAAGCATTGAAACGGCTGGAAATTCGTATCCCGCCAGACCATCCTGTTTTCCGCTATCCTCCCCGGTTAAGGGGCCAAGTGGCCCGGGAGTGGTTGGACCTGGGGATGCGCCTGGCGGGTATTGAGGAAAGGCTGGCCAGGTTGGAAGAGAGGGGGGCTGCGCCTCCTGATCCGAGGGACAGCAGCCAGAATGGGAATGGGATTGACCCGGAAAAGTTCAGGGAAACCCTGGCCGGGGTTTTTGATTTTTAAAAGAGAGGTGGTGGCCAGAGGTGGGGGAGAAAAACCCTTTTGTGCCGGTACACGTGCAGGTATCAGGGCTGGTCCTTATACCGGAGAGCGAGATTATGGTGATGAAGCTGCCCGGGCAGCCGCCTGTGACTGTTTACTATATCGGTCCCGCCCAGATTGAGAGGGTAGAAGAGTACTTCGCCAGCGAGCGGAAACCATACAGCCCCTGGCGGGAAGGCGGTGATCCCATTGCTCAAAAAAAGCGATGTCGAAGCGGTAATAAAAAATCCCGGCAGGATACGGGTCTATTACCAGCCGGTAGTGGACCTTACGTCCGGGCGGCTATGGGGATATGAAGCCCTGGTACGGGGTGATGGTGTATTGGCGAAACCCGGGCGGCTTTTTAAGAGCGCGGTGGCCTGGGGTCTATTGGGTGAGCTGGATACCGCCTGCTTTAAGGCGGTCCTGGCCGGCGGCTACCCGCCGGAGGGTTACTTAAGCGTTAACTTGACGGCGGCAGGGCTGGTTGATATTGACGCCGGCGCCTATGCGAACCCCCGCCTGGTCATCGAGTTAACCGAGTACGGCTGCAGGGATATACAGCAATTAACGGGCGCCTTGAGTGCCTGGCGTGGGAATGGTGCCGGGATAGCTATAGACGACGTTGGGCCGGATATAGGCCAGCTGCGGGCGGCCCTGCACCTGCGGCCTGATTTTGTAAAAATAGATCGTTTACTGGTGAGGGGTTGCGACTGCCATGTTTCCAGCCGCTTGCTGCTCGCCCAGGCCCTGGAGGTATGCCGTTACCTGGGGGCGGAGGTAATTGCCGAGGGTATCGAAAAGCCGGGCGAGTTGAAGGTTTTGCGAGAATTAGGAGTGGAGTACGGCCAGGGCTATCTATTGGGTAAACCGCAGCCTGGCTGGGGGAAGGTTTGTGTTATGGCCGCCTGGGTTTGACGGTGAACCCCGGGGGGCCGCCGCAACGCTTGACGCCCTCCGGGCTAACGTAGCAGCGGCCCTATTATAAAGGCAACAGCGGTGGGCAGCAGGAGCGCTAAAGCGCACCTGCTGCCTTGATTGAAAGCCTCCAGGCCTTCCGGGCGGCCTCGGATTATACCGCCGCCCGGCCTTAGCCGGCAAGGGTCCGGCCTGCGGCATAAACGGCTTCCGCCCCGCCCTCCGGGCGGGTCCCCTCCATTTATTCCTCGGGCCCGGCCCTGCGGGCCGCCCTTGCCTCCCGGCCGGGCGGCAAGTTTGTCTTTTAAGGCCGGAAGGCCAGGGGCCGAAGGCCGGATAAAAAACAGGGAGGCGATTAAAATGTTGCCAAGGAAATGGATGGAAGGGCCGGGCAGGATGAGGCTAGGGGTTGACATTTGCAACACCATAGCCAATGTCAACGCGGAAATTTTAAGGCGCTATGATGTATCCCTGGAGGTATATCCTTTTCCTGAGCTGCCACCAGACTTTTTCTCTACCACAGAGGGGCTAACGCTCCTGGCCCGGGCGAAACCTCTTCCCGGCGCGGTGGAAGTTCTAGGTATTCTTTCGAGGTTGGGCCATGAAATCGTGTATATGACAAGCAGGCCCATCCTGGCAATCGATTTAACCCGTGAGTGGCTTGCTGCCCATGGCTTCCCGCGCGGTTCTATTGTTTTCCTGCCCAGGGGATATAAAAAAGTGTTTGCGGCTCATTATGGGATAGGGTTGTTCTTTGAAGACGACCCTATAGAGGCGGCGGAGCTCCAGGAAGCAGTAGGGCAGGTCTATATGCCGGCCTGGCCCTATAACAAAAACGTTAAGGGCCGTTATATAAAGAGGTTTAACTCTTGGAAGGATATCCAAAACCTTAGCGATTGCCATCTACGGTACCGTATGGTACTATAACATATGATGGGTGGAAAAATATGTTATCAGTTCAATATGCATATGAGACATGAAAATAGACAGAACCTTAACCGGAGTAGTAACGAAAAGGAAGGAGGGATTTTGGGATATGGATGGAGGGTCTGCTTACAGCCAATATCTCAAAAAAGAACTGGACCGCATAAGCGGGATTATAATTGAAAACTGCCGGCCGGAAAAGATTATTCTTTTCGGTTCCCTGGCACGCGGGAAAGCGAATGAGTACAGCGATCTCGATCTAGTAGTCGTCATGGACACAGATATGAGGTTTATGGACAGGTTATTGTTCTTGGCGAAACTTACCAATCCCCGCGTAGGGGTAGATTTCCTTGTATATACACCGGAGGAATACAGGCGGATGCTGGAGAATGACAACCTGTTCTTGAGGGAAGAGGTAGAAAAAAGGGGAGTTGTGGTATATGACAGGGCGGGAACAAGAATACGAAGCATGGCTTAAGTATGCCGACGACGATCTCAGGGCTGCGGCTGAACTTATCAAGGCCGGGTTATACAATTTGGCTTGCTTTCACGCGCATCAAGCTGCCGAGAAATACTTGAAAGCCTTTCTCGTCAGGCATAAAGTTAACCCTCCCAGGATTCACAAATTGCCCACATTGATAAGCTTGTGCCGGCAAATAGCGGTGGAATTTGAAGAGCTCCAGCAAGATGCCCTGATGCTTGATATGTATTATATTCCTACCAGGTACCCAAATGCTCCGGTCGGTAGTTTGCCTGAGGGCTTGCCTAATGAAGCCGACGCCCAAAGTGCTTTTGATATTGCCAAGCAAATCCAAGACTTTATCAAATCAAGAGCCTGAATAGCGTTTTGGAGAGGTCACAATGACTGGCAAGCATGGCTGGAATGGCTATTTGCTATGTGGGGGAGCCTTGGAAGAGAGAGCCGTCCAGCTTTATTTTCGTTATAAGGGACGCCTAAGGATATCGATACCCTGCTGGAGTCGGATATTAAACCCGTTAAAAAATAACTGTACCGATACTGCCTTTCCGTCATATTGCCTAGGCCTAAAAGAGCAAAGTTATGTAATATGGCCCTCGTTTTAACCGGTGGTCCAGAAAACCACCGGCTATTATTTTTTAAAACCCTGGAACAGATAGCCAGGAAATAAGAACAACGGGTTTCATCAAATTCGTGAATACCGCCTCCTAATCAACCTGGCCGGTGGCGTTTCTTTGCTACCGGCTATTTTTTTAGACGTGTCCATACAGGAGGCGGTTCTTTTGCAAAAAACCCTAATAATCGATAGCACTACATTAAAGCTTGGGTTTACAGCAGCACCAAATGCCGTTTTATACGATGCCCGTCTTTCCGTGCAAGCACGCTGGTTATACTGCATTCTTCTTTCCTTTGCCTGGCAGGAAAATGAGTGCTGGCCGGGCCAGGACCGCATAGCCAAAGTTGCGGGCTGGCATGTTAACACCGTAGAAAAATATCTTAAAGAGCTACGTGATTTTGGGCTGATCTCCTGGAAGCGCCAGGGCCTTAACCGGCCCAATATATATTATATCCATGACCCCGCCAAAGCCTTGAGTTTCAAGGATTCACAAGCTAGTGTGAATCCGGATTCACAAGCCAGTGTGATTCTTGATTCACACGCCAGTGTGAAAGAAGAAGACTCAGATGAAAAAGATGTTGTTGTTGTAAAGACGGCCCTTGGTCAAAACCCGGCTGGCGAGGGAGGCCAACAAGAAATTGCTAAATGCGTTAGTACGGGAACTGTTGTAGCTGGAGGTCCCGGAACTGGGGAGCCGGAGGTTTCCCCCGTAAATGCCGAAGGAACCGAGAAGAAGCCAGAAATTCCCGTCGGCTGCCAAGCTCGGCCGGAAAACTCGGCGGTCACGGAAGCGGATGCCAAAGTCAAAATACAAGAGTTATTTATAAAAACCGCAGGGTACCCATTACCTGAAGCCGCACTTAACGAACTTGCAAGTTACCCGCCGGGATACGTGGAGCAGAAAATCAAGATGCTTGAGAGCGGCAAAGAAAAAGCCAATACGGTGGGATGGCTGCTGGAGGCCTGCCGGGAGGACTACCGGCACCTGCCGGGGCCGAAGTCGTCCAGGAAGGGAAAAGGGAAGTTGCCTAGACCGCCGGGATCCGGCAAAGAGCATGACAAGTACCGGGAATTATACAGATTAGTCTAATTTATGGCGGGAGGTGTAAGGAGGATGAATACCCATCACAAGTTCTACCTTGGTGATGCCCTGGAGGTCCTTAAATGGCTGCCGGCAGAAAGCGTCAACTGTTGCGTTACTTCCCCGCCCTACTGGGGCCTGCGCGATTATGGGATTGAGGGCCAGGTGGGAGGGGAAGATACCCCGGAAAAATATATTGTCAGGCTGGTAGGTATTTTTTCCGAGGTCAGGCGGGTGCTCCGGCCCGACGGGACTCTCTGGTTAAACCTGGGCGACTGTTACGCCAGCCCGCAGTAAAGAGGGAAAGTGGGATGAAAAGAGGCGCCAGAAGGGGACCGGGCGCCGTCTCTATCATATGCAGGCGAACAGGGGCAGGGTTCCGGGTCTGAAAAACAAAGACCTGGTGGGTATTCCCTGGGCGGTGGCCTTTGCCCTCCGCAATGCCGGGTGGTATCTCCGCAGCGATATTATCTGGTACAAGCCCAACGCAATGCCTGAAAGCGTGGTTGACAGGCCTACCAAGGCCCACGAATACCTCTTCCTCCTGAGCAAATCCGAAAGGTATTACTACGACTACGAGGCTATCCAGGAAGATGCCGTCAGCGGGGATTCCAACAGCCCGCGGGGTTCGGCAGCGGTGATAGGCATTCCCCACAACGGCCGCAGGAAACAAGTTGAAACTGGTAACCGGCGTTATACCGGCTTCAATGCCCGGTATCAACCCAGGGAAAAGCGCAATAAACGCTCAGTGTGGATTGTACCAACCAAACCTTTTCCGGAAGCCCACTTTGCTGTTTATCCTCTCGACCTGATCAAACCGTGTATCTTAGCAGGTTGCCCCCCTGGAGGCACGATCCTGGATCCCTTTGGCGGGTCCGGGACCACATCCCTGGCGGCAAAGCAGTTGGGGAGAAACAGCATTTATATTGACCTGAACCCTGCCTATCTGGAAATGGCGGTCAAGAGGATGCAGTTTGAGGTGCAGGAGTTGTTTTCCACCCACACTTACGAGGTGATATGGGGAAAAAGGCTAGAAACAGTTGCTACTTGATCAAAGCACATGGAGGTGGCGGGACATGGACACAAAAACTGGACCCGGGGGTACTGCAAAGGCTTTACAAGCACCGGCGGCCAAAGTATGCGCTGCCTGCCGGCATTACTGGGGCAAAAAACGCGGACATTGCGAGATTGCATCCAGAAAAGTTAACCCTTACGGGGCAGCCTGCCGGTATTTTAAAGCGTAAGGGGATAAGGGAAGATAGGGGGCCGCCGCAACGTTGGACGCCCTTACGGACTAACGTAGCGGCGGCCTTATCATAAAGGCAACAGCGGTGGGCAGCAGGAGCGCTAAAGCGCACCTGCTGCCTTGATTTTAAGCCTTCAGGCCTTCCGGCCGGCCCCGGATTATACCGCCGCCCTGGCCGGTCCGGCAAGGGTACGGCCTGCGGCATAAACGGCCTCCGCCCCGCCCTCCGGGCGGGTCCCCTCCATTTATTCCTCGGCCCGGCCCTGCGGGCCGCCCTTGCCTCCCGGCCGGGCGGCAAATTTTGCTGTTAAGGCCGGAAGGCCAAGGGCCGAAAGGCCCCAAAAAGGTAAGGAGGCGTTACGGATGGCTGTAAAGCTGGAGGAAAGCCGGGTTAAGCAGGCAGTGGACAGTTTGCTGGAGATGTTTGCCAGCGGCAATTTACCCCAGGCAGTAGCGCGGACCTTTATCAACGCCCGGGCAGGCTACGGTAAACCGAGCGATAAGTGGAGCCTGGGCAACCGGCTGCTGATGCTCATTGCCGGGACGGAAGACGCCAGGGGCTACCAGCAGTGGCGGGAAGCCGGCCGGCAGGTGAAGAAAGGAGCCAGGGCCTTTTACATCCTGGCGCCGCTGACCAGGAAGGTTACTCAGAAAGTGATTGATCCGGAAACCGGGGAAAAAAAACAGGAGGAAAAAATTATCGTAACCGGGTTCCGGGGAGTGCCGGTCTTCCGGTACGAGGATACGGAAGGGGAACCACTACCAGAAGTTGATTATTCCCCGCCGGAGCTCCCGCCGCTTTATGAAGTGGCCAGGCGGTTCGGGGTGGAAGTGAAATACCTGCCTTTTGCCGGCCAGGCCGCCGGTGCTTTCCGGCCGGGGCAGAAGCAGGTAATCCTTTACTCCCATGACGTGGACGTGTTTTTCCACGAACTGGCCCATGCGGTCCATAATACCATCCGGCCTCTAAAGGGCGGCCAGCATCGGGACCAGGAGATAGTGGCGGAAACGGTGGCCTGCGTTTTATGCGAGCTATACGGGGCGAAAGGATATCTCTGGCACGGGTGGGAGTACATCAAGCATTACGCCGGCCGGGACCCGAAGACGGCCCTGAAGGCAATCATGGCAGTCTTAAGCGAAGTGGAAGAAGTGCTGGAGCGCATATTCAACGCGGCGGGCATGGCGGCGGATAAGGTGGCATAAAAAATAGCAGGCCGGACCAAACCCTTGCCTCCCGGGCAAACAGCCTACCGCCCGGGAGGCAGGGACTAAAAAGGAGGTAGCAACAATGCCACAGTACGAAGTCAAGGCGCCGAGCGGGAGAAAACTGGTTGTGGAAGCCAGGGATTCCAGCCAGGCAAAGCGCCTGGCCTGCAAGAAGTGGGGCATCAAGCCGTCAGACTACTGGTGCGGTGTTACATCCCTTAAAGCCAGAAAGGTTGACAAAACAAAGGAGGAGAGGAGAAATGGGCGCGGCCAGGGTGCTGGAGTATGAGGGTTTTAGAAAAGCATCGCGGCGCGAGCCCTGCCCAATATGCGGGCATCCTGACTGGTGCGGGTTTAACAGCTACCTTTGTAGCTGCATGAGGGTAAGCGAGGGAGCCTTTAAACATATCATCCTCAGCAACGGCCAGGTGGCCCACCTGCACCGGCTGGAGACGGGAATGGTCGCTCCCGGCAAGCAATGGGAAGAATTTATAATCCCGGAAGTAGAGCCAGCGCCGGTAGAAGTGCGCGACAGGGTTTACCGCCATTTTTTAAGGCTCTTGGAACTGTATCCCCGGCACAAAGAGGAGTTATTACGACGCGGTTTAAGGGAGGAGGAAATCAAGAGGAATGGGTATAAATCCATACCTGATCATGTAAATCCCTGGATATTATGCAAGAAGTTAATCCGCAGCGGTCTGGACTTAGCCGGCATCCCCGGGTTTTACCGGGCCAAGAGCAACGGCGGGAGTTACTGGACGTTCAATTCCTCCCCAGGTTACTTTATCCCAATCCGGGATGCCCAAGGCCGGATCCAGGCCCTCCAGCGGCGGATGGACGACATTAGAAACGGGAAATATATGCTGTTTAGCGGCCATAGTGACCAGGGCGGCTGCTCCTGCGGCACTCCCGCCCATGTAGCCAGGCCGCTAGAAGTAAAGGACGGCCGGGTATGGATTACCGAGGGGCAGTTGAAGGCGGATATTGCCGCGGCCTACCTCGGCGCGGTGGTCATAGGCGCCCAGGGTGCCACCTCCTGGAAACCGGTTGTCCCGGAGGTACTGGAGTTAGGGGCGACAGAGGTAGTGATAGCCTACGACAGGGACCAAGAAACCAACAAAGAAGTTGCCAGGGGTAAAAGAATGCTGGTGGCAGAATTAAAGAAACTGGGCATAACGGTCCGGGAAGCGATATGGAGAGCCAGGTCGAAAGAAGAAAAAGGGATAGACGACGCCCTGGTGGCAGGGCTGGAGATAAGAATTGTTTGATTGATTTTGGCGATAACATATGGTACCATGTTTTTGGAGTGGAAAAAGCTGTATATAAACCTGGACAGGTGGTTTTATGAAAAAGCAAGCCGAAGCATGGTTAAAAATTGCCGCAGAGGATTTAGATACCGCAAAATATAACTTTGAGGGGAAACGATATTTATGGGGCAATATTCCTATGTCAACAAGCCCTTGAGAAAGCATTTAAAGCGGTATATTATGAGCGGTATGAGAAAGTGCCGCCGCGCAAACATGACCTGGTAGCTCTTGCGAAAGCTGCTGGCCTTCTTGAGGAATGCGATAACGACATGATCGATTATTTACGACGATTAACGGTATATTATATCGAAGCTCGTTACCCCGAAGAAAAGGCCGAATTAAGCGCCAAATGCACAGAAGAACATACCCGAGACATTATTAAACAGGCAGAGGAAGTGTTCCAATGGCTGGCAAGCAAGTTGAATTGACGGTAAAAGAGTATGTAAAATTACTCAGGAAAAGCAAGATTAACGTCGCTACTGCCATCCTTTTTGGCTCTTATGCCGAGGGCCGCGCCGGCGAAGATAGCGATATCGATGTGGCCATTATTAGCCCTGACTTGGGGAAAGACAGGATAGAGGAAACCATTATGCTAAAGAAGCTCGCGGAACAAATTGATTACGACCTATCTCCCCGCCCGTATTCCCTTGAACAATACCGTAATGCCAGGCGGGGGGAATTCCTGCATGATGAAATCATAAGCAAAGGAAAAGTAATATTGTAATGCACATGGTAGTGAAACCTGCTGTGTTTTTATCTGGGTGTCTGGATGGAACTCATTAAGGGGGAAGTATATCGGTTTTTGCAAACAGGAGTAGTAACCCCCTCTATACCAGGCTATGTCTTTAAACCAGAACGTAAGACGAATTGCGCTTAAGAAGCTATAGCTGAGGTGGAATTACTTTTTTAAAGGTCATATACGTACTCCGTTACACTAAATTAGTTGGGAGAGGAGAATGAGTATGGCCAATTTATTTTTAAAGATCAATTTAAAAACAGTTAATTTTGAAGGTCAAAGTCTTGAAAGCTCCATTAGACTTCTAAAGTATTATGCAAAATATTCGGATAAGTTAAATGCAACATGGATTGATGACCTTCACACTCGTATTTTACTAACAAAGGGAGGTTGGATGCGTTTTCAATCTCAGTATTTTAATCAAAACTATTATGTTACTGCAGACTTAATATATCATAATCACAACCTATCTTGTAAGGATTATCTATTAATAGATCGGGTTTTTGAAGAGTGCGAAAAGTTCTTTTCCGAGAGAAACATGACTTCTATTAAGACTGATTATAATAATTGGGATGAACTATGGAGGATTCTTGGTAAAAACGGCGCTATATTAAGTATTAAAGAACTAGGTGGTGGAGGAATCTTAAACAATAAGGAAATTGAGAGGATTTTAGTACAAAACAAAGTGGATTTTGAAATTATTTGTACAACAAAACAACAGTTTGATTGTGGTGCTAGCGGTGTTTCCGAAAGTCTAATATATTTTCTAGGAGGAGCTGTTCTATCAGGAGCAACATATGATTTTATAAAAAATCTCCTTTTTACAAAGTTACCAGTTCCACTCGATAGTATTAAGGTAACACTCATTGATAATTTAAGGTTTAGCAAGTTAAGATCAACTGTAGCTGATAGAATAAAAGAGGAAGAAAAGGATCTCGTATTGGAAGAGATATATAATGATGACGATAAGGTTTTTATAGCATTTCGAACACCCAATAAAAGGATTTTATTGGTTTGCGATCAAAATTATGTGATAAAATATTTAACAACCGAGGATATTGTTTAAGCTTTTTGACAACTATACTTAGTCGTTATTTCTTGATATAATTACCATAACGCAAGGAATGTTACGTATCATTATTCGAAAAACATAGGACAGTTGATTACGCCTAGACATAAATCAATAGACATAAATCAAGACAGGATGCTACTTTTTAGTTGACAAAAGCACCTTTATCCAATAGTACTGATGACCCATCCGGAGCGACAGGCTTCTTCCTATTCTGCTCGATAGATGTAAATATGAAATAATCTGCCCAGAGACTAATTAAGCCGGATACTGAACCGGCTTTTTTCTTTTGCACGTATTTTGGTAAGACAGTACCGTACCCCAGCAATAACCTGTATTTCTGTTACCCAAGCTTGAGCCGTTCAATTTGACTAGGAACTAAAGGTTGGCCTGTCAGCGCAGGCCTTTCTGATTCCAGGAGCCAGGCAAACTTTACGGAAGGAGTGCCACGCTACGGCTAATGCCGGCGCGCTCCTTTTTGAAGGCAGGTTAAGGTTAAAAGATAAAAAAGGAATAGATGATGCTCTGGTATAAGGATTAGAGATAATGGCAACCCATTGATTTCGATTGCTTCATGTAGTAATATGTCTTTAAAATATGGAAAAAGGTGTATGTGCCCATAAACGCAAGAACAGTTGAGATAGGCCGAATACGACCTGGGACTGCCATGGCTATGTAGGAATTGGTCCTATATTGTGTTTTACCTACCACCTGGCCGGGAAAAAAGGATTTGAAGCTACCTGAGCATACATCAACTATTAAAATTAAACCCGTAGCTTTCCATAACCAATAGCGTTGTTATTTTCCTTTCAACTTTTTTATCACATCCCTAATATCAAGTAAAATAAAAATACAAAAAGAAAAAATCCCAAGATTGAAGGAAGAAATAGGGTTTAACAATATAAGATACGTAATACGTGTTACGGTAACCTCTATAATAAAGGTGGTGATATTAAACCAATGACAGCGCAATCAAGACCCTTAATCAGGACGGTTAAAATTAAAAGACAATTTAGTGCACTTTTGGAGTCAAATGACTATTTTACCGAAAGAAGGCCAACGGTAGTTGATTTGTTCTGCGGTTGCGGGGGCGTTACGGAGGGCCTCAAGCAGGCCGGGTTTCGTGTCGTAGCTGCAGTGGATAACGATCCTGTCAGCTGCCGTACCTATAGGAAAAACCATCCGGAAGTTAATCTTTACGAAAGTAATATAGAAGATGTAAGCCCTGAAGCCATTAAGATGAATGACCTAAAAGGGGACACCTGCGATCTTCTAGTCGTTTGTGCTCCGTGCCAGCCTTTCAGTAGTCAAAACAGAAAAAAGCAAGGTGATCCGCGGTCGATTTTGATCCTCCAGGCAGTTCGTTTTGCCCAAGTACTTAAGCCTTCACTTATCTTCTTTGAAAATGTACCGGGAATTGCTGCGCCACGACATAGGGGTGTTTTGGATAGATTAAGAGATGAACTTAGTACCCTTGGTTATAAGCTCGGAAAACCAGTTGGTTTGAACGCTGCTGATTACGGAGTTCCCCAGAGACGTAAACGCTTTATCATGTTCGCCTCGCGTGAAGGGATTATGCCCGAATTACCACCTCCGACAACTCCAGAAGGTGCAAGGATATCTGTGAGGATGGCCATAGGTAATCTAACTCCCCTTTGTGCCGGAGAAGCAGATCCGTTCGATTACCTGCATGTGGCTCGTAAACATTCGGAATTGGCCTTAAAACGATTAGCATATATCCCAAAAAATGGGGGCAGTCGTTTCTCGCTACCTCCGGAACTTGAGCTACCCTGTCATAGGAATTATAACGGGCACCCTGATGTATATGGCCGTATGTTTTGGGATGATGTCGCGCCTACCCTTACAACGGGATGTACCGATATTACACGGGGTAGATTTGCTCACCCCAGAGATGACCGAGCAATCACCCTGCGGGAGGCAGCACGCCTCCAGACTTTTAGAGATGACTATATTTTTGAAGGTTGTTATAAAGAAATTGAACGTCAGATAGGCAATGCTGTTCCCGTGGCATTGGTACGCGAACTAGGACTATCTATGCTTAAGGTATTTAAGGAGGCTAAAATATGGCGTTAAAATATACTGATGCCCAAATTTTGGCCATCAATCACCGAAAAGGAAATTTACAGATTATTGCCTGTGCAGGTAGCGGGAAAACAGAGGTGATATCGAGACGCATAGCACAAATTGTAAAAGAAGGAACTCCTCGTTCATGTATTGTAGCATTTACTTTTACTGACCGGGCTGCAATGGAGATGAAGGCGCGTATAAGAAAGCATCTTGAGGAGTTATGCCCCGAAGACCCATCCCTCGGGGACATGTATGTGGGGACAATTCACAGTTTTTGTTTTCAGTTACTCAAGGAGATTGACCCCATTTATCGTAATTATGAAATCCTTGATGAGATCAGACAGGCAGCTCTTATCTCTTCCAAGTGGAATAAGCAAGGTTTATGGTTGGAACGTTGTAAACGATTAGTACGTTCCGGGAAATACTGGGATACAGTCAGAGGTCTGATTAATACCCTTAATGTCCTGCATATCAAGAATATTCCTGACGACCAGATAGCTGACGATGTTGCAAGAGATGTAATAGAGAGATACCGTCGGTTAACTTTGGAAAAGCCAAACTATTTTCTGGACTTTAACGGGATTATAGGGGAACTTATTAAGACCCTCCGTGCAAATCCAGAAAAGCTTATGGAAGTAAGACAACGGTTTAAATACGTGGTAGCGGATGAATACCAGGATTTTGACCCTCGTCAGGAAGAATTGCTATACTTAATCACTGACGGAGGAAAAAGCGCCTCGGTCTGTGTAGTGGGTGATGACGACCAGGCTATTTATGGGTGGCGCGGGGCAGATATCACAAATATGCTTGAATTTGAAAAACGTTATCCTGATGTAACCCGGATTAACATGATTTATAATTTCCGTTCAACACATGCAATAGTAGAAATAGCAAATGCCTCTGTAAGGCCTTTAAGAAGACGTTTACCCAAAGCAATGGAAGCACGTCATTGGGATTTTGAGGTTGATCCCGAGAACCCAGTGGAAACAATTGCTGAACGTGGTGACATTCAGCGCCGTTGCTTTGCCACGGAGCGCGAGGAAGCAGAGTATGTAGCAGACAGGATTAAGGTCCTGCGGGGTATGATTATTAAAGAAAAAGACGGGACTGAAAGGGCTATAGATTATGCTGACATGGCAATTTTACTACGGAGCGTAAAATCTGCCGGACGCGAATTTGTTGATGTTTTGCGGGAACAGGGCATTCCTGTCGTGGTACGTGGTACTCGTGGACTTTTCAGCCACGATGAAATACGATTGGTTCAGGCAGCTTTTTGTCAGCTTGCCCAAGAGGAATTCTGGTATGAAGACAACGATGGAAATGAGCACCATCTAACAATAGATTCAACCAGGGATTTTATCCGCCAAACAATCCGTAACCTCAGGTCTAAAGGCGCAATGCCTTCTGCTGATCCCAATGTGTTCCTGCAGTGGATAGCAGAGAAACGCGCCACTATTGCAAAGCAGAAACTGCCACGGGAGAAACGCGGAAGGGTTTCGAGACGTATTTATCCACAAGATTGGTTCCATGAAATGTTACGGGTTCTGGGAGCAAGCGACGGACCCGAACCATGGCCTGAGGATGTTCTTTATAATCTCGGTCGTTTCAGCTATTTAATTAGCCAGTTCGAGTCCGTTCATCAATGGATTACGCCCGACGATTTAGTTCCATTGTGCCGTTTTCTGAACGGGTGGGCTGCCAGTAACACCGATGATGGCGGGCAAGATGAAATTTCGGTTCCTAACGCAGTTCAGGTCATGACCATTCATGCCGCTAAAGGCCTGGAGTGGCCAGTTGTATTTATTCCAAGGGTAACAACACATCACTTTCCTAACACATATCTGAAAAGCAGGGGGCCGGAAACTTTCCTTTCACCCGAACAGTTTGATCCTAAGGAATTCGCTGGTGGCGATGACGGTGAGCGTCGTCTCTGGTATGTAGCCGTTACTAGGTCAAGAAAGTTTCTACATATTACTTCCCTTGACAGGAAGCATAAAAGGCCACAAATATTTATGACTGAAATAAGGCATGATTATGTACAAGACGACGGCACGGATCCCTCGGAACCACGTCCCCGAGGCGTACCAACTCCACCCGTCGATACCGAAATTTTACCAACGACTTACTCGGATTTGAACTACTACTGGGGGTGCCCGTTTGACTATCAACTACGCCGTTTGATGGGCTTCCGACCTGGTGTAAAGGAAGCGTATGGTTATGGCCTCCAAGTACATAACCTGTTAGCAGCTATTCATGAGCGAGCTCTTAAAGGAGAAGAGATTTCTGCTGAGTGGATACATAATATTGTACAAGAGAGATTTAATTTACGTTATACTAACCAGGATGTTTTGGAAACGCTAAGAGCTGCAGCCGAGAAGACGCTTCGGAGATATGTGTCAATCTTTCCGGAGCAGGCAAAATATGTCTTCAGGGCTGAACAACCATTCGAATTTATTGAAGGTGATGCATTAATAAGTGGCACTATTGACCTTTTGGAAAAAGTAGAGACGAATGCTGACGGTTCAGAGTTACGTGTTCCGGTTGGCGTTGTAGATTTTAAGACGGGTACCGGGGAAGACTATAAAGATTATTTACAACGCGTAAAGAATGTTGAACGCCAGCTTCGTTTATATGCAGTTGCTGTACGGAGGGCTCTGAACCTTGACCCGCATCACGCCACAGCCTATTTTCTGGGACCTAACCCGCCTGAAGATTTAAGGATTAAAGAGCAACACCAAGTAGACATAAGTGATGCATCTCGGGAAGTAGTTATGATGGATGTAGCTCGGGCTGTAGCCGGCATAAAAGCCCATGAATTTCCGCTCCGAGGGCGCGAAACAGGTAGATGTCGCGGCTGTGACTTTTACAGAATTTGCCCGGCTGGTCCACATAAAAAGCATAACTAGTTCCCCCTGAAAAAGTCCAGGGATAAAAGTCTTAGCGTCTCAGAAAACCGAGTAGTTTTTAGCAAAACAGAAGGAGTTACCATCCTCTGGATCGAATCTTGTAGTAAGAGCAAACAAGAAAACCCAGAGGGAGGAACTCCTATGATTAACATTCGCCACACCACCTCCTTTTCCTGCCGGGTGATCTCATGTTAAGGCTAAAAGATCCGCAGCTCACCCTGTGGGATGCCCTGTTGCCATCTGACCTGGTCCAGCTCAATCCCGAACTGGCCAGGGTGGATGAACTCCTGGAAGATGATAAGTTTATGACTCCATTCATCAGCCGGTTTGAGGCGCGCCTGGGCAGGCCAACTATCCCTATGGAAACCTACCTGCGCCTGATATGTATCTGAAGTACCGTTATGGCCTGGGTTATGAAGTTTTAGTCCAGGAAGTAAATGACAGTATTAAGTGGCGGCGCTTCTGCAGTATTCCCTTAACTCAAAAGGTGCCCCATGCTACTACTTTGATTAAACTCACTAAACGCTGTGGCCCCGGGGTTGTAGAAGAACTCAATAAAGCCCTGGTTCAGGAAGCCCGGGAGAAAAAGATTATCCGGGGACGCAAGCTGCAGGTGGACACCACGGTAGTGGAAGCCAATATTCACCATCCCACGGACGCCGGCCTTTTAGCCGACGGAGTACGGGTTATCACCCGTACCGTGAAAAAGATCCGGGAGGCAGGTCTAGCCTTAGCGGGGGCCTTTCATAACCGGGAACGTTCCATTAAAAAACGCATCTATGAGATCAATAAAGTGTTAAAACGCCGTAGTAACGAAGCCTATCAAGAAGTCCGGAAAATTACAGGAGCAATCCTTAAAACCATCCGGAAGGTTATTACCGAAGCTGCCAGTATTGTCAGGGAGGCCAAAGATACCCTCCAGCAACAAGGGGAGCAAGTTAAAGGGGAAATCCACGCCCTGGTTCAGACGTTAGAAGAAACTATCAGCCGTACGGAAAAGATTGTAACCCAAACGGCAGCCGTCCAGGAGGGGAATTTGCATCTTCCTGACCGGGTGGTAAGTATCTTTGATACCGAAGCCCGGCCCATTAAAAAGGGTAAGGCTAATGCCCCGGTAGAGTTCGGCTACAAGGTGCTACTACAGGAAGTGGAAAACAAGATAATCACCGGCTATAAGGTGTTGCGGGGGAACCCCGCGGACGATACCTTACTCCTTGGCGCAGTGGAGGATCATACTGAGACTTTCAAACATCCACCTCATGCCCTGGCTGCCGATAGAGGTTTTGGTGGTTCAGGGAACGAAAATGGTTGCCATCAACGCGGGGTAAAGCAGGTTAGCTTACCCCGGAAAGGTAAAATCAGTAAAGCTCGCAAAGCCTATCAAGCGCAAAGCTGGTTCAAACGTCTCCAACGCTGGCGTGCTGGAGGAGAGGCTACTATTAGTCTTCTGAAGCGCAAATATGGTTTACGCCGTAGCCTTTCCAGGGGATATGAGGGTACCACTACCTGGGTCGGTTATGGAATCTTGGCCTATAATTTACATCGGTTGGCAACAATGGTATAACAAGATGGGTGAAGCAGTTAGAGATTAATCCTGACTATAGTTGCGGAAATAACATTTCCTCTTAAGCGATGAAAAAAGTGGACTTTTTCAGGGGAAACTAACTAAAATCCCGTTGGATTATTTAAGAGTTTAATAATATCTTCAACAACTCTATCGAGGTTCTTTTTCTTTAGTTCATGCCCCCAAATTCGTTTCACACGCCATCCTGCAGTGGTAAGGGCAGCATCAACTCTCCGATCTCTGGCAATATTTTCTTCAATTTTTTTTCGCCAGAAATCTTGCCTTGTTGCCGGGAGTTGGTAATGAAGAGGACATCCGTGCCAGAAACAACCATCACAGAATATGGCGAGCCTGGCTTCCGGAAAAATGGCATCAGGAGAACCAACAAGACTCTCGCCGTATTTTGTAACATATTCGTCGTGAGAAAGTGGTTTTAGTCCTTGAAGCATCAGGGCATTCTTAAGACGCAGCTCTAGCTTGGTGTTTTTTGAACGAACTGATGCCATGTTGTAGCTCCGTGCTTCCGGGCTTTTGATATCTGTCATATTTAATCACCATGTAAAATATACTACTAGTTTGTATGTAGCTCAAGATTTTGGCAATAACTCCAGCACATTTTATAGTCATCAGTCAGGAAGACCTGCAAAAGCAGGTCTTCCTGATTCCTGGAGCCCGGCCAACTATACGGAAGGAGCGTCACTTTTCGGCGATGCCGTCGCGCTCCTTTCTGAAGGCAGGTTAAGCGCCCCGGGGGGCGCGCCACCACACACGCGGCAGAGCCACGTGGTCATTTAATTTTTTATACCGGGGGTTAAACCGGAGCTAAACCAGTGTTTTTGGGGCATGCCCCGTCTTTTTGCCTTTTGGTACTTGCAATTCCTATATTTTTTTAACCGGGGGTGTTGCCGTTGCCTAAACAAAGCCGTTTTAAATTCAGATTAGATATCGGGTTAGATGATGACCTGGCCGCCAGATTAAAAGCCGAAGCAACCCGGCGTGAACTTTCAATTGCGGTTTTAGTGCGGGAAATTTTAAACCGGGCCTTGAGCGAAGGAGCAGCCATCGAAGGCCGCGAAGCTCTGGACCAGGCGATACGCCGGGCAATCAAAAAAGACGTGGACCGGCTGGCAAAGCTGATGGTCAAATCTACCATGGCCGGGGCCACGGCCATGTTCCTTAATGTCCAGGTACTCAATGACCTGGGCAAACGCGACGCCGCCGATATTTACCATATTGCCAGGAAAAAAGCGGTTGAGTATTTGCGTTTACCGGAGGAAGGCGGTGGGATTAACGAATGAGTAAAAGCGTGGTCATCGTCAACGTGGCATACTACCAGCACGGCACCAAAAAGATGGCCTGTAACTACAACCATATCCGGTATATTGCCACCAAGCCCGAAGCCGACCGGGGCGATGCCGGAGCCTACCGCGTAGGAGATGAAGATTATCCCGTGGAAAGGGGCACCGCCGCCGGGCATGTTAAATACGCGGCGGAAAGGCCCGGGAGTTCCGGCCTTTTCGGGCCGGAAGGAGAACCGGTTCCTGACTGGCAGGAATTAGGTAGCAAGCTGGCCAAGCATAACCTGCCTGTCTGGCGGGTGATAGTCAGTCTGCGGCAGGACGACGCGGAACGCCTGGGACTGGCGGAGCGGGAAAAGTGGCAGGCTGCCATTGAGAACGGCGTTAACAACGCCAACAAGGCCATGCACCTGGACCCGGACCATACCCGCTGGGTGGCGGCCTTCCACCGCAAAGAGGGCCATCCCCATTGCCATGTGGTTATCTGGGAGGAAGAACACGGCGCCGCTAGGAGGCAGGGCTACCTGGAGCCGGGGGAAAGAAAAGGGGTTTTCCGTTCCTTTGCCCGGGAGGTTTTTCGCGAGGAAAGGGACCGCCTTACGGCCGAAAAGACGGCCATCAGGGACGCGATTAGGGAGCTGGCAGGCAACGATATCGGGAAAGTCATGGAGTTTATGCGCGAGGTGAAGAAGGCCCGGCTGGAAGCCAGGGCTTTTTGGGGCTCCAGCCCCAAGATGCTGCCCGTCCTTACCCCCGGTAGAGAAGAAGTGCTGGTGAGGAAGCTGCAGGACCTGGCCGGGATTATGCATGGTAAGGGCCGTATAGCTCTGGCCTACATGCCGGGAGAAGTTAAGGAGCGGGCCAGGGAAATAGCCGATTGGGTACTGAAACAGCCGGGGTTTAACCAATCAGCGGAACGTTACCGGGAACTGGCGCGGCAGCTGGCCGGCCATTATACCATGCAGCCGGGAGCCCTGGACGAGGCGGCCGGGAAGGCATACGAGGACTTGCGGGACCGGGTGGCCCAGGTAGTGCTGAAAGGCGCGGCCGCTATAAATCGCCTGGAACGAGAAGTAGAGTTCAATGAAAAGAGGGAAGCCAGGCAAATCCAGGTTGAAAAAAGCCGGATAGCCAACAGCGTCTGGAAGGCCGCCTGGCGGGCCCTGGAGCGGGAGCGCACCCGGGCCGAGGCCCAGGCCATGCTGGCGGCGGAAAGGGACCTGGAACGCCGCCGACGCCGGGCAAGGGGAGAAGAAAGGGAGATGAGGATGCCATGAAAGTAAAATTCCACCATGTCATTTTATTGCTCCTGGTTTTATCGGACCTGCTGCTGGCTCCATTGGTGTTAAAGCTGCCCTTATTCCTGAAAGTCCAGGGTTTTAGGCCCGGACTGGAAGTTTGGAAAAAAGAAACCCTGGCCAGCCCCATGGCCGGGCCGGCGATACTGATTAAGGATGAAAAGATGCGTAACACCTGGATATGGCTGCAGCCCGCAATGGGAGCTGCGGCCCTTTCTATTTTGTGGCCCGCCGCCAGGCGTAAAAGTAAGACCAGGGACGGCAGCATAGGAGGACCCGAAGCGGCGGGACAGGGCTAGCACGGCACGGCTAGGTGGCGAACCAAGAAAGAGCTTGCTTCCACCCTGGCGTCGTGGCGGTTGCCCGGCGGCCCGCCGGGCGGGGGCATCGTCATGGGGTTTGAAAAAGACCCCTTTTACACCGCCTGGCTGGATACAGGTGATACCCATGTCCTGCTGCTGGGAGCCACCCGGTCCGGCAAATCGCGGCGGATTATCCTTCCCACCATCTGGACCCTGGGCTTGGCAGGGGAGAGCATGGTCATTACCGACCCTAAGGGTGAACTGTATAATGTAACATCCGCCTACTTACAGCGCCGGGGTTACGACGTGATCTTAATTGACCTGCGCGACCCGTACCGCGGCAACCGCTGGAACCCGCTGGAACCGGTTATCATGGGGCTGGCAAGGGGGGACCCTACCGTGGCCAGCCAGGCGGCCTGGGATGTGGCCAACATCATTACCCATCAGCAGCCCCACTACGGGGACAGCATCTGGCCCCAGTCCCAGGAGAGCCTTACTGCCGCCCTGGCCCTGGCGGTGGCGGCGGAAGCGCCTCCTGAAGGAAAACACCTTGCCAGCGCCTATGCCCTGCTTACGACGTTGGGAGCCGGGGGAGGGGAAGAACTGGACGCATACTTCCGGCACTTTCCGCAGGGCCACCCGGCGCGGGCGGCATACGGGGTGGCGGCTTTGAGCGAGGACCGCCTGCGTTCCAGCATTTTTACCGGCACTGCCGCCCAGCTGCGGTTGTGGGCCGACCCGGCCGTGGCCTGGCTGACGGCAGTACAGGACCATGACTTGGCCGTGGTTGGGAGGGAGAGGACGGCTGTTTTCCTGGTTATCCCTGACGAGCGGGAAAGCCGGCATGTCCTGGCTTCCCTATATATCGCCCAGGCCTACCAGGCCCTGGCGGACGCGGCCCGGGACAAAGGCGGCCTGCCCCTGCGGGTGAACTTCCTCCTGGATGAGTTCGGCAACCTGCCGCCCATACCGGGTTTTGACAAGAAGCTCACGGTCGCCGCCGGCCGGGGGATGCGCTTCCTCCTGGCCCTTCAGGACCTGGCCCAGATAAAGGCCAGGTATAAAGAAGCGGCCGGGACCATCACCGGCAACTGCGCCACCTGGGTATACCTCTCCACAGCCGATATAGAAACAGCTAAAGTGATCAGCGCCAAGACGGGCCAGTACACGGTACGGACGGAAAGCTACTCCAGCCAGGTAAGGGCCGCCGATTATTCCCAGGGTACCACCGAGGGGTTGACCGGCAGGCCCCTGCTCCTGCCGGATGAAATTTTACGCTGGCCGGCAGGCCAGGCCCTGGTGCTCCAGGCCCGGGAAAACCCGGCCCGGCTGCCCCTCCCGGACCTCTCCGCCTGGCCCGTTGCAGGCGATTTAACGCCTGCTGCTATAGAAAAACCTGATCAGGGGGTGATAACGGCCCCGCCGGTATGGCTGCCCGGGCCGCCGGCGGGGAGGCAAGAGGCCGTTACAGTCGAGCCCGTGGCTAATGCCGCAGATGTTATATCCAATCTCTAAAAGGGGGACGAGAGAAAATGTTGGAGAAGCTTGCTGGTGCTTTAAAGAAAGCCGGCCCGTATGTGCCCGTCATCCTGCTGGCCTTTGCCAAAGCCGCCTTTGCCGCCGGGAGCGGCGGTCAGCCCCAGATTGTCACCGGGGCCATCAACCTCTTGAATGACGCCACCTCCTGGCTTTTAGGCATCATCCCGGCCGGTTCCGGGGCCGCCATCGGCTACCATGCCCTGATGAAGCAGATGAGCGACGGCGATCCGGCTACGGCCGCCGCCCACAACCGCGCCATGCGCAACGTGCTCATTGGCGGTGCTATTGGTGAATCGGCGGTAGGCATCACCAAGGTCTTTTTAAGCTACTTTCAGGGCTAGGTTTATAGCAGGCCCGGGGTAACCGGGCCTGCTCCCTTTATGGGGGAGGGAAAGAATTTGGATGTAATCGTCAACCTGATTATTAATGCCATCAATAAGTTCCTGGCCGGCATCATGGAGAACGCCCTTACCACCTTCGCCGCCTTTGCCGGCAACGAGATGGCCCTGGCGCTGCAGATTTTAGACTCGGTATACGTCCAGAGCGCCGTCCGCCTGGCTCAGGCGGTGGCCGGGAGCCTGCTGGCCGTAAAGGTGGGGGTCGAAGCCCTGCAGGCATACATCCTGCACATCAACGGTGAGCCGGGGGCGGACCCGGGCGGCCTCTTGAAGCGCACCGCCGTGGCCGCCGCCATCATCGGGGCCGGGCCCTGGCTGGTGAAGACAGTCTACAAGTGGGGCAACGATTTAGCTCAAAGCGTGGCCAGTCTTTCCTCGGTAAATCCCAACCCGGCCAACTTTATCGACACCATCTTTTCCGTGGGAACGACGCCCTTCCTGATCATGATTACCGCCATCGCTGCTATCGTTATCTGGGCCTTGATCCTCATCCAGACCGGCATCCGGGCGGTGGAAGTGGCCGCCCTGGCTGCCGTCGGCCCCATCATGGCCGTTGGGTTGACCCGGGCTGACGAGGGGGTGGCGGCCGTCTGGTGGCGGGAACTGGTGGTCTTATCTACCAGCCAGGCCTTACAAACCTTCATGATGAAGGGGTTTCTGGCGACCGTCATGGCCTTTACCTTTAACTCCGACGTGTTGAAGTTGTTCCTCCTGATCGGCTGGCTCTGGGTGGCCTTCAAGACCCCTGCCGTCCTGCGGCAGTTCGCCTACCACACCGGCATCGGCGGGGCTATGGGCCAGGCCGGCCAGACGGCAGGGACCATGTATATCATGAGGCGCATGTTCATGAAGGGGGTATGAGCTTTGTACCTGATACCGCGCAACGTCTCAGCCAGGTTCGAGTTTTTCCCCGGCTTCGGCTGGTTTGAACTGGCGTCTGTAGTTGCCGGGGCTTTGGTTGGACTGGGGTTGTTTTTCCTTTCCGGCATGTTTACCAAATCCGTAATCCGTTTTGTCCTCTTCGTTATGCCGCCGGGATTGGCCTTCTTTGTCACCAAACAGGGGCCTAACGGCCAGAGCCTCCTGGACCTGATCCAACAGTGGCGCTGCTGGTCCATGGCCCAGCGGCAGTATTTATACGTGACCAAAGGAGAGTGAGAATATGGCTTTCAAGCTATCGGGGAAAAAGAAACCCGTCAAACAGCAGCAGATTGACCAGGCGGCGGTCAGGAGGGCGGTCCAGGACTGGCTGCCCTGGAAGGACATCGCCGGCGGGGTAATAACCAGGAAAGACGACCAGGTGGTGGCAGTCCTCAAGGTGGAACCTTTTAACCTGGCCCTGAAAAGCGAAAATGAGAAGAAACGGATCATTACAGCTGTACATGAGGCGTTGAACGGCCAGCGGGAGGCTTTTCAAATCTTTTCCCTGGGGCGGCCGGTGGACCTGGACGCCTACCTGCGGGGCCTGCAGGACCTGGTCCGGGAGACTGGTAACCCGGCCCGGAAGAAGCTCCTGCAGGATTATACCCGTTATGTGGCCACCCTGGTGGCCAGCGGGGAGGCCCTGGAAAGAAGATATTACATTTTGCTACCCGGGAAGGAGCAGGTAGAAGTCTTGCAAAGGGCGCATGAACTGGCAAGCAACCTGGAACGGTCTGGGCTGAAGGTGGGAGTTTGCTGCGACCGGGAGATCATCGACCTAATTTTTGTTTTTACCCATCCTGCCCAGGCGGCCTTCGAGCGGCCGCCTCTATTCGCGGGGCCCTACCTGCCGCCGGTGCTTAGTGGGTGATGATAATCAGTTCCTCCATGGGGTAATGCCTGTCATTTGCCGTTACCAGAGCCAGGTTGTTGCGGAGGGCTACGGCCGCTATGAGGGTATCAGGCAGGCTAAGGGTGATGCCTTTTCTGGCATAAGTGTAACGCCAGCGGCCGGCCAGGCGGGAGGATTCGTAGTCTATGGGGTAAAACTTCAGGCTGGAGAGAAACCGTTCTACTACGAGGAGCTCCTTTTCTCGGGCCCCGGAAAAAACTTCGGCCACAGTTATGGGGCAGGCGGCCAAGGGAGCCTTATCTTTGAGGACTTCAAGAAGGGCGATGGTGTGTTTGTCGCCGCGCAAGAAATCAATTAGGGCCGTAGTGTCCAGCAAAAAGCCTTTGACCGGGGCTTTATTTTTCATCTCGCGACCACCTGGCCAGCCTTTCTTCTGCTTCCTGGCGCAAGTTTCTTACCCATGCTTTGATGCTTTCCCGGTCTCTAAATTCAGGGTATTCGTCAGGGGTAAATACACCCCGGCACTCCTTAAGGGCTTTCGCCTGCTTCAACCGCAGGAGAGCTTCTTCGGTGGCCCTGATAATGAAGTCGCTTTGTTTGCCCCGCCTAACGTGCTTGCTTAAGTCCCGGGCGAGGGATTCGGGAAACCTGATAGCTTTGAGGCGTGTTTTTTCGGTCATATTAAGACCTCCCGGGAATTTGCTATACATTCAGTATAACATACAGGGGTGATTCGGTAAATGAGCAAGTATAAAGCGCAAACCCAACAAGCGCCCACATTCTTTGGTCTTCTTGATGTCCTGGCTCCACAGGCGCTTGACTTTGGTCCCAGGCAAATAACTTTCGGTGAGCAGCTGGCCAGGGTGATGGTGATAACCGATTATCCCCCGCGGGTAGGTCCGGCCTGGCTGGCCCGGGTGGCCGGTATGCCGGGGGTGGTGGCCTCTATCCATGTAACCCCTACCGACCCGGCGAACCTGGTATTAAGCATTAATAGGGCCATCGGCGAATATACCGGCCGGCTGGAGATGGGCGGCAACGCCCTGGTGATGCAGCGCACCGAACAGGCCCTGAAGGACGCCCAGGAATTGCTTAGAAAGATTGACCAGGAACAGCAGCAGGTTTTTTACGTAACTGTTGTTCTCCTGGTCCTGGCCCCGGAGCAGGAAACCCTGGACCGGCGGACGCGCCAGGTTGAGGCGGCCCTGGCCGCCGCCGGGATGCGGGGGAGGGTGGCGGTATTCCGGCAGGAGGAAGGCCTCAAGGCGGCAGGGCCTTGGGCGGTACTGCCTTCAGGGATCAAGGACGCCGGGGCCAGGAACATGCCGGCGGAAACGGTGGCTGCTTCCTTTCCCTTCACAGCTTCGGGGATCAACGACGGCAGCGGCGTGGTCCTGGGCCGCGACCGGGACGGCGGACTGGTGCTGGTGGACATCTGGCAGCGGGGCGGGGATAGGACCAACAGCAACTGGACCGTCCTGGCCAAGCCCGGGGCGGGAAAGTCTTTCGCGGTAAAGATGCTGGTTTTGCGGGAATTGGCGCGGGGGTCCAGGGTGATCATCATCGACCCGGAACGGGAGTACCGGGAGATGTGCCGCCTTTTGGGTGGGGCCTGGATCAACTGCGCCGGGGGTAAAGGGCGCATCAACCCCCTGCAGGTGCGGCCGGTCCCTGTCGACGACGAAGGAGTGGAAGTAGAAAGGGTGACCGCCCGGGGGCCCCTGGCCCTGCATCTGCAGACCCTGCGGACCTTCTTTTCCCTCTACTTGCGGGATTTAAGTGACCTGGAGAAGGCCGCTTTGGAAGAGGCCCTGGTAGAAGTCTACCACCAGGCGGGCATTGACTGGCAGGCCGACCCGGCGGCAGTACCGCCAGAGAAGTGGCCCACCACCAGGGAGCTTTATACCTATGTCGCCGCCAGGGCGAAACAACAACCGGAAACTTACGGACGCCTGGCGGTCCTGCTGCGCCGGGCGGTAGAAGGGGCCGACGCCTCCTTATGGGTCGGGCCGACCACAGCCAGCGCCGGCAGCGACCTGATCATCCTTGATGTCCACGACCTGCAAAACGCCGATGACGCCGTAAGGAGGGCGCAATACTTCAACGTCCTCTCCTTTGCCTGGCATCAGATTGAAAAAGACCGCCAGGAGAGGACCCTGCTGGTGGTGGATGAAGCCTGGCTTTTGGTGGACCCCCAGACGCCCCAAGCCCTGGCCTTCCTTCGAGATACCTCGAAGCGCATTAGGAAGTACATGGGCGGCCTGGTGGTCATCTCCCAGAATGTGGTGGACTTCCTGGCCCCGGAGGTGGTCCGCCACGGCCAGGCCCTCCTGGATAACCCGACGTACAAGCTCTTGTTGGCCCAGGGGGAGAAGGACCTGGAAGCCATCACCACCCTGATGAACCTCTCGGAAGCGGAGCATGACCTTTTGGCCTCGGCCAAACGGGGCGAAGGCCTGCTGGTGGCCGGGACCCAGCGGGTGCATGTGCGGATTGAGGCCGCGCCTTACGAGATGCCCTACCTCACGGGGGGCGGTCAGTAATGCCGGCCTGGGTAGCCAGGGTTGCCCTGGCCTTCCTCCCCGGGAAACCGGAGAAAGCCGTCTTATGGGTGTTAATCATCTTGACCTTGCCTGTCACCCTGCTGGCCCTGCTTTTTGCGGGGCCGGTTGTTATCTGGGAAAGGGTGCCTATAGCCACTCCCGGCCAAGTGAAAATTTATGTTGACGCGGCCGGAGCAGTAAGCGCCAGTACCAGATCACCGTGTGATCAGGGGGTTACGGTTGACTGGCAGCCCCTGCTGGCTATAGATGCGGTGAGGCTAAACCAGGATTTCAGCAAGGCTAGCCCGGCTAAAGCAGGAGAACTAGCCCGGAGGTTCATCGAAAAGGTAGGGACCTGCACTTACTGCGTGGGTGACCCCCCGGAATGTACCACCTACCCGGTCTACAAGCTGCGTTCCCTGGAGGAAGTCCTGGATGACCTGGGCTTTAATCAATCCCAAAGAAAGAAAGTGAAAAATATCCTGGAGGTGGACCTCTCTTTCCTCCTGGACGTAGGGCCGGGAGTGCCGCCGGGCTGGATGCCGGTGGAAGGTAAATTGAAGTGGCCCACACCGGGTATTTTCACCATTACCTCCGGCTTCGGCCCCAGGGTCGACCCGGTGGAAGGGCTGGACGGCTTTCATACGGGGATGGATATAGGAGCGCCCATGTGGACGCCCGTCCATGCAGTTGCTGATGGCGTGGTGGCCGTGGCCGAATGGATGGGGAACTTCGGCTATGCCGTCTACATCGAGCACGACGACATGGTTACCATCTATGCCCACCTGTCCCAGATCGCCGTCCAGCGGGGCCAGCAGGTTAGGGCCGGTGACGTGATCGCCTACAGCGGCAGTACGGGCAAGAGCACCGGGCCGCACCTGCATTTTGAGATCAGGGTACACGGCCAGCCGGTCAACCCGATCAATTATTTCAAGTAAATATCATGGAGGGCAAGAAGATGGATGAGGTCAGCAGATATGATCATGCCGTCCAGGTTTATGCCGCCCACCTGGAGGCGGCCAACCTGGCTAAGGGGAACGCCGAAGCGGCCAGGCAGGCCCTGGCCCTTGTAGACCCCGGAAACCTGGCACTGAAGGTGCCTATGAAGGAATATGCCCTGCTGAAAGCCCAGCCCCTTTTGCTGCTGGCGGAAATCCTCTTTGGAGGGAACCGGGAGGTACCAAGGCAGACCATCACTCCGGAATTGGCCCTCCTGGCCGGGGCGGTGGTCGTGGGCCGGGGGGAAAGCCCCGGCCAGGTACTGAACGTGATACAAAGGGTGTTGGAGAGGCCTTTATTGAGGGATAGGTGAAACACAATGATATACCCCCTCCAACATTTGAGGGGGTATATCACGAAGGCTTTTTAATTAAAGGGATGCCCAGGTCTTTGCATATTTTGTTGGCCAGGAAGTCTTCGATTTCATTATGTCGCGGAACTGTGGATGTCTTGAAAGTAGAGGGATTAAAGAAAACGGTATGGTTCCCGCCCTCTCGCAGTTGCCGGCATCCATATTGGTGCAAATGGCGCAGTAATTCCTTACGCTTCAATTTACGGCCTCCACCGCAATGTCCAGGGGTTCAATAATAGTATCCGGTCCTTGAAACTTGCCTGCTAATTCTGCGTTTGCCTGCAATATTAACTGGGTGGCTTCCTTAAGGTTGTTGCGTAGTTCTTCAAGGGTTTTCCCCTGACTATTTATGCCGGGGATTTCTTTAATAAAGCCTATATACCAGTCACCACGTTTTTGCATAACAGCAGTTAAGCGCATTAATATCAACCCCTTTTAAGTCATTATACCATCTTTGCCACAAGCGCTCTATATTTACCTTTATTGTTTCCACCTCAAATCCGATCAATCGATTAACGAAAGGAGCAAAAATTTATGATGTATGCTTTAATCCTTGCCCCGGCCAGGGCGGAGCAGGTGAGAAAAGCCGTGAAAGAATACGGCGAAGTGGTATACGACCAGGCCGGGACTATGGATTCCTTTGGCATTCGTAATGCCATCCAATCTGCAGCCAGGGTGGCGGCTGACGTCCTGGTTTTGGATATAGATGCCGGCCCGGGCCCGGACCTGGTGGCCGCCGTTCGGGGTTACCGCATAGCCAGGCCATATACGAGGATATTCCTGCTGGCACCCGGCAGGCAGCCGGGAGATGCGACGGTGGCAAAGTTTGTGGGGTTGGGGGTGTATGATATAATAGACGGGCCGGTTGAAGCCGACTGGGGTGATTTAGTCGCCCGGGCCCTGGCCAGCGTCCCGGCCACCTACGCCCATGCCGCCAGGTGGCATATCATGACTGGTTTAACAGGCGAAGAAGAACAAGTAAAGGAAAAAGTGGTCATCGAGCAGCGGCCGGTAGGGGTGGTGACTATTGCCGTGGCCGGGGCCGCGTCAGGGTTAGGCTGCACCCATACTGCCCTGGCCATCAGCGCTTTTTTAGCCAGGCAGGGCCATAATGTGGCCCTGGTGGAAGACAGCCAGAACCCGGTAATGCAGGATTACCTAAAAATTATCAAGGCAGGACCCGGGCGGGTAAGCAAAGCCTGGCGTATAAAAGGCTTTGATGTGTTTCCTTTTGCTAAAACCGAGGTTGACAAATTTATAGAAGGTGATGGTAATAATTTTATATTTGACGAGCTTTTGCCGGAGTTGAGTACCGGTCGGTATGAATATATCGTCCGTGATTTAGGTACAGCGGATAAAAAAAGGACCAGGGAGGCTTTTAGATCCAACCTGGCCGTCCTGGTAGCTAGCGCCGCCAGGTGGCGCTGGGGCGACTTGCTGAAAATTGAGCCGTTATCTTCATTCCGCCTAGTGCTGGTTGCCCCGGCGGAACTGGATGTGAAGGAAATAAGGAAAATCCCGGAGTTAAAAGCATATGTGATGCCGTACCATCCCGATCCTTTCTGTATGCCAGATGAGGTACTTGCCGAACTTTTACGGCCGGTATTGCCCCAGTCCAGGGAAAAAAAGAAACAGTTTTGGGTAAGGTTTAGGGTGGCTGCTGCAACGCCAAAACGGCCTCCGGCCTAACGTAGCGGCGGCCTCAAAAGGCGACAACGGTTGGCAGCAGGAGCGCTAAAGTGCACATGCTGCCTTGATTTAAAACCTCCTGGCCTTCCGGCCGGCCTTAGATTATACCGCCGCCCGGCCTATTGCCGTCAAGGCTGGCCCTTCGGGCCACCGCTTCGCGGCGCTTACGCGGCCTTGACGGCGGCCGGGCGGCAAATGCTGCAACTAAGGCCGGAAGGCCGGGGGCTGAAGGCCCTGGAGGGAAGGGGGGTGGCAAAGGGCGGGGGGATAGGAAGATAAGGGTGTGCAGTAGGCAATATTGATAAATTGGCAGGCCTGGGGTAAAATGGTGGTAAGGAAGGTGATTGAAATGGCTAAAGAGGTTGTCGTGAAAATACCTGATGATGTCTATGAAAGTTTGGGATGGAATAAAGATCTGGCCGGGGAAATATTGAAGAGATTGGCTGCAGCGTTATATGCTGAAAGGAAAATCTCTTTGGGGAAAGCTGCTCAAGTCAGTGGGTTATCTTATGTAGCATTTTTGGATGTCCTTGCCGAAATGGGTATCACATTAAATTATGATGAAGAAGAATTAGAATACGACCTGGAAACCGTAAGGAGGCTATTGGCGCGTGAAGGTAATAGCTGATACTTCTATGCTAATAGCCTTGTCCCATTTGCGGCAGTTAGATTTGGTGAAAAAGCTATGGAGTAAGGTTTTTATACCGGAAACGGTTTATGAGGAAGTTTTGCAAGGAGGTTCTGGAGCCACTGGCGTTCAAGAAGTAGAAAACGCTGTGAAAGCTGGGTGGTTGATAGTTCATAAAGTGCAGTCAAATAGAGAAGTGGCCTTCTTGACGACGGTATTGGGACCAGGTGAAGCTGAGGTTTTGGTATTAGGGAATGAACTCAATGCTGACCTGCTTTTAATTGACGAAAAGAAGGCGCGGCGTATTGCAATTCAAGCTGGGTTTGAGGTGTTAGGAGTGTTGGGTGTAATCAACCTGGCGGTAAGCAAGAATTTAATTGATCGCAAAGAAGTTCCTGCAATTGTGGATACCTTAAAAAATAAAGGATTCCGTTTGGGGGAAGGCCTGGTTGAGAGGTTTCTTAAAAGCTTGGAGATCCAATAAGTACCGGTATGCCGGTGCTTTTTGATTCCTAACGGAACGAAAAGAGGGCATAGCGAAATATTACGTTTGTATGCACTATAAGAGGCCTGAACCGGTAAGGTATTAATGCACTTTACCATCACTCGCCGGCCAGCAGAAATGGCGTACATTTGGGTTAATGCCCGGTGGCACTTCCGTAACAGTAGAAGGGGCATCAAATAATTTCAATAGCGCTGCTATCATCAGGTCTTTAACCCTTCCATAGGGCGCGGAAACGCTCATGTGATAGTATAGAGAACCATCTTCCCTCATGGTTTTTGTGAAGCAAACCCGTGTCTTTCCCGGGAACTCGCCCCAGTGCCTGGGAACTGGCATTACTTCAGTGTTGGGGTCAAATATGTATTCCTCCGCCGCCTTTTTTATGAACTCCGCTGTTTTTTGGCAGCGGCGGTTTCAGGATTATAACTGCCCTTACTCACGTAAGTCCCCCTTAAATAATCTTCCCCGGTGGTAGAACCCCATTTAGGCTCTCTTTTAGCGCACTTTCTATCTCCCTGGCAATGTCCGGGTGCTGCCGTAAAAATTCGCAGGTATTTTCAAGGCCTTGACCCAGGTGATCGCCCTGCCAGGAATACCAGGCACCGCTCTTAGTCACGATTCCTTTCTCAACAGCCATTTCTAATAGCGCTCCTTCTTTGGATATCCCCCGACCATAGAGCAAATCTAAATCGCATCCCCGGAACGGGGGCGCAACCTTGTTTTTTACAACCCGCGTTTTCATTTTGTGTCCTACTACTTCCGTCCCGTTTTTAATCTGATCCCCCCGTTGGACCTCAATCCTTACTGATGAATAGAATTTAAGCGCCCTGCCTCCGGGCGTCACGTAATCCGGTTTGCCGAAAGAACCGCCGGAGTTTATCTTTTCCCTTAGTTGATTGATAAAAATGACTATCGTCTTGGACTTGGAGACTATCCCGGAAAGCTTCCGCATGGCCTGGGACATGAGCCTGGCCTGGAGCCCGACTATGGCATCCCCGAATTCCCCTTCTAATTCTTTTTTCGGCACCAGGGCGGCAACGGAATCTATCACGATTATATCTACGGCAGAAGATTGGATAAGGGCTGAGGCTATTTCTAAAGCCTGCTCGCCATATTCAGGCTGGCTGACCAGCAAATTCTCAATATCCACCCCGAGGGTTTTGGCGTAATTGGGGTCAAAGGCGTGCTCGGCATCGATCAGGACGGCATTGCCGCCGCTTTTTTGGACCTCAGTAACAGCGTGCAGGGCTATTGTCGTCTTGCCTGATCCTTCCTCGCCGAAAATTTCGATTATGCGGCCTCTGGGCAAGCCGCCCACGCCCAGGGCCAGGTCCAGGGGGAGTATTCCTGTGGGCATGGCCTCAACGTTCAGGCGTTCCTGCTGGCCCAGGCGCATGATGGCGCCCTTGCCATGCTTTTTTTCAATCTCTGCCAGGGCTTTAGAAAGGGCCTGTTCGCGGCCGGCTTCCATGCTTTTTGCACTCCTTCCCGGGGAATGTTTTGGTTTGATGGTATTCTTTAACATTTTTATACCACCAGGAACATTTGTTCGTCAACAGGTAATTGCATTATTTTTTCCGGGCAGATACTATTTGGCACCTAATCACTTTATAAACTTTATCTTTACCAGCTCCGGCGGCACCCCTAATTCAGCCGCAAATTCTTCTATGGTTTGTCCATATTCGGGCTGTTCTTCGGCCAGCAATAACTCTGCGGTAAAGGCATTAGCCCGGTATTCTTCCGACCCGGTGATTATGCATGTGTTTTCCACCATAAAAAAGTAACCGAGGCCGGACGGCGATAACTGGTCATGGCCGATTTCATGGCCGACTATAATCCTTTGCTCTTCTCTGGGAAGGGAAGAGTTTATCCCGATGAGTTTGCGGCCCATAAACTCTAAAACCATGCCTTTTATCTTGCGGAACGGAAATGGGATGATTTTGATGCCAAGGCAATCAGCCAGCTTTAAGGGGTCCCTGGTGTTATATTTTTTCACCAGGCCATTTACAGCTTTGATGATGTATTCTTGCATAAGCCGTCGCTCCCGGAAGCCTTGGATCGATATTTGTCGAAATATGGCTATATCAATAAAGCTACTCCCTTTCACAGGAAGTAGCTTTTAAATACTTATGTTGCTTAAATTTTGGGCAAGAGTCAGCCGTTACTTACCTTTCTCTTTCTCTTTTTCTTTCTTCAGGGTTTTCCAGGCAAACTTTAGGAATTCTATTATATCCTCTTTATCCTCTTCGTCCAGGGGCGCCCCGTTGAACTGGACGTTGCTTTGCCTAAGGAATTCTTCCAACTCTATATTGCTGGGCGGGTCGTCACGGTTATACCATTCTCTTGTGTCTATGGGTTTGGCCTGCTTTTCTTCTTCCGGTAGGTAGCCGGCGGCGGCCATGAGATCTTCGTAAGTAACATTATTGTAAGCATGATCCGCCAACTTTTTTATAGTCTGTGGGGTTGGAGGGGAATTCAATAATGCCCTTGATAGCCTTGAAATATGTGCAGAAGTTACTCCAGACTGAAGCGCATACTGATTAATAGACCTATCTCCTCTTGCTTTGTTCAGTAGCTGCGCGAACTTTTCTTTGTTAAACCCCGACATAATCTTACCTTCTTTCCTCTGCAAAATTATTATATAATAACCGTTGACTACAGACAACATTTATTTTTTTCACGGAGCCTTCCAAAAACTATTGACTGTGTGTAATAAAGAGGTATAATATTACATGTAAACAACATTGATTGTAGGTAATAAATTAGATAAGGTGATGAAACATGTTTTTAAATAAGATAAGAGTTAAAGAATTAATGCAGGAAAAAGCTAATGGTAATTATCATGAGTTTGCAAGGCAATTAGACGTTGATGTAGCTCAGGTCTATAGAATTTTAACTAAAAACTCAAAAGCTGGTCCAAAGTTTTTAGGACGTTTTATGCGTTTTTGCCAAGATAACGGGTTAGATTTTAGGCAGTATATTTTTTTAGAAGAACCATTACATATATGTAATAATACCAAAGACACAGGTACAGAAGGGTAGGATGTGCTCCTACTGTAGGTATATCTCCTTTGCCACCAATAATGGGCGGGAGCCAATTTCCTTCTAAACGCATGGAAGCCGAGGGATGGCTACCGCAGCCGGGCCAAGAATCCAGTATAATAACCGTTGCTAGTTAATCTGAAGGCATTTTGTATATTCGTCATTTATTGTTCCATATCCTACCAGAATTAAAGACAAAAAGCCTCGGGAGAGGATAAAAAGTGCCGGAGCAACCTTATATAGCCGTAGTATGCCCTCCAAAAAACGAAAGCCAGAGAAAAAACCGGACACCGGATGCAGAAAGAAAGTTGCGGAAGCGCCATGGGTTACCACCTGTTCGAGGGCAAGGAAAACGCGGTCCAGGCAAGGCTCCCAGGGCAGACCGGCAGGAGGTTGCCCGTGCGGTGGCCAGGGTATTAGTGGATAACCCAACAGCCCCGGCGACTATCCTGGCCCGGTTGGCAGGCCTGATCAGGGAAGATGCGGGAGAAAAAGACCGCAGGGCTGCGGCGGAAAGAGTCCGCCAGGCGTTGAAGGACTTGCAGCAAATGCCCGGCCTGGCTGGGGATGAAGCCCTGGCTGAAGCTGTCCGCCAGGTATTTGTGAAGCGCGAAGAAGAAAAGGAAAGGCGGCGCCAGAAACGGGAAAGAGCGCAAGTTGACAGTGAAGAAGAGGCTGCCATTATAGCCTGGCTGCAGTACCAGCAGGCCGTCAATGCCGCCGAGATGTCGGCCAGGAGGGTGCAGGTAGGTGGCGGGGACTGGCTGAAGTGGGCGGGGAGCGCTTATGAACTGGACGGTAGTCGCAATAAGTACATATGCAACCTGGAGCCGACTAGCCGGCCGGCGGACCTGCCGTTGAAAATATCAGCAATAGGAAATATACCTGCAGCCAGCGGTTATAAGAAAGGCAGGGGCGGCGGCAAAAGACCTCTCCTTCCATAAAATACCGGGTCTAACCCGGCATTTTTATTTTTAAGGACAGGCCGGTTTGGCAAGTTTGGCCACATATGTATGTGTTGAGGTGGTCCGCATGGAAATTAAAAACCGTTTCGGCACCATAACGGTTCACATGCCATCGAGGCCTCCTACGCCCGAGGAGGAAAGAAGGTTATATGCAGTACTTGTAGAATGTTTAATTGAAAGGAAGGCGGCACCAGAGAACGGCCCCAATAGCCGGGAAAATCAAGCAGAACAAGCAGTGGCGGTTTAGTGCTATGAGGTAACATCCGACGAGGTAATAATTGCCCACACCAACGAAGCGGAATACCGGGCCTTTATCAGCAACCCCAAGAATGAAGCCCTGCAGTCCCGGATTATGGTCATTCCTATTCCCTATAACCTGAAGGTGCGGGATGAGGTAAAGATTTATCAAAAACTGATCCGCCAGAGCGATATTACCGTCCACATTGCCCCCTTTGCCCTCCAGGCGGCAGCCATCTTTTCCATCCTGTCCCGCCTGAAGGAATCGAAAAAACAGGGTATGGACCTCTTAAAGAAGATGAAGCTTTATGATGGCGAGGATGTGGAGGGTTTCAAGCAAAAGGACGTCCTGGAACTCATGAATGAAGTCGAGGGGGAGGGCATGAGCGGCGTCGACCCCCGCTACGTCATCAACCGCATTTCCAGCGCCCTGATAACTGCCGATACCCGCTGCATCAATGCCCTGGATATCCTGCGGGCTTTGAAGGACGGCCTGGACCAGCACCCCTCTATTACCAAGGAAGAAAAGGAGCGCCTCATTAATTTCATTGCCCTGGCGCGGCAGGAATACGACGAATACGCCAAGAAGGAAGTCCAGCGGGCCTTTGTTTACTCCTATGAAGAATCGGCCCGGGCTCTGTTTAACAACTACCTGGATAATGTGGAGGCCTTTGTCAACAAGACCAAGGTCCGCGACCCCATTACCGATGAAGAGCTGGATCCCGATGAAAAACTCATGCGCTCCATCGAGGAGCAGATCGGTGTCACGGAAAACGCCAAGAAAGCCTTCCGGGAAGAGATCCTCATCCGCCTTTCTTCCTATGCCCGTAAGGGCAAGACCTTCGATTATAATTCCCACGAGCGCCTGCGGGAGGCCATTGAGAAAAAGCTTTTTGCCGACATGAAGGATATCATCAAGATTACCACTTCCACCCGGACGCCGGACCCGGAACAGTTGAAGCGCATCAATGCCGTTATCGACCGCCTCATTTCCCAGCATGGCTATTGCCCGGTGTGCGCCAACGAGCTGTTGAAATACACTGGCAGTCTCTTAAACCGCTAAGTGCGGAGTGATGGCCGTGGATACCCAGTATAGTCTGTCGCGGGAAGACTGGTCCCTGCACCGGAAAGGCTACCTGGACCAGCAGCGGCACCAGGAAAAGGTGCGGGAAGCCATCAAGAAAAATCTACCCCAGATTATCACCGAAGAAAGCATCATCATGGGCAAGGGCAAAAAGGTGGTCCGGGTGCCCATCAGGAGCCTGGAGGAGTACCACTTCCGCTTCAATTACAACCAGGGCCGGAACGTTGGCCAGGGCAGCGGCGGTACCCAGAAGGGAACGGTCATTGGTCGCGAGGCCCCTGATGGCGCCGGTAAAGGCCCTGGAGCGGGCGACCAGCCGGGAGTTGATTACTACGAAGCCGAGGTCACCCTGGAGGAAGTCCAGGAGATGCTTTTCCAGGATCTAGAACTCCCCAATCTCCAGGAGAAGAAAAAACCCATCCTGGCTTCACCCACCTATGAATTTCGCGACGTCCGCCGCAAAGGCCTCATGGGTAACCTGGATAAAAAACGCACCCTCCTGGAGAACCTCAAACGCAATGCCATGAAGGGGAAGCTCTTCATTGGCGGCATCATTCCGGAGGACCTGCGTTTTAAAACCTGGGAGGAAAAAATGCGCTATGAGACCAGTGCCGTGGTCCTGGCCATGATGGATACCTCCGGTAGCATGGGGACTTATGAGAAGTATATCGCCCGGACCTTCTTTTTCTGGATGGTGCGTTTCCTGCGCAGCAAGTACCAGCAGGTGGAAATTGTCTTCATTGCCCACCATACCCAGGCCAGGGAAGTAACCGAAGAAGAATTCTTTGCCAAGGGCGAAAGCGGCGGCACCCGCTGTTCTTCGGCCTACCAGCTGGCCCTGGAGATTATTGACAAGCGCTATTCCCCGGCCGATTATAATATCTATCCCTTTCATTTTACCGACGGGGATAATCTTCCCAGCGACAACGAGACCTGCCTGGAAGCCGTCCAGCTGCTCTTGCCTAAAGTAAATCTCCTGGGCTATGGGGAGATTGTTAACCCCTATTACCGCACCAGCACCCTGATGAACGTCCTGAAACGCATCAAAGATGAACGCCTGGTGACAGTGGCCATCAAAGATAAAAGCGAGGTTTACCAGGCATTACGGCAGTTTTTTGCCGGCTCAAAAGGGAGGGAATCAGGTGGAACAAGAATTTAAGGCCCTCGCTAAAGCCATCGAAGCCATCCACGACCAGGCCAGGAAATTCGGCCTGGACTTTTTTCCCATGCGCTTTGAGCTGGTACCGGCCGACGTCATTTATGCCTTTGGTGCCTACGGTATGCCAACCAGGTTCACCCATTGGACTTTCGGCAAACACTTCTATAAGATGAAGCTCCAGTATGACTTCAACCTCAGCCGCATCTATGAACTGGTCATCAACTCCAACCCCTGCTATGCCTTCTTGCTGGAGGGTAACGACCTGATCCAGAATAAACTGGTCATTGCCCATGTTTTTGCCCACAGCGACTTTTTTAAAAATAACGTTCATTTTGCTCCAACCTCCCGTCAAATGGTAGAAACCATGGCCGTCCATGCTGCCAAAATCAGGGAATACGAGTTTAAATACGGCCACCGGGAAGTAGAGATTTTCCTCGACGCCGCCCTGTCTATCCAGGAACATATCGAGCCCCCCGCCATCTTTCCGGTAACGAAAGAGGAGGGGGAAAAGGAAAAGGGGCCTTCCCGCCCTCCGGAGACACCCTATGATGACCTCTGGGCCCTGGACGGCAAACCGAAGGAACAGCCCAGGGAACGTAGCCGGAAGATACCACCGCGGCCAACGAAGGATATGCTGGCCTTCATCATGAACAATAGCCCCGAGCTGGAGGACTGGCAGCGGGATATCCTGGCTATAGTCCGGGAAGAAATGCGGTATTTCTGGCCCCAGATGGAAACTAAGATTATTAACGAAGGCTGGGCCACTTACTGGCACGCCCGCATTATGCGGGAACTGGATTTAACAGAAGAAGAAACCATCGAATTTGCCCACCTCCATGCCAGCGTCAGCCAGCCGGGCAAAATGCAAATCAATCCCTATTATGTGGGCAGCAAGATTTTTGAGGATATTGAAAAGCGCTGGGATAATCCCAGCCAGGAAGAGCGGGAAAAATACGGTCGCAAAGGTGGGGAGGGCCGGGCCAAAATCTTTGAGGTCCGTACCTGTGAAAACGATATCTCCTTCCTGCGCAACTACCTGACCAGGGAACTAGTCGAAGAGCTGGATCTCTTCCTCTATCAGAAGGTGGGGTCGGAATGGGTAGTGGTGGAGAAAGACTGGGAAAAGGTCCGGGATGGCCTGGTCGGCCGCCTGACCAACTGTGGTTTTCCCTATATCGTCGTCGAGGATGGTGACTACCAGCGGCGGGGTGAACTCTACCTCAAGCATTGCTATGAAGGCCTGGAACTGGATGTCCCGTACCTGGAAAAGACCCTGCCCTACGTTTACCTGTTGTGGGGCCGGCCGGTCCACCTGGAAACCGTCATTGACGGCAAGACGGCTGTATTTAGCTATGACGGCAAGAAAAATAGCCGCCGCTAAATTTATAGCAGGAATCCCTGTTTTAATGTGGAAATATCTTTAGTATGTCCGGATTGTGGAAACCCTGAAGATGGGTGGTTATCACGAGGACAGGTATTTAAATAGAAACTGGCGCAGCTAGTTTCTACCAAAGATCCCACTTCCTACTTCTCACTTCTTATATATGGGGGAGAACGGTTTGTACTGGAATGAAAGATACGAGTGTATGCCGGAGGAAGAATTAAGGGAACTCCAGCTGGAGCGCCTCCAGGCGACGGTCAAAAGAGCCTTTTTTAACGTTCCCTTTTACCGTAAGGCCTTCCAGGCCATTGGAATAGAACCGGGCGATATCAAGAGCCTGGACGATCTCCAGAAATTACCTTTTACCACCAAACAGGATTTACGGGACAATTATCCCTTCGGTATGTTTGCCGTACCCATGAGTGAAGTGGTGCGCATCCACTCCTCATCCGGTACGACAGGGAAACCGACGGTGGTCGGTTATACCCGCCATGATATTGACGTCTGGGCCGAGCTCATGGCCCGGGCCCTGGTCTGCGGCGGGACAACCCGTCACGATATTATCCAGAACGCCTATGGTTATGGCCTCTTTACCGGCGGCCTGGGGATTCATTATGGCGCAGAACGCCTGGGTGCATCTGTTATCCCCATCTCCGGCGGCAATACCAAGCGCCAGATAATGATCATGAAGGATTACGGTAGTACGGTTCTTACCTGTACTCCCTCCTATGCCTTGCATCTAGCCGAGGTAATGGCCGAGATGGGTGTCAGCCCCGGGGAGTTAAAGCTCCGGTGCGGTATTTTTGGTGCCGAACCCTGGTCGGAAAACATGCGCCAGGAGATCGAGAAACGGCTGGGGATCAGCGCTGTTGATATCTACGGCCTGAGCGAAGTTATCGGTCCCGGCGTAGGCATTGAGTGCCAGGAGAAGAACGGCCTGCATGTTTTTGGCGACCACTTCCTGGTAGAAGTCATTGACCCGGTGACGGAGAAGTCGGTGCCGCCGGGACAGCTGGGCGAGCTGGTCATCACATCGCTCACCAAAGAGGCCCTGCCAGTCATCCGCTACCGGACCAGGGACATTACCAGCCTGCTCCTCGGGACGTGTTCCTGCGGCCGCACCTACGTCCGGGTGGCCCGCTTTACGGGGCGGACGGATGACATGCTCATTATTCGCGGGGTCAATGTCTTTCCCTCCCAGGTGGAGAGCGTTCTCCTGGAAATGGGCGGTACCGAACCCCATTACCTCCTCATTGTCGACCGCCAGGGAGCCCTGGACACCCTGGAGGTCAAGGTGGAGGTTTCCGACTCCCTTTTCTCCGATAAAGTACGGGGACTGGAAGAACTGGAAAAACGGCTGGTCAACGAGCTGGAAAGCACCCTGGGTATTAGCGTGAAAGTCACCCTGGTGGAGCCCAAAACCATCGAGCGCAGCGAAGGGAAAGCAGTTAGGGTGATTGACAAGCGGAAGATATGAGGGGAGGCGAGTCTATGAAAATCAAACAGCTCTCGATATTCCTGGAGAACAAGTCGGGCCGGCTGGCGGCAGTAACGCGCCTGCTGGCCGGGCGGGGGATCAACATCCGCGCCCTGTCCATTGCCGACACTTCTGACTTTGGCATCTTACGCCTCATCGTCAACGATCCAGAACAGGCCTACGCCGCCCTGAAAGAAGCGGGTTTCACCGTCAGCCTCACGGAGGTCCTGGGGGTGGAAATGCCGGACAGGCCCGGGGGCTTGAGTAACATCCTGTCTATCCTGGAAGAAGCAGGCATCAACATCGAATACCTGTATGCCTTTATTGGTAAGGGCGATAACGGTGCCCTGGTGATCTTCCGCGTCGAAGAGCTGGATAAAGCTATTACGATTCTCCAGGATAAGGGAATTACTATTGTGGAGGGTGAAAGGATCTACCGCCTCTGAAGATCCTACCTCTCCCTCCCCAGTATTATGAAGGAGATGAAACCAAGTGGCCACTGCACCTCAATGCCGGGAAGCCATCCTGGCCATTAAGCCCTACGTACCCGGTAAACCCATTGAAGAAGTCCAGCGAGAACTGGGGGTTAAGGATGTAATTAAACTGGCATCTAATGAGAATCCCCTGGGCCCCTCGCCTGATGCCGTCCAGGCTTTACGGGAGGCCAGCGAGAGGGTTTACCTGTACCCGGACGGAAACTGTTATTACCTGAAAAATGCCCTGGCGGAGAAACTGAGTGTTTCCACGGAAAACATCATTGTGGGCAACGGAACTGATGAGATCTTAAAAATGCTGGCCGAGGCCTACGTTAACCCCGGAGATGATATAGTCGTCGCCGAGCCAACTTTCTCCGAGTATGAGTTTGCCGCCCAGGTCATGGCCGGTCGAGCCATCAAGGTGCCCTGCCGCAGTTTCCGCCACGACTTGAAGGCCATGGCCGCCAGTATAACCCCCCGGACCCGGCTGGTCTTCATCTGTAACCCCAACAACCCCACGGGGACCATTGTCGGCCAGGTGGTCCTGGATAGCTTTTTAAAGGAAGTACCTCCTTCCGTCCTGGTGGTTCTGGATGAAGCCTATGCCGATTACGTAACGGCCGAGCATTATCCTGACAGCCTGGCCTATATCCGCCACGGGCGCGCCAACGTCATTGTCCTGCGTACTTTTTCCAAAATTTACGGCCTGGCGGGCCTCCGGGTAGGCTACGGCGTGGCCGTACCGGAAATTATCAGAAACTTGAACCGGGTGCGGGAGCCCTTTAACGTTAATCTCCTGGCCCAGGCGGCGGCCATTGCTGCCCTCAAGGATGAGGCCCATGTCAAGAAGAGCCGGGAGGTAAATATAGAAGGTAAACAATACCTCTACGAACAGTTTACAACCCTGGGCCTGCAGTATGTTCCTACAGAGGCCAATTTCATCTTTGTCGACATCCAGCGGGACAGCCGCACCGTTTTCCAGGAGCTTTTAAAAAGAGGTGTGATTGTCCGTACCGGCGATATCTTTGGCTATGATACTTACCTGCGGGTGACAATAGGTACACCGCGGCAAAATGAACGCTTTATCCAGGCCCTGCGGGAAGTTTTGGGTAGGGCGTAAAAATCAGGAATATATCCCTCCTTTCCTTGATATTTATGTTATAGCAGGATTGAAAGGAGGGATTTTTTTGCGGGCAGGCAAGTACTTAGCAGTTGCAGTGAGCTTGTTGCTTGTAGTTGCTTTGGCGAGCGGGTGCGGTTTAATAGACAGGTTGACAGGCAAGTCACGGTCCCAGGTCCAGGTCCAGTTGCCGCCGCCGGAAACCAGCACGCCGGCAACCGAGGCCGAGGTAAAGAAAGAAGACACCAAAACCACCCAGGTTGTTCTCTATTTCAGCGACCCCACCGGGAATTACCTGGTGGCCGAGAAACGTACCATCCCGCTGGTAGAGGGTATTGCCCGGGCAACCATTGAGGAACTCATTAAAGGGCCGGGACCGGGTTCGCAGCTCCTGCCAACTATTCCCAGAGGGACGGTACTGAAAGATATCAACATCCGTCCCGACGGCCTGGCCAGGGTAGATTTCAGCAAGGAACTGGTGGCCAACCACAGCGGCGGCTCCCTGGGGGAAAGTTTAACCGTTTACTCTATCATCAATACCCTGACCCAGTTTCCAACGGTCAAACAGGTCCAGTTCCTGGTGGACGGCCAGTATGTTAAAACCATTGCCGGCCATGTCGATGTCTCGGCAGCCATGAGCCGTAATGAAAGTCTGATCAAAAAGGAAGCCCAGTAAGCATTTGTCTAAAAGTGTCAAATAAGGGGTGCCTCTCCGGGCACCATTTTTGTTTTTTCAACAAAAAATGGCCACTGCGGGAGGAAAGGAACTGCGGCGCAGCGAATACTATGTTAGCTGCAAAAAATGAAAGGAGAAAGGAAGGGTGATGGACAGGCGCATATCGACGGGCCGGTGGGGTCTTTTATTGTTACTGCTGGTGTTAATGTACATATTAACGCTGGGCTTAAAGGCCCTGCCGGCCGCAGCCAGCCCCGGTGTTACCCTCATCCTTAACGGTACCCGGGTTGACCCGGCGGTACCGCCTTATATTGACGGCAATGGCCGCACCATGGTTCCCCTGCGCTTCGTTATGGAGTATATGGGTGCCAGGGTGGACTGGGTAGAAGAAGAACAGGGTATTGTCGTTAACCGGGGAGCAACAACTTTAAAAATGTGGATTGGCAGCCGCCGGGCCTCTGTAAATGGACAGGCCATCCTGCTGGATACCACCCCGGTGTTAAAAGGTAATACGACCATGGTGCCGGTTCGTTTCATCTCCCAGGCCTTTGGCGGGCAGGTAGACTGGAATGCTACCTCCCAGACAGTCAGGATCACCCTGGGAACAGTGCAGAGTGCCAGCCAGGTGCGCCTGACGGGCAGCTATGTTAATATCCGGTCCGGCCCGGGGCTGGATTATAATATCATCGACGTTCTTCCCCGGGGGACGGTGCTAAGATTGATAGACGAAGCTCCCGGCTGGTATCAAGTACAGTTAAATGGCGGCCGGCAGGGCTGGGTTTCAGCTGCCTATGCCGAGCCGGTCTATGATAATAACTCGCCGGGGAATGGCGGGCCGCCTGGTGAAAACCCGCCCACGGGTGGAACTCAGCCCCCGGCCGGGAACCCCTTGCCCGGCGACGGCCAGCCGCCAGCCGGACAACCCCTGGGCCTGGCGGTTGTCGGCAGCCGGCCGGTAGCAATTTTGGCCGGTCCAAGCCCGGTGGAAAAGCAGGTGGGTACGGCTGCCGCCGGTAGCAAACTGCCCATTTGGCAGAAAAAAGGTGACTGGTGGCAGGTGGAAATGGCTAACGGCCAGCGTGGCTGGCTGGCCAGCGCCCTGGCCACCTTTGCGCCCTACGAACCGCAAGGAAACGATCCTGGTGGCCAGAAGCCCCGCGTGCAGATTACCGGGGTAACGGTTGTACCATCAGGCGGTGCCCTCCAGGTTACCGTTAAAGCCAGCGGGGTTTTTACTTATAAAACTTCCTTCTGGGATAATCGCCTGATAGTTGATGTATCAGATGCCGTCTTGGTCGTACCGAAGGGGCAGGAAACGGTGGAGGTTAACCGTTCTCCCCTGGCCAGGGTCCGTTTGGGGCAGTTTACGGCGGATACCGTTCGCATCGTCTTTGATCTTATCGGGGCCGCCAGGCTGAGATTCAAATCGGCTGACAAGAGCGGGACGATCTTTCTTATAGAGAAGCCATCACTTAATGGCAGTAAGATAGTCATTGATCCCGGTCACGGTACAGATACGAATGGCGCTGATCCTGGTGCCATTGGCCCTACCGGGGTTAAGGAAAAGGACGTCAACCTGGCTATAGCCCAGAAACTTGCCGCCCTGCTTCGTAGTGCGAGGGCCAGCGTTTATCTTACCCGCAATGGCGAGACCTGCCCCTATACCCTGGCGGGCCGGGCCTATTACGCCAATGATCTGGGTGCCGATCTTTTTATCAGCATCCACTCCAATGCTTCCTATAGCCCCGATGCTTCCGGCACGTCCACCTATTTCTATGCCCCGCCGGATACGGCTCTGGGGCAGCAAAGGGAAGAGCGCCGGCGCCTGGCTGCTGCCATCCAGTCTGCCCTGGTAGCCGCTACCGGGCGGAAAGACCTGGGTATCCTAGAGGCCAATTTCTCGGTCCTACGCAATACCGAGATGCCCTCAGTATTGGTCGAGACGGCCTTTATCTCCAACCCCACCGAGGAACAGCTTTTGAATAGCCCGGCTTTCCAGGCCAGGGTAGCGGAGGGTATTTTTAACGGGATCAGCGCTTACTTTACCGGTAATTAATTTTACCGCTAATTAGCCCCGTGAGGGAGTCTGCAGTGACTTGCAGGCTCCCTGCTTCTTTGTTACAATGGGGGAGCGGCAACCTGGTGGGAGGGGATACCGGTGCTGGCCCTGATGGGGGGATACTTTTTAATTTTTTTGGCCCGGGTTACCGATGTTAGCCTGGCTACTTTAAGAATGCTCCTTTTAGTGAGGGGTAAACGCTTTTATGCGGCCGGAATTGGTATTTTTGAAGTTACCATCTATGTGGTTGCCTTGAAATATGTAGTTGACCGCTTAAACGATCCGGCGAGCCTTGTTTTTTACGCCATGGGCTTTGCCACAGGCAATATAGTCGGTAGCCTGATTGAAGAAAAGGTGGCCCTGGGGCAGGTGACGGTCCAGGTAATTACCCTCCATAATCCCCTTGAACTGGCTGAAACTTTGCGGGCAGCCGGCTTCGGAGTTACTATAACCGAGGGCCAGGGCCGGGATGGTAGCCATCCCATTTTAAACCTTAGTTTTCCCCGCAGGCAGTTGAATACCATCCAGCAAATGGTAAACAATTGGGATCCGGAGGCCTTTGTGGTTGTCCATGAAGCAAGAACCACTCATGGTGGTTTTTGCCGTTACCGGAGCAAAGGAAAATAGACATTAACGGTTAAGCTGCAAGCATATAATATGAGGTACTGGTCTTTATATTAAGATAAGGACCTCGATAAGGAGTTGAGGGCGGTGCAGCCCGTCCAGCCAGTGGGAGTTTTTGATTCCGGAGTTGGGGGGTTGACGGTAGCCCGGGAAATTGCCCGGCAGCTACCGGCAGAGACCATTATTTACTTTGGTGATACGGCCCACGTACCTTATGGTTCACGAACTGTAGAGGAGCTGATAGGTTTTGCCGATGCCATTGTCGGCTTTTTAATTGCAAAAGGAGCCAAGGCTATTGTTGATGCCTGCAATACTACTTCAGCTGTAGCCCTGCCTTACCTGCAAAAAAAGTATCAGGTCCCGATTATCGGGGTAATTGAACCCGGAATAATAGAAGCCCTGCGGGCCACACAAAATGGCCGCATCGGTGTCATCGCCACCGAAGCTACCGTGGCCAGCAATGCCCACCGAGAAGCCCTCCTCGCCCGTTCCGGGGAAGTCCAGGTTTTTGCCCGGGCCTGTCCCAAACTGGTACCCCTGGTAGAGGCCGGACTGGTTTCCGGGCCCCAGGCAGAGGCGGCAGTGGCGGAGTACGTGGAACCCCTGGTAGAGGCGGGAATTGATACCCTGATCCTGGGGTGTACCCACTATCCCTTCCTGGCACCCGTTATCCAGGAAGTAGCCGGCCCGGGCGTAACTCTAATCGACCCGGCGGCAGCTACAGTACGGGAGTTAAAGGATGTGCTGGCCGCCGGCGGTGGTTTAAGGGGGGCCCACTTCTCTCAGGCCCACAGTTTTTTTGTCAGCGGGGATGCCCGGACGTTCAGTGAGGTGGGGTTCAAACTGGTCGGCTGGCCGGAACTCAAAGGCGCCAGGAAGCTGGAACTGGAATAGGGGGTGGCGACCATGGCCTTGACCAGGGTAAAGGGGCGTAACCCCAGGGAGTTGCGCCCGGTGACGATAGAACGGCATTATCTTAAGTACGCTGAAGGCTCGGTATTGATCAGCATGGGCGATACGCGGGTCATATGCAGTGCTACCGTCGAAGAAAAAGTACCACCCTTTTTACGCAACAGCGGCAGGGGCTGGATTACAGCCGAGTATGCCCTGCTGCCGCGATCAACCCAAGAGCGGACCGTCCGGGAAGCGACCCGGGGCCGCATCAGCGGCCGCACCCAGGAAATCCAGCGCCTCATCGGCCGGGCGTTACGCAGCGTCGTCGATACAGCGATTTTAGGCGAAAGGACCATCTGGCTTGATTGCGACGTCCTCCAGGCCGACGGCGGTACCCGGACGGCAGCCATTACCGGCAGTTTCGTAGCCCTGGCCGACGCCCTGGCCGGGCTGGTGGCGGCCGGGACCATACCCCGGCTGCCCCTCCAGGATTTCCTGGCGGCTGTCAGCGTGGGACTGGTCAACGGTGAACTGCTGCTGGACCTGGATTTTGAGGAAGATTCCCATGCCAGTGTTGATATGAATGTAGTTATGACTGGTTCCGGGCAACTGGTAGAGATCCAGGGTACGGCAGAAAAGCAACCCTTCAGCCGGGAAGAAATGGCCGCCATGCTCGACCTGGCCGGGGAAGGGATAGCCAGTTTAATTGCCATCCAGCGGCAGGTCCTGGGGCCCCTGGCGGACCAGGTGGGGACAGGCCATGAGTAGGATAGTCGTAGCTACCCGTAACGAAGGGAAGGCCAGGGAATTCCGGGAGCTTTTGCGGGGACTGGATGTGGTTGTGGCAACCTTAAGGGATTTCCCAGATTTGCGTATGCCTGAGGAAACGGGGCAGACCTTTGCGGAAAATGCCACTTTGAAGGCGCGGCTGGTGGCAGAAGGCACCGGCCTGCCATCCCTGGGGGATGATTCCGGTCTGGAAGTGGATTTCCTTAAAGGGGCGCCGGGGGTTTATTCCGCCCGCTTTGCCGGCGAACCAGCCGATGACCGGCGGAATAACACTAAACTGCTACAACTTTTAGCCGGTGTACCGTGGGAACAACGTACGGCCCGTTTCCGCTGTGCCCTGGCCCTGGTAACTCCCGGAGGAGATACTTATCTGGCTGAAGGTACCCTGGAAGGTTTCATCGCCCTGGAGCCCCGGGGTGACTACGGATTCGGTTATGACCCCCTGTTTTATCTGCCGGAATACGGTAAAACCCTGGCCGAACTGGGGGAGGAAATTAAAAACAATCTCAGCCACCGGGCCCGGGCCGTCCAGAACCTCTGGCCGGTTCTAAGCCGGCTGTGGCCGGGCGATAAAGCCTCTTGCTAACCACGGTTAGATGTAATAGACGGCTTCCTGGATGAGTCACCGCTCGCCGCATCAAGTATGTCTTGTTAAAGTAGGCGGTACAAAAGTTCCGGCCGGAATAGCTGGCCAAAGTGGGCCTTGCACGGCGATAAGGGTCGATTATAATAAATATTGCTCCAAAAGGGGAGAATATTAATGATTTTGCCCGGCAGTGGCAAAAACTGTTTTTGACTTGAAGCAGTTTTTGCGGTATAATATCCTTTGCGCGCGGGTGTAGCTCAATGGTAGAGCCCCAGCCTTCCAAGCTGGTTACGTGGGTTCGATTCCCATCACCCGCTCCAGGAATCAAGCGCCTGTAGCTCAGCTGGATAGAGCAGCGGCCTTCTAAGCCGCGGGCCGCAGGTTCGAACCCTGCCAGGCGCGCCAGCAAAGATAGGAAGATATGGTGGGTGTAGCTCAGTTGGTCAGAGCACCAGGTTGTGGCCCTGGGGGTCGTGGGTTCGAGTCCCATCTCCCACCCCATTTTTTTATCCTCTGCTGGGGCGTAGCCAAGCGGTAAGGCAACGGACTTTGGATCCGTCATTTCGTTGGTTCGAATCCAGCCGCCCCAGCCAGTATCTATGAGCCATTAGCTCAGCAGGTAGAGCACCTGACTTTTAATCAGGGTGTCCGGGGTTCGACTCCCCGATGGCTCACCATTTTTTGCGGGCGTGGCGGAACGGCAGACGCGCCAGACTTAGGATCTGGTGGGGGTTCACCCGTGGAGGTTCAAGTCCTCTCGCCCGCACCACATCTTTAAGCTCAATCATATTTTCCGGGTGAGGTAACCCGGATTTTTCTTTAAGTTCGCTATACTTCCAAGGAGCCTCCCATGGCGAGAGCCCGCCAACAGCTAAGGCTTGAAAATGCCTGGCTGGCATTTGTCGGAAGCGAGCGAGCTTCTACCGAGTGGCGAAGCGGCCCAGGCGAAGCCGAGGAGCGAGGGCGGGGCCGGGGACAGCGAGGCCTTTGGCCGGATTCTAAAGGCAAGGACGCCGAATAGGCCGGGAACTCCGCCCGAGCCCTGGCTGACCCAGCACTCAACCGGCAAAGGTTTTGTCGCAAAGAATCACCTGTTCCAAACGAGTTGAGTGCTGAGCGCTCCACAAGGGCTTTGGTGCGAGCAAGACAATGCCAGCCTACGATAGAGTTTTTTGGAGGACTGATTACCATGGAAATAGGTTTTACCATCAGGCGTTTCCGCGAAGAAAGGGGCTATACCCTGGACGACCTGGCGGGCAGGGCTGGGATTTCCCCCTCATATTTAAGTGAAATCGAAAGAGGGCATAAGCGCCCCTCCCTTAAAACCCTGGATAAAATTTGCACTGCCCTCAATATTCCCCGGGAAACCCTTATACCCGCCGAAAACAGCGTTGGTCTGGGAGATAAAATCCGGATGGTGCGCCAGGAAAAAGGTCTTTCCCTCAAGGACCTGAGCGCGAAAACAGGTATTTCTTTCACTTATTTAAGCGAAATTGAAAGGGGTGTCTTGCACCCCGCCGCCGATACTTTGAGTAAAATAGCTGCAGCTCTAGAAGTTCCTTTGTCCCTGCTGGTAAGCCATACAGAAAACTGGATCGGGAAAAAACTCAAAGAGGTCCGGGAATCCCTGGGGCTTACCCAGAGTGCCCTGGCCGCTGAGGCCGGCCTCTCGCCGGCAATGATCGGGCAGATTGAAGCTGGCAAAGTGCAACCCTCCCTTAATACTATAGAAAAAATAGCCAGAGCCCTGGGTATTTCCCCTTGCTACCTGCTTATAGCCCGGGACCAGCTGGAAGAAATGCTGGCTTCCATGGGCCCGGATTTAAGGGAACTGCTGCTGAACAGGGACGTGCAGGCTGTACTCAGGCAGATCTGTTATTTAAATGAAAAACAGCTGCGCTTTCTCTTAAAGTTTATCGAGGTCTTTAAGCAGGCCCAATTAGAATAATTTTTTTTGCTCCTCTCTTCGCCACTAATATTTTTCGCGAAGAAAATTTAAAGCATGGGAGGAAATAATTCTTTCCTGGCGAATATTATTTACTGGAGGTGGTTGTGATGGGATGGTAAAGGGTTAGTTTGCAAAAATAACAACTAGTTCAAGACTGGTGCAGGGATGTTTTTAGTGAGAGGTTATACACAAATATAGAAAGGAGAATTATCATGGAACAACCCAAATTGTCCGTTATCCTTCTTTCAGGAGAACTGGAAAAGTTACAAGCAGGGTGCCTGGTAAGCTCAGTTGCTTCTATGTCAGGAATGGAAGTTAACGTTTTCGTGACTATGGAGGCATTAAAAGCTTTTCGTAAAGATGTAATCAATGCCAGGGAGTTTAAAACTGCTGGTGAAGTAGGTCAAGAAATGCTCAATAAGAATGTCGACCTGTTCTACCAGCTACTGGAAAATGCGAAAGACATGGGTAACCTGAAGTTATACGGCTGCGCGATGGCGATGGATTTAATGGAGTGGAAGAAAGAAGATCTCATAGATATTTTTGATGACGTAATCGGTGTCACGGCATTCCTGGGTAAAGCAGCCGGCAGCCAGGTTATTGTAATGTAAGTAAGATTATTGGAGGGATAACATGTCTGAAGTGAATATCACTAAAACTATTGATGCCCGGGGCTCTTATTGTCCTGGACCGTTGATGGAACTTGTAAAAGCGATTAAGCGCGGTCAAATAGGGGACGTATATGAATTATTGTCCAGTGATAACGGCTCGGCCAAAGATGTGCCGGAATGGGTTAACAAAATGGGACATGAGCTTGTATACTGCCGGGAAGATGGGGATTTCTGGCGTATTGCTGTCAAAAAAACAAAATAATTGCTGGCCGGTAAGTTGTGACCAGGGGGCAGGCGGCGCGGGTGCAGCTGAAGTTTAAAAAACCTGCGCCCGCTCTGCCAGGTTTTTTACTAAAGCTTACTGTACTTTTGAGGGAGTGTCATACGGTGACCAGACGAATTGTCATTGTTGGCGGTGGCGTAGCCGGTACCATGGTGGCCAACCGGCTGGCAAAATCTATGGAAAATGAAGTTTATAACGGCGAGCTGGAAGTAGTACTGATAGGTAATACCGGCAAGCATATTTACCAGCCGGGTTTTCTGTTCATGGCCTTTAATGAAGGCTTCTTGGAGCAGTTTGCAAGGGAAGAGGAATACCTGCTGCATCCAAAAGTAAATTTCGTTATCGACGCAGCGCGCCATATTGACGTTGACAGGAAAAGGGTTATTACCGGCAAGCAATCCTTTGACTACGACTTCCTGGTTATAGCCACGGGGTCATACCCCGCTATGGATTCAGTACCCGGCCTGGCGGCAGGCGCCCACACTTTCTATACACCGGAAGGTGCGGAGAAATTACGTCATGAAATACTGAATTTCCAGGGCGGTACTTTGCTGGTAACCATCGATGTACCCCATAAGTGCCCGGTGGCACCCCTGGAGTTCATTTTTATGGCTGATGATTATTACCGGGAAGCCGGTATCCGCAACAAAGTGCAGCTAAAGTACACTTACCCTATCGGCCGCGTTCATTCCCTGGAGCCCGTTGCTAAATGGGCCGTGAAAGAATTCGAAAAGCGCGGTATTGAATATGAAATCTTTTTTAACCTGGAAAAGGTTGATCCAGAAAAGAAGATTGCTTACAACATGGATGGTTCTGAGCACCCGTATGATTTGCTAATTTCTATACCGGCCCACCGTGGGGCCAGAGTCATTCAAGAGTCTGGTCTGGGAGATGAAGACGGGTTTATCCCCACCGATCGTTACAGTTTAAAGATGGAAGGGCAGGATTGTGTCTATGTGATCGGCGATGCCACCGATCTGCCTGTTAGCAAAGCAGGCTCAACTGCCCATTATGAAGCTGACGTAGTTGTTAAAAATTTAATCAGTGAATTAAAGGGGCTGCCGGCCACCCATCGTTATAACGGTAAGGCGTTTTGCTTCATTGAGACCGGGTTAAACGAGGCGACATATATCACCTTTAATTATAAGCAACCGCCGCAGCCGGTGCCACCTTCAGAGATGCTGCACTGGTTTAAGCTCTCTTATAATGAAATGTACTGGTTATCTGCCCGTGGGATCTTATAAGGGGGTAAGGAAGGATGGCCCAACCTGCCAGAAAAATCGTGGGGTCTACCAGTATGGAGCCGGAACTATCTGAACGCTCCCGGGAAATTTTAGGCCTTATCAGTGCTGGTATTGACTCCCTGGAGCCTTCAGTCATTCAGAATATGGTTGCTAATTTAGTCCGGCTTGGTGAAGTGGTCGATGAATTCAACCGCCCGGAAATGTTAGATCTTTTCCGGGAAGTAGCTCAGACCAGCAGTAATCTCCGCAGCTTAATAGCAGAATTAAGAGAGCTGCAAGAGACGGGGACAATGACTGCTTTGCTGGAGTTTGGGAGAATGATCCAGGCTATAAAAGATTCATTAACAGCCGGCGTGGTCACGGGGATTTTACAGCAGGCTGTTAACGCTGTGTCCATGTTGGACCAGATGCAAACGCTGCAGGGAGACAGGCTCGTGACGGGTATGATCGCAGCTATGCAAGAGGCTGTACGAGAAAATAAGGATAAATCCCCGCAAGGAGTATTGAGCTTGCTGCGGCAATTGAACAATCCGGAGGCCAGGAAAGGCCTGGGTATCTTTGCTTCTTTCTTGCAAAAACTACCGGCGCAATTGGGTTTTACCAATTAGCTCTCGTTAACCAAGCTGCCGGCCGGGGCAGCTTTTTTATTTTCTACAGGTAATTAGCTGGTCAAGAGAAGGGGGTTAAATTATACTTAATTGTGAAAATAGGCACAAAAGCGGAGTAAAAGCGAAGGAAAAAGGGAGGAATAGCGGTGCCCTATGAGTTAAGTATAATTTAACTAAAAAACATGGCCAAATTGATGCAAGACCTGTTCTTGAATTTCCTAGTGATGCAAAAAGATGACTTTTTAGGAGGGAGTAAGTAGGCTGCCGTCTGGGCTTCGCCACTCTCCCGATCAGGCTTGGTAAAAAGATCCTTAAAGGCCAGCTTAATGCGATAGGCTCTCCCGGTTTTTAAGTGGCACCGGCTAAGGTCCTCGAGGCTTGTTTTTTGTTTGCTGGTCAGGTTGGCAGGGTTCTTAAGCCATTGATAACAGGTCTTCTTTAAAAGGTCTGTCTCCCGCCTCTCCTGGCGTCGTACTTCATCAAAGGCCTGATTGACTATTTGCATGCGGTGATTTTCAGTTACGGGTAGTATGCTGGTATTTATTTTATTGCTTAAATTTGATGGTCTTAGAAGTGTTTGGTTTGGTAGGATATGCTTGCCGCAAACTAAATTTTGAAGTTGCCCCAGCATTTTGGTAATTAAAAACTCTCACCGGCTGGTGCCTATTTTAGCAGCCAAAAATTAGCACAGGAGGACCTGTCCTTTAACGCCGGAAACCCGGGGCCTGATTAATAGCGAGCGGTTGCGTCGGATGAAAAAGACCGCCATCCTGGTCAATACGGCCCGGGGGCCGGTTATTGACGGGCCTGCCCTCTACCGGGCCTTAAAAGAGGTGGTTATCGCCGGTGCCGGCCTGGATGTCTTCCCGGTGGAACCGCCGCCGGCCGGTGAGCCTTTACTGGAGCTAGATAACATTGTAGTAAGCCCCCATATGGGAGCGGTGAGCGAAGACGCCATGATGCGCATGGCCACCGCTGCGGCCCGGGGTGTCATCGCCGTCCTGCAGGGGCAGCGGCCGGAACATATAGGTAACCCGGAAATCTACCAGGAGTAATACCAGCATCCCGCCCAGGCAGCACCGGCAGTGGTGGGGCAAGAGGCGGGCAAAGCCGGGCCCCGAGAACACAGCCGGTGTTGCTGGGTTAAAGGGTGACTCTACCAATGGACAAATGGAAAACCAACTTATATAGTGCTGTGGCCGTACAAGTAATGGTGACGGCCACTTTCCATATCGTTACCCTATTTTTAACCTATTTATATCGCTGAACGGGATGTTACCTTCTCTTCATTAACCTTATCTGGGTGCTCCTCGAAGTCAACGAGCTGGAGCTTCTACCAGGATGAGGTTCAGGCAGTAGGGGGCAGATGGAAAAATTATTTCTTGGCAAGAAGGAATTTTTACATCAACGTCGAATAGCTATAATTGACAGACACATCAAATCACAAAATAATAAAGTGATCTCATAGTAAGGAGCTGACCTTTGTGCGGGAGAACAAAGTAAAAAAAGCCCTGGCCAATGGCGAAGTAGTTATTGGCACCATGATCTCCGAAGTCCGGGGACCGGGTATTATCACCATGCTGGCCACAGCCGGTTATGATTTCGTCTATATTGACATGGAGCATTCTTCATACAGCATTGAAACTGTGGCCGACATGATAGCTGTCTCCAAAGCCTCTGACATTGTGACAATTATCAGGACACCGGGCCTGTCGCGCTTGGCCCTATCCCGGCCCCTCGATGCCGGGGCGGAGGGGCTCTTAATCCCCCAGGTAGAGAGCGAAGAAGAAGTAAAGAAGATTGTTGAGTACACTAAGTATTACCCCCTGGGCGAGCGCGGCATGGCCCTGCGGCGTGCCCATTCCAACTTTGCCACGGTAAAAACAGCCGACTATATTAAGCTGGCCAATGAACAAACTTTAATAGTCATCCAGATTGAAAGCGAAACGGCCATCCGCGACCTGGAAAAGCTCGTAAGTGTACAAGGAGTGGATGCGGCCTTTATCGGGCCTGCCGACCTTACCCAGTCCTACGGCATACCTGGCCAGACCAATGACCCGCGGATTACCACGGCCCTCGACCGTTTTATCCGGGTTTGCAATGATCACGGCGTGGCGCCGGGTATCCACGTCTATGACATGGAAAGTGCCAAAAGGTGGATCGACGCGGGTATGAGGCTGATAGCCTACTCCAACGATATCAGCATGATCGTTGACACGGGCAGCAGGTATACTGCCGAGTTAAAAGACTACGTCGCCTCGCGGCGCTAGATACGATAAATCATGGGGGTAAAAGCAATGGCAAAATTTGTACCCAGGGGCATTATCCCGGCTATGGCCACGCCCACGGACGAGTGGGGAAACATCAACGAAGGCGCGCTGCGCAAGCTGGTCAATCATTTAATTGACGGCGGGGTACACGGCCTTTTCCCGGTAGGCAGCCAGGGCGAGTTTTTCGCCCTGACATTTGAGCAAAAGAAAAAGGTAATTGAGATAGTCATCGACGAAACCCGCGGCCGCGTTCCTGTTTACGCAGGTACGGCGGCCCTGACAACGAAGGAAGCCATAGAAACCACTAAAATGGCCCGCGACCTGGGAGTTGACGCCGTATCCATCCTGACGCCCTTTTTCACCAACCTGAGCCAGAAGGAGGTTATCGGGTTTTACCTGGACATAGCCCGGGCCGTCCCAGACCTGCCGGTACTGCTCTACTCCAATCCGGCCAGGACCAAGGTGCCTATTGCGGTAGAAACCGTCAAAGAGCTGGCCGGAGTAGACAACATCGTCGGCATCAAGGACTCCAGCGGCGACATGACCCTCACGGCCGAATACATCAGGGTCACGCGGGATATGGACTTTTCTGTCCTGGCCGGCCGGGACACCCTGATCTATGCCACCCTCTGCTACGGCGGTACAGGATCCATTACGGCCACGGCCAACGTGGAACCCCGCCTGGTGGTAGAAATTTATGAAGCCTTTATGGCCGGCGATCACCGGCGCGCCCTGGAGGCCCAGTACCGCCTGGCACCGCTGCGCCTGGCCTTTGAACTGGGCACCTTTCCCGTGGTGATCAAGGAAGCCTTAAACATGATCGGCATCGACGCGGGTAAAGCCATCCGGCCCGTTGGTCCCCTGACGGAAGAAAACCGGGCTCGCCTGCGCCGGGTGCTGCAGGATATGGGCGTAGTAAAAGCATAGGGTGGTGCGAAAGGTCAAATGAAAAAGAAAGTTTTGATCGTCCAACCGATCCACGAAAGCGGCCTGAAGGTGTTTGACGACCGGTTCGAGGTGCGGGTCGCTCCCGACCCGTCGGTAGAAACAGTTAAACGCGAGATAAAGGGTGTGGAAGGCGTTGTGGTGCGCACGGCGCCTTTCACCAGGGAAATAATTGCGGCTGCCGACAGCCTGAAAGTCATTGCCCGCCACGGGGTGGGCGTGGATAACATTGATCTTCGGGCGGCTACGGAAAGGGGTATCCTGGTACTCAATACGCCGGATGCCAATGCCGTTTCCGTTGCGGAGCATACCCTTACCGCCATAGGTGCCCTGGCCAAGAGGGTGCTCCCTATGGATCGGGCCACCCGCCGGGGCGACTGGGAAGTGAGGAATGAATATAAAGCCGTGGACCTGGACGGCAAGGTGCTGGGCCTGATAGGTATCGGCAGGATTGGGACTCTGGTGGCCAGGAAGGCTGCCGCCGCCTTTAACATGCAGGTAATCGCCTATGACCCTTATGTGCGGCCCGAAGTGGCGGCGAAAAATGGTGTCATATTATATGAAGATTTGGACCGCATCTTCCGGGAAGCCGATGTTATATCCATTCACACTCCCCTCACGGCTGAGACCAGGGGCCTGGTAAATGGCGCCAGGCTGGCCATGATGAAGCCTTCGGCCTTCCTGGTGAACTTTTCCCGTGGTGGGGTAGTGGATGAGGAGGCCCTGTATCAAGCTTTAAAGAGGGGAGCCATAGCCGGTGCCGCCCTGGATGTCTTTGAGGAAGAACCTCCCTCACGAAATCATCCCTTATTTGAGCTCGATAATGTGCTGCTTTCTCCCCATAGCGCGGCCCTGACTCAGGAATGCGTAGTCAGGATGGCCACCGGTGCGGCCCGGGGGGTAGTTGAGGTACTTACTGGCCGAGAACCACAATTTGTGGTTAACACGGAAGTTTTAAAGCAATAGCAGTAAAAATTTACCTGCTAAGCAAAGGGCCTTAAGGGGGTTGCTTGCAGGACAAAATAGGACGTGGCGGGTCGACTTCAAGGGGGAATTTATTAGTGGCCAGGTATTCCGTCCCCAATGGTAAAAAAATGGTTGAATTTGAGATACCAGATGGAGTTGATGTGACCGTAGTTGAGGCCCGGAAGCTGCCGATCCTTCCCGACACGGAACGGGCGATCAGGGAGGCTATCGCCAACCCCATTGGCTGCCGGCGCCTGCAGGCAATGGTGCGACCGGGGCAGAAGGTGGCTATAATCGTTACCGATATTACCCGGAAACTACCGGAGGATATTATCCTGTCTGTTTTAATAGAAGAATTGCTGGCTGGCGGTATCCGCCTTGATGATATCACCGTAGTGGTGGCTACCGGGACCCACAGGCCCAATACCCGCGAAGAGCTTGTTGACATGTTTGGCGAGGAAAACGTCACCCGCCTGCGCTTCGTCAACCATAACGCCTGGGATAAAGGGGGGCTGGTGCACCTCGGAAAATCCAAAAGGGGCATACCGCTGGTAGTCAATAAATATGTGGCCGCAGCAGATTTTAAAATCTCCACGGGGGTTATCGAGACTCACCTCCTGGCCGGGTACAGCGGCGGCGTGAAAAGCGTGGCCGTCGGGGTAGCGGGGGCGGAGACTATAGCAGCGACCCACAATTACCAGGTGATGGCAGAAACACGGCTGGGGGTGATTGAGGGTAACACCTTCCGGGATTTCTTGACCGAGGCCGCTATGGCTATAGGCCTGGACTTTATCGTCAACGTAGTCCAGACCGGCAATAAAGAATTGGTCCGGGTGGTGGCTGGGCACCCGGTGGCCGCCTTCCTGGAAGGCGTCAAGACGGCGCGGGCCATGTATGAGGTGGAGATTGATCACCAGGCGGATATTGTCATTGCCGGCGTAGGTTACCCCAAAAACCGCGACCTCTACCAGGCCACCAGGGCGGCCAACACGTCTGTCTTCGGCCCCCGGCCGGTGGTGAAAAAAGGGGGGGTAATCATTATCCCGGCCAGCTGCGAAGATGGCTTCGGTCACCCCGGCTACGTGGACTGGATGGCCGCGTCCGGTAGGCTCGACGACATTATTGAACATGCCGCGAAGGAGGGTTTTGCCCCCGGGGATCAAAAAGCACTAATTTTGGCTTGGATTCTAAAACAGGCGCGGGTGGTTGTGACCGATTGTGAAATTCCTGCAGGAGAATTAAAAAAGGTATATTTAGAAGCCATGCCTACTTTGCAGGAGGCAGTGAACAGGGAAATTGCGGGTAGAACCGGTGTGAGGGTAATTATAATCCCGGATGCCCTTCTTACTTTGCCCATTTTGCGAAAACAGCAACACTTATAATTTATCCAGCCGGGGGTGGTGGCGGTGAAGAAACATATAAGGACGACGGGCGTCTTTTTAATCATCGTTGGCGTGGCTATAATGGTCGACTCTGTTATGGTGCTTAAACTTGGAAATTATCATAATCCGGATTCTGGCTTTTTGCCCTTTTGGTACAGTTTACTGATGGTAATATTCAGCCTGGTGCTGGTTATCAGTAATTTGGGTGCTGATGACCGGCCGCAACCTTTTTGGGAACCCCTGCAATGGGTAAATCCCTTAATAGCTGTCATAATTATAGGGTTATACGGCTTTATTATGGAAAAATTAGGATATTTACTTGCTACTTTTATATTTCTTCTGGTATGGGAAAAGCTTTTGGAGCATGAAAAATGGTTGAAAACATTGGTTATTTCCGTCTTCGGGACCATTTCATTATATTTAATTTTTGAGCATATGCTGGGAGTCCCGCTTCCGGCAGGCATTTTCGCTCTATAGGGGGGCAAGTAATGGGCATTTTTGAAGGTCTTTTTAACGGATTTTCCATTGCCATGCAGGGCTACAACCTTTTATTTGCCTTTTTAGGCTGCTTGCTCGGCACGGCCATCGGCGTCCTTCCCGGCCTCGGCCCGGCGGCTACAATATCACTACTCTTACCGGTAGTTTATAAAATGAGTTCACCGGCGACATCAATAATTTTTTTAGCCGGAATTTATTACGGTTCGATGTACGGCGGGTCGACGACTTCGATTCTCCTTAACTTGCCGGGTGAGGCGGCATCGGTAGTTACCGCGATAGATGGCTATAAAATGGCTTTGAAAGGTCGGGCAGGAGCGGCGTTGGGAATTGCCGCCATTGGCTCTTTTATCGCCGGCACTATCGGGGTGATTGGTTTGAGCATAGTCGCCCCTCCCCTGGCCGAATTTGCCCTGCGCTTTGGGCCCCCGGAGTACTTTGCCCTCACCCTTGTGGGGCTCTTGCTGGCGGTATTTCTTTCGGGATCGTCCATAGTAAAGGGGCTTATTGCCTTACTCATCGGCCTTTTGCTGGCGAGCGTCGGTCTTGATCCCATTACCGGTAAGGTCCGTTTTGCCGGTGGAATTATAGGCCTTCAAGGCGGTTTTGATTTTGTAACTCTTGCCATGGGGGTATTCGGCATCGGCGAGATTTTATATAGCCTGGAACAAAACATTAAAGGTGAGATTGTAACTACAAAAATCGGCAAAGTTTTTCCTACCATAAAAGATTTCATAGAAGTGAAATGGGCGATTATTCGCGGTTCGTTAATCGGCTTTTTCGTTGGCATCCTTCCCGGCGGCGGGGCCGTAATTGCTTCCTTGGCGTCCTACGCCGTGGAAAAGAGGTGCTCCAAGAAACCGGAAGAATTCGGACATGGGGCCATATGCGGCGTTGCTGGCCCGGAATCGGCGAACAATGCCGCCTCCAGTGCCTCTTTTATACCTCTCCTTACGTTGGGTATCCCCGGTAATGCCTCTATCGCCATGATTTTTGCAGCGCTGATGATCCAGGGGGTAACACCCGGACCTTTCCTTGTAAAAGAGCACGCCGATGTCTTTTGGGGAGTTATCGCTTCGATGTATATAGGCAATCTGATGTTGTTGGCCCTCAATCTACCCCTTGTGGGTCTCTGGGTTCAACTTTTGAAGGTTCCTTTTGGGATTCTGGCACCGGCGGTGGTATTGTTCACCTGTGTAGGCGTCTACAGCATTGCCAACGACACCTTCAATATATATACCTTACTGTTCTTCGGCCTCCTGGGCTATTTTATGCGCAAACTCGATTTTGAGCCGGGTCCGTTACCTTTAGCCTTTGTACTTGCCCCCATAATTGAGAATTCTTTAAGGCAGTCTCTTTTGATGTCGGGCGGCAGTATGGCCATCTTTTTTACCCGGCCAATAGCGGCGACTTTGTTCGCTATCTTTATAGCTCTGGTGATTGCACAAGGTCTGCAATCGTTACGTCAGCGAAAAAGGTCGAAGGTTTCGCCGGAAATGAGCACCGGCGAAGTTTAATACAGCCTTCGTAAAGCTATCTACGGGAAATAAACTTAATGGAAAGGGGTAGAGAATTAAGATGTATCGTAAGAAAGCCTGGAGAATATTGGGTCTGTTGATGGTCGCCCTGCTGGTGCTCCTTATTGCCAGCGGCTGCGGCGGTAAATCTGCTACTCAGAACAATACCCCTTCTCAAGAGAAGAACGAAGGGGCTGCGGCAACAAGCAGTAAATATCCAGAAAAACCCATCACCATTATCGTTCCTTATGCGGCAGGCGGTTCTACCGATGCCCTGGCCAGGGCCATTGAAAAGGTTTGGACCAAATACTGCCCGCAGCCCGTCATGATTGTTAACAAACCGGGCGCTGGCGCTGTTGTAGGTCGGGAATTTGTCAAAACTTCCAAGCCCGACGGTTACACCTTAATGATAGGCTACGGTTCAGGGGAAGACTTAATCGGTCCCCAGTTGCAAAAAGTACCCTACGATCCTCTGAAGGATTTCACGCCTATTGCAAGGATGTCGATCCACTCAACCATTATTTGTGTCCCTGGCAACTCCCAGTTTAAATCAATGAAGGAGCTTATTGATTGGGCTAAAACTAGTAATCAGCCCGTCACCGCCAGCGTATCGACGGCTACGGGCAACGTCAATATCACCATGCGCGGGATCGGCAAAGTTACTGGCATTAACATCGTTCCCATACCCCATCAGGGTGGCGCCCAGGCCATTACCGACCTGATCGGCGGGCATGCCATCGTGGGCGGCGGTTCCGGCAACGAAGTGGCGCCCCATATTCAGGCTGGCAGGCTGCGTCCTCTGGCTGTAGATCTACCGGAGCGCGATCCCGCCTTCCCGGATGTACCGACTTTAAAAGAGCAAGGCATTAATTTCTACAGCTGGGGATCGGTTAAAGGCATTGCCGCTCCGGCCGGAACTCCTAAAGAAGTGGTTGATTATCTAGCCGACGTACTGAAAAAGGTAAGCGAAGATCCCGAGTTTAAAGAGTCAATGAAGAATCTCCATCAGCCCATCCTTTATATGGGTCCCGAAGAATTTCAGAAATTCTTCAAAGAGGCCTATGACTATTTCGGCAAGCTGATTAAAGATCTGAATATAACATTACAATAAAAGGTTGTAACCCTTCCCTTCCCGTAGATAGCTTTATTTTTTGAAAGGAGATATTTCCATGAAGCCCATGTCCTCCCGAGAAAGATTCCTTACTGCATTGAAAAAACAGCAGCCCGACCGGGTGCCGTGGTTTGAGAGTTACGTCCACCGAGGTCTCGCCGACAGGATTGTCGGGCGCAAGACCGATTTGCCGCCGGGCTGGCGTACCCCACCGGACTTATATAAAATTCTCTGCCTTGATACCATAACGTATAACTTCAGGCCCCCCTTTTATGCCATCATGGAGAAGAACGGCGACGTAGAACAATTGAAGGAAGGCCTGCTCAAGACCAGGGACGACTTAAAGGCTTTAAAGGAGTTTCTACCCGATCCCGAGAATCCGGATTTTTACAGGGGCGCCGAAGAACTTTTATCCTTTGGCCGGCAAAACGGCCTGGCGGCCATTGCCGGTATCAGGGTGGGATTGAGCAACACGTACAACAGCATGGGGTATGAAAACTTCTCCTACGCCCTTTATGACGACCCCGGTTTTATTGAAGAAAGTATGGAATTGATCGGCGAGTGGTGCATTAAGGTTATTGAGCGGGTAAATGATTTAGGTTTCGATGCAGCCTATATTTCCGAGGACATAGCTTTTAAATGGGGACCGATGTTTTCTCCGGAACACTTCCGGAAATATATGCTGCCCCATATGAAAAAGGTAGTTGATCACATAGCTATTCCCAGGATATACCATACTGATGGCAATCCCCTGCCCATGCTTAACGATCTGGTGGAAGAGCTAAACATCTGCGCCATTGCCAATCTGGAGCATGGTGCCGTTGATATTTTCCAGGTGAAGGAAGAATGGGGAGATAAAATCTGCCTGATCGGCAACATGGACCTGCATTATACCTTAACAATGGGTACTCCCGAAGAAACGGTATTAGAGGCCAAAGAGAAGCTCGAGAAGGTGGGCAAGGGAGGAGGCTATATTATTTCCAGTTCTAATGGCTTGACGGAATACTGCAAGGCGGAAAATATATTAGCCTTAAATGGAGCAATACTGCGGTACGGTGTTTATTATTAAATTAAAAAGGTGATAGTTTGTGTTAACGGCCGAACAAAAATTAGAACTCCATCATGCTTATTGGAATAAGCAAGAGCTACCTCGTCCGCTTATCGGCTATCAAGTTGGTAGCCAGTTAATCAGCGAAAACTTTATCCCGGCAAGGAAATTGTTGGAGTCCCCACAGCAAGTTACCCCGGAAATGATTGTGGTGGAGGAGTATTATGACGACTACCAGCGCATGTATGAAGATAGCTTGAAAATCGAGCAAGAGGCATTCTGGGCTGCTGTACCCTTCCCGGGAATACCATGGATAGAGGCTATACTGGGTTGTCCGATTTATAGTACGGATGGCAGCTTTTGGGCTAAACCCTGCTATGATGACATTAACCAAATTGAGCTCTACCTAGATCAGCGGAATCCCTGGTTGGAAAAATTATTAGAGTTCACTGAGAAGCTGGTTGAGTTTTCTCAGCACCGCTTCCCTGTAGGGCAACCTATTTTGAGGGGTCCTGCGGATTTACTCGGGGCACTGCTGGGCCAGGAAAAAATGGTTTATGCTTTTTACGATCATCCTGAGACCGTAAAAAGGTTGGCTCAGGACGCAACCAGAGTGTTTATAGAGGTAGTGAAGCTAATAAGGGAAAGGATACCTCCATTTTACGATGGCTACAGTTTTGGTTGGTACCCTTTATGGGCACCGGATAAATGTTTAATTTTCCAGGAGGATCTTATGGCCCTGGGCTCCCCCGCGATTTATAGGCAATTCTTCTACGAATGTGATAGAATGATTTCCAAAGCATACACCTTTACTACGATACATGTTCATCCAAATTCGTTCTTTATAGTTGAGGATCTTATTGCAATTAAGGATTTGAAGGTAATTGAGATAAACTATGATCTGGGCGGGCCTCCTATTAAAGAGATAATACCCTTGCTGTTACGCATTTTAGAGAAAAAATGCCTCATTTTACGGGGAATACTTAAGGAGACGGATTTAGAAGTAATTAAAAAAGAACTTCCCTGCCGGGGATTATTCTTGCATATAGTGGTCCCGGACCTCCATCGAGGGGAGGAATTAAATAAATTTATTAATGAGCTTTATCAAATAGACGAAATAAATACTTAAGGGGGGGTATTACATATGCCTAAATTCGCCGCCAATCTAACCATGCTGTTTACCGAGGCGCCTTTCCTGGAGCGCTTTAAGGCCGCCAGGGAAGCAGGCTTTAAAGCAGTGGAGTTTCTTTTCCCGTATGAATACAGCATAGACGTGATAAAGGGTGCGGTGGAAGAAAACAATCTCCAGGTGGTGCTCTTCAACCTGCCCGCCGGCGACTGGTCCGCCGGTGAGCGGGGCATTGCCGCTGACCCGCAGCGTAAGGAAGAGTTCCGGGAAGGAGTAAAGCAGGCCGTGACCTGGGCCCGCGCCCTGGGTGTGCCGCGATTGAACTGCCTGGCAGGCAAAAGGCTTGCTTCCTCTACTTTTGACGAGCAGTGGCAGACGCTGGTGGACAACGTCCGCTATGCGGCTGGAGTTATGGGAGAATATGGTTTAAATCTAATGGTGGAACCATTAAACCATTACGACGTACCGGGTTTCTTGCTCAACACTACCGGGCAGGTCTTGAAATTGCTCGCTGAGGTTGACATGCCCAATGTCTATTTACAATACGACATTTATCATGCCCAAAAAGAAGAAGGAAATCTAACTGTTATCCTGCGCGATCAGTTGCCGAAGATCGGGCACATCCAGATCGCCGACAACCCCGGCCGGCACCAGCCGGGCACGGGCGAGATCAATTATCCTTTTTTGCTGCGGGAGCTGGACAACCTGGGTTATAATGGTTATGTGTCCCTGGAATATATTCCAGTGCCGGACACGCGCAAGTCTTTAGACTGGGTGGCGGAGTACGGGCACAGCCTGGGTTAATTTGAGGAATGTGTTAGCCCCCATAAGGAGGGTGCCGCCTGGGCGGTATTAAGAGCAGGCAAAAATTCTAGTGAAAGGGGTAAAAAAGATGAGTAAAATTGGCTTCATCGGACTGGGCATCATGGGCAAACCCATGAGCAAAAACCTGTTAAAGGCTGGCTATGAGCTGGTGGTCTATGATATCAATAAGGCAGCGGTAGAAGAAGTGGTTGCCGCCGGTGCGGAACCGGCCGTCTCTTGCCGGGAGGTGGCCGAACGCTGCGATAAATTTATTACCATGCTGCCCAATTCCCCCCACGTGAGGGAGGCTGTCCTGGGGCAAAAGGGGGTAATTGAGGGTGCCCGGCCCGGTTCAATCCTTATCGATATGAGCTCCATTGACCCTATGGTCAGCAGGGAAATAGCCGGGAAGCTGGCTGAAAAGGGCGTGCGTATGTTAGACGCGCCGGTGAGCGGTGGTGAACCCAAGGCCATCGACGGTACCCTGTCGATAATGGTCGGAGGTAAGCAAGAAGACTTTGATGAATGTTATAATATATTAAAGGCCATGGGATCTTCCGTGGTCCGCGTCGGTGACATTGGCGCCGGCAATGTGACCAAGCTGGCCAACCAGATCATTGTAGCCCTGAACATTGCCGCCATGTCCGAGGCCCTGGTCCTGGCCACCAAAGCTGGCGTCGACCCGGAACTGGTCTACCAGGCCATCCGCGGCGGCCTGGCCGGGAGTACGGTCCTGGACGCCAAGGCGCCCTTGGTGCTGGCCGGGCAATTCAAGCCCGGTTTCCGGATCAATTTGCATATCAAAGACCTGGCCAATGCCTTGGCTGCCGGGCATGAGGTAGGAGTGCCTCTGCCCATGACTTCTGTGGCCATGGAAATTCTCCAGGCCTTAAAGGTTGACGGCCTGGGTGACGCCGACCATGGGGCTATTATTCGCTTCTATGAGAAACTGGCGCAGGTCGAGGCAAGGAAGCATTAGAAGTAGTATATTATTTAGGAGGTCCAGGCCGACTGTAAGCCGCCTGGACCTTGGTTCAAAGGTTTAAACTCCCATGACACCGCGAGCGGCTAACTCGATGGGTAATAGGACAGCGAGGTCTTAATGAGAACATTATAAATATGGGTGCGTGAATAACCATGGAAGGCAGACTTGTCATCCGTAAGAAGAAAATGTATGAAGAAGTGGTAGAGCGCATTACCCGGTTGATCAAAACCGGGGAGTACAAAGTAGGGGACCGGCTGCCACCCGTTCAAGAATTGAGCGAAATGTTCGGGGTGGGTACCCCTACTTTACGGGAAGGCCTCTCTGTCCTGGCCTCCAGCGGCATCCTGGAGATAAGACACGGTAACGGTATTTTTGTCAAGCGCTTCCCCCTGGAACCGGAGGACCTGATGGCGCAATTAAACGAGGTGGAATACGAGCAGCTCCTCTCCTGGGTGGAGTTTCGCCGGGCGCTGGAAGCCGAGGCTGCTGCCTTGGCCGCCGAAAGGAGCGACGAGGCGGACCTTGAGGCCATGGAAGCGGCAGAAAAAAGGTTGGAAGAAGAGATAACCAGGGGAGAAATTACCATCGAACCTGATTACCAGTTTCATAACAGCATAGCATTAGCTACCAAGAATCCTATTTTTATCCAGACTGCTACCACTATCGAGCATATCATACGGCAGTATTTTCAATTGAGTTTACGCTACGGCAGGACCTTTCCCTGGCACCGGGAACTGGTGGTGACTGAACACCGGAAAATATTGGAGAACATCCGCAAGAGACGGCCGCGGGAAGCGCGCAATGCCATGCTGGAGCACCTCAACAACGTCTCCGGCCGGGTAAAACTGCTGGAAAGCCTGGCCAGGGGTGAAAACTCCGGCACTTAATCCCGCCTTAGTTTAAATTTAATTCATTTTTAAAGAGGGCTTAATATAATTATAACGGCGGGGTGCTATTATAAAGGCGAGCAAAGCCCTCTGACCTCCTTATTAAATATATACCTTACCACACCCGGATTTTACCGGGTTATTTTTTTAGCCACAAAAAATTGGTATATTTTGCAGGAAAAAAGATATAAATGTAGAATAGCGTAAAATGTTACCGCTAAAGGCAAACCCCACCGAAAGGGGGGGGCGCAAAGCCATGGGTCTAAGGCTGGAAGAGCTAAGATCGCCAGGCTGCCGGTATTTTTTGCTGCCATATGTTCCAGCGTCAAGACGGGGGCGGCCTTTGGCGTTAAAGGCTGTCCTTTATTTTTTTGGTAGTTTTCCATGAAGGCGCTACGCGTACATGAATGCCAGGAAGGGGTATAGGTTTAATGAATAAAACCATAGGTTTATTGTCTGATGACCTGCCGGGATAAACTTGTTAACCAGGAAGTACTGGAAGCCCTCCTGGACGATTACCTGCGCCGCAAGAATTTGCCAGCAACCTATAAAAACTATCTCTTGAGGTTAATCGAAGGTCAGGTTAACATCCTGGTTCACAATCTTTTACAAGAGATTGAAGACGAGCGTAGAGGCCTGATTACCGTGGCTGATGGGGAGATTATTCAACCTGACCGGTGAGTTAAATTGTCACAGCCCCGGCGGGCAGAAAACAGAAAACTTGACAGAACCGTGGCTATCTGCTAATATATCGCTACGGAAAGCGCGGTAGTGCCTGAATAACGGGCGGAAGTAGCTCAGCGGTAGAGCATCGCCTTGCCAAGGCGAGGGTCGCGGGTTCAAATCCCGTCTTCCGCTCCATATTTTTGGCCTGGGCAACCTCGGATCGGGTATTTACCTGTCCGAGGTGTTATTCTACTGGCTTATTTATTTTTTGATAAGGGTGGCAGGAAAAGGCAGGCAAAGCGGCGAAATAAAAGCCTGATAGTATTTTAAGCTAAATGGATGGTCATAATGAATGGCGTCCAGTAGTCGGGAGCAGGGAGGAGCAAGTAAGTAATGAAGGCTACCGTCGAGAAGTTAGATAAGCACCAGGTACTTCTGGAAATTGAAGTGGAAGCCCCCAGGGTGCAGAAAGCCCTGGATCAAGCTTACCGCCGCCTGGTAAAGCAGGTAAACATCCCGGGGTTCAGGAAAGGTAAGGCTCCACGTTTTATCCTGGAACGGTATATCGGCAAAGAGCCTATCTATAATGAGGCAGCGGAAATCGTTATTCCACCGGCCTATGAAGAAGCAGTGGCCGAACACAAGCTGGAACCCATCGATCGCCCGGAAGTGGAAATAGTCAAGGTGGAGGAAGGCGAGCCTTTAATCTTCAAGGCCAGGGTAGAAGTCAAGCCGGAAGTCCACCTGGGCACCTACAAGGGCCTCGAAGTGGAACGGCCGGAAGTAAGAGTTACCGAAGAAGATATCGACGCCTACCTGAAAAACTTGCAGGAACGCAATGCAACCCTCAAGATCATCGAAGATGAACCGACAGTAGCGGGGGATATTGTCAGCATTGATTTTAAGGGAACGGTAGATGGAGAGCCTTATCCAGGTTTAGAAGGCAATAATTACCCCCTGGAATTGGGCGCGGGTACCTTTGTCCCCGGCTTTGAAGAACAGCTGGTGGGTGCCCGGGTAAACGAGGAACGTACCGTTACCGTTACCTTCCCTGCCGACTACCATCAAAAAGACCTGGCAGGCAAGGAAGCCATCTTCCAGGTTACCATCCGGGGCATTAAACGGAAAGAGCTGGCCCCCCTGGATGATGAATTCGCTAAAGATGTCAGCGAGTGCGAGACCCTGGCCGAACTGCGCCAGGATATCCGCCGCCGGCTGGAAGAGAGGCGGCGGCAGGAGATTGATGCTGCCGTAAGGCGGGCCGTAGTGGAAAAGGCCGTGGCGGCAGCCACGGTGGATTTACCGGAAGTCATGGTTAAACGGCGGATCGAAACCCGCATCAGGGAACTGGAACGCAACCTGCAACTAAGGAAGATAACCCTGGAAGAATTCTTGAATGCTACGGGAAAGAATATAGATGAGCTGGAGCAGGATTTCCGGCCGGAGGCGGAAAAGGACGTTAAGACCGAGCTGGTGCTGGAAGCTATCGCCAGGGCGGAAAATATCGAGGCTACCGAAGAAGAACTCCGGGATGAAATTGAAAAGATGGCCAGGATTACCCGCCAGGATCCAGCTGAATTGCGACAGAATCTTGACTACCTGTCTTTCTTGAAATACGATATAATGATTAAAAAGACCATTGATTTTCTAGTAGAGCAGAGTGTGGCAGTACCACCCCGGGAAGGCGGGGACGGGGAGACAGGAGAAAGCAGGGAGACAGGAGAAACTGCTGCAACTGAAGGCTAGGGGAAGTAGACTATTAAGGTGAAGAGGTTGTGGAAGGAATTTTTTACCACGGAGGTGGGTAAGGAGTGTCAATCCTGGTACCAGTAGTAGTTGAGCAGACCAACAGGGGCGAGCGGGCCTACGACATTTATTCCCGCTTGTTGAAAGACCGGATTATCTTCCTGGGAAGCGCCATCGACGATCATGTAGCCAATCTGGTGATTGCCCAGATGCTATTCCTGGAGGCAGAAGATCCCGATAAAGATATCCACCTGTATATCAACAGCCCGGGTGGTTCCATCCCGGCCGGGATGGCTATCTTTGATACCATGCAGTATATCCGGCCCGATGTTTCCACCATTTGCGTCGGCCTGGCAGCCAGCATGGGCGCTTTTCTCCTGGCTGCCGGCGCTAAAGGCAAGCGCTTTGCCCTGCCCCACAGTGAAATCATGATTCACCAGCCCATGGGTGGTACCCAGGGGCAGGCCGTGGATATCGAGATCCATGCTAGGCGTATCCTGGCCATCCGGGATACATTAAACCGTATTTTAAGCGATATTACCGGTAAATCGGTGGAACAGATTGCTAAGGACACCGACCGCGATCATTTCATGACCGCCCAGGAAGCGAAAGAGTACGGTTTAATCGATGAGGTGATCACCAAGCGCGAGTTGCCCGGTAAATAGGGACAGCGAGGTGAACTAACATCATGTATAAATACACCGACGATAAGGGTCAGCTGAAGTGCTCCTTCTGTGGTAAACTTCAGGACCAGGTCAAAAAGCTGGTCGCCGGCCCTGGTGTCTATATTTGCGACGAGTGCATTGAGCTATGCAATGAGATAATCGAGGAAGAGTTGAGCGAGGACCTGAACCTGGAAATGGGCGAGTTGCCCAAACCCAAAGAGATCCGGGAAATCCTCGATCAGTACGTCATCGGCCAGGATAAGGCAAAAAAGGCCCTGTCCGTAGCCGTTTATAACCACTACAAGCGCATCAACCTGGGCATGAAGATGGATGACGTCGAACTCCAGAAGAGCAACATCATCATGCTCGGGCCCACCGGTAGTGGTAAAACACTCCTGGCCCAGACCCTGGCCAGGATCCTGAATGTACCCTTTGCTATTGCCGACGCCACTTCCCTCACGGAAGCCGGCTATGTGGGCGAGGATGTGGAGAACATCCTGTTAAAGCTCATCCAGGCGGCTGACTACGATGTGGAGAAGGCGGAAAAGGGTATCGTCTATATCGATGAAATAGATAAAATCGCCCGCAAGTCGGAAAACCCGTCCATTACCCGGGACGTGTCGGGCGAAGGTGTCCAGCAGGCCCTTCTCAAGATCCTGGAAGGGACCATTGCCAGTGTACCTCCCCAGGGGGGACGCAAGCACCCCCACCAGGAGTTCATCCAGCTGGATACCACCAATATCCTCTTCATTTGCGGCGGTGCCTTCGACGGCCTGGATAAAATTATCAAAAACCGCATCTCCCAGAAGACCATGGGCTTTGGTGCGGAAATCCGCGGCAAAAAGGATATCCAGGTGGGCGATATCTTAAAGCAGGTCCAGCCGGTCGATCTGTTGAAGTACGGGTTAATCCCCGAGTTTGTCGGCCGCCTGCCGGTTATCGTCACCCTGGATGCCCTGGACGAAGATGCCCTGGTCCGGGTGCTGACAGAACCACGCAACGCCCTGGTGAAGCAGTACCAGAAGTTGTTTGAAATTGACGGGGTCACCCTGGAATTCAAAGAAGACGCCCTGCGGACCATTGCTAAAGAGGCCCTGAAACGGGAAACCGGTGCCCGGGGCTTAAGGGCGATCCTGGAAGAGATAATGCTGGACGTAATGTATGAAATACCTTCCCGGAGCAACATCAGCAAGTGTATCGTCACTAAAGATGTAGTCCTGCGTAAGGAAGAACCCCTGCTGTTGACGGTAGAAAGGAAGAAGAAAAAAGAAGAAACTGCCTGATGGCAAGGCGGTGGCGGGCAAGCCACCGCCTTTTTGGATAAAATCTTCCTTTCCGGATAAACTTTAGGTGATAGAGATATCCGGAAAGGAGTAAAGACCAATGTATGAATGGGGTCAGGGCCTGGGAGGATTCTTAAGCTTTATCCAGATATTTTTTGCCGTGATAATCGGCCTCTATTTCTGGAACCTTTTGCGCAACCAGCAGGGCAACCGGGTGGCTGTCGAGAAGGAATCCCGTAAAGAACTGGAGAAACTCCAGCGGATGCGGGAAATATCCCTGTCGGAACCCCTGGCGGAAAAGACCCGGCCCACTACTTTTGAGGAGATAATCGGCCAGGAGGAGGGCCTTAAAGCGCTCCGGGCCGCCCTTTGTGGTCCCAACCCCCAGCACGTTATTATCTACGGGCCGCCGGGGGTAGGCAAGACGGCAGCGGCCCGCCTGGTCCTGGAAGAAGCTAAGAAAAACCCCCACTCCCCCTTTAAAGAGACGGCTCAGTTTGTGGAAGTAGACGGGGCGACCTCGCGTTTTGATGAACGGGGCATTGCCGATCCCCTGATTGGTTCCGTGCATGACCCCATCTACCAGGGGGCCGGCCCCCTGGGAATGGCTGGTATTCCCCAGCCCAAACCCGGGGCCGTCACCCGCGCCCACGGAGGTATCCTGTTTATTGATGAAATTGGCGAACTGCACCCCATCCAGATTAACAAGCTGCTAAAGGTCCTGGAAGACCGGAAAGTGATCCTGGAAAGCGCTTATTACAGTTCGGAAGACAGCAATATCCCCAGCCATATCCATGATATCTTCCGGAACGGCTTGCCGGCCGATTTTCGCCTGGTAGGAGCCACCACCCGTTTGCCCCAGGAGATCCCGGCCGCCATCCGCTCACGCTGCCTGGAAGTCTTTTTCCGCCCCCTGCTCGCCGAAGAAATCGGCATCATTGTCCGCAATGCGGCCAGGAAGATAAACTTAACCATTGCCCCGGCCGCCGTGGAAGTAATCAAGCAGTATGCCACCAACGGCCGCGAAGCCGTTAACATGGTGCAGCTGGCAGCAGGCCTGGCCATTACGGAAAAGCGCCAGGAGATTACCCGCGAGGATGTGGAATGGGTGGTAACCAGCTGCCAATATACCCCGCGCCAGGACGGCCGGGTTCCAGTTGAGCCCCAGGTGGGCGTGGTTAACGCCCTGGCTGTCTACGGTCCCAATATGGGCCTTCTCGTCGAGCTGGAAGCCAGCGTTAATTTTGCCGGCCACCGCCGCGGCCAGGTTACCGTTACGGGCGTCATCGAGGAAGAAGAAAGCGGAAGTAGCGACGGCCGCCGGGTGCGGCGCCGGAGCATGGCCCGCAATGCGGTGGATAATGTCCTGACTGTCTTACGCAAGCTCTTACAGGTAGATGTACGGGATTATGATATTCACCTTAATTTTCCCGGGGGAGTACCGGTAGATGGGCCTTCCGCCGGTATCAGCATGTTAACGGCAGCTTATTCCGCCTTTACAGACATACCGGTTAACAACCTGGTTGCCATGACCGGGGAAGTTTCTATCCGGGGTGCCGTCCGGCCGGTGGGCGGTGTGGTGGCCAAGGTAGAAGCTGCCCGCCTTGCCGGGGCGAAAAAAGTGCTCATTCCTAAAGATAACTGGCAGGAAATATACCGCTCTTTGCCGGATATCCAGGTAGTGCCTGTGCAGACGGTCAACGAGGTCCTGGAACAGGCCTTAATGCCGCGGGCAAAGGTTAGCGGCCATGAAAGCTTCAAAGCCCGGCCCCAGGTTTTAAGCGCTTCACCTTTGCCCTCCCGCCCGTTAAGCTGCTAAAGCTATTGCAATAAGACGAATAATGCCGTAGAATATACTCGAATAATTACCTGGAGAGATAAAAGTATATACGAGGGAGCACCCTGGAGGTGTAAAGTTTGAGTCGAATCCTTCCCCTGTTGCCCCTGCGAGGGGTTATTGTTTTTCCTTACACGGTAATTCACCTGGATGTCGGGCGGGAGCGTTCGGTCAGTGCCATTGAGGAGGCAATGCTAAGGGACCGGGTTATTTTCCTGGCCATGCAAAAGGAGGCCCAGGATGACGATCCCGGGGAAGATGATATTTATACTACCGGGACCATAGCTGAGATAAAGCAATTATTAAAATTACCCGGTGGCACCATTCGCATCCTCGTTGAGGGTATCCGGCGGGGAAAGATCAGGGAATATTTGAGCTATGATCCCTTCCTTAAAGTTGAAGTTGAGGAAGCCCCGGAGCCTGCCGAAACTTCCAGCGAAATCGAAGCCCTCATGCGCTGCCTGATCGATGAATTTGAGACCTATGTCAAGATGTCCAAAAGAATCCCCCCGGAGACGGTGGTGGCCGTCGTTAGCCTGGAGGAACCGGGGCGGCTGGCCGATGTGGTGGCTTCCCACCTTAACCTTAAACTGACTGATAAACAGGCCGTGCTGGAAGCGGTAGACATTAAAGAACGCCTGAACCTCTTGTGCGAAATCCTGGCCAAGGAAAAGGAAATCCTGGAACTGGAACGGAAGATCAACTTACGCGTCCGCAAGCAGATGGAAAAGACCCAGAAGGAATACTACCTGCGTGAGCAGATTAAAGCCATCCAGAAAGAGCTGGGGGAAAAAGATGAAAGGGTAGCCGAGGCCGAGGAACTGCGGCAGAAAATTGAAGCAGCCAGGCTGCCCAAAGACGTGCGGGAGCGGGCTTTAAAGGAAGTCGAACGCCTGGAAAAAATGCCGCCCATGGTTGCTGAGACAACGGTTGTTCGCAACTACCTGGACTGGCTTTTGAGCCTGCCGTGGAACAAGCAAACCCGGGACCGCCTGGATGTAAAGGTGGCCGAGCGCATCCTTGATGAGGATCACTATGGCTTAAAGGAAGTCAAGGACCGCATCCTGGAATACCTGGCTATCCGCCAGCTGGCTAAGAAAATGAAAGGTCCCATCATCTGCTTTGTCGGGCCGCCGGGGGTAGGCAAGACCTCCCTGGCCAAATCCATTGCCCGGGCCCTGCAGCGCAAGTTTGTACGCATCTCCCTGGGCGGTGTGCGGGATGAGGCCGAAATCCGGGGCCACCGGCGCACCTATGTGGGCGCCCTGCCGGGGCGGATAATCCAGGGCATGAAGCAGGCAGGTACCAGGAACCCGGTCTTTTTACTGGATGAAATTGATAAACTGAGCAGCGACTTTCGCGGCGACCCGGCTTCGGCCCTGCTGGAGGTCCTGGACCCGGAACAGAACCATATGTTCAGCGATCACTATATTGAAGCTCCCTTTGATCTCTCCAGGGTTATGTTTATTACCACGGCCAACGTCGAATACTCCATCCCGCGCCCGTTGCTCGACCGGATGGAGGTTATCCGCATCCCGGGTTATACCGAAGAGGAAAAGGTTAAAATTGCTGCTTTGCATTTATTGCCCAAACAAATCAAGGAACACGGCCTGAAAAAGGACCAGCTGGAAATATCGGAAAATGCCCTGCGCCGGATTGTACGGGAATACACCCGGGAAGCCGGGGTGCGCAACCTGGAGCGGCAGATTGCCACCATTTGCCGCAAAACGGCCCGGGATATTGTCAGCGGTAAAACTAAGGCAGTTAGAATAACCGCCAGCAACGTGGAAGAGTACCTGGGTATTCCCCGTTACCGGCACACGGAAGCCTTCCAGAATGAGGTGGTAGGGGTGGCCAACGGGCTGGCCTGGACGGAAGTCGGCGGCGAGGTGCTCAATGTAGAAGTTTCCGTCATGAAGGGTAAGGGTAACCTTACCCTGACGGGGAAACTCGGCGATGTCATGAAAGAATCCGCTTACGCCGGCTTCAGCTATATCCGTTCCCGGGCGGACGCCCTGGGGCTGGAAGCAGACTTCCATGAGAAGCATGACCTGCACATCCACGTGCCCGAGGGGGCCATCCCCAAAGACGGGCCTTCGGCGGGGATTACCATGGCCACGGCCATGGCCTCGGCCCTCACCGGTGTACCTGTGAAGGCCAACCTGGCCATGACGGGCGAGATAACCCTGCGCGGCCGGGTGTTGCCGGTAGGCGGTATTAAAGAAAAGGTCCTGGCGGCCCACCGGGCCGGTCTCAAAAACATTATCCTCCCCCGGGAGAATGAAAAAAACCTGGAGGACATCCCGGCCAATATCCGGCGCAAGCTCAACTTCATCCTGGTGGAGCATATGGATGAAGTCCTGAAGGAATCCCTGGTGAGGAAGGAAGAATAACAGACAATACTTGACAGTAAGAGCCAGAAATCGGTAAGATAGTACCGTAGAGAGCGCCGCTATGGCTTATCTCCCCTCGTCCGTCCGGGCGGATGGGGGTTTTTTGTAGGTAAGGAGGCAAGCGTTTTGGCTGCGCTAGATAAGGTCTACGATCCTAAAGCCGTGGAAGAAAAATGGTACCGCTACTGGACGCAAGAAGGCTATTTTCGCGGTCCCCTGCCGGCAGCAGGCCAGCAACCATTCAGCATAGTTATGCCCCCGCCCAACGTTACCGGGAGCCTGCACCTGGGCCATGCCCTGGACAATACCCTCCAGGACATCCTCACCCGCTGGCACCGCATGCGGGGGGATGCTACCCTCTGGGTGCCGGGTACCGACCATGCCGGCATAGCCACCCAGGCCCGGGTGGAAGAAGAACTGGCCAAGGAAGGCTTGAGCAAGTATGACCTGGGCCGGGAGAAGTTCCTGGAGCGAGTCTGGGCCTGGAAAAACGAGTATGGCAACCGCATTACCAGGCAACTGCGCCTCCTGGGCACCTCCTGCGACTGGAGCCGGGAGCGCTTTACCATGGATGAGGGCTGTTCCCGGGCTGTGCGCGAGGTCTTTGTCCGCCTTTATGAAAAGGGCCTTATTTACCGGGGCAGTTATATTATCAACTGGTGCCCCCGCTGCCACACCACCATTTCCGATATCGAAGTGGAGCATGAAGAGGAAGCCGGCCGTCTCTGGTATATCCGCTATCCCTTTAAAGACGGCAGCGGCGGTATTACCGTGGCCACCACCCGGCCGGAAACCATGCTGGGCGATACGGCCGTAGCCGTGAACCCCGGGGACGAGCGTTACCAGGGGTTGATCGGGAAAACCCTGATCCTCCCCCTGGTTAACCGGGAAATCCCCCTCATCGCCGACAGCTACGTCGATCCTTCCTTTGGCACCGGCGCCGTTAAAATTACCCCGGCTCATGATCCCAATGACTTTGAAGTGGCGGCCCGGCATAACCTTCCCGCCATTACCGTCATCGGCAAGGATGCGGTGATGACGGAAGAAGCAGGTCCCTACGCGGGCATGGAACGCTACGCCTGCCGCCAGAGAATAGTTGAAGACCTGAAAAATAAGGGCTTCCTGGTCAAGGTGGAAGAGTACACCCATGCCGTGGGGCACTGTTATCGCTGCGGCACCGTGGTGGAGCCCCTGGTTTCACCACAGTGGTTCGTGCGCATGGCTCCCCTGGCCGCGCCGGCCATCCAGGCGGCGAAAGAAGGTAAGGTCCGCTTTATCCCGGAACGCTTCACGAAAATATACCTGAACTGGCTGGAGAATATCCGTGACTGGTGCATTTCCCGCCAGCTCTGGTGGGGCCACCGCATTCCCGTCTGGTACTGCCAGCAGTGCGGTGAAGAAATTTGCGCCGTAGCAGATCCTGAGGAGTGTCCTGCCTGCGGCAGTACGGCCCTGGAACAGGATCCCGATGTCCTGGATACGTGGTTCAGTTCCGCCCTCTGGCCCTTTTCCACCCTGGGCTGGCCGGAAGATACCCCGGAACTGAAAACTTTCTATCCCACTTCCGTCCTGGTAACAGGCCGGGACATCATCTTTTTCTGGGTCGCCCGGATGCTTTTCATGGGCCTGGAGTTCATGGGCCAGGTGCCCTTCCGGGAGGTTCTCATCCATGGCCTCGTCCTGGATGCGCAAGGGCGGAAAATGAGTAAATCCCTGGGTAACGGCGTCGATCCCATGGAGGTAATCGAAAAATACGGGGCCGACTGCCTGCGCTTTATGCTGGTTACCGGCAATACGCCGGGGAACGACCTGCGTTTTCATCCCGAACGCCTAGAGGGCACCCGCAATTTCACCAATAAAATCTGGAATGCGGCCCGCTTTGCCCTCCTGAACTTGGAGGACTTTAAACCCGTTCTCCTTGAGCCAAAAGATCTGGCCCTGCCCGACCGCTGGATTTTAAGCCGTTTAAACCGGCTGATTGGCGAGGTCACGGAGGGCCTCGAGGCCTATGAAATCGGCGAGGTGGCCCGGCTCCTTTACGACTTTTTCTGGGGGGAATTTTGCGACTGGTATATTGAACTAATCAAACCCCGCCTGTACGGCAAGGATCAAAAAGCCCGGCAGGTGGCCCAGGGGGTTTTGGTGGAAGTCCTGGGTAAAAGCCTCCAGCTCCTCCATCCCTTTATGCCCTTTATTACCGAAGAGATATGGCAGCACTTACCGGGGAAAAGGGAGAGCATCATGGTCAGCTCCTGGCCCCGGGCTTTGCCGGAGCGGGATGACAGGGAAGCGGAGAGGGCCATGGAATTAATTATGGCCGTCATCAGGGCCATCCGCAACCTGCGCAGCGAAATGAATGTACCCCCGGGCCGGACGGCAGAGGTCATCCTCGTAGCAGAAGCAGATAAAGACCGGCAAATATTGCAACGGGCCTCCCTTTACCTGGAAGTCTTGGCGGCAGCCAGCCCGGTGGAGGTGAAGGCTGCTTTACCCCAGCCACCCGCCCGGGCGGCAACGGCGGTCACCGGCGGCATCCAGGTGTTCCTGCCCCTGGCCGGCCTGATTGACCTGGAAAAGGAACAAGCCCGCCTGGAGAAGGAACTGCAAAATACCCGGGCCGAGCTAGAAAAGGTGGAAAAGAAACTGGCCAGGGTCGACTTCCGCACCAAGGCCCCGGCGGCCATTGTGGCCAAGGAAGAAGCCAGGGCGGCGGAATTAAAGAGCAAGGTAGCGGCTTTGAGCCAGCGCCTGAGCTTCCTCCAGGGTTAGGAGGCGAAGGGGTGAACTATAGGGAAGCACTGGAATTTCTAAGGCAGCTGACAAAGTTTGGCTGTAATCTTGGCCTGGAGCGGATTAAAGAGCTCACCCGCCGGTGCGGTTCGCCCCAGGAACGGTTGCGGTTTATCCATATTGGCGGGACCAACGGCAAGGGTTCGGTAGCCGCCATGGTTGCCAGTATCCTGGAGCAGGCCGGTTACCGGGTAGGTCTTTTTACTTCTCCTCACCTTCATTCCTATACCGAACGGATGCGGATTAATGGCGCGAGTATTCCCGAAGAACGCCTGGCAGCCCTCCTGACATGGTTTAAGCCGGTATTAGAGGCCATGGTGGCCGCAGGTTATGAACACCCGACGGAATTTGAAGTAAGTACGGCAGTGGCCCTGAAATATTTTGCCGAGGAGGGTGTTGACCTGGCGGTCCTGGAGGTCGGCCTCGGGGGGGCCATTGATTCTACCAATGTTATTGATTCTGCCCTGGTAAGTGTCATCACCAATGTGGGTATGGATCACATGCAGTACCTGGGGAACAATATAGCTGCAATAGCCAGGGTCAAGGCCGGGATTATCAAGGAAGGCGGCATCGTGGTGACTGCGGCCCATCGCCCCGAGGCCCTGGAAGTAATCAGCCGTACCTGCCGGGAAAAGGGGGCCACCCTTTACCGCGTGGGCCGGGATGTCACCTGGCAGGAACGCCGGGTGTCCCTGGCCGGGGGCGAGTTTGACCTGCAGGGCCAGCTGGGAACTTATGAAGGCCTTAGAACCCCCCTGCTGGGCAGGCACCAGCTGGAAAATGCCGCTATAGCCGTCACTGTGGTCGAAGCGGCCGTGCGCCACCACGGCCTTGGGGTCACGGCGACTCATATCCGCCATGGCCTGGCGCAGGCTTCCTGGCCGGGCCGGCTGGAAATTATGCATCGGGAACCCATGGTAGTCATCGATGGCGCCCATAACGTTGACGGGGCCAGGACTCTCCGCCGGGCCCTGGAAGAAATATTCTCCTACCGGCAGCTAATCCTGGTCCTGGGGATGCTGGCCGACAAAGAGCGCGAAAAGGTAGTGGCCGAGCTGGCCCCAAAGGCTGCAGCGGTAATTGTCACCCGGCCCAATAATCCCCGCGCCGGGGAGTGGCAGTCCCTGGCGGGCCTTGTGCGCCGGTATGTTGAACAGGTAGAAGTTATTGAAAGTATCCCTGCAGCCCTGAACCGCGCTTTGCATATTGCCGGGCCGTCTGACCTCATCTGTGTAACAGGATCATTGTACATGGTGGCAGACGCCAGAGAATGGCTTAAGAAGCTCAAAAAAGAGGATTTTACCTGCCGGTAGCGAATATCTTTAAAATATAACTTGTGCAAGGCGATATTTAGCCATCAAGGGGGCAGGTTAAGGTGAAGACCCTCAAAATTCCAGAGGCAACTATTATACGGCTTTCAGTTTATTCCCGCTACCTGGCCCAGGTCGACCGGCGGGGAGTGACAACCATCTCTTCGGGGGAAATAGCCGACGGCGTTGGCGTTAGCCCGGCCCAGGTACGCAAGGACCTGGCCTATTTTGGCGAATTCGGTACCCGTGGGGTGGGGTATAATGTAAAAGATCTTTACTGGCATATCATCAAGATCCTGGGTCTCAACACCACCTGGTCGGTGGTCATCATCGGTGCCGGCAACCTGGGTACGGCCCTGTCCATGTACGGTGGCTTTCGCGAGCGCGGTTTTAAGGTGGTAGGCATTTTTGACAATGCTCCCCATAAAATCGGCTACCGCTTGAACGGCGTTGAAGTCTACCCCATGGAGCGCCTGAAGGAAATTATCGAACGGGAAAAGGCCCAGATCGCCATCATTGCCGTACCGGCGGAGTATGCCCAGGACGTCGCCGACCAGCTGGCTGAGACAAGCATCCAGGGAATATTAAACTTTGCCCCCCGGGTGCTCAATGTACCGGAGCACATTGAACTCCGCAATGTTGACCTTTCCGTCAACCTGGAACTACTCACCTTTAACCTGGCCTTCCGCCGGAGCATAAAGGCCGGGAGGTAAGGGGTGGCATGTTTGCAGGGGCTAACCCCATCATTGGCAATCCGCGGGCGGCGTAGGGCGGCCGAACCGGGCCGTTGTTATGGCAGCGCGTAGTTCCTGAGCGGCTAAGGGACATACCCTCGCTAAGATGTTTTCGGAGGAAAACCTGGTGGAGAGGTTAATTCTCGCTTCGGCCTCACCGCGACGGCGTGAACTCTTGCAACGCATAGGTTTAAGCTTCGACGTCCACCCCAGCCAGGTGGATGAAAGCAACTTCAGGGACCTGCCACCGGCGGCCAGGGTAGAGGCCCTGGCCCTGGCCAAGGCCCGGGCCGTGGCTGGTACATGTAAAGAGGGCCTGGTCATCGGTGCCGATACCATTGTCGTCTGCCAGGGGCAGGTTCTTGGCAAACCGGCCTCACCGGCAGAAGCCGCGACGATGCTGGCCTTTTTAAGCGGCCGTACCCATACCGTTTATACCGGGGTGGCGGTAGTCAGGGCCCCGGGCGGCGAAGAAAAGTTTACCCACGCCAGCACGGAAGTAACTTTTCGCCAGGTGGCACCGGCTGTGATTTCCGCCTACGTAGCCACAGGGGAACCCCTGGATAAAGCCGGGGCTTACGGCATCCAGGAACGCGGCGCCCTGCTGGTGGAAAGGATCAACGGCGACTATTTTAACGTCGTCGGCCTGCCCCTGGTCAAAGTGGTGGAGCTCCTGGAGGAGTTCGGCGTGGATGTGTGGGGAGGAGAGAGAGAATGACCGGGGAAGCGGCGAAAGGGACGACCATTAAAGAGATGCCGGCCGATTTGCGGCCCCGGGAAAGGCTTTTGAGCGCCGGGCCCCAGGCCCTGTCCAATGCCGAGCTGCTAGCCATCCTTATCCGGACGGGCACCAGGACCGAGACGGCCATCGACGTGGCCTGCCGCCTGCTCTCCCGGCCCGAGGGACTCCAGTACCTGGCCGGTGCTTCCCTGGAAGAGTTGCAAAAAGAAAAAGGCATTGGCCTGGCCAAGGCAGCTGAGCTGAAAGCAGCCCTGGAACTTGGCCGGCGCCTGGCCGCTTTTAACCTATTCCGGACAGTGATTAAGAACCCGTGGGATGTAGCTGGCCTCCTCATGGACGAAATGCGCTATCTGGACCGGGAAAATTTCCGTACCGTTTCCCTAAATACCAAAAACCAGGTGATTGGGATAGACAATGTCTCCGTAGGGAGCCTTAATTCTTCCCCGGCCCACCCCCGCGAGGTCTTTAAAGACCCCATCCGGCGCAGTGCTGCGGCCATTATCCTGGCCCATAATCACCCCAGCGGCGATCCTACCCCCAGCCAGGAAGACATCCAGGTTACCCGACGCCTGGTGGAAGCCGGCCAGATCCTGGGGATCGAGGTGCTGGATCATCTGATTATCGGCGACGGTCGCTTTACCAGCTTCAAGGAACGAAATTTATTATAATGTATATCCGACTTCTATTAATATCCTGTTGCCCTTAAATTTGATCATGTACTATAATGGGTGCGAGTTAAGCAGGAAGGAGCTAAAGTATGATCTTCGCCCGGGATCTCGGGATTGACCTGGGAACGGCCAATACCCTGGTGCATGTCCGTAACAAGGGCATTGTCCTGCGGGAACCATCGGTGGTAGCCATCCAGCGGGGAACAGGCAATGTCCTGGCCGTTGGTGAAGAAGCCAAGCGGATGATTGGCCGGACCCCTGGTAATATTGTCGCCATCCGTCCTTTAAAGGACGGGGTCATTGCTGATTTTGATGTTACCCAGAGTATGTTGCGGTACTTTATTGAGAAGTCCATTTCGAAGGGATTTCTGGTACGGCCGCGGGTGGTAGTAGGTGTTCCTTCCGGCGTTACGGCCGTGGAAGCGCGGGCCGTGAGGGAAGCTGCCTTCCAGGCCGGGGCCAAGGAAGCTTACCTGATTGAGGAACCCATGGCGGCAGCCATCGGTGCCGGGTTGCCGGTTTACGAGCCGACGGGCAACATGATTGTTGATATTGGCGGCGGTACTACAGAGGTAGCCGTTATCTCCCTGGGAGGTATTGTCACCAGCCGCTCCATTCGGATTGGCGGCGATGAAATGGATGAGGCCATTACCCAGTATATCAAACGTACCTATAACCTGATGATTGGTGAGCGGACGGCGGAGGAGATCAAGATCGAGCTGGGGGCGGCCTTTTTTGGTGATACGGAAGAGGACCGTGCCCGCAAAGAACGCACCTATGCCGTCCGCGGCCGGGACCTGGTCACCGGGTTACCCAAGACCATTGAGATTACGGCAGCTGAAGTCCAGGAAGCCCTGGCGGAACCGGTGGCTGCCATCCTGGAGGCTATTAAGGTCTGCCTGGAAAGGACGCCTCCCGAGCTGGCTGCTGACCTCATGGACCGGGGCATCGTTCTGGCCGGCGGCGGCTCCCTGCTCTGGGGCCTGGACCGCCTGGTGAGCCAGGAAACGGGCATGCCCGTGAATATGGCCGAAGACCCCTTAACGGCCGTGGCTGTAGGTACGGGTAAGGTCCTGGAAAATATTGAAGTCCTGAAACGGGTGCTCTTACCGGCGCAGCGATTAGGTTAAAGGGAGGGAGGAGCTTTGGGCCCCCACCGGCGGAAGCTCGTGACCCCTCTCATCTTGTTGTTGGCTGCCTTAAGTTTCTATGTCATCATGCGCTGGACGGCCCTGGAACGGGGGCACTTAAGCATTTTAGAAGGTGGCCTCCGGGATGCCCTGGCTCCGGCCGAAAGGGGTATTACCCTGGTAGTAAACAAAACCGGGGCGTGGCTGGCGGCAATCAGGGATTACAGTCGCCTCCAGGCCGAGAACCAGGCCTTGAAGCAAGAAATAGCTGCTTTAAAGGCGGCCAACATCCAGCTGGAAGAATACCGCCAGGAAAACAACCGCCTGCGCAACCTCCTTAAATTTACGGAAGTAAACCGCAATGCCTTTGACTTTACCGTGGCCCCGGTCATCGGCCGCAATCCTTCCAACTGGTACCATACCCTTACCCTGGGCCTTGGCTCCAGGGCGGGACTGCAAAAAGACCAGGTGGTGGTTACCTCCCAGGGAGTGGTCGGCCGGATCATTGCCGTCACACCCCGGACGGCGGAAGTCTTGCTGATCCTGGACCGCGAAGGCGCCCTGGGCGGCATGGTCCAGGTTAACCGGACGCCGGGCATCGTCGAGGGGAGCCCGGATTACCGCGGCTACCTGCAAATGATTCATATCGCCCGCGATGCCCCGGTGATGGAAAATCAGGTAGTCGTCACTTCCGGCCTGGGCGGTATTTTCCCCAAGGGTTTACTCCTGGGAACGGTGGTCAAAGTTTTACCCGAGCCCGACGGGCTTATGAAACGGGCCATTATCCAACCAGCGGTAGACTTTGACCGGCTGGAAGAAGTCCTGGTCATTACCCGGATCAAGGGGGGCATTGAAGATGCAGTTCCTGGGGCTGGTGCTCCTGGGGCTGGCAGGACTCATCCTGGAGGCAACCCTGCTGCCGGCCCTTAAGATGGCAGGAGTAAAGGCCGACCTGCTAACTGTTTTCCTGGCAATTTTTGCCTTTCTCAAAGGGGCACCCCGGGGAGCTGCCCTGGGTTTTATCTACGGGCTGCTGGAGGACTTATACCTGGCTAAGTTTCTGGGCCTTAATGCCTTGACCAGGATGGTTAGCGGGTACCTGATGGGTTTAAGTAAGGATTGGTTGAATCAGGATAACCTCCTGGGACCCGCTATCCTCGCTTTCCTGGCTACCATTGGTCAGGGCTTCTTATTTTTGTTAGTGGGGCATCTTGCCGGTTTTAAATATCCCTGGCTGGCCGGGCTACTGAACGTTGTGTTACCCATGGCCGTTTATAACGGCAGCCTGGCCCTGCTGGGGTATAGCTTTTATCAAGGGGGAGCAGCATGGGGGACCAGGAAAAGGAAAATTGGAAGCTGAAACTCTCCAGGCGCCTTAATGGCTACCTGGCAATCGTTATCTTTATCTTTATCCTCTTAACCTCCCGCCTGTTTTTTCTCCAGATTGTCAATGCCCAGGAATTCAGCAAGCAATCGGCCGAGAACCGCATCCGCATTAACCCCATTGAAGCCCGGCGGGGTGATATCCTGGATAGGAACGGCCAGGTCCTGGCCACCAGCCAGCCGGTGTATGTCATTACCATCCGTAGTATACCCAACCAGGACATGGATGCCGTCATTAATAACCTCTCCACCTATCTGGAGGACCCGGAGCTGACGCCGGCGGCTATTAAAGAATTGATCAAGAATAACCCTTTCCGTTACCAGCCAACGGAGATCAAAAGGCTCCCGGCCAGTGATCCCCGGGCGATAGCCACGGTCACCAGGCTGGAGGAGCACCGCCAGGACCTGCCGGGGGTAAATATTATTGAAGAACCCCAGCGTTATTACCCCTACGGTCCCCTGGCCGGTCACCTCCTGGGTTACGTCGGCCAGATTACCCAGCAGGAACTTGAAGCCAGGAAAGAAGAAAATTACGGCCTCAACGATAAAATTGGCAAGAGCGGTATTGAAGCCTTCCTGGAATACAGTAACGAGGGCGGCCGGGAAGTGGGACTGCGCGGCAAGAAGGGCGCCGAGCAGGTGGAGGTAGACGCCTATAACCGTAAAGTCCGGGACCTGGTAACCTTGCCGCCCACCCCGGGCGATACCGTGCAGCTCACCATTGACTTGAAACTCCAGCAGACCCTGGAAAAGGCCATGGACCAGGTGATTGCGGCTACCAAGGAAAAGAATCCCAAAGCCGGCGGCGGGGCGGCGGTGGTCCTGGATGTCAAGAGCGGGGCGATACTTGCCCTGGCCAGCAAGCCGGATATGAATCCCAATGATTTTGTCAACGGCAATTACGCTAAGAAGCAGGGCTATTATAACGACCCGCGCCTGAAACCCCTTTTCAACCGGGCCATCCAGGGGGTTTACCCGCCAGGGTCCGTTTTTAAACCCATCACTGCCCTGGCGGCCCTGGAATCCCAAGTCGTTAAACCCTTGGATACCATTTATGATGCCGGCCGTTACTGGAAACCGGGCGGCATTAACTGCTGGGCCGTCCACGGCAATGTAAATTTATACCGGGCCATGGCCGTCTCCTGCAATACCTACTTCCAGTGGGCGGGGGATATGACCGGCATTGAGAAAATCGACGAGGTGGCGCGCCAGTTTGGCCTGGGAGAACCTACCGGGGCCATCGGTCTCCAGGGCGAAGCTGCGGGTATTCTACCATCGCCGGCGTGGAAAAAGGAAGTCTTTGCCCCTGTTTGGAACCGGTGGTTGAAAAACCAGGAGGCTGCGATTGAAAAGAAATATGCTGGACTCCTGGCCGGGGCCAGCCCGGAGGAAAAGAATAACCTCCTTAAACAAAAGGAAAGGGAGCTAAACCAGGTTAAAGCCCAGTACCAGATTAATTATAACTTTGACACTACCTGGCAGCCCTTTGATACCTTCCTGACCTCCATGGGCCAGGGAGCCAATAACTATACCATTATCCAGCTGGCCAATTATGTGGCCACCCTGGCCAACGGCGGCACCCGCTGGCGGCCTTATCTGGTGGAAAAGGTCATTGGTGCCGACGGTTCGTTAAAAAAACAGTACCAGCCTGAGATAGCCGGCAAGGTGACCATTTCTCCTGAGGTAATGGCCGAGGTGCGGCGAGCCATGCTGGAAGTGACCAGATCCACCGAAGGTACGGCAGGCTTTCTTTTCCGGGATTTCCCGCCCAATATCCAGGTGGCAGCCAAAACCGGTACAGCCCAGACGGGCCTGGCCGGTGATGACAAAAACAGTGATTTCTATGGTACCTTTGTCGCCTTCGCCCCTTATGATGACCCCCAGATTGCCTTGGCAGTGGTAATCGAATATGCCCGGCACGGCGGCGATTCCGCCGGGGTGGTGGCCCGGGCAGTCCTGGCCCAGTATTTTGGTCTTACCGAGATCTTAAATAAACCCTTTAACGGCGTTTCCGTGGAATAATGTCCACGAGTGTCTTTTTTTGCTGAGAAGATGGGGAAAAAAGACCCCATCTTTTTTCCTGCTGCGGCAGGATTTACCTCACCAGTGTAGAAAATTAATAAAGCCGAAGCGGATTCTGCCGCCCGGTACCAAGGAGGAGAAGAGGCGTGTTTTCTTCAACTGGTGGTGACACCGGGGCAGGCACCCGAGAGGGGATAGTGATACCGGCTGCCAGGGGGAGACCGGGGGCGGACAACCACACCTTTCTGGTCTGCCGGACGGTGCGTTCCGGCCAGAGGTTCAAGTACCCCGGTAATGTGGTAGTCATGGGCGACGTCCATCCCGGCGGGGAAATAGTGGCCAGCGGCCATGTCATTGTCATGGGCACCTTAAGGGGAGTAGTCCATGCCGGGGCTGAGGGCGATGAAAAGGCCGTGGTCATGGCCTTCCGGCTCCAGCCTACCCAGCTGCGGATTGCCGGCTACATTACCAGGGCTCCTGATGATGAAGGCCAGAATGGAACGGGAGAACCAGAAATCGCCCGCGTCCAGGATGAAGCAGTCGTCATTGAAAAATACCAGCCCGGCGGTGAAAAGCGATGGCTAAGCAGGAGCATGATCCAGGAAGAGGAGGAACAAAATGGGTGAAGTGATTGTCATCACTTCCGGTAAAGGCGGGGTTGGCAAAACGACTACTACGGCCAATCTCGGTACCGGCCTGGCCAGTCTGGGGAAGAAGGTTGTTCTGGTTGATACGGATATTGGTTTAAGAAACCTGGATGTGGTCATGGGCCTGGAAAACCGGATTGTGTATGATCTTCTCGACGTCGTCGAGGGCCGTTGCCGTTTAAAGCAGGCTTTAATAAAAGATAAAAGGCTGGAGAACCTGTACCTTTTACCGGCCAACCAGACCAGGGACAAGACGGCCGTCAGCCGCCAGCAAATGATCGACCTGATGGCCCAGTTACGCGAGGAATATGAATTTGTGTTGATTGACTGCCCGGCCGGTATCGAGATGGGCTTTAAAAATGCCATCGCCGGGGCGGAAAAGGCCCTGGTGGTTACAACGCCAGAAGTTGCCGCCGTCCGGGATGCCGACCGCATTATCGGGCTCTTAGAAGCAGCCGAAATGGAAGCCCCGCGCTTGATTATCAATCGCCTGCGGCCGGATATGGTGCGCAAAGGCGATATGATGGATATCGAGGATATGCTGGAGATCCTGGCCATTGACCTCATCGGCGTGGTGCCGGAAGACGAGTATATTGTTATTTCCACCAACCGCGGCGAACCGGCTGTTCTGGACAGGCATTCCCGGGCCGGCCAGGCCTACCGAAATATCTCCCGCCGCCTTTTAGGAGAAGAAGTTCCCTTCTTGAACTGGGAAGCCGGGAGTGGCTTTATGGCCAGGCTCCGGAAACTGATAGGCCTGGACTAGGAAGGGGGCGCAAGCGGGGTGTTAGAATTTTTACTGCGTTTTTTCGGGCGGGATACTACGGCCAGCAAAAAAATTGCCAAGGAACGCCTGCGCCTGGTGCTGGTCCATGACCGGGCCGGTGTTTCCCCCCACCTGCTGGAAGCCCTGAAAAACGATTTAATCAACGTCATTTCTGAATACCTGGATATTGATACTACGGGGCTGGAGGTCAGCCTGAATCAGGAAAATGATTCCGTGGCCCTGGTGGCCAACATCCCCATCCTGAGGGTCAAGCGAACCTTTAAGACCAGCCCGGAGACGGCCGTGAAAGCGTGAAAGTATCCCCCGGATTTGCCGGGGGATTTCCTTTTGACGTTAAAGTTGCCCTATTTTGTTATAGCCTGACCTGTTTTGCTGTTATATAATAATTGAGGCTCCCTTCATGGAGACGCGCCGCCAAAAGCGGCGGCGATAGGCGATTATCCGCAACCTGATACCGACTTCCTGCATTCCGATTTCCGTTAAGGGCAGGGGAAAATAATGTTTGAGCGCCGGCTCTGGCGTAACCTCGATTATTATTTTGTGGGCAGCATTATTGCCCTGTTGTTGATCAGCCTGGCTGTTCTCAGCAGTGCTGCGGCCAACGTGGCAACAGATCCCTATTACTATGTTAAAAAGCAGCTGACGTGGATTTTTATTGGCCTCACAGGGTTAACCCTGGTACTGCTTACCGATTACGCGCAACTGAAACGCTATCACTTGCCCCTGTATGTCCTGAATTTAATTTTACTGGCCGCAGTCATGCTCATTGGCCATGAAGCCAAGGGAGCCCAGCGCTGGATCAACCTCGGGCCTTTTCTCCTGCAGCCTTCCGAATTTGCCAAGACCATAACGGTCATTACCCTGGCCTGCTTCCTGGATAAACGCCAGGGCAAACTCAACCGCTGGCAGGATTTAATCTTACCCTTTACCTATGTTGCTGTACCCATGCTGCTAATTTTAAAACAGCCCGACCTGGGTACGGCCCTGGTTTTACTGGCCATCCTTTTTGGCATGTTGTATGTAGGAGGGGCCAACCCCAGGCTGTTATTATTAATTTCCGGCGGTGGTCTCCTCCTGGTGGGACTGGCCCTTTACGCCCACTTCCATTTTGGCCTGCCGCTGCCCCTGCAGGATTACCAGCTGCGCCGGCTGGTGGTAGTCCTCAATCCCTATAACGACGGCCAGGGCGGTACCGGTGCCGGTTACCATGTCATCCAGTCCCAGATCGCCATCGGCTCCGGCGGGTGGTGGGGGGTCGGCTTTCGCCAGGGTTCCCAGGTGCAGCTCAATTTCCTGCCGGAGCACCATACCGACTTTATCTTCTCGGTAGTCGGGGAAGAGCTGGGCTTCGTCCGCACCGTGGGTATTCTCGCCCTTTATTTCCTGCTCCTCTATCGCATGATCCGGATTGCTGCCCAGGCTAAGGATATGTTTGGCGCTTTGCTGGTGAGCGGCGTGGCCTCCATGTTTACCTTTCATATCCTGGTTAATGTGGGCATGACCACAGGTATTATGCCCGTGACGGGGATACCCCTGCCCCTCTTTAGTTACGGGGGGAGCGCCATGCTGGCCAATATGCTGGCCCTCGGGCTGGTTCTCAATGTTAACCTGCGCCGGCAAAAAATTCTTTTTTAGGGTTATTCCTATTGACAAGGGAGAACCCCTTGTGTATATTAATAATTGGCTGTTAGCACTTGCCTGAGGTGAGTGCTAACAACTCCTAAATGCTGTGAAAGGAGGAGTTTTCATGCTCAAACCGCTTGCCGACCGGGTCGTTCTCAAGGTCCTGACCGGCGAAGAAAAAACCCAGGGGGGTATTGTTTTACCGGATACTGCCAAGGAAAAGCCCCAGGAAGGGGAAGTAGTGGCCGTCGGGCCGGGCAAGATCCTGGAAAACGGTACTCGGGTAGCGCCGGAAGTAAAGGTCGGTGACATAGTAGTCTTTGCCAAGTACAGTGGCACTGAAGTCAAGTACGAAGGCCAGGAATACCTGATCATCCGTGACAGCGATATCCTGGCTATTAAGGAAAAATAAAGGAATTTAAAGGAGGTAGAAATCATGGCTGCCAAACAGCTGGCCTTTGATACGGAAGCCAGGCGCGCCCTGGAAAGGGGTGTCAGCGCTGTTGCCCAGGCGGTGAAAGTCACCCTGGGACCGAAGGGCCGCAACGTGGTCATAGAACGCAAGTTTGGTTCCCCGGTCATTACCAAGGACGGGGTTACCGTAGCTAAAGAAATTGAGCTGAAAGATCCCTATGAGAACATGGGTGCCCAGCTCTGCCGGGAAGTCGCTTCCAAGACCAATGATGTTGCCGGTGATGGGACAACCACTGCTACCGTCCTGGCGCAGGCTATTGTCCTGGAAGGCTTGAAAAATGTGGCCGCCGGTGCCAATCCCGTTTTCATCAAGAAGGGCATTGACCGGGCTGTGGAAGCTGTGGTGGATGAAATTAAGAAGATGAGCATCCCGGTAGAATCCAAGGAAAGCATTGCCCATGTAGCCTCCATTGCCGCCAATGAGCGGGGTATCGGCGAACTCATTGCCGACGCCATGGAGAAGGTTGGTAAAGACGGCGTCATCACGGTGGAAGAATCCAAAGGGACGGCCACTACCGTAGAAGTAGTGGAAGGTATGGAATTCGACCGCGGTTATGTATCGCCGTATTTTGTTACCAACGCCGAGGCCATGGAAGCCGAATTTGAAGAACCCTATCTACTTATCCATGAAAAGAAGAACTCGGCTATCAATGACCTGTTACCCCTGCTGGAAAAGGTAGTCCGTACGGGTAAACCCCTGGTCATCATTGCCGAGGATGTCGAGGGCGAAGCCTTGGCCACCCTGGTGGTTAACAAGTTGCGCGGTACCCTGAACTGCGCTGCTGTCAAGGCCCCCGGCTTTGGCGACCGCCGCAAGGCGATGATGGAGGATATTGCCATCCTGACTGGCGGCACCTTTATTTCCGAGGACCTGGGTGTCAAGCTGGAGAATGTCGACCTCCACATGCTGGGCCGGGCCAAGAAGGTCAAGATTGCCAAGGAAAAGACCACCATTGTCGAAGGTTACGGCAAGAAAGAGGCCATTGACGGCCGCATTGCCCAGATTAAGAAGCAGATTGAAGAAACCGATTCCGATTACGACCGCGAGAAATTACAGGAACGTCTGGCCAAGATGGCCGGCGGCGTAGCCGTCATCCGTGTCGGTGCGGCTACCGAGACCGAGCTCAAGGAGAAAAAACACCGCGTGGAAGACGCCCTGGCCGCTACCCGGGCTGCTGTTGAGGAAGGTATTGTCCCCGGCGGCGGCGCCACCCTGGTCCACTGCATCCCGGCAGTGGAAAAACTCCAGGCCGAAGGCGATGAGGCCGTGGGTGTGCGCATCATCAAACGGGCCCTGGAAGAACCCCTGCGCCAGATCGCGGCCAACGCCGGCCTGGAAGGCTCGGTTATCGTGGAGCGGGTGCGCAACGAAAAGCCCGGCATCGGCTTCGATGCTGTCACCGAGCAGTATGTTGACATGGTGAAAGCCGGTATCGTTGACCCGGCCAAGGTTACCCGCAGCGCCCTGCAGAATGCGGCCAGCATTGCTGCCATGCTGCTGACCACCGAGGCCCTGGTAGCCGAGATACCCAAGGAAGAAAAGACGCCTCCCATGCCGCCCGGCGGGATGGATTACTAAGGTAGAAAAGCGCCTGGAGGTGATGTCCTCCAGGCGCTTTTTCATCCTCCGGTTTGGAAGTATAAAAGCGGGTGAAAATCACCGCCTGTAAAGACGTGATTGCGTAAAGTGGGAATATACGGCGGAAATAACCTTAAATAACCCTTGCGTTAAGAATCTGTCAATAGTAGAATTATAAAAAACTTAACAGGGGAGCTCCTGTTAGGGGCTGAGAAAGGGCTAGTGAGCACCTGACCCGTTGACCTGATCAGGGTAATGCCTGCGGAGGGAGAGTGAACGTTTACAACCGGTGTACCTCCTAAAGGAGGCACACCGGTTTTTTATTGGAAGCAAAACATCTGAATTTACGGAGGTGTTGCCCCTGGCCTGGCTATATGTCATTACCAACCGCCGCCTGGCGGGTGCCAGGTCCCTGGTAGACCTGGCTGCCAAGCTGGCCGGTGTCGATTACTTGCAGCTGCGGGAAAAGGATTTACCCGGCAAGGAGCTTTACCACCTGGCCCGGGATATAAAGCAGGCCCTGCCGCCGGGAACGCGGCTGCTGGTCAATGACCGCCTGGATGTGGCCCTGGCCACCGGCGCCGACGGGGTGCACCTGGGCGAGAACTCCCTGCCGCCGGCCGTGGCCCGCAGGCTTTTAGGGCCCGGCAAAATCGTGGGGGTTTCCGTGCACAGCGTGGCGGCCGCCCGGGAAGCGGAGCTGGCCGGCGCTGATTACCTGCTGTTCGGTCATGTATTTCCCACGGCTTCCAAGGAGGGAGTTCCCCCCAGGGGTCTGGGACACTTGCGGGAAGTTGTAGCCAGTGTTGGTATACCAATTATCGCCCTGGGCGGCATCAATGCCGCCAACGCTCCGCAATGCCTTGCTGCCGGGGCCAGGGGCGTGGCCGTCATGTCTGCCGTTATGGCTGCTCCCGACCCGGCCCGGGCTGTAGCTGAATTAAAGCAGGCCCTAAGTAAGAGGTGCGTAGTGCAGTACCAGCCGGTACCAGCGAGTACATGAAAATACCGGGCTGGCATTTGTCGGAAGCGAGCGAGCTTCTACCGAGCGGCGAAGCGGCCCAGGCGAAGCCGAGGGATGATAAGCGGGGCCGAGGACAGCAAGGCCTTCGGCCGCTTCTAAAGGCAAGGATGCCGAATAGGTCGCCCAGCACTCACAGTAACCAAGTTACAGCAACCAGTTCTTCGGTTTATGCAATCGCACTACCTTTGGAGGTACCTGAGTTTAGTGAGTGCTGGGCGCCCGAGCCCGAGGCTGAGCCAGCACTAAACTCACAAAGATACTGTCTGAGTTGAGTGCTGGCCGCTCCGAGAGGGCACAGGTAGCGAGCGAGACAATGCCAGCCTGCGACAGAGTTATTTCCGGGGAGGCAATATTATTATGCGCCTGAAGGTGAATGGTGAAGAGCGGGAGGTAGCAGCCGGGCTGACGGTTGCCGAACTTCTCCAGGAGCTAGGCATCGAGAGCCGTTACCTGGCCCTGGAACGCAACCGGCAGGTTGTCCCCAGGCAGGATTACGCGACAACTGTTCTTGAGGAAGGTGATGAGCTGGAAATCATCCGCTTTGTAGGGGGAGGCTGATGTCCACCGGAGGAGTCCAGTAAGTGCAGCTTTAGAAAAAGGAAACTTGTGAAGGAGGATAAATATGGACGATAAACTTGTCATTGCCGGACGGGAGTTCAATTCGCGCTTAATGGTAGGGACCGGCAAGTATGCCACCATGGAACTCATGCAGCAGGCCATTGCTGCCTCAGGGGCGGAAATAGTAACGGTAGCCGTGCGCAGGATCAATCTCCAGTCCCCGGGACCATCCCTCCTGGATTACCTGGACCTGCAGAAGATCACTCTCTTACCCAATACCGCCGGGGCCGCTACCGTCGATGAAGCGGTGCGCCTGGCCCGCCTGGCCCGGGAAGCCGGCCTTTCCGATATGATTAAACTGGAGGTTATCGGCGACCAGGAAACCCTTTTACCTGACCCTGTGGCTACCATTGAGGCTACCCGCATCCTGGTCCAGGAAGGCTTTATTGTTTTACCCTATACCACCCAGGACGTAGTCGTGGCCCGGCGCCTGGTGGAAGCCGGGGCGGCTACGGTTATGCCCCTGGGTTCCCCCATAGGTTCGGGACAGGGCCTGCCCAATTTTGATGCCATCAAGCTCATCATCGACCGCGTCAATGTCCCGGTGGTAGTCGATGCCGGCATCGGCGCTCCTTCCGACGCCGCCCTGGCTATGGAAATCGGCGCCTCGGCCTGCCTGATCAATACGGCCATTGCTGAGGCTCGCGACCCTGTCCTCATGGCCGCGGCTATGCGCCAGGCAGTAATTGCCGGGCGGATGGGGTATCTCGCCGGCAGGATACCCAAGAAAACCTATGCCAGCCCCAGCAGTCCTACCGAGGGCATGATTGGCCGCAGTTAGCACGACTTCCTGTTTTTGACTTCTGTTTTACGGAGGTGGTTGTTGTGAGTGTACCGGCCTATGAATATGAGGGTGAGCTGAAGGAGATAGTTGATGGGGAAGCCATCGAGGCCCTACTGGCAACGCCGCCCCCCGGAGGAGCGGCCCTGGAAGCCATTTTACGTAAGGCCCGCTCTTTAAAGGGTTTAAGCCTGGAAGAAGCAGCCGCTATCCTTAATTTAGAAGATGCCGCCATGCTGCAAAAGGTTTACCGGGCGGCAGCCGAGGTTAAAGAGCGGGTTTACGGGCGGAGACTAGTTCTTTTTGCTCCCCTGTATATCAGCAACCTTTGCAGTAATAACTGTCTCTACTGCGGCTTCCGCCGGGATAACAGTGACCTGAAACGCAAGCTTTTAAGCCCGGAGGAAATTGGTAAAGAAGCCCGGGCCCTGGCTGAGCAGGGCTTCCAGCGCGTCCTCCTGGTCGCCGGGGAAGGCCGGCCGGGTACCGATGTTGATTATCTCTGCCAGGCTGTCGAGGCGGTTTACCGCTATTCACCCCTGCGTATTGTCCACCTTAACGTTGCTCCCCAGACGGTAGCCGGCTTTCGCCGCTTGAAGCTGGCCGGGGCCGGCGTTTACCAGTGTTTCCAGGAAACCTACCACCCCGCTACCTACCGGGTCATGCATCCCACAGGTACCAAGGCCGACTACGGCTGGCGCCTGACGGTCATGCACCGGGCCATGGCCGCCGGGTTTGGCGATGTGGGCATGGGGCCGCTCCTGGGCCTCTATGATTACCGTTTTGAAGTCCTGGCGGCCATCAGCCATGCCCGCAGCCTGGAACAGGCCTTTGGCGCCGGTCCCCATACCATGTCGGTACCGCGGCTGCGGCCGGCCCTGGGGGCAGCCTTAACTGAGGTTCCCCATCCTTTAAGCGATACCGATTTCCGCAAGGTAATTGCCGTTTACCGCCTGGCCTTACCTTATGTGGGCCTGGTGCTGACTACCAGAGAGCGGCCGGAACTCCGCGATGAACTGGTGGATATGGGCGTATCCCAGATTTCCGCCGGTTCCTGTGTCAGCCCGGGCGGCTACGCTGAAGCTGAAGACCCGGCAGCCCAGTTTGAAGTGGGCGACCACCGCTCCCTGCCCACCATGGTAACCATGCTGCTGGAACATGGTCACCTGCCCAGTTTTTGCACCGCCTGTTACCGCTCCGGCCGTACCGGTAAACGTTTTATCGGCCTGGCGCGGGAAGGTGACATCCAGCGATTCTGCCTGCCCAATGCCATCTTAAGTTTCCAGGAGTACCTGGTAACAAAAGCGCCGCCGGAGTTAAAGGCTGCCGGTGAAAGGGCTATTGCCACGGCCCTGGCCACCATTGACGATAGCAACTTGCGGGAGGAGACCATGGAGCGCCTGGAGCGAACCCGCCGGGGGGAGGTTGATTTACATTTCTAGCACTTGCATTTAGTCATACCTCCGCCGGCCAGGCATATATATAGTAAAAGAAAAATGCTTGTCCGGGGGGACGCAAGGTGCGGGATAGCTGGGACTGGGAAGAAATTAAAGGGGCACCCCTGGGTAGCTGGCCAGGACCGGGGCGGGCCTTACCGCCGCCGCGTTTTCCCCGCCGCTGGCTGCGGCAGGGGATCTTTGCCGGCCTGTTATGGCTGGCCCTAACCATACTTTTTCGCCTGGACAGCCCCGTGGTCCAGCCCCTGCAGCTGGGATTGCGCCATTACCTGGCCGACCCGGCGGCGGACTATACCCAGGCCGTAGCCCAACTGGTACGTTCAGGGATGTGGCTGGATGCCTACGACCGCTGGGTTTTCCATTCCTTCACGCCGGGAGCAGGTGCTGTCCCGGTGACCGCCAGCCCGGCCCTGCCGGCCATGGCTGTACCCCTTTCGGGGAATATCAGCCGCCCCTACGGTTGGATGGTTGCCGCCGGCCAGCAGTATTTCCATAATGGCATCGATATCCAGGCCCCGGGTGGATCAACTGTCCGGGCCGCCCTGGCGGGGAAGGTCATCAGGGCCGGGGAGGACCCTGCCCTGGGACTGGTGGTGGAAATAGATCATGGCCGGGGACTGGTCACGGTGTACGGCACCCTGGGCCAGGTTAAAGTAAGCCAGGGACAGGCAGTGGAAAAGGGCAGCGTAATTGCCACCCTGGCCCAAGGACCGGTGGCCCAGCTCCATTTTGAAGTACGGCAGGATGGCCGCCCGGTGGACCCCACTACCTTATTAACAGCACCTGGTAAGATGTAAACCATGCGGGCCGGACGACTGGGGACGGCAGAGATAATTTGCAACGATTATTTCCTGCTCCTCCTGGGCCTTTATTTTCTCGTGGGGGTTTTACCCCAGGCCTTACTCTTGTTTACGGCTGTGGCCTGGCATGAAGGCTGCCATGCCCTTGTGGCCCACCGCCTCGGCTGGCAGGTCAAGAGCGTGGAACTCTTTCCCTTTGGTGGGGTGGCCCGCTTGACGCGGCCTCCGGGACGGGGTTTTATGGACGAAGCCCTGATCGCCCTGGCCGGCCCCCTGGCCAGTTTCTTCCTGGCCCTGGGGATAACCCTTTTTGGCCTGTTGCTTAACTTTGAGCCGGCCGGGCTCCTTTTTTTTCGCCAGGTCAACCTTATCCTGGGCTTTTTTAACCTCTGGCCGGGCCTCCCCCTGGACGGGGGGCGTATCTACCGGGCCTTAAGGGCGAAGTACACCGGGCTGTACCGGGCGACTGTGGAAGGAGTTTACGGAGGCCAGGTCCTGGCCCTCCTCCTGGGCCTGGGGAGTATCGCCGGCTTTTTTTTCCGGCTGGTGGATCTCCAGGGCCTGGCCCTGGCCCTCTTTATCTATTACGCTGCCCGGCGGGAAGGGGAGGTGGCGCCCTATATGTTCTGGCAGGATTTCTGGCGGCAGCGGGGTAAAGAAAATAAACTTAAAGCCGGCAAGGTCTTCTGGCTGGTGGCCGACCCGGGTCTTACCCTGGCCAGGGTGGCGCGCTCCTTCTCCCACCGTTCCTTCAACCTGGTAGCAGTCATCGGTAAAGGGGGACGGCTGGAAGGTATCTTAACGGAAACGGAAATCCTGCAGGAACTCCTGGAAGGGGGGAATAATACCCTGGATGCCCTGCTGCGGAAGTAGAGCAGGCCTTGCCCCGCCTTTTTCTATTTGTTACAATACCCATTGCCTGGTGCGCGGGATAGAAAACCTTTAGGGTATATTTTTTTCTCATTTCCTGCTATACTAATGACCAGGAAATTGAGCAGCGCGAGGCGAAGGAATTGCAGGACATTGATTGGGAAAAGTTGTTAACCAGGGTTACCAAACCGGCCCGTTACCTGGGGACGGAGTGGAATGCTATTCACAAGGACTGGGAAGAAAATCCCGCCCGCATGGTTTTTGTTTACCCCGACCTTTATGAAGTAGGCATGTCCCACCTGGGCCTGGCCATCCTTTACGGCGCCGTCAATGAGCGGCCTGGGATGCTTATGGAGCGGGCCTTTGCCCCCGGGCCGGACCTGGAGGCCCTGCTGCGGGAAGAACATCTACCCCTCTTCAGCCTGGAATCCCACCGGCCCTTAACTGATTTTGACGTCCTGGGCTTTACCCTCCAGTATGAAATGAGTTATACTACAATTCTTAATATCCTTGACCTGGCCGGTATACCCCTTAAGGCTTCGGAGCGGACCCCGGAGCATCCTTTAATTATCGGCGGGGGGCCGGGGGCGGCCAACCCGGAGCCGGTGGCTCCCTTTTTTGATGCTTTTCTCCTGGGTGATGGCGAGGAGGCCTTACCCGAGCTGCTGGCGCTGGTGGACAGGTTAAAAAAAGAAGGGGCAATTAACGACCGCCGCCGGGTTTTAAAGGTCATAGCCAATCTGCCCGGCTTTTATGTACCTTCCCTGTATAAAGTAGAATATAATAGCGACGGCACCGTGGCCGCGGTAGTACCCCGGGAGGAGGGGGTACCCCAGCGAATTAGCAAGCGGGTGATCCCGGACCTGGATGAGGCCTACTTTCCCACCCGACCCATTGTCCCCTTCCTGGAGGTCATCCATGACCGCATGATGCTGGAAGTCATGCGGGGCTGCACCCACGGCTGCCGTTTTTGCCAGGCGGGGGCCATTTACCGCCCGGTACGGGAACGGGACCTCTCCATCCTCCTGCGCCAGGCGGAAGAGCTGGTGCGCCACACCGGCCACGAAGAGATATCCCTTACCTCTTTAAGCACGGCCGACTACTCCCGGGTGGAGGAGCTAGCGCGGGCCCTGGCAGCTACCTATGCTGATCAGGGCGTCAGCGTTTCCCTGCCCTCTTTGCGGGTGGATGCCTTCAGCGTCCGCCTGGCGGAAGCCGTCCAACGGGTACGTAAAAGCACCCTCACTTTTGCCCCCGAGGCGGGCAGCCAGCGCCTGCGGGATGTCATTAATAAAGGCGTGAATGAGGAAGATATCCTGACGGCCACCGGCGAGGCTTTCCGGGCCGGCTGGCAGGCCATCAAACTATACTTTATGCTGGGTTTACCCACGGAAAGGGAAGAGGATCTCCTGGGCATTGTAGACCTGGCGCGACGCATCCTGGACCAGGGGAGGAAGCTGGCGCCGGGGGGAAAACCGACGGTCACCGTCAGCGTTTCCTCCTTTGTCCCCAAGCCCTGGACGGCCTTCCAGTGGGAACCCCAGGACCGGGTGGAAGTAATTAAGGAAAAGCAAAAACTGCTGCGCTCCCACCTTAGAGGGCCGGGACTGCGCTTTAACTGGCATGAGGCAGAGGTCAGCTTTATCGAAGCCGTTCTCTCCCGGGGCGACCGGCGCTTGAGCAAGGCGATTGTGGCGGCCTGGCGCCGGGGGGCGAGATTAGAGGGCTGGTCGGAATACTTTAATTACGGCTGCTGGGAGGCGGCCTTCAGGGAAACAGGCCTGGACCCGGCCTTTTATGCCTGCCGGCTACGCCGGGAAGATGAGGTATTTCCCTGGGACCACCTGGACTTTGGGATAGCCAAGGACTTCTTACAAAGGGAACGCCGGCGGGCCTATGAGGGCCGGGTAACGGTTGATTGCCGTTCGGGGCGATGCACCGGCTGTGGCGTTTGTCCCGGTCTGGGGGTTGACCTTATCCTGAAAGGAGGGCCCCGGGATAGTGCGGTTACGGGTAAAATATAGCAAGGGGGGCCGGGCGGTTTTCCTGGGCCACCTGGAGATGCTCCGCCTGTGGCAACGGGCCATGCGCCGGGCCGGGCTTCCCCTGGCCTATAGCCACGGCTTTAACCCCCACCCGCGCCTGGCCTTCGGCCCGGCCCTGGCGGTAGGGATAGAGAGCCTGGCGGAATACCTGGACATGGAATTGACTGTGGTCCTTGACCCGGCCGAAGTCAAAGAAAAGCTACAGGCCGAGTTGCCGGCAGGTTTGGAAATCTTGCTGGTCTTTGCCATTCCCGACCAGGCACCGGCCCTGACGGCCATTATAAATGCTGCTACCTACCGGGTTGCCTGGGAGAAGCCGCCCGACCCAAAAATTTTGCAGCAGAAGGCTGAGGCGCTCCTCTCCCGCCCGGAGGTCCAGGTGAGCCGGCCGGGCAAAAATGGCGCCAGGGTCAAGGACATCCGGCCGGGTGTTTTCCAGCTGGCCGTAAAGCCGGAAGCCGCCCTGGAGATGCTCCTCGAGTGTAGCTCCCGGGGGGTTGTCCGCCCGGAAGAGGTCGTAAGTGCCATGGCCCTGGAGAGCCCCTACCGGGTAACCCGTACCGGCCTTTTTATCCGCCGGGGCGATGCCCTCCTGGCCCCCGAATCTATCGCCGCAACGGAAATAAAAACACCTGGGAAAGGGCTACTTGCAGGGGACTAGCGAGCCCTTGCACGAAAATGGAGATAGGGGAATATGGAGGATTTAATCTGGAACTGGCGTAGCCAGTTCCTATGGGAATTATAACTTCTGATTTCCTGTCTCCGACTCCCGATTTAGAGAAGGTAGAGATGGGTGAACAAAGAAATCTTAATCCAGGTTGATGCCGAGGAGACGGCAGTGGCCGTCCTGGAGGACGGCCGCTTAATGGAGATATACCTGGAAAGGGCCGCCAAAGCGCGCCTGGTGGGCAATATTTATAAAGGCCGGGTGGCCAACGTTTTACCCGGCATGCAGGCTGCCTTTGTGGATATTGGTCTAGAGAAGAACGCCTTCCTTTTTGTTGATGATACTACCGGCCTGGAAGTCCTGGAGGGCGAAATCCCCCCCCGCAGCCGGCGGCGTATAAGCGACGTCGTCCGGGAAGGCCAGGAGATCCTGGTCCAGGTGGTCAAAGAACCCCAGGGAAGCAAGGGTGCCCGGGTCACTACCCAGATTACCCTGCCGGGGCGTTACCTGGTCCTCATGCCCACGGTTAATTATATCGGCATCTCCCGCCGCATCGGCAGTGAAGAGGAAAGGGAGCGGCTGAAAACCCTGGCCCGGGCGGTTAAACCGCGCCGCGTGGGGTTAATCGTCCGCACGGCAGCCGCCGGCGCCGGCCTGGAAGAACTCCGGGAAGACAGCAGGGCCTTAAACCGGACCTGGAAACGTATTCGCGAGATGGCCCGGCGGAGCAAAGCCCCGCGGCTGCTCCACCATGATGTGGAACTCTCTTTACGTATTTTAAGGGATTTATACACGGAAGATGTCAGCAGGCTCCTGGTCAATTCCCGGGATACCTACAACAGGGTTATTGAGATCCTGGCCGAACGGGCACCAGACCTGCGGCGCCGGGTAGTGTTAAGGGATGGCGCCGATCTTTTTGCCCTCTATGGTGTACAAAATCAGGTGGAACAGGCTTTGAAGCGCAAAGTCTGGCTTAAATGCGGCGGTTACCTCGTTATTGACCAGATGGAGGCCCTGACGGCCATTGATGTTAATACGGGTAAATATGTCGGCCGCCACAACCTGGCCGACACGGTCTTGACGACAAATCTGGAAGCAGCGGTGGAAGTAGCCCGCCAGCTACGCCTGCGCAACATCGGCGGCATCATTATCGTCGACTTCATCGATATGGAAAATCCCGCCCACCAGGAGCAGGTAATAAAAGTCCTGCAAAGAGAACTGGCCCGGGATAAAACCAAAACCCAGATCCTGGGTTTTACCCGCCTGGGGCTCCTGGAAATGACCCGGAAAAAAGACCAGCTGGAACTGGGAAATGTGCTGCAGCAGGACTGCCCCTATTGTCACGGTACGGGCAAGGTCCTGTCGGAAGAAACGGTAGCCCTCCAGGCCAGGAAAAAAGTCCTGCAACTGGCCGGAGGGAGCCGGGCCAGGGCCCTGCTGGTGGAGGCCAATCCGGCTGTAGCTTCTTTGCTTATTGGCTCAGGGGGAGCCCACTTGCGCCTCCTGGAGCGGCGGGCCGGAAAAAAGCTGATCATCAAGGGCAAGGAAAATTTCCACCTGGAAGAAGTAAACGTGCGGGAACTCTTTGACCTGGACGAAATCAACAACCTGGCCACCCCCGTCAAAGCCGGCCAGGTCCTTAAAGTTACCATTGAAGGGGTGCACACGGTCAACGGCGGTGATGGCATCGCCAGGGTGGACGGCTTTGTCCTGGATATACCCGGCGGCGCATCTTACCTCGGCCAGGAAGTGCCGGTGGAGGTTACCCGGGTTTACCGCACCTTTGCCCGGGCGCGGCTCTTAGCCGATGCTTGACAGGGACTGGGAAGATGTGTTACACTGCAGAAAGCTGCACCAGAGTTTTAAACCGCTCGCCGCAGGTTTTAAAACCCTTCTAACAGGTACCTGGCGGCGGCGAGTCTTAGCTTGGAGGGATTCAGGTGTATGCCATTATTATGACCGGTGGCAAACAGTACCGGGTTAGCGAGGGCGACGTCCTCCGGGTAGAAAAGCTACCGGTAGCCGCAGGCGAAAAGGTAGTCCTGGATAAGGTGCTGGCCGTCGGCGAAGGCGCTGATTTGCAGGTAGGCACCCCTTATGTGAACGGGGCCAAAGTTACCGCTACCGTAGAGGCCCAGGGTAAGGGCAAGAAAATAATTGTTTTCAAGTACAAGCCCAAGAAAAATTACCGGCGCAAGCAGGGTCATCGCCAGCCCTATACGCGGTTACGGATTGAAAAAATTGAGATGCAATGATCCGGGTTGTCTTCTGGCAGGGAACGGGCGGGACTTTCACGGGTTTTACCGTTACCGGCCATGCCGGTTACCGGCCTAAAGGAGAGGATATCGTCTGTGCCGCCGTATCGGCCCTGGCCCAGACGGCAGTTTTGAGCCTGAAGGAACATCTGGAAGAGGAACCCGGGGTAAGCATCCAGGATGGTGTCCTGGACTGCCGATTACCGGCAGGCTTAAGCCCTGCCGGGCAGGAGAAGGCCCGGGTGATTCTCAAAACCATCGAACTGGGGCTGAAGGCTATAGCCAGCGATTACAGACAGTATGTAGCAGTAGAATATAAAAACATCTGACTTCCGAAATCTAAGGGGGTGGGCCAGATGATCATGGATTTACAGCTTTTTGCCCATAAAAAAGGTGTAGGTAGTTCCCGGAACGGCCGCGATAGTGAGGCCAAACGCCTGGGAGTAAAAAGACAGGACGGCCAGTTTGTTAAGGCCGGCAATATCCTGGTACGCCAGCGTGGTACCAGGATCCACCCGGGCCGCAACGTCGGCATTGGCAAAGATGATACCCTTTTTGCCCTGATTGACGGCGTTGTCCATTTTGAACGCAAAGGCCGCGAGAAGAAACAGGTCAGCGTTTATGCCAGCTAACAAGAACCCCTGGAAACCTCCAGGGGTTTCTGCTATGGACCGGCCCTTCAAAGCTGGTGCCCCCGCCATTGGCATGCGAAAATAATAAGGGGCGAGGTGTCTGCAATGACCTGGCAGGCCGCGGAAGTGATATCTTTACTACGCTGGCAAAGACACGACATCCTGAATCACCTCCAGGTGATCTCCGGTTATCTCCAGCTGCAAAAAAGTGACCGGGCTTTATCATATTTGCAAGAGGTAATCGTTCAGATCGAGCAGGTGGGCCGGCTCATGCGCCTGAAACAACCTGAACTGGCCCTGGCAAGCCTTCTCAAAATGGAACAGGCTGCTGCCCGGGGCATAACCTTAACAATAGCCGTACATACCGCGATGGAGAACCTGGCTGTGGATGATAAAGAGGCCCTCACCCTCTGGGAGGCCGCCTGGGACCTGGCCCTGGCCCTGGCCGGTGAGGGAAATACCCTCCAGGTTAGCCTGAGTGAGGTGGAGGAAGGCTATTACCTGTCCTTTAAAGCCGCAGTACCGGCAGCCGTCCCTGCCGGTGCAGTAAACTACCTGGCAGGCTTGGCCGGGCGCCGGCAGATACCCTTCACCTGGGAACCGGAAACCGGAGAAATGGGATTGCTCTTGAGAAGCAGGTAGTGAGGGGCCAGAACAGCCCGTGATGTTTGTCACCGCATCCTGCGACTATGTAAAAGCAAGCGGGCTGGCTTATGTTTGGAGCGAGCACAAACAAAGCCAGTAAACACGGTATTTTATGGAGGAGCCTCTCATGGCGATGAGCCGCCACCAGCGAGGGCATGAAAATGCCTGGCTGGCATTTGTCGGAAGCGAGTGAGCTTCTACCGAGTGGCGAAGCGGCCCAGGCGAAGCTGAGGGATGATAAGCGGGGCCGAGGACAGAGGGACTAAAGGCCGGATTCTAAAGGCAAGGACGCCGAATAGGCCGCCCAGAACTCACAGTAACCAAGTTACAGCAATCAGTTCTTCGGTTTATGCAGTCGCACTACCTTTGGAGTTACCTGAGTTTAGTGAGTGCTGGGCGCTCCATAAGGGCTTTGGTGCGAGCGAGACAATGCCAGCCTGCGATAGAGTTATTTTCGGAGGAGCGCTATCCCCTTGTTTTATGACGAAGCTAAAATTTACGTACGCGGGGGCGACGGCGGTAATGGCGTCGTCGCCTTCCGGCGGGAGAAATATGTCCCCCGTGGTGGCCCCAGCGGCGGCGACGGCGGCCGCGGCGGCAGCGTAATCCTGGAAGCCGATGCGTCCTTAAGAACCCTGGTCGATTTCCGCTATCGCTCCCATTACCGGGCCGAGCGGGGCCAGCACGGCCAGGGGAAAAATAAACACGGCCGCAGTGCCCCGGATCTCATCCTCAGGGTACCGGTAGGGGTGGTAGTCCGAGATGCCGCTACCGGACAGGTCCTTGCCGACCTGGTAGAGGACGGCCAGCGGGTAGTGGTGGCTGCCGGCGGCCGGGGCGGCCGGGGGAATGCTCGTTTTGTCTCGCCGACGGACCGGGCGCCTGCTTTTGCCGAAAAGGGCGAACCCGGGGAGGAACGCTGGCTGATCCTGGAGTTAAAGCTCCTTGCTGATGTCGGCCTTATCGGCATGCCCAATGCCGGCAAGTCAACCCTGCTTTCCCGTATATCCGCCGCCCGGCCCAAGATTGCCGACTACCCCTTTACCACCCTGAACCCCAATCTGGGTGTTGTCCGGGTAGGTGAAGAAAACTCCTTTGTAGTGGCCGACATACCCGGCCTGATCGAAGGTGCCCACCAGGGCGCCGGCCTGGGATTAAAGTTTTTACGCCACATCGAGCGCACCAGGGTCCTGGTCCACGTCCTCGACGTATCTTTACCGGCAGAAGAAGTCCTGCATAACTGGCAGGCTGTCAATAAAGAGCTGGAACACTACAACCCGGAACTGGCCCGGCGGCCCCAGGTAATTGCCGCCAACAAAATGGACATCCCCGGCGGGGAAGCAAAAGTGGCTTATCTTAAAGAACGCTTAAGCGAGGCTTACTACATTTTTCCCATAGCAGCTGCCACCGGTGCTGGCCTTGAGGCCCTCCTTTACCACCTGGCAGGCATGCTCAAAAACCTGCCACCGCCGGCACCTTTACTGGAACCAGGGGAAGAAAAGGTGACAACTTTTGCCCCGGAAGAGATAACAGTAACCAGGGAAGGTAATGTTTTCCTGGTCAAAAATAGAGAAATCGAGCGCCGGGTAGCCATGACCTACCTGGATAACGCCGAAGCCGTCCGCCGCCTCCAGGTTTACCTGCGGCAGAAGGGTCTTGAGGACGCCCTGCGCCGGGCCGGCGTCTTCCCCGGCGCTACGGTAAGAATAGGTAAATATGAGTTTGAGTACAGGGAAGAAAAATAAAATACCGGGCTGGCATTTGTCGGAAGCGAGCGAACCCAATGCCAGCCTGCAATAGAGTTATTCTTGAAAGGGTGACGGCCTTGACGGAGAGGGAGTGCCGCGAGGCTCTACAACAGGTCCGCAGGCTGGTAGTTAAAGTAGGCACCAGCACCCTGACCCACAGAACAGGCAAGTTAAACCTGGAACGCATGGAGCGCCTGGTCCGGGAACTGGTGGACCAGGTCAATGCCGGCCGCCAGGTAGTACTGGTTACTTCCGGGGCCGTGGGGGCCGGCATGGGTCGCCTGGGACTGAAGGAAAAACCCCGGACACTGCCGGAAAAGCAGGCCGCTGCCGCCGTGGGGCAAGGCCTGCTGATGCACATGTATGAAAAATTCTTTAGCGATTATGGCCTGCTGGTGGCCCAGGTCCTCTTAACCCGGGACGACCTGGCTGACCGCCGCCGTTACCTCAATTCCCGTCACACCCTGGCCACCCTGTTACACCTGGGCGTGGTACCCGTAGTCAATGAAAATGATACCGTAGCTGTAGACGAAATCCGGGTTGGTGATAATGATACCCTGTCGGCCCTGGTGGCCGGCCTGGTTGACGCTGATATTTTAATCCTGCTGACGGATACCGGCGGCCTTTTTACCGCCAACCCCCGCAACCACAAAGATGCCTCTTTGCTCCATTGTGTTACAGAAATTACCCCGGAAATTGAAGCCCTGGCCGGGGGGGCCGGTTCTACCTGGTCCACCGGCGGTATGGCTACCAAGCTCCAGGCCGCGCGGCTGGCCACCAGCTTCGGCATCCCGGTAGTGATCACCAGCGGGCTGGAGGGTGGAAGAATCGGCGCCGTCCTCCGGGGAGAAGCGGTAGGTACCCTCTTTCTCCCCCGGGAGCACCGCACTCATACCCGCAAGCGCTGGCTGGCCTACGGGCCGGGGACCCAGGGCCAGGTCCAGGTGGATGCCGGGGCCGTCAGGGCCATCTGCCAGGGCGGAAAAAGCCTTTTACCGGGGGGGGTGGTGGCCGTTTACGGCGACTTTGACCAGGGAGCTATTATCAGTATTATCGATCCCGACGGCAAGGAAATTGCCCGGGGTATGTCCAACTACCCGGCCGCAGCCATTCGCCGTATCCAGGGCAGGAAAACGAAGGAGATTGTCGAAATCTTAGGCTATAAAGATTACGATGAAATCGTACACCGGGATAACATGATAGTCCTGGTTTGAACTCACATCTCATATACAAAGGAGTGGCTGCCATGAATGTAGCCGCAGAAGTGCAGGCTAAGGGTAAGCTGGCGAGGGAAGCAGCGCGTACCCTGGCTAATTTAAACACGGCCAGGAAAAATGAAGCCCTACTGGCCATGGCCCGGGCCCTGGAGGAGGAAAAGGATTTCATCCTGGAGGCCAATGCCCGGGATATGGCTGCCGGCAAAGAAAAGGGCCTTTCCCGGGCCCTGCTGGACCGCCTCCTGTTAAATGAGAAGCGCATCCAGGACATGGCCGTGAGTTTGCGGGAACTGGTAGCGTTACCCGACCCTGTGGGCGAAGTTACTTCCATGTGGACGCGGCCCAACGGCCTGCAGATTGGCCGGGTGCGGGTTCCCCTGGGGGTGATCGGCATTATCTATGAAGCCCGGCCCAACGTGACGGTAGATGCGGCGGGCCTGTGTCTGAAAACCGGTAATGCCGTTATCTTGCGCGGCGGCTCGGAGGCCTTTAATTCCAACCGGGCCCTGACCCGGGTCATCAGCCGGGCGGCAACGGCCGCCGGCATACCGGAGGGGGCCATCCAGTTAATTGAGACTACTGACCGCGAAGCTGTCAACCTGTTACTCCGGGCCAATGAATACCTGGATGTCCTGATTCCCCGGGGAGGCGCCGGCCTCATCCGGACGGTGGTGGAGAACGCTACGGTGCCGGTGATTGAGACGGGTGTAGGCAACTGCCATGTCTACGTCGATGCCGCAGCCGACCTGGAGATGGCCAGAAACATCGTTATCAATGCTAAGACCCAGCGTCCCGGCGTCTGCAACGCCATGGAGACCCTGCTGGTCCACGAAAAGGTGGCGGCAGAGTTCCTGCCTTCCCTGGCGGAGGCCCTCAAGGAAAAGGGGGTTGTTTTGCGGGGGTGCGAACGCACCCGGGAACTTGTCCCCTGGGCGGAAGCGGCTACCGAAGAAGACTGGGCTACCGAATACCTGGACCTGATCCTGGCCATCCGGGTGGTCGACAGCTTTGAAGCTGCCCTGGAGCATATCCATACCTACGGTACCAAACATTCGGAGGCCATTGTCACCAGCAATTACCAGACGGCGCGGGAATTCCTGGCCCGGGTTGACGCCGCCGCCGTTTACGTCAATGCTTCTACCCGCTTCACTGACGGTTATGAATTCGGTTTCGGAGCGGAAATCGGCATCAGCACCCAGAAGCTCCATGCCCGTGGCCCCATGGGCCCGGAACAGCTCACAACTTTTAAGTATATTATCTTTGGTAGTGGACAGATCCGTCAGTAATTGTTAAAATAACAGCGTGGGGACCGGTAGGGAATGATGATCATATTTAATAACGGCCGGCAGGTAGACGTCCGTGCCGGGACCTGTGTCCCGGCACCAGCAGGGGATGAAAAAGGCAGGAAAGCAGGCTTCAATCAAGAACTGGCTTCAGCCAGTTCCCACCAGCTTTCCACCTCCAACATCCCACCTCCTACCTCCACTTTGAGGGTAGGTATTATGGGGGGAACCTTTGACCCCATTCATTTCGGTCACCTGGTAACGGCCGAAGCCGCCCGCTGGGAATTTGCCCTGGAAAAGGTGGTCTTTGTCCCTTCCGGGCGACCTCCCCATAAAAAGGACTACCGGGTCAGTGACCCGGAACACCGCTACCAGATGACGGTCCTGGCTACGGCCAGCAACCCTTACTTTGAAGTATCCCGGAGCGAGATTGACCGGGAGGGCTATTCCTATACCGTCGATACAGTATATGAGTTTCGCCGCTTTTACGGCCCGGAAGTCCAGCTTTTCTTTATTACCGGTGCCGACGCAATCCTGGAGATCTTGACGTGGAAGGATGTCGACAGGCTCCTCAAAGAGTGCCATTTTATTGCCGCCACGCGCCCCGGTTTTCAGTTGAACCGGCTAGGGGAGTCCAGACCCATGTTACCGGTTGAGGGTAGGCACCGTATTCATCTCATCGAAGTCCCAGCTCTGGCCATATCATCTACTGATATCCGCTGGCGAGTACAAAATAAAAAACCAATTAAATATTTACTCCCGGAGGCAGTAGAAGATTATATCCACCGCCAGGGGTTGTACCGGCCCCGGGACTGTGGCGTATATGAAAAGAGCTAGGACTATATACTACTACTAACATCAAAGAAGAGGTGAAGTGCATTGGTGCGTACCCTGTACGTGGGCAACCTTCCCTGGGCCACCACCGAGGAAGAACTGGCCAGGGCGTTTGCGGCCCACGGCGAAGTGTTGAGCGCGCGGATTATTACCGACCGCCAGACGGGCCGGTCCCGGGGTTTCGGTTTCGTAGAAGTTAACGATGCCGATGCCGACCGCATGATCGCCGCCATGAATGGCGCCGAACTTGGTAATCGCGTCTTAACCGTCAACGAAGCCCGGGCCCGTTCGTAAGACCCGGAGTTGAGCCTGACCTCCTATTTTTAACAAATAGGGGGTTTTTGTTAGCTGCCCGGCGGAGGTTAAAAAAGTGAAAAAGTACCTGCAACTTTTGGCAGCACGGCTGCCCGCAGGGCGTTACCGCCATAGCCTGGGTGTAGCTGATACCGCAGCCGGACTGGCAGTAAAAAACGGTGTTGACCCGGAACAGGCCCGCCTGGCGGGCCTGTTACATGATTACGCCCGGGATTTACCGCCAGGGGAACTTCTGGACCTGGCCGGGGCTGCCGGGCTCATAACCTGCGACTTGGAAAGGCGGCTACCCGTTTTACTCCATGGCCCCGTGGGAGCCCTGCTCCTGGAACGGGAGCTGGGGATAACCGATAAAGCCATTCTCCAGGCCGTGGCCCGGCATACGGTAGGGGCGCCGGGTATGACGACGCTGGATAAAATTATTTACCTGGCGGATGTCATTGAACCCGGGCGCCAGTTTGCCGGTGTCCAGGGCATTCGTAAAGCAGCGGCAACTGACCTGGAGGCGGCTTTGTTGAAGGCCTTGGAAGCCAGTATTGTTTACGTCCTGGATAAAGAACAGCCCCTCCACCCGGCCACGGTGGAGGCACGCAACTACATTTTACTGGCCAGGGGAGGTTATTGATTAATGGATGCAGCCCGGGTAGCTGAACTGGCGGCCAGGGCAGTGGTAGAAAAGAAGGGACTGGATCCGGTCATCCTGGATCTCAGGGGGATTACCCTCATTGCCGATTACTTTGTTATCACCAGCGGTACCTCGGCAACCCAGGTCCAGGCCATTGCCGGCCGGGTAGAGGAACTCCTGGATGCAGCCGGGGTAAAGCTCTTGCACCGGGAAGGCTGGGATGCTGCCCGCTGGATCTTGCTTGATTATGGCGCGGTGGTGGTACATATCTTCCAGGAAGAAGAGCGCCGTTTCTACGACCTGGAGCGCCTCTGGCGCGATGCCGGGGTGATTAAGATAGATGCCGTTTAGCACAAGATAGCTATGCCGCTGATGCGGTACCAGCAGAAGGATTAAAATAACGGGCTGGCATTTGTTTGAAGCGAGCAAAAACAATGCCAGCTTGGTACGCAGTTATTTTAGGGTAAACTTTGGGAGTGACTGGTTATGGAAGCAAGGTATAATTTTAAGGAAATTGAACCTAAATGGCAGCGCCGCTGGGAAGCAAGCGACCTTTACCGGGTAACGGAAGATAGCGACAAGCCCAAGTTTTACTGCCTGGAGATGTTTCCCTATCCTTCCGGGAATTTACACATGGGTCATGTGCGCAATTATTCCATCGGCGATGTGGTAGCCCGCTTTAAACGCATGCAGGGCTACAATGTCCTCCATCCCATGGGCTGGGATGCCTTTGGCCTACCGGCCGAAAACGCGGCCATCCACCGGGGGATCCCACCGGCCGAGTGGACGTGGAGCAATATCGCCAACATGCGCCGCCAGCTCCATGCCATGGGTATCAGCTACGACTGGGACCGGGAGGTGGCTACCTGCCACCCCAACTACTACCGCTGGACCCAGTGGCTCTTCCTGCAGATGTACAAGCACGGCCTGGCCTACCGCAAAAAGGCCGCTGTCAACTGGTGTCCTTCCTGCGCCACGGTGCTGGCCAACGAGCAGGTAGTTGACGGCGCCTGCGAGCGCTGTCATACCCCCGTTATGCGCAAAGACCTGGAGCAGTGGTTTTTCCGCATCACTGATTATGCCGAGCGGCTTTTGAGCGACCTGCAGAAGCTGCCCGGCTGGCCGGAAAAAGTAAAAATCATGCAGGAAAACTGGATCGGCAAGAGCACCGGCGCCGAGGTTATTTTCCGGGTGGAAGGCAGCGACGAGGAAATACCGGTATTTACCACCCGCCCGGACACCCTCTACGGGGTTACCTATATGGTCCTGGCCCCCGAACATCCCCTGGTAATGAAGCTGGCAGCGGGGAAACCTCAGGAAAAGGAAGTAGCTCAATTTGTTCAGGCGGCCCGCTATTTAAGCGATCTGGACCGGACGGCTACCGAGAAGGAAAAGGAAGGCGTTTTTACCGGTGCCTATGCCATAAACCCGGTTAACGACGAGCGGGTGCCCATCTGGATTGCCAACTATGTCCTTATGGAATACGGTACCGGGGCGGTCATGGGGGTACCGGCCCATGACCAGCGGGACTTCGAATTTGCCCGCAAGTACAACCTGCCGGTCAAGGTTGTTATTCAGCCCCAGGGGCAGGAACTTGACGGCGCCACCATGACGGCCGCCTACGTCGAGGACGGCATTATGGTCAACTCCGGTCCTTTCAACGGCCTGCCCAACCGGGAGGGCATCGGGAAGGTAACTGCCTACCTGGAAAGCATTGGTAAAGGTAAGGCCAGGGTGAATTACCGCCTGCGGGACTGGCTGATTTCCCGCCAGCGTTACTGGGGCGCGCCCATACCCATGATTTACTGTAACCACTGCGGCCTGGTACCAGTACCTGAAGAAGATCTGCCAGTCATCCTGCCCGAGGGGGTAGAGTTTAAACCGACAGGGGAATCGCCGTTAAAGAACTGCCCCGAGTTTGTCAACACCACCTGTCCCCAGTGCGGTGGCCCGGCGCAGCGGGAGACGGACACCATGGATACCTTTGTCTGCTCATCCTGGTATTTCCTGCGTTACACCAGCCCCCACAGCCAGGAGCGGGCCTTTGAACGGGATAAAGTAGACTACTGGATGAATGTGGACCAGTATATCGGCGGGGTGGAGCACGCCATCCTCCACCTCATGTATGCCCGCTTCTTTACCAAGGCCCTGTACGACTTTGGCCTGGTAGGGGTCGAGGAGCCCTTCCAGAACCTGCTGACCCAGGGGATGGTCTTAAAGGACGGCAGCAAGATGTCCAAATCCAAGGGGAATATTGTTAGCCCCGAGGAAATAATTGACCGCTACGGCGCCGATACCGCCCGCCTCTTTATCCTCTTTGCTGCTCCTCCCGAGCGGGACCTGGAGTGGAGCGACCAGGGGGTGGAGGGCTGCTACCGCTTCTTAAACCGGGTCTGGCGCCTGGTAGTTGCTTACGCCGGCGCCGTGCGCCAGGCCGGCGGCTCCCCGGCCTTTGAGAAACCTGCCGACCGCGAACTTTGGCGGCTCCTCCATGCCACCATAAAGAAAGTTACCGAGGATATCGAGCAGCGCTTTAACTTTAACACGGCCATCAGTGCCATTATGGAACTGGTCAACGGCTGTTACCGTTACCAGGACGCCGTCCCGGCAAATGAACAAAACCTGCCTTTGATGGGTGAGGTTTTGCGGAAGCTGGTAACTCTGCTGGCCCCTTTTGCTCCCCACATCGCCGAGGAGCTCTGGCAGGGCCTGGGGGGCCGGGAAAGCGTCCACCTGGAGCCCTGGCCGGCCTATGACCCTGAGGCCCTGGTGGAGCAGGAGGTAACCCTGGTGGTGCAGATCAACGGTAAAGTGAGGGACCGGGTGCAGGTTCCGGCGGGGCTGCCTGAAGAAGAGGTAGAGAAGCTTATTTTAAAGCGGGAAAAGGTGGCCAGTCTCCTTGCCGGCCAGCAAGTGGTTAAGGTCATCGTGGTGCCTGATAAGCTGGTCAATGTAGTGGCCCGCCGGGCGAGCTAAAGGTGGCATTTTTTTACCCATACTGGTGGAAAAATGGTCGAACTTAGGATAGAATATTGAGCGTGTGGAGCAAAAACAGAGGAGGACGGATGGGATGAGTTTTAAAAGAGTAATGGTGTTACTGTTGCTCATGTTTACTTCTTTTTTTTCTTTGAGCGGGGTGGCCTGGGCATCTGAAGGGAGTGAACTGGGTTATCTTTTGCCCTTGTGGAGCGTATTGCCCTTTGTGGGTATGCTGCTGTCCATTGCCATCTGGCCGCTGGTGAACAGCCACTGGTGGGAGCACAACATGTGGAAGGTAAGTGCGTTCTGGTCCCTGGTTTTCTTTATTCCCTTCTTAATTGCCTATGGCAGTAGAACTGCCTTCTTCCAGGCTCTGGAAGTGTATTTGCTTGATTACTTTCCATTTATCATTCTTCTCTTTGGTTTGTTTGTAGTTTCGGGAGGAATTATTCTCCGCGGGACCCTGCAGGGGAAACCAGCCGTAAACGTATTACTCCTGCTGGTAGGTACCGCCCTGGCCAGCTGGATCGGGACGACGGGAGCCAGCATGCTTTTAATCCGGCCGGTAATCCGGGCCAATGAATGGCGGCGTTACAAGGCCCATATAATTATCTTCTTTATCTTCCTTGTATCCAATATTGGCGGCTCCCTGACACCCGTGGGCGACCCGCCCCTGTTCCTCGGTTATTTAAGGGGCGTACCCTTCTTCTGGACCATGAAATTGATCGTGCCCATGGGATTCAATGTTATAATCCTTCTGGCCTTGTATTATTTCCTGGATAGTTATTTTTATCGCAAAGAAGATGTCCCTGAGCTGAAAGCCGGGCGGGATCCCCTGCGGGTCGAAGGGCTGCAGAATCTTATTTACCTGGGCATCATTGTCGGTGCGGTTATTTTAAGCGGCATCCTGGCCAAGAATCCCGCCTTCGCCGACCAGAAAACAGGTGCCCTTTACGGCATCACCCTGTACCGGCACGGTGAGGAAGCAGTGGTGCTGCCCTATACCAATATAATCCGCGATCTGGCCATTCTCCTGGCTGCTTTCCTGTCATGGAAAACTACTCCTATGGTTATTCGTAAAGATAATCGTTTTACCTGGGGTCCTATCAAGGAAGTAGCCACCCTTTTTGCCGGTATCTTTATGACCATGATCCCGGCCCTGGCCATCCTCCACGCCCGCGGCGCTGAACTGGGCTTAACCCACCCGGCTCAATTTTTCTGGGCCACGGGAGCCCTTTCCAGCTTCCTGGATAACGCTCCCACGTACCTGGTATTTTTGACTACTGCTACCAGTCTGGGAGCGGCTACTGGTGTTCCGACTACACTGGGGATAATAGCCCCCAAGATGTTAATGGCCATATCCTGTGGTGCGGTGTTCATGGGGGCTAATACTTACATTGGCAATGCTCCCAACTTTATGGTGCGGTCCATAGCGGAGGAGAACGCCATCCGCATGCCCAGCTTTTTCGGCTACATGGCCTGGTCGGTTGGTATTTTGATCCCCCTCTTTATCCTGAATACCCTGATCTTTTTCCGTTAATTGTCTTACAGGGGTGCATGCAGGATAATAGCTTATGACAGGGCCCCTTCGGGGGCGTCTTTTTTTATCTTCTGTTGGTGGTAGAATTTGGTGGCAGTGGCAGGAATAAGACGAGACGAGTCGTATTGTATTTTTATTGGTGGAAATCTCTCTTTCGAGGTGATGCACATGTGGGAATGGGACGGCCGCGTACGCTGGCTGGCTTTAGGCCTGGTGGCGGCCCTTCTCTTTGGCGCCGGCCTCCAGTACGGCCGCTGGCAGGAGCGGCAGGTGGGAGATAAACTTCCCGCGGTTGTGGCGGGGGATGAAAAGGCAGCAGGGGCCACCAGTGGCGCTAAACCTGTTGCTGCTCCGGGGGAGGCGGCTGCTGCGACGAAGCCGGCTACCATCCAGGTCCACGTGGCCGGGGCGGTGCAGAGGCCTGGCGTCTATGAACTCCCCGCAGGCGCCAGGGTTAACGAAGCCGTGAGCCTGGCGGGGTTATTACCGGAGGCCAATCCTAATGCCCTGAACCTGGCAGCGCCTTTAAATGACGGTCAGCAGGTCATTGTCCCCCGCCAGGGGGAGGAGGCAGGGCCGGTGGGCGGTAATGGTAATTTTTCCGGGCCGGGAATTTCCGGTGGGGGTACTACCGACGGTACTGTTAAGACAGGGGGTAAGGTAAATATTAACACCGCCACCCTGGCGGAGCTGGATAGTTTACCTGGTATTGGCCCTACCCTGGCTCAGCGCATCATCGACTACCGGAACCAGAAAGGCCCCTTCCGGACGATTGAAGACCTGCAAAATGTCTCCGGTATTGGCTCCAAAAAATTTGCCGATCTGAAGGATTTGATAACGGTCCAGTAGGCAGGAGAATGCTTGACATAAGGGCAGGGTAAGGATAAACTTGCTTTGTAACGTGTATCGCCAAAGGAGAGTATTACGCAATGAATGTCGTGCAGGCAGTAATCCTGGGGCTGGTCCAGGGGCTGGGAGAATTTTTGCCCATTTCCAGTTCCGCCCACCTGGTTTTGCTTCCTTGGTTTTTTCGCTGGCCCGACCAGGGCTTAACCTTTGATGTTGCCTTACACCTGGGTACGCTAATTGCCGTGGTAGCTTATTTCTGGCGAGACCTTATAGAACTGGTTATTTGCGGTTTGTTTCAACCCAGGAGCCTGGACGGCCGCCTCTTCTGGTACCTGATTGTTGCTTCCATCCCGGGGGCCATCTTTGGTTATCTCCTGGAAGACCAGGTCGGGACAGTTTTCCGTTCGCCCCTGCTCATTGCTTTAACCCTTACCTTGATGGGTATCGGCCTCTGGTGGGCCGACCGGGTAGGCCGCAAAACCCGGCAAATGGAGGATATTACCCTGGCCGACAGCATTATTGTGGGTATTTCCCAGGCCCTGGCCATTATCCCCGGCGTCTCTCGTTCCGGTATTACCATGTCCGCCGGTCTCTTGACTGGGATGAAACGCGAGACGGCAGCCCGCTTTTCCTTCCTTATGTCGGTGCCGATTATTGCCGGGGCGGCCCTGCTGCAGTTAAAGGATTTAACCCCGGCTGCTATCAACCTGCCCTTTATCCTGGGGGTCCTGACGGCAGCCGTCGTCGGCTTTTTAGCCATCAAGTTTTTGCTCCAGTACCTGCGCTATGGGAGCTACCTCCTGTTTACCTGGTACCGGATTTTACTGGCCCTTCTGGTTGTAGCCGTTTTCTGGTGGCGCCGTTAAAAACGGCAGGTTTTGCTGTCCTCAGGCATCAATACCTGATTTCTCCACTTAAAATTTATTATTGACATCGGGATTGCCGGTGATTATAATAAAAACACAGTTAAATAACGTAAGCAATGGTGCTTACGGGGCGATGAAGCCGCTATCATTTTTAAGATAGCGGCTTTATTACTATCCTAATGTTGGGAGCAAGTAAAGGCGCTAATCAGGGTGGATTAAAAGCCCCCTGGGGTAGCGCCTTTTACTTTTTAACTCTTTAACACCAGGGAGGTGGTAGCCATGGGCAAACAGGTTAGGAAGAGCTGGTAATTTTGTTTAAAAAAGTTTTGGGGAGGTAAAACCATGCAACTTTCAGGACGTGGAATCGGTCTAGTTCTCCTCGTTGTAAGCGTAATGTTATTTCTCCCTTCTGTAGCCTGGGCCGAGGAGCCGACGGCTGCCAGCAATGCGACTGCCCTTGATACCGTCTGGACTTTAATAGCTTCTTTTCTAGTTTTCATTATGCAGGCGGGTTTTGCCATGGTCGAAACCGGCTTTACCCAGGCCAAAAATGCAGCCAATATTGTCATGAAGAACCTCATCGACTTTTGTTCCGGTTCCATCATCTTCTGGCTGGTTGGCTTTGCCATCATGTTTGGCGTTGATGCCGGTGGCTTTATTGGGACCACCGGCTGGGGTACAACAGGTACCTTCGAACACCTGGGGCTGAAGATCCCCCTCTATGCTTTCCTGATTTTCCAAACTGTCTTTTGCGCTACAGCAGCTACCATTGTTTCCGGCGCTATGGCTGAAAGGACAAAGTTTGTTGCTTACCTGATTTACAGCTTTGTGATCAGTGCTGTCATTTACCCTGTAGTTGGCCACTGGGCCTGGGGCGGCGGCTGGCTATCCCAGCGCGGCTTCATCGATTTTGCCGGTTCTACGGTAGTCCATTCGGTTGGCGGCTGGACGGCCCTGGTAGGTGCGGCCATGGTAGGTCCCCGGCGCGGCAAGTTTGGCCCCGACGGTAGTGTGAGGGCTATTCCCGGCCACAGCATTACCCTGGGAGCCCTGGGTGTCTTCTTACTCTGGTTCGGCTGGTTCGGTTTTAACCCGGGCAGTACCCTTTCCGGTACCACGCCGGACATTGCCCGTATCGCCGTCACGACTAACCTGGCCGCGGCAGCAGGGGCCTTTGGCGGCCTCATCCTGCCCTGGCTGCGTTTTGGGAAACCCGATGTCAGTTTGACTCTGAACGGTACCCTGGGTGGACTGGTGGGCATTACGGCCGGGACGGCTGCCGTCAGTCCCATGGGAGCTGTGATTATCGGTTTCCTGTCAGGTTGCGTAACGGCCCTGGGGGTCGAATTTATGGATAAGGTTTTAAAGGTTGATGACCCCGTTGGCGCCGTTTCTGTCCATGCTTTTAGCGGTGCCTTTGGGACCATTATGGTCGGTCTCTTTGCCGTCGAGGGAGGCCTTTTCTACGGCGGTGGGGTTTCCCAGTTGATCACCCAGTTAATTGGCGTGGCAGCAGTTTTTGCCTGGACTGTAGTTACAGCAGCCATCCTGTTTGCCATCCTTAAAGTTACTGTAGGTTTACGGGTATCTGAGGAAGAGGAAAGCGAAGGGTTGGATATTTACGAGCACGGTATCCAGGCCTACGGTGATTTCGTCCTGCGGGGTACGCAAGTTCACTGAGGCAGGATACTGTAGTTAAATGGAAAGGCGGGAAAAAATGAAAAAGATCGAGGCCATTATCCGGCCGGCCAGGCTGGAAGCTGTGAAAGAGGCCCTGGGTAAATACGGCATCAATGGGATGACCGTAACCCATGTTACCGGTTGCGGCCTGCAAAAGGGCAAAACTGAAGTTTACCGCGGCAGCCAGTATACTATTGACTTGTTACCTAAAGTTAAGGTAGAAATTGTTGTCCTGGATAAAGATGTAGATGAGGCGATTAACCTCATCTTGAGGGAAGCCCGTACCGGTTCCATCGGCGATGGTAAAATCTTTATTTATAACATAGAAAATGCCATCCGTATTCGTACCGGTGAAATGGGTGAAGCAGCTATTTAAGGCAGAAGCTTGCCCGTGAGTTGGAGTAACGTTTTACTTTGTTGCCAGCGGTCTCAGGTTATCCCTTCGACGAGGGTGGCCGGACCGTTTTTTTATTCCTGCCCGGATATTTAAGCCTGGCAGGCAAATGGTAAAATAAAATTATAACCGCTAAAATTAAAGAAGGTGAAGTAGTGCTTAGAGTTACAGGTATCAAGATACCCGTAACTGATAAAGTGCCGGATCTGCAGGCCGCCCTTTTGCAAAAGCTCGGCATACCGCCCCGGGATTTACAGGGTTTTACCATTTACCGCCAGTCCCTGGATGCCCGTTCCCGGGAGATGATCTACTGGGTCTATACCCTGGATGCCAGAGTAAAAAATGAAAGCCGCCTGTTGAAGAAACATGCCGGCGATAAAACCATCTCCCGGGCTGCCTACCCGGTATATCAATTCGTCAAACCGGGCCGGGAAAAACTCCCGCACCGTCCCGTAATTATCGGCACCGGGCCGGCCGGTCTTTTTGCCGGGCTGCTTTTAGCCCGCACGGGTTACCGGCCCCTCCTCCTGGAAAGGGGGGCTGATGTGGATACCCGGACCAGGGTGGTGGCCCGCTTCTGGCAGGAAGGCCACCTGGATCCCGGCTGCAACGTTCAGTTCGGCGAGGGCGGGGCCGGCACTTTTTCTGACGGCAAGCTGACGACTTTAATTAACGATCACCGCTGCCGCTTCGTCCTGGAGGAACTGGTGCGATGCGGGGCGCCGAAGGAAATCCTTTATTATTACCGGCCCCACATCGGCACCGATATCCTGCGGCTTGTAGTTAAAAATATGCGTAACGAAATAACCCGCCTGGGGGGAGAGGTTCATTTCAACACCCAGATTACTGATATCGCTACAGGAGACAATCGCCTGCAAGGCCTGGTTATAAATGGTACGGAAAAGCTACCGGCAACGGTGGCCGTTCTCGCCTGCGGCCACAGTGCCAGGGATACCTTTAAATTGCTGGTAGAGCGAGGGGTGCAGGTTGGCCCCAAACCCTTTTCTATCGGGGTACGCATTGAACATCCCCAGGACCTGATTAATGTTGCCCAGTACAAGCAATTTGCCGGCCTGGAGGGATTGGGACCGGCCGACTATAAACTGGCCTACCACGCACCCGATGGCCGCTCGGCCTATACTTTCTGCATGTGTCCCGGGGGTACCGTGGTGGCTGCCGCCTCGGAACCTGGCGGTGTGGTGACTAACGGTATGAGCACCTACGCCCGGGATGGGGAGAATGCCAACAGCGCCCTGCTGGTGGGAGTGACGCCGGAGGACTTTGGCGACGAGCACCCCCTGGCCGGCGTCGAGTTCCAGCGCCGCTGGGAACGCCTGGCTTTCCGGCTGGGAGGGGAAAATTACCATGCCCCGGTCCAGCTGGTGGGCGACTTCCTGGCCGGGCGGCCTTCGGAACAACTGGGCCAGGTGAGGCCCACTTATCGCCCGGGGGTAACCCTCCAGGATTTAAAAAAATGCCTGCCTGCCTATGTAGTGGCAACCTTAAGGGAAGCCATAACCGTATTTGACCGCAAGGTTTACGGCTTTGCCCTGCCGGAAGCGGTATTGACCGGCGTAGAAACCCGGAGTTCTTCCCCGGTACGCATCTGGCGCGATGAAAATTATGAGGCCAGTACCGGGGGCCTGTACCCGGCTGGCGAGGGGGCGGGGTACGCCGGGGGCATTGTCTCCGCCGCCGTCGACGGCCTTAAGGTGGCCGAAGCCATCATCAGCCGCTACCGGCCGCTAGAGTAGCTGCCCTTCGACGGCCTGGATCCCCGGTCGAAAAGGGAAAACATCCAGGGCGGGTATGATCCTGCTGCAGGGCAGCCCCCGGGAAATCTTTGCCCGGCCGGATATCTTACGCCAGGCCAACCTGGAACCGCCCCTCCTGGTGGAACTCTTTGCCCATCTTTCCCGGGAAGGGAACAAAAAAGGTCGCCTGCCTAGAAGGCTAGGAGCCTTTTTTACTGCAGCTCCTTATTGCTATCACTGCTTAATCAGGGGTCTGGCATGGTCAAGATAATTATCGGCGCTTTGCGACGTAAACGTTCCTGGACCCGGGGCCGCCGGGCGGTGATATCTACTGTCCGGGCCGGCTTTTGAAACCAGCAATTTTATCACTGTAACTATTAGAATAGCCAATAAATGGATTTAGTATTTAAATTTTACTATCAAAGGCTGGGGTACTATCATTATTGATAAAATCGGTTTGCAACAAGGAGGTTTTAATTTATGAATCAGGTATCCCAGTCCATGTCGACAGTACTATCTAAAAGCAGTAGTTTCAAGAGTTTTACAGTTTTATTGCCAGGTTTAACTCTTGCTGCAGCAGTGGCGGTGGTTGCCCTTTATTTAGGTCAATTCAGTATAATTATCAATGATGTTATTATTGCCATTATTGCTGGGGCATTGATACGCAATACAAAAGGAATTTCCTCAACGTTACAACCAGGTCTGAATTTTTGCCTTAAACGAGTTTTACGCCTGGCAATCATCCTCCTCGGCATGCAACTGAGCTTCCAGCAGGTTGTCAATACTGGTATCCAGTCGCTGCTGGTCATCATATTTGTAGTTATAATAGCTATACCCGTTACGTACTTTATCGGGCGCAGGCTAGGGTTAAAAAAAGAAATGAGCCTCCTTATCGGGGTAGGAAGTGCTATTTGCGGTGCTACAGCAGTCCTAGCTACAGGACCTGCTGTCCGGGCAAAGGAGAGGGATATCGCCCTGGCTGTAGGTACGATCTTTATTTTTAATACCATAGCTTTAATTGTTTACCCCATAATTGGCAATATATTACATTTATCTGATATCACTTATGGTACCTGGACCGGTGTGGCAGTCCAGGACGTTTCTTCGGTGGTAGCTACGGGCTTCGCCTATAGTGCTCAAGCGGGGCAAATTGCGACGGTAGTTAAACTTACCAGGACTGTGTTTATAGTGCCGGTAGTGTTTTTAGTAAGTCTAATATTTTCCTGGCAGTTGCACCAGACCAGTCGTAATGAAGAAGCGAAAAAGATTTCTTATGCTAATATTTTTCCCTGGTTTGTCCTCGGTTTTTTGCTGATGGCTGTCTTCAATTCCATGGGGCTTTTTTCCAGTAAGGTTACGGCTATTGTTAATCCCCTTACCCATTACTTAATCTTGATGGTCATGGCCGCAGTAGGTGCTGATCTTAACTTTGCAGAAATGAAAAAAGTAGGTTTCAATTTCCTTTATGCCGGCCTGAGTGGTATGTTAATCATGTCGGTGTTGAGCTTTGCACTGATCCGGAGGTTAGGTATATAGAAGGGTAGTTGAAAAAGGAATTACAGGCTGCCCGGAGAATATCTAAGGGTAAGAGGTGCATAGAAATGTATGACCCCCGGTTGAAAACTTTTGTTACTGTAGCTACTTTAAAAAGTTTTTCCCGGGCAGCCCGGATCTTGTTTTTGAGCCAACCCACAGTAAGCCTTCAGATTCAGAGTTTGGAGGAGCAATATGGTCTACCTCTACTTAACCGTGAAGGTAAAGAAATTACCTTGACCCAGGCTGGTGAATTGCTCTATCAATATGCCAGCGAAATAATAGGCCTTTCTCTGGAAGCAGAAACAGAAATTATTAAGCTAACTGGCCGTCTTAAAGGGAAATTGGTTATAGGGGCCACCATGACCATTGGCGAATATGTACTGCCGAAAATTGTGGGTAGCTTCAAACAACAATACCCTGAAGTAGAGATCCTAATGGAGGTTGGTAATACGGAACGGATAGTCCGCCTAGTGAATCAGGGGCGTTTTGACCTGGGGATTATTGAAGGGCCAATAAAAAATTATCACCTGGTGAAGGAAAAGTTTATGGAAGACGAATTAGTTCTGATTGTACCTCGGGGACACCCCTGGACGGAGTTAGAAGCGGTACACTTTGAGGAACTTTGTAATGCGCGCCTAATTTTACGGGAGCCTGGTTCTGGTACCCGCCAGGTTTTGGTGGAAGCGCTACTTAGCCGAGGAATAAAGTTAAGTCAACTCAATGTTTATATGGAATTAGGTAGTACCGAAGCCATTAAAGCCGCTGTAGAAGTCAATTTAGGAGTATCAATCCTGTCGAAAATGGCTATTGTAAAAGAGCTACGGTTAGGTAGTTTACAAACGGTAGCAATAAAAAATTTACGTATCATGCGCACCTTTGATTTTATTTACCAGGAAAATTATCTTACGGGACTGGCGAAAGAGTTTATCGAGTTTTGTTTAAAATGGTGCAGCAATTAAGGCCTGAAATATGAGTACCTGAATATAGAAAGGGCTTATAACATCAAGCTCTCGTTTTAACAGTTTTTCCAGCAGCCAGATCGGGAGGCCGCGGAACAGTATCTTAAGCTTTGGTATTACTGGGTTACCCATTCCAGGTTGACGCCCATAGAAGAGGTTGCTTATGCTATTAAAAACCATTGGGATGGCGTTCTTAATATGAAGCCAATGTCGGTGGTCTGTATCCTGCCGGGGAAGGGGCGGGATACGACGGAGGCATTGTCTCCGCCGCCGACGGCATGAAGGCGGCCGAAGCCATTATCAGCCGCTACCGGCCATAGAAATGACCTGTAGTAAATTAATTCCTAACACAGGCCAGTAAAAAGTGGCCATAATTAAAGTAATTATAATGGCCATAATTACCGTGGCCGTACCAGCTTTCAAGGTATCGAACATGGTATAATAACCGGTAGCATAAGAAACAAGCAGGGAGGGAGACTGGATTGGTAAAAAAAAGCACAAATCGGTACCCACTACAGAGAGTAGGCCGAGCCAAACAGGATTCATGTGTAATGCAGAAGCGATTTCAAAAGTCAATGGCAGGGTAACCGCCATGGCCCCTAAGACATTATTAAAACCTAGCCTGATTACTACGGCCACAATAATTATGGTTAAACCTGCAAGATAAGAATTATCTCCCATTACAAACACCAGAGCTATTTGCGCAAACCAGTTGATAACTCCGGTACTTTTTAAACTTGCGGCCATAGCCAGGCTTGAAGCAAAGATAGCGACCGTTCCCCATTCAACTTTAGCCATAGCTTCCTTCCAAGAATGAAGCTCCAGGCCAGGGAAGAAAGTAAGGGCGGCAATTATTAAAGCCGTTAATGCCACCGGCAGGTGATGGGTATTAGTGGTTATCCATAACAAAATCATGAAGGCGAATAAAGAAGCGACTTTTTTTTCAGCAACGGACAATGGCCCCATTGTTTTTAAACGTTCATCAATATAAGTAAGAGCACTTTTCATCTCCTCTTTTTCCGGTGGAAAGATCCAGAGAAGAACAGGCAAAATCAAAAATGAGATTAGAGCAGCACCGGGCAACATATATACCAGCCAGGTTATATAATTCCATTTGTATCCAGCCGCCTTTTGAAATAAACTTGCAGCATATATTATAGAAGGTGCGCCTGTTATTACAGCATTAGAAAATATTATTGAAACAAAAGATAAAGATAAAAAAATAGATTTGGCGATATTGCTACCCGGCTTTAAATGCATAGCTTTAACCATGCCCAAGCATATTGGCACCATCAACGCCGTACGTCCGGCCGATGTAGGGATTAAAAAGGTCATGATCATTGCCGTAAAAATCGCCATAAAAATGGTTAACCTGATCTTGCCTTTGGCTAAACGGAGCAAGCTAAGGGCTATACGTTGATCAAGACCAGAGTTGCTCATCGCTATTGAAAGAATAAAAATTGAGACCAGCAATATACAGGAAGAATCAGAGAAACCCGCAATACTTTCTTCAAAGGGAATAACACCCATTACAGGTAATAAAATTAGTATAAGAATAGATGTAAGTGCCGGAGGTAAAATTTCTGTTATCCATAGTACAAGTGCAAAAAAAACTATTAATAGACTTTTGTAACCATTTATGCTTAGTTCAAAAGGCGGGGGTAATAGCGAACTTAAATATAAGGCTATTATAAGAGGAATTAAGAAATATTTTTTCCTTAGATTTATAGATGATATAAGGGTTAATCTATTTATACCCATGATAAAAACCACCTAACAATTAAAAAATAAAAAACCAACTGTAAATCCCCTGGCGATACAGCTGGTTTTAATTTACGCTAAAATGGTATGGGCTAACATACCATAGTAAATTAACAGCCAGTATAGTGAAAAAAAGTATTTTCATTTTATACGTTAAGAAGGAATCTGCATATTTAACCCAGAGGTCGACCTTATTTTCCTAAATTTATCCTTTTTATCTTGATTGTATAATGAATATTTACGATATAGATCTTTTAAAGCAGCTATGACAGCATTTTTGGAAGTTCCAAAATACCTCTCGTTTATTTCGGCTACAATATCATCAATTCCTTGTTCCAGGCAGTAGCCAATTAACAGGGAACTAATAAATGCTCGACCGTGTTCGTTTGCTAAAGTACAGGAAGCCCGGATAATAACATTAGAATCTGGTTCGATTTCTACAGAAACTGTACATAAATCATACATATTTTTTGCGGGTACACCCTGGGGAAACTTGGATTGACCTGTGAAAAAGAGAAGTTGTTTCATTTAAGATAACCCTCCTTTCATTTCCCTGTAAAATATCCCCATTCTTTGTAAAAAGCAAATGAGTTAATCCTGTCTTTATGCCTTAATAAAAATAATATTCTACGGATGTTTATTAAAATCCTTCTTCTATTCAATATAAGAAGAAAAAATATTTAGAGGGAAAATTCGTGGCCTCATATCTTGACAGATAGCTTTATCTTTAATAAAATAAGTATTAGGTAAGGTAGAAGTTTGAATAATAAAAACAAATAACAGCTGAGTTTTTGCTTAGGGCATAGTAATTTATACTATGCAAAAACGGCAAAAAAAGCCAGCTGGTATCGGGGGATACTAGGTGGCTTTTTTATTTTAATTAGAGGTGCTAAAACTTATAGGAGCAGAAGGTGATGAAAAAACATGGAAGAAGTATTAGGAATTATTGGATTCGGGGAAGTGGGTTATAGTTTTGCTAAAGGTTTAAAGCAATCTGGTTTACAGGATATTTTAGCATATGACAAATATTGGAATCAACCACCATATAGTGAACTTATTCAGAAAAGAGCTCGAGAAGCAGGAATAAACCTAGTTACTGAAATAAAAGAGTTAGTAGAAAAAAGTGGTATTATCATTGCTGCCGTGGCTACTTCGGTGGCTAAAGAAGTAGCAATAGAAGTAGCTAAGTGGTTAGCGGAGGGGCAGATTTACATAGATGTAAGTTCTTCAAGTCCTGCTTTAAAAAAGGAACTTAACAATATAATACTTACAACTGGAAGTAAATTTGTAGACGTGGCCATTGTAGGTCCTATTCCTCTTTTCGGTCATAAAGTGCCTATGTTAGCTTGTGGTACAGGGGCTGAAATTTTTAAAGAAAATTTTTCTAAATATGGTATGGATATTACAGTTATTGGTAAGACGCCTGGCCAGGCTGCTATTATAAAAATGTTAAGAGGCGTTTTGACAAAAGGAATGCAAGCATTATTTTTGGAAATGTTACATGCTACCCATAAATATGGTATTGATGAACAAATGTTGAATTCAATTGCAGACACATTTAGTAAAGAAACATTTATCCAAACAGCCAACCGCTTTGTAACGACTGTTTCTATCCATGCTGCCCGGCGTGCAGATGAGATGGATGAAGTAATTAGAACGTTAAAGGAAATAGGGATTGAACCTATTATGACTGAAGCAACTAAAAAACGGCTGGAATGGTGTGCTAACTTAGGTTTAAAAGAATATTTTCAAGGGAAAACCCCAGCTTCTTATAAAGAGGTATTAAATGCTATACAGTTAAAAACCGAAGGGATATAAATGCAAGTGTAAGGGAGTCTATAATTATGGCGAAAAGCAATTATAGTTACCAATCAGTGAAGCAGTTTTGTATTGAAGCTTTTAGGGCTATAGGAGTACCAAACGATGAAGCTGAATTAGTTAGTGACTCTTTAGTTTGGGCAAATTTAAGAGGAATTGATTCTCATGGTGTCTTTCGTATACCCATCTATATTGATAGGATTAAGAATGGTTTAGTAAGGCCTGTAGCAAAGTTCATGGTTGTAAATGAAACAAAGATAGCGGTGGTAATTGATGCTGGAAATAGCCTTGGGCAAGTAATTGCCTGCAAAGCAATTAAAATTTGTATAGAGAAAGCGCAGCAGCATGGAATAGGTATAGCAGTTATTAGGAATACTAACCATTTTGGAGCAGCTTCGTACTTTACCAGCAAAATAGCTGCCGAAAACTATATTGGTGTTGCCCTTAGTAATGCTCCCCCGGCCATAGCACCCTGGGGCGGGTGTAAAGCTTTGCTCGGGACTAACCCTATTTCTGTTGCTATTCCGGCTGGTAAATATGGTATGGTGGTATTAGATATGGCCACAAGCAATGTGGCCAGAGGGAAAATCCGTATAGCAGCAGCTCAGGGGCAAAGTATCCCCCCTGACTGGGCTTTTGATAGCGATGGCCAGGTGACAACTGACCCCCACAGAGCTTTAAAAGGGACACTATTTCCTTTAGGTGGACCTAAGGGTTACGGCCTAGCCTTAATGGTAGATATTTTCAGTGGAGTTTTGAGTGGGGCTGCCTATGCTGACTTAATCACGCCTATGTACCTGGAAGAACCAATAGAAGAAAAAAGAAATATTGGCAACTTTCTTTGTGCCTTAGATCCAGGAATATTCCTTCCTCAGCAAGAATTTATTAAACGAATGGAGGATCTCTGTTTCAGGATTAAAGAATCACCCCTGGCGGAAGGGAAAGAAAAAATATATTTGCCGGGTGAAATTGAACAAGAAAAAATGGAAAAATACATGCGAGAGGGAATTCCCTTAGAAGAAACATTGGTCTCTAAGTTAATAACAATAGCCAGTCAACTGGGCGTAACAACCATACCCGTAAAAATTTTTAAATGACTTAGCATCTGGATTATATCATAGCAAGGAGGATAAAAAGTGACACAAACGTCAAAAAGGACAGCAAAAATTATGCAAGGAAATGATGCTTGTGTAGAAGCTGCATTACTTGTCGGTTGCCGTTTTTTTGCCGGTTATCCAATCACTCCAGCTAGTGAAATCGCGGAGGGCATGGCTCGGCGTTTACCATTAGTTGGGGGGGTTTTCGTTCAAATGGAAGACGAAATAGCTTCAGTGATAGCTATCGTTGGCGCTTCTTGGGGAGGTTGGAAAGCCATGACCGCTACAAGCGGGCCTGGTTTCTGCCTAATGCAAGAGGGGATAGGTATGGCAGCAATTACTGAGACTCCTTGCGTTATCGTAAATGTTCAGCGGGGTGGTCCAGCCTCAGGTCAGTCTACCGCACCGTCCCAAGGGGATGTTTTTCAGGCCAGGTATGGTTCTAATGGTGACTACGCAATTATTGCCCTTGCACCTTCTACTTCTCAAGAGATGTTTGATTTAACAGTAAAAGCCTTTAATCTTTCCGAGAAATATCGCGTACCAGTGATTATCCTTTCTGATGAAATAGTAGCGCACACGAGGGAAAAAGTTTTCATTCCGGCGGTGGAAGAATTGGAAATAATTAACCGCAAGAAGCCGACTGTACCACCAGAAGGATTTTTAACGTTTAAACCAGATACTGATGGTATACCTCCTATGCCAAAGTTTAATACGGGTTATAAACTTTGTGTTACAACGCAATTACACCAAGAAAATGGTTTTCGAGCTAATCCTCAAGTAGGTGCGGCCCTTATCCAAAGATTGACTGGTAAAGTCGAAAACAATGCCGATACTATATGTGAAGTAGATGAATTCTATACTGAAGACGCTGAAATGGTAGTGATTGCCTATGGTTCGGTTGCTCGTTCGGCTATTAGAGCCGTTAGAGATGCTAGGTCAGAGGGCAAAAAGGTTGGAATGTTGAAGCTTAAAACTCTTTGGCCTTTTCCTGCCAATAAGATACGTTCTATAGCTGCCCGCTCAAAGAAAATTATTGTCCCAGAAATGAATACGGGCCGCATGGTCCTCGAAGTAGAGCGTATAAGTGGTGGACTTTGCTCAGTAGAATCCCTACCGAAGCTTGGGGGTAGGTGCCACACACCGGGAGAGATTTATGCAGCTATAAAGGAGGATATAGATAATGCATAGTCTGGCGAAACGAGTTTTACGAACAGAACAATTTCCTCTCCTTTTTTGTCCAGGATGCGGTAACGGGGTCGTTTTGCAGATGGTAGCTCGTGCCATCGATGAGCTTGAAATTCTCAATCAAACATGTACAGTTGGAGCAATTGGGTGTAGTAGTTGGATTGCAACATACTTTAACGTTGATTTTATGAAAGTACTTCATGGACGAACCTTACCTGCTGCTATTGCTTTAAAATTAACAGATCCTTTAAGAAAAGTTATTGTTTTTACGGGAGATGGCGACTGCGTCGGTATCGGCGGTAACCATTTTATTCATGCGGCCCGTAAAAATATCGACTTAACCGTTATTATGGTCAACAACCAAATCTACGGTATGACCGGGGGCCAGGTAGCCCCGACTACCCCTACCGGCGCTACGACGATGACTTCTCCTTATGGCAAAATAGAACCCCCTATAGATGCGTGTGAAATAGCTAAAGCAGCCGGTGCTACTTTCATTTCTAGATGGACCACAATTCATCCCAGACAGTTACTAAAAGCCATCAAAAAAGCAATTCAGCATCCGGGTTTTGCTTTTATAGAAGTGGTCAGTCAGTGTCCAGTTCAAACCGGCAGGTACATTAGAGGTAGTGGTGACCCCCTTGAACTCGCAGGTTGGATCCAAAAAAATTGCCTTAGCCAGGCTAAAATGGCTAAATTAAGCCCTCAAGAAAAAGAAGGTAAAATTCTTATTGGTGACTTTGTAGAGGAAATAAAACCTGAATATGCTACTCAAACCTATGAATTAATACATCGACTTAAAAAGTATTCTTGTAATCAACAAGTTTAACAAGACCCTTCTATTTCATATCAGGGGGAAAAACAAATGCCAAGAATTACTATAAACATTGATCCCAATCTCTGTAAAGGCTGTAAATTATGTATTGCCAACTGTCATCGTGACGTTTTTGAAATGTCTACAGAAAGGGGTAAGCTAGGTTATCTTATGCCTATGGCACTTCACCTCGAGAATTGCACCGCATGTCTTTTATGCGAGCTTACCTGCCCAGACATGGCAATAGAAGTATTAAGCCAATCATAAGGGGGAATAAAGATGCGTCAAGAACTTGTAGCTGCTGGCTTTGGCGGCCAGGGCATAATTTTATTGGGAATAACTGCTTGTGTAGCCGCTGGCTTATATGATGGAAAAATGGTTGCCCAAACTCAGTCCTATGGTCCCGCTTCCCGAGGCGGTGCCTGTCGTACTGATGTGGTAATAAGTGATGAAGAAATTGATTATGCTAAAGCATTGTCACCTGATGTCATGGTTCTTATGTCTGAACAGGCCCGAGATAGTTATCTTAGTGAAGTTAGGCCCCAGGAAAGTATAGTAATTATCGATAGCACTTTAGTAAAAGAAGTACCTAATGAAATCAGGAATGTCTATTATATTCCAGCGACAGAAATTGCCGAAATAAAGTTCGGTCAAAGCATGGTAGCCAATATGGTAATGCTAGGAGCTATTTCGGCTATCACGGAACTTTTTAGTTATGAGGCCCTCAAAGGAGCTATTAAAGATGTAGTAAATAACAAATTTATTGATGTTAACCTTAAAGCTTTAGCAGAGGGTTATGAATACGGCAAGTCTTTAGTAGGAGGCACAGTTTAATGCGTCTTTTTGAATATGAAGGCAAAAAAATCCTTAAAGATTATGGTTTAAAGATTCCTAAGGGGGAAATAGTTACCACGCCCACCGAAGCAGAAGCAGTAGCTAAGTATTTAGGCGGAAGGGTAGCAATTAAAAGTCAGGTTCTAGTAGGTGGCCGGGGTAAAGCGGGCGGCGTTCAGTTTGCTGATAACCCTGAAAAAGCGAAGAAAATTGCTGCAAGCCTTTTAGGGAGTACTCTTAAAGGTGAGGTAATTAAAAAGCTTTTAGTTGAAGAATGCTTAAAGATTAGACAAGAATATTACCTTGGACTTACCATTGACCCTGTAGCAGGACAGCCGTTATTAATGTTTTCCAGAGAAGGCGGAGTTGATATTGAGGAAGTTAACATCCGTACACCAGAAAAAATAGGCCGTATGCTTATCAACGTGTGTGAGGGATTACATCCTTATAGCGGACGCCAATTGGCGAGGCAAATGGGGATTACAGGTAAAGCATTGATAGATATAGGACTGGCAACTGCCGGGCTTTATCAGGCCTTTCGCGATTTCGATGCCATAATTGCTGAGATCAATCCCCTTGTTCTTACGGAAGAGGGCCTTTTAATTGCAGCAGACTCTAAATTTGAACTTGATGATGATGCTTTATACCGCCATCCTGATTTTACTGTTAATGACCGGATCGAGGGCGAGACGGATTTAGAGAAGCGAGCGCGCCAATTAGGTATAAAATATGTAGAGCTTGATGGTAATATCGGAATTGCTGGTAATGGTGCTGGTTTAATGATGACCACAGTTGATATGGTGGAGAGGTTTGGCGGGAAAGCGGCTAACTTTGTCGACGGAGGTGGCGCTGGCGCCAAGGGGGGGTCGGGCGAAGGTGCGATTAATTGGTGGGACAATATAATCCAGTTAGTGTTGGCTAATCCCAAAGTAAAGGTACTTTTATTCAATATGCTTAGCGGTAACAATCGCGGTGATGAAGTGGCGCAAGGTCTTATTCGTGGATTAAGAAATAGCCGTTCGGTGCCAGTAGTCATCCGCCTTTCGGGTACCAGACAGGAAGAGGGACGGGCTATCTTAAGACAAGCAGGATACACCTCCTATGACTCTATGGAAGAAGCAATTCAAGCAGCAGTAACATTGGCTCAGGAGGTAGACTAATAAGATGGCTATTATTTTGGATAGCAAAACAAAAGTAATTGTTCAAGGTATTACTGGTAAAGCTGGAAGCTATCACACTTTAGAAATGCTATGCCAGGGAACAAACGTTGTAGCTGGTGTTAGCCCCGGGAGAGGGGGGGAAAGGATAGATAGAATACCTATCTTTGATACGGTTGAGGAAGTAGTAGCTGCTTATCAACCTGATCTTTCGCTGATCCTTGTCCCGGCCAGATTTGCCAAAGACGCCGCCCTCGAAGCCATGGCTGCTGGAATTAAGACTGTTGTTGTAGTAGCCGAAGGAGTACCGATTCATGATAGTTTAGAAATGACGGCCAGAGCTCGCCAGTATGGTTCGACACTTCTAGGGCCCAATACACCAGGTATCTTTAGTCCTGGTCAGGCTAAGGCCGGGATTATGCCAACTAATGTTTTTAAACCGGGTCATATTGGCATTGTTTCTCGCAGTGGAACTTTATCGTACGAAACAGCCAGCGAGTTATCGCGAGCCGGGCTAGGCCAGAGTACTTTTGTCGGTCTCGGTGGGGATATGGTGCGAGGGACCTCCTTCATCGATATCCTTTCTCTGTTTAAAGACGATCCGGATACCCATGGTATAGTTATGATTGGCGAGATTGGTGGCTATCAGGAAGAGATGGCAGCCAAGTATATTCAAGAAAACGTTGCCAAACCAGTTATCGCCTTTATTGCTGGACGTAATGCCAAACCGGGTCGCCGTATGGGTCATGCTGGGGCAATAGTCATGGGCAAACTAGGTAGTTATGAAAGCAAAGTCCAGAATTTAAGAGAAGCTGGAATTCAGGTAGCTACTTCTCCCGGGGAGATCGCCCGTTTAATGGCCAAAGTCCTTTAAAGAGACTAGGGGGAAAAATATGGGATTTAAGGTTTTTCGTGATAGAGATTTTATTAGTGGGTTAGCTCTATTAATATTTGCAACTTGGGTATATATTGAAACGATGAAGATCCCAGCTACGGAAAAAATGATTTTAATGCGAGCAACTTTTTTTCCTTATTTAATTAGCCTGGGATTTTTCCTTGTGGGCTTAATTTTAGTAATGCTTCCTTATTATAGAAAAACAATAGATCTATTTGAATTAGGATCAACAACCACAGATATAAAGATCCTGCTAGTGTTTATAATAATAATCTTTATTTATTTATATGTACTAGAACTGTTAGGTTATTTTACGAGTACTATTTGTTTTCTGTTTGGTCTAATGCTACTTCTAGGTGTAAAGAATAAACTATATGCCTTCTTGCTTTCAGTTGGGATAACCTTAATTATATATCTTGCTTTCGGTTGGTTCTTAAAGGTACCTCTTCCAGAAGGAATCTTAAGTTTATAGTCAGGGGGACATAAAGATGATAGAGGCATTGGCTTCAGCAGCAAGTCAGGTATTTAGCCCGCTGGGCTTAATAATAATGTTCTTGGGGTCGATCATCGGTACAATAGTAGGAGCCCTGCCAGGCCTTACGGCTACTATGGCTGTAGCCGTACTGGTACCAATTACCTTTGGTATGTCTCCCGAATTGGCCATGATGCTCCTTTTGGGTATTTATTGTGGCGCCATGAATGGAGGCACCATTTCGGCAGTTTTAGTAAACGTACCGGGAACACCGGGAGCTATTATGACAGGCCTCGACGGATATGCTATGGCCCAACGAGGTGAGGGGGGTAAGGCAATAGGCATTGCCACTGTGGGTTCTTTTGTGGGTGGTATTTTTAGTAATATTGTTTTAATTATAGCCGCTCCCCTGCTGGCTATGATAGCACTTAAATTTGCTGCTCCTGAATACTTTGCCTTAGCTATATTTGGCTTGGCCGGTGTTGCCGCCTCTACTACCAAATCGCCTATTAAAGGAATTGCTTCGGTATTCTTAGGTCTTCTTATCTCTGTAATAGGTCTGGATCCTATGACTGGAGTGGAGCGCTTTACCTTCGGCAATCCTGAGATGCAGGGCGGATTAGATTTTGTACCAGTTATGATAGGTGTTTATGGTCTTGGGGAAGTCCTTATGCAAATACACGAATCTAAGTATGGCTATATGGTAACTCAAAAAATAAAAGGTGTTTTACCAACCTGGCAAGAAATAAAATCCCTGAAGACCATCTTTTTGCGTTCTTCTGTTATTGGTACAGCTATAGGAGCTCTGCCAGGGGAAGGTGCTACAGTTGCTGCCTTTTTAGCTTATACTGATGCCCGCCAGAACTCAAAACATCCGGAAAAGTTCGGAACAGGTGTTATTGAGGGTGTAGCTTCTTGTGAAACGGCTAATAACGCTGTTGTTGGTGGTAGCTTGATACCCACTTTGACTTTAGGAATACCCGGCAGTGGTACTATGGCTATACTTATGGGTGCTTTTATGATGCATAACATTATACCTGGCCCGATGCTTTTTAAAGAGAAACCAGAGTTAGTATATGCTATTTTTATGAGCCTGGCAATTAACAACTTATTCATGCTAATTATCGGCCTGGCTGGTGCCCGCATTTTTGCTCGCATGGTTTCAATCCCTATGAATATGCTCTTGCCTATTATTGGGGTATTGTGTATTATAGGTTCTTATGCAACCACCAACACTTATTTCAGTGTTCTGATTATGATTGTAACTGGTATTATAGGCTATATCATGCGCATCTTTGCTTTCCCATTAGTCCCCATGGTTTTAGGTGTTATTTTGGGTCCACTAGCAGAAGTAAGCTTACGGAGAAGCCTTTTAATGAGTGAAGGTTCCATGGCTATTTTCTTTATCAGGCCGGGTTCTCTGATTATCCTGCTTTTTACGGGGATTTACCTCTGCTGGCCTTATATTAAAAAAATCTTAATCAGGCCGGATGAGGTTAAGATAAATAGCTAAAAAATGTTTTATGGGGGTGGGGAATAAGAATATCATTCCAATTTCGCTTTCGTGAGAGTTAAAACACATATAAGGAGGTAAAGGCTAATGAGAAAGGTATGGAAGATTGCAATATTACTTTTAGCAATGGTTATGGTTTTTTCGGTTGCCTTGGCCGGGTGTAGTAAAGGTCAGCAAGCGGCGCCTTCAAAGGAGGGCAACAAAGAAGCACCGAAAGTGCAAGAGGTAAAATTTCCAACAAAACCTGTTAGTTTGATTATTCCTTTTAGTACAGGTGGCGGAACAGACGTTGCCGGTAGGCTTCTTGCCCAACTAACAGAAAAACACCTGGGACAATCGATTGTCCCGACAAATGTTGAAGGTGGCGCCAGCGCTACGGGGTTAACTCAATTGGCTAAGAGTAAAAATGATGGCTATACTATCGCTATGTGTACATCTACTATTCATACACTTAAACCTCAGGGACGTATGCCTTATTCGTCCCAGGACTTTGAGCCAATTATCGGTTTTCAGACTAACTCCCTTGCCATTGGCGTTAATACTACTAGTCAATTTAAAACACTTCAAGATTTAATCAACTTTGCTAAGAAAAATCCTGGTAAACTTAAAGTTGGAACAAGCAGTATTGGCAGTAATAATCATCTTGCAGGCCTAGCCTTTGAATTGGAAGCTGGGATCAAGTTATCGTTTATTCCCGATCCAGGTGGAGCAAATCAAGGAATTTTAGAAGTTGCAGGTGGCAATTTGGATGCAGCAATAGGTGGACCGCTGGAGTTTCTTTCCCAGTACAAAGCAGGACGAATACGTATTCTTGGTATAATGTCTGAAAAGAGATTAGATACTTTTCCTGATATTCCAACCTTTAAAGAACAGGGTGTAAATTTGGTGTTTGGAACTGAACGCTATATACTAGCGCCTAAAGGTACGCCAGAAGAAGTTATCAAAATCCTTCATGATGCCTTCAAGAAGGGCATGGAGGACCCAAAGTGGAAGGAATATATTAAAACATCAGGGTCAGAAGAATTTTATAAAAGTCATTCTGAAGCCAAAGCATATTTAAAAGAACGTGATGAATTTTATTATAAAATATTGGAGAGCTCGGGAATGTTAAAGAAATAAAACCAAACATAATCGAAATTACGTAATTTGATAGAGAGAGCCTTTTGAGCTTTTGCATTTATACAAAGGAGCTGGCCTCCTTAGAGGGCAAGGGGGCCAGCTCGGGTGGGTTGCTTGCGCTAGTCTAGGGTAAAGCCTAACGGCCCGCTACGCGGCCCTTGACCAGGGTTGCTCCCCGCTCAGGATTGGCTGCCAGAGACGGATGGAGAAGTTAAAAGCTGAAAACGCCCAGATTCGAATTGCTATCTTAAAACAGGAGAGAGGTATTTTTGTCCCTAACTAGGTTTCGCAAAAAATTTTCGGAGGAACTTGATATGGCCATTTAATGTAATGCGTGCTGCTAAAATACTGCAAGAACTTGTAGAGGAAGATTATGAACTAGATCTTGACAGATAACTTTTCTACTGTATAATAAATTATAAGTTACAATTAAATATTTTGTCGAGGAAGCTGAGTATTTGCTTAAAGCATATTTAGTATATGCTTTTGTAGCAGCAAATATGAGCCGGCGAGTATGTTTATATACGCGCCGGCTTTTGTTTTAAATTACCTTTTTTGGAGGTGATATATGGGCTACTACTCTCATGTTTTAAGGTTTTTATATTCTTATTAATCTAAAGGAAGGGGTTTTAGAAGGTGGCTGTTTATCCTGCTGATATGGAAATTTATAAAAACCGGTTTAGTACGGAAGAAATGCGGGCTATCTGGGATGAAGCCAACCTCCTTCAAAAACGTCTCGATGTAGAAGCTGCTGTAGCTAAAGCAGAATTAGAACTGGGAATTATACCTGAATGGGCTGCCAAAGAGATTATCGAAAAAGCCAATATTAATTATATAACTCCGCAATTGGCTTCCGAGTTCAAACATGGTTCTGATATTGTTGCGATGATTAAGGCTTGCGAGAAAGTTATGGGTGAGGCGGCAGAATATTTACATTTTGGTTTGACATCTCAAGATGTGTTGGAAACCTCTCTTGCCTTAGTTTTGAGAGAAACCTGGAAGGTTATTTTCAGAGATTTAAGGGTCCTGGAAGAAATTCTCTTAGACTTTGCTCAAAAATATAAGCTTTCAGTTATGCCTGGGAGGCCCCATGGCCAGTATGGAACGGTAACTACCTTTGGTTTTAAAGCGGCAATTTGGGCTACGGAAGTAAGACGAAATATCGAGCGGTTAAAAGAATTGAAGAAAAGGTTATTGGTAGGTAATCTAACTGGTGCCCATGGAAGTTTAGCTCCCTTGGTCCAGAAAGCTGGCCCGGGAATGGGTCTAAAAGTTCAACAAAGAGCCCTTGAATTACTTGGGCTTGTGCCAGCGGATATATGTACTCATCAATCTCGCGATCGCTTGACAGAGTTTGTATCAGTTTTAGCAATGATAGGTATAAGTCTTGAGAGAATTTGCAAAACCATTTTTGAACTCCATAGACCAGAAATATTCGAACTGGAGGGACCTTTTGTTGAAGGGGAGCAAGTTGACAGTAGTACGATGCCTCATCGCAGGGGTCCAAGTGGCGTTGACTGGGTAATGGGTTTTGTAAGGATTTTAAGAGGAAATGCTTTAGTTGGTATGGAAGTTGTTGTAGAGGATGAGCGCGATGCAGCAAGGTTGCCATTTGAACATGCTTCCTTACCGGAAAGTTGCCTTATTACCGCGGCGATCTTGCAATTTATGATTAAATATTTACGGGGATTAAAGGTTCACACAGAAAATATGGAAAAGGATGTAACAGAATATATGATTGGTCGCGGTCAGGGTGGACCGTTTATTCAAGGCGAGTGTATGTTATACACAGTAGCCGAAAAAACTGGTAAAAAGCAATCGGCTCACAAAATGGTTTATCGGGTAGCTCAAAAAGCTTTCCATGATAAAATGACCTTTAGAGAAGCCTTGTTAAACGATAAGGAAATAATGAGCTATTTAACGGTTGAAGAGATCGATGCGGCTTTAGATCCGCATAACTACTTAGGTGAAATCCCAATCGTGGTTGATAGTGTTGTGGCCAAAGTTAATGAAATGAGAAGGGCTGAAGAAGAGCTTCTAAATTAAATAATCTTTAATGCAAAATCCGGGAATATAAGTAAGGGCATAGAAAACCTACCATTTAAAGTGGTAGGCTGCCCTTTACTTTTCCCGGGTGGAAAAAATGATTATGGGGATGGAGACAATTTTAAAGGGGGGTGTAATATTTAGAGGGCTCAGGGGTGTTATTGAGAAAATGACATTTTATTCAGCGGGATTTAGTCTAAGTAAGAGTTGTTGCCAGTTTTTGCGAATGTACTAATGTTCGCAAACAGGCCCTCTGAAGCTCAAACAAAGACCGTTATATTTAATTAAAAGGGTGAGGTTTATTTTAAAAAAGGAGGCTAACCCATGGTTAAATTAAAAAAAGTAAAACTTGTGGGATGCCTATTATTACTGGCGCTTACTTATTTTTTAGTAGCCTGTGGGGGAACTAAAAATGAACCTCAAGTTAGCAAACAGACTAAACAGGAAGAACCCCAAAAAGATAATACTGCTAGTAACTATCCTAATAAACCTATAACTATGGTGGTTTGGACGAGTCCGGGGTCACCAGTTGATGTTACTGGCCGGCAATTAGCAAAAATAGGTGAAAAGTATTTCAAACAATCCATTCCTGTAATTAACAAAACTGGTGGTAGCGGTGCGGTAGCAATGGCTTATGTCCAATCGCAACCTGCTGACGGTTATACTTTACTAATGACCACTTCGTCTATGGTAACAAGTATGGCCGGCGGCGAGGTTGAATTTACTCCCGATGATTTTGACTATATTATCAGAGTGGCTAAGGATCCGTATGTTATAGCCGTGAGGACTGAAAGTCCATTTAAAACTTTAAAAGATCTTGTCGATTATGCTAAAAAGAATCCTGGGAAGATTCAGATGGCAGGAGGTTTAACCGGCGGAGCCCAACACGTTTCCAATATACTTTTACAGAAAGCTGCCGGTATAGAATTAACTTGGGTACCCTTCGAAGGACAGGCGGATGCTGTTGCCGCTTGCTTAGGGGGGCATGCTGATGCGGTGCAAGGAAATTCCAACAATATTAAACCACAAGTAGAAGCAGGCAAATTGAGGGTTATTGGGGTATCAGGAGATAAACGTTTGGATGATTTTCCGGATGCTCCTACTTATAAAGAATTGGGCTATGATCGTGAAGACTATTTGTGGCGGGGCGTTATGTTAAAGGGTGGGACTCCGTCAGAAATTATAGCAAAACTACGGGCTACCTTTAAACAAATTTATGAGGATCCGGAATTCCAAACCTATTTAAAGAACACCAATCAAATACCGGGATATGTTGAACCTGCCCAGATGAAAGATTTGATCAAGAAAGAAGTTGAGGAAACTAGGTCGACTCTAATTGAATTAGGGGTTATAAAAAAGAAATAAAAAATCAATTCATCCTGGTAAGGCCCATAATAGAATTATGGGCCTTACCAGGGGAGAGGAACTATGAGAGAGAGGGTGATAGTTTTGCCTGATAAACATTTTTACGAAGAACTAGTTGAAATATCTAAGGAATTATACTTAAGGGCATTAAAAATAATCCCGCCGGATGTAAGGGCCGCACTTGTAAAGGCTTATGAAAGTGAAGAATCCGAACGGGGGAAAAACATATTGGGAGTAATACTTAAAAATATAGAGGTTGCGGAACAAAACGATCTCATAATCTGCCAGGATACAGGTACACCCATCTTTTTGGTAAATTTACCCCAAGAAATAGATTTAAATTTAACCTCTTTTAAGGATTCATTAGTAGCCGGGGTTAGGAAAGCTACAACCGAGCATCCTTTTAGATCAAGCATAGTCTCCCCCCTTACTCGTAAAAATAACCAGGATAGTACCGGATACAGGATCCCTGTATTTCACTTTGAATATAAAAATGATGCTGATGATAAAAGTATTGATATTTTAATGATACCTAAGGGGTCAGGCTCGGAAAATATGAGTTACTTAAAGATGTTGACTCCTGCTGAGGGTATAAAGGGAATTAAAAAATTTGTTCTTCAAAGTATAATGGAAACAGGTGCCAATCCATGTCCCCCTTATATTGTTGGCATAGGACTGGGTGGAACCTCAGATTTATGCATGATTAATGCTAAAAAAGCAGCAGTAAGAGAAGTAGGCTCTCATAATGGTAATCAGGAAATAGCTGAACTAGAAACAGAATTATTTACCATGATTAATAGTTTGGGCTTTGGTCCTATGGGTTTAGGGGGCAAGAATACCTGCCTCGCAGTACACATTGAAGAAGCTTACACTCATATTTCGCAAAATCCAGTTGGAATTAATATTCAATGCTGGGCTGCGCGGAGATCTCGCGCTAAGATTGATCCCCACGGCAATGTGGAGTATGGATTTTAATTATGGAATGAAGAGGTGATTTTTCATTGAAACTATATAATATTAATCTGCCTCTGGCAAAAGATGATCCTATTGTCTCGCAATTAAGAGTTGGCGATATGGTCCAGATAAACGGGTACATCTTCGGCGTAAGGGATGCAACCTTGATCAGGATCTTTGATAAAAAAGTGCCTCCACCAACTAGCTTACAGGGTGGGGCCTGCTTGCATACAGCTCCGAGTGTTAAAAAGATTGGTGAGGGAAAATACGAAAAAGTTTGCGTAGGGACAACAACAAGTACCAGAATGAGCCGTTTTACTGAAGGGTTACTTGGAACTTATGGCGTAAACTTTATAATTGGCAAAGGCGGCTTGTATCGTGACGGGGTAGAGGCCCTGAAAAAGTATGGGGGTTGTTATCTTTCAATTGTTGGTGGCGCTGCTGCCTTGGAGACAACCCAAATAGAAGAAATCGAAGAAGTATGGTGGGAAGATTTAATGCCCGAGTGTTTGTGGAAATTCCGTGTCAAGGATTTTGGTCCTTTAATTGTATCTATTGATTCCCATGGCGGGAACCTTTATACGGAAGTTAAAGCAAAAGCTGAGGCTACTTTAAAGGAACTATTTATTATCAAGGAATTAGTTTGATTTAATTGTGGTTTATATTATTATAGTATTTAGTATCCTTCTATGATAAACTAACCCTGACCTCCCTTTTCCGAACTGGAAGAACCCCAAAAGCGGCGAGGGAGGTCAGGGCTAAAGTTTTTAACTTATTTATGGGAGGTATAGTTATGCCCATGTGGGTAGGGGAAACTATCATCTCTGTCGCCTTAATTATTTTGTCAATGTTTTTTTTAATTTATAGTAACGACTTTCCGAAAGCCATTAACCCGGCCGATGTGGGACCAGCAGCATTTCCCCGCCTTCTTTCAAGTCTGGTGATACTTTTTGCTTTGACTCAAATTGTTTTATCCTTGAGGAAGAAAATAACAGATAAGATTAATATTAATGAGCCCTTATTAGTTATCCTGGGAATAGCCTTAAGTTTCCTTTACCCTATTTTAATATCATCTTTTGGCTACTTTTATGTCACACCCTTCTTTTTGATAATACTCATACTTTTACTTGGCAATAAAAACTGGATCCATATTCTGGGTGTGGGGATAGGTTTTACTTTATTTATTTACCTTGTGTTTTACAGATTTCTCCAAGTAAGCCTTCCTGTTTGAACCTAAAAAGGAGGATTTTATTATGTGGCAAAATCTCCTTATGGGTATAAGCCTTGTTTTTCAACCGACTAATTTTTTAGCTATCCTGGCAGGAACCATTGTCGGCTACTTTGTCGGTGCTATGCCGGGTCTGACTCCCACTATCGGTATTGCTCTTTTAATCCCTTTTACTTTTGGGATGGACCCGACTGCCAGCCTGGTAATGCTAGTAGCCCTCTACATGGCTGCGGAGTATGGTGGCGGGATAACGGCTATTCTTATCAATACCCCGGGGACGGCAGCAGCTGCTGCTACAGCTATCGAGGGTTATCAGCTTACTAAACAAGGTAAGGCTGGTAAAGCCTTAGGAATGTCGATAATAGCCTCAGCTTTTGCCGTTTTGGTTGGCACCATTCTTATGATTTTTACTAGCATTCCATTAGCTAATTTTGCTTTAGACTTTGGGGGGCCAGAATATTTTGCCCTCGCTGTTTTAGGCTTAACAATGGTTGCTGGATTGTCAGGAGATTCCTGGCTTAAAGGCTTTCTGATGGCTGCTTTCGGGCTCTTAATTACCACCATAGGCATTGATACTTTTACTGCCACCAAACGTTACGTATTTATGCCAGATTTAATGGAAGGTATTCCCTTTGTACCCAGCCTCTTAGGCCTGTTTGCTATTTCGGAAGTTTTTATCATGTTCGAGGAAACCAAATTGGGTCAAGGAATTGTAGAAAAATTTACTGGTGGACTGCCAACGTGGCAAGAGATTAAAGCTTCTTTTATGGCTATGCTCAGAGGAACAATTATTGGTTATATAATGGGTGTTATACCTGGTGCGGGGGCGACTATTGCTTCGTTTATCGCTTATAATGAAGAAAAAAGAGTTTCCAAACATCCGGAAAAATATGGTACAGGGGTAATTGAAGCTGTGGCCAGTGTTGAAGCGGCCAACAATTCTGCAGTTAATGGTGCCTTGGTGCCTTTATTAACATTGGGTATACCGGGTTCGGCCAGTGCGGCTATTCTCATCGGGGCGCTGATGATCCATGGGCTGCAACCAGGTCCTTTGCTTTTTACCAGAAACCCTGAAATTCCCTATAGCATCTTTGCCTCTCTGCTAGTGGGTACACCCATTATGCTGGCAATTGGTCTTTTAGGCGTTAACATGTGGGGTAAAGTAACTTTAGTACCCCGGAGTATAATGGCGGCAGTAATTTTAGGTATTTGTGTGGTGGGTGCTTATACTTTTGGGAATAGCATGTTTCCGGTGTGGATAGCTTTGATTTTTGGTGTTATCGGTTATATTTTACGTAAATTTGGTTTTCCTACCGCACCGATTGTTCTGGCAATGGTTTTAGGATTTATGGCGGAGACTAATTTCCGCCGGGCATTAGTTATGGGCAAGGGGAGTTATGCTATCTTTTTCACCCGGCCCCTAAGCCTGGCAATATTGATAATTGCAGCTCTATCATTTAGCGCTCCTTTTATTCGTAAATGGTTAATGCAACGTTGAAGCTGGCCACACCTATGAAAGCGTGGAGGCGTGCTTCAGAGAGTTCGCCCGGGTCGTTACCCTGGCAGACCAATGTAAGCATAATGACCTGAGTCTTAACTGGTCTTGTAATGGAGAGCCAGGTGCGGTAAAAATCGCAAGCCCGGTCGGGAAGGGGCATGGGAAAAACTGGCTTTAGCCAGGCGTCCCATGCCTACTTCACCATGTACAAGTGCCTGCTAATGTATCAAATAGCAGTTGTTGAGGAAGGAGTGCCTGAATGGTATCTTTAATCGTCTTAGTTGTTAGCCTGGCAGTAACTATCTACCTCGTTCAAAAAGGGCACCAACTCTATTGGGGATTGTTAGCAGGGTCGGTTTTTTTAAGTATAACAAAGGGTAACAATTTAAAAGCAACAGCTCAAGTATTCTGGCAAGGCTTATCCTCTAACAAGGCGATTGAACTTATCGCTGCTGTAACTATTATTACCATTCTCACCTCGGTTCTGACCAAATGCAACCTGCTGGAGGGCATGGTAAAGAGTTTATCTAATTTTTTAAATAACCCCAAATTAACTATTATGGGGATACCCGCTCTAGTGGGCGGCATTCCTGTAACAGGGGGGGCGATTATTTCGGCTCCTTTAGTAGACCAACTTGGTTCCCAACTAGCCCTGAGCAACGCCCGTCTGGCAGCTATTAACGTTATCTTTCGGCACGTGTTTATCTTTGTAACTCCTTTTCGCACCCATTACATTTTAGCCGCCAGCCTTTCTGCTATACCAATATTTACTATGGTTAAGACCCTGGCCCCATTAACGGTTTTAGGGCTGATTAGCGGTTACTGGGTTTTATTACGCAAGGTCCAGGCAAACAAGCAAGACAACCTAAATCTCCGTTGTCGTTTAGCTGCGGGATTTAATTTTTTACTTTTAGCCTCACCCTTAAGCCTCATCTTTATTGGGATAATTATTGGCCTGAGGTTAGATTTGGCGTTAAGCTTGGGTTTGATGTTAGCCCTTTTGTTAGCGGTTGGCAACCCTAATTTAAATTTTAACACCATAATTAAAGGAATAAACTATCAGCTGATTATAACGATAGCCTCAATAGCTGTCTTTATAACGGTGGTTGACGACCTTGAAGTGTTACCTAAATTACTAAATGAGATTATTACGTATGGTATCTCCCTAAAGTTATTAGTCTTTGTGGTCCCCTTGATCATCGGCTATATAACGGCGGATATTACCGCCTGCATAGCCCTTGTTTTACCCTTAATGTCGCCCCTTTTACCCCTTGATGAAACGAGGCTTTATTACGTGACAACCATGTATGCCGCCAGCTTTATTGCCTATATAATCTCACCTTTACACTTATGCCAAGTGCTTACTATTGATTATTTTAAAATAAATCTTATGCAAATATACCGGGAATACTGGTCTATTATTCTGATCCTTTTCATTGGTATCCTCGTACTTTTTTTCTTAAACATCCGAGTTGTATAGACTCAGTTTTATTCTGATACAATCCCATCCCTAGCGTGCAAGTTCAACTCTACCGGGACAAGTTCGCATACAACGGCAGATAACGAATTATTAGGGATTGCTGCGGCGCCGGATTTCTACGGCGGCGTAATTGAAGGTCCCGGGCAGGGGTGCCCGGGGCTTTTTTACCCGCACCAGCACTTCCTCCACCGGGAAGCTGGTGAGTATCTTTTGAGCTACAGCCTCTGCCAGGGCTTCCAGGAGTTTAAAGCGCTGCCCGGTGACGGTTTCCCGGATCAGGCGATAAACCGCATCGTAATTAACCGTGGCCTGCAGGTCATCAGCCTGCCCGGCCGGGGCGAGGTCCAGGTAGAGCTCGGCATCGACGATGAAGGGCTGGCCGAGCTCTTCCTCGGCAGGGTGGCAGCCGTGGAAGGCATAGAATTCCAGCCCGTCCAGGATTATTTTATCCTTACTCATAACGTCCTCCCTGATGGCAAGTTTTTCACCACTTATTTGCCCCGGATCAGTGCCATGGCTTCCGCCCGGGCGGCCTGGTCGCGGCGGAAAAGGCCGCGGACGGCGGAGGTGATGGTTAGATGGCCTGGCTTTTTGACCCCGCGCATGCTCATGCATAAATGCTCGGCTTCAATGACGACTACCACGCCGTAAGGGTCCAGCTTCTCCATGATAATATCGGCGATTTGCGATGTTAAACGTTCCTGGACCTGGGGCCGCCGGGCGGCGATATCCACTACCCGTGCCAGCTTGCTCAGGCCCGTGATTTTACCCCGCGGTATATAGGCCACATGGGCTTTCCCCAGGAAGGGGAGAAAATGGTGTTCGCAGACGGAATAGAGGGGAATATCCTTGACCAGTACCATTTCTTCGTGGTGCTCATCAAAGACGACCGTCAATTCTTCACCCGGGTCGCGGTCGATACCGGCGAAGATCTCGGCATACATATCGGCAATACGGCGCGGCGTTTCCCTCAAACCCTCCCGCTCCGGGTCTTCGCCTACAGCCTCAATAAGCATCCTTACCGCCTGGCGGATTTTTTCTTTATCCATGATCTTTCCTCCCCGGCGATTTACCGCTGTTTTTTGTCATTAAAACATATATCTTACGGCCAGTCAATTGTACTTAGAAGGAAAATGGCTTTCAAAAGCGAAATATGTTTCATCCAGGAGAATGCGGGGGTGGAAATATGACCATCGCGGCTACCTATGCCGAACAATTGCGTTTTTTGGGTATTGGCGAGGCGGAACTAGCCCTGATGCACGCGGAAAGAGATATCTTTATGAAAGAAGCCGATACTGTAGTTAAAAACTTTTATGACCAGCTTGTCCAGTATCCTTACCTTGATGCTATGATAAAAAACCACAGCACGATAGAGCGACTCTCCCAGACGCAGAAGGCCTATTTTATCAGCCTTACCTCCCCGGCCATAGATGAAGAATATATATCCTGGCGCCTGCGCATTGGCAAGAAGCACCAGGAAATCGGCCTCTATCCCAAGTGGTACCTGGGGTCCTATCGCCTTTACTTCAGTGAGCTTCACCGCATTATCTGGCACTACCATGGTGATGATCCTGATTTGGCCCTGCGCTTGCTGGAGGCTTTTACCAAAAGGCTTGTCTTTGACATGCAGCTGGCCATTGAAAGCTATATTATTGACCAGCTCCAGCACCTGACCCGTTTCCATGATGAAATCGCTGCCGTAGCCAGGATTATCGGCGATATTGCCGAGCAGACGAAGATTCTATCCCTTAATGCTTCCATAGAAGCGGCCCGGGCCGGGGAGCACGGCCGCACCTTCTCGGTGGTGGCCCAGGCGGTACGGGACCTGGCGGCCCGGACTTCCCAGTCGGCTAAAGATATCACCCAGAAGGTCCAGGAGAACCACCGGGTCCTGGCCAGAATGCAGCAAACGGGGAAGTGATCAAGAACATTGGCCCATGAGGATTTACAGGCTTACCTAGCCTACCTGGAACAAAAGGGGATGCTCCACCGGGTGAAGGTAGAAGTCGACCCGGTCCTGGAAATTGCTGCCGTAGCCGATCGGGTGGTGAAAAAAGGGGGGCCGGCCCTCCTCTTTGAACGGGTTAAGGGTTCCCCTTTGCCTGTAGCCACCAATCTTTTCGGTAGTGTGGAGCTGGTGAAAGCGGCCCTGCAGATTGCCGACCTTGAGGAACCGGCCGGTAGGTTAAGGGCTTTACTTGATTTACCTGCGACGGCCGGCGGCTGGCTGGAAAAACTAAAACACCTGCCGCGCCTGGCCGAGCTGGGCCGTTTTCTTCCGCGCCGGGTCAAAACCGCCCCCTGCCAGGAGGTGCGGGTTGACCCTCCTTCCCTGGCGGAACTGCCGGTACTGCAGCTCTGGCCGGAAGACGGCGGTCGCTTTATTACCCTGCCCCTGGTTTTCACCCACGACCCGGTTACCGGCCGCCGCAACGTAGGCATGTACCGCATGCAGGTATTTGATGACCGCACCACCGGCATGCACTGGCAGATCCACAAGGACGGGGCGGAACACCTGCGCAAGAGTGGTGACCGCCTGGAAGTAGCCGTAGCCCTGGGGGCCGACCCGGCCGTGATTTATGCCGCTACTGCCCCCCTGCCCCCGGGATTTGATGAAATGCTTTTCGCCGGGTTCTTACGCCGGGAACCGGTGGAGATGGTCCCGGCCTTAACGGTGAATGTCGAAGTGCCGGCCCGGGCGGAAATCATCCTGGAAGGTTATGTGGACGTCCGCGAAAGGCGCCTGGAAGGCCCCTTCGGCGACCATACGGGTTACTACTCGCCGGCCGACTATTACCCGGTTTTTCACCTGACTTGTCTGACCAGGCGGCGCCAGGCCGTTTACCCGGCCACGGTGGTGGGGCCGCCGCCCATGGAAGATGTCTATTTAGGCAAGGTAACGGAACGGCTCTTTTTGCCCCTGATCCAGCTCCATCTGCCGGAGGTTGTGGACATTAACTTTCCAGCCGAGGGGGTATTCCACAACTGCGTTATTGTCTCCATCCGCAAGAGCTATCCCGGCCAGGCGCGCAAGGTCATGCACGCCCTCTGGGGCATGGGGCAGATGATGTTTACCAGGTTGATCATCGTCGTTGACGACGACGTAAATGTGCATGATCCTGGTGAAGTGCGCTGGCGGGTCCTGGGTAACATCGAGCCCCGGCGGGATGTGGTAATCGTGGACGGGCCGGTGGACGCCCTCGATCATGCCTCGGCCTATACGGGTTACGGCAGCAAGATGGGCCTGGACGCCACCCGGAAACTACCGGAGGAAGGGTACCCGCGGCCTTGGCCCCGGGAAGCGCGCATGAGCCAGGAGATTTTAGAACTCATCGACAGGAAGTGGCATGAATATGGCCTGCCGTAAGTTAAAGATCTTCCTGGAAATGATCAAGTTTGAGCATACTATTTTTGCCCTGCCCTTTGCTTACCTGGGGGCTTTCCTGGCGGCCGGCGGCAGGCCGGCCCTGGCCCAGCTCGGCTGGATCACCCTGGCCATGATCGGGGCGCGGACGGCAGCCATGTCGTTAAACCGCCTCATTGACCGCCATATTGATGCCTTGAACCCGCGCACGGCCGGCCGGGCCCTGCCCCGGGGACTTTTGTCCGTGGCCGAAGTGTGGCTGTATACGCTTCTTTCCTTTGGCCTTTTATTGTATGCCGCCCTGCAGCTCAACCGGCTCTGCGTGCAGCTGTTGCCCATTGCCGTTTTTGTCCTGGTGATCTATTCCTATACCAAACGCTGGACCTGGGCCTGCCATCTGGTCCTGGGGCTGGCCGATGCCCTGGCCCCAGTGGGAGCGTGGGTGGCCGTCCGGGCGGCCATTGACCTGCCGGCCATAGTCTTAGGCCTGGGCATGGGGAGCTGGGTGGCGGGGTTTGATATTATCTACGCCTGCCAGGATTACGATTTTGACCGGCGTTACGGCATTCACTCCATACCGGCCCGTTTTGGCAAGGCCAGGGCCCTGATCATAGCCCGCTACCTGCACGCCCTGGCCATCTTGATGCTGGCCCTGGTGGGCTTGCTCCTGCACCTGGGCTTAATCTATTTCCTGGGGGTATTACTGGCGGCCGTAATCTTAATCTATGAGCACCGTTTAGTTTCCCCGGAAGACCTCTCACGCTTAAATTTGGCCTTCTTAAACTTGAATGGCTATTTAAGCGTACTCATGTTTGTTTTTACCTTTCTGGCGTTAACCTGGCGCTGAAAGGAAGCTGGAAAAAGGAGCAAAAAAATGGGCGGGAAACGATTAATCTTCTTTTTGCTTATCCTGTTCCTGGCTTTGATGGCAGCCGGCTGCAAGGCACCGGCAGGTAAGGGCCAGGGAGAGGAAAGCCTGAAGCTGGGCCTGATCCCGGTGGAAGACAACTTCCCCTTTTTTGTAGCTGAGCAGGAAGGCCTTTTTGCCAGGGCCGGGCTGGAGGTCGAGTTAGTCCCCTTCAATAGTGCCCGGGACCGCGACCTGGCCCTGCAGGCTAACAACATCGACGGTGAAGTGGCGGACATTGTGGCCACGGCCCTCCTGCGGAAAGGCGGGACGCCGGTCAAAATCGTCTCCCTGACCATGGGGGCAACACCGTCCGAAGGGCGCTTTGCCCTGGTCGCCCGGCCTGGTTCCGCTGTCAGCCGCCCGGAACAGCTCAAGGGAGCGACCATGGGCATTTCGGAAAATACCATCATTGAATATGTCGCCGACAGGCTCCTGCAGGGCGCGGGGGTAGAACCCGGCAGCGTGCAGAAGGTGGCCGTGCCCCAGATTCCGGAACGCCTGCAGCTGCTCCTGGGGGGCAGGCTGGAAGCAGCCCTCCTGCCTGATCCCTTTGCCACCCTGGCCGAGAAAAAGGGCGGCCGGGTCATCCTGGACGATACGAAAATTAACCGGAATTTATCCCAGGTGGTCCTTATCTTCCGGGAAGAAACCATCAAAGAAAAAGCGACAGCCATCAAGAAGCTGCTGCAGGTTTATGCCGAGGCGGCCGGCCTGGTAAGCAGCCAGCCGGATAAGTACCGGGAGGTGTTTATTACCAGGGCCAGGATTCCCGCAGAGCTCAAGGATACGTACCTGGCGCCTAAATTTTCACCGCCCCAGGTACCTGGAAAAACCGAAGTGACCGATGTCCAGGAATGGATGGTGGCTAAAAAATTATTACCGGCGGCGTACAGCTACGAAGAACTGGTGGACCCCACCTTTGTCCTTGGCGGCAGGGAGAATAAGTGATCCGGGTTTTTAACCTTGATTACACTTATTATACCGGCGGGGGGGCTGTACCGGCGCTGGTGAACATTAACCTCACCGTGCCGGCGGGGCAGACCTGTGTCCTCATAGGCCCTTCAGGTTGCGGTAAAACAACCCTGCTCTACCTGCTGGCCGGTCTTCTGCAGCCTGCCAGGGGGGAAATATGGATCGGCGGGGAGAGAATAACAAAGCCGCGGCAGCGGACGGCGATTATTCTCCAGGATTACGGCCTCTTGCCCTGGAAAACGGTGTGGGAAAACGCGGCCCTGGGCCTGGCCCTGCGGAAGTTCACCGCCCGCCAGCAGCAGGAGCGCCTGCAGCCTTTGCTGGCCGGCCTGGGGCTGGCCGGCCTGGAGAAGCGTTACCCGGCCCAGCTGAGCGGGGGACAGAAACAACGGGTGGCCATTGCCAGGGCCCTCTCCCTTGAACCGGACGTCCTGTTGATGGATGAGCCCTTTTCGGCCCTGGATGCCCTGACCCGGGAGAGTTTACAGCAGACCCTGGTAGAAATACAAAACCAGCGCCGGCTGACTACCGTGCTGGTTACCCATAACATCGAGGAAGCCGTTTTCCTGGGACAGCAAATTATTGTCCTGACAGGAGCGCCGGGACAGGTAAAGGCGATCCTGGCTAACCCGGGAGCAGGGAGCGGGGACTACCGCTTTACCAGCAAGTTCCATCACCTCTGCTCCCGGGTGCGCCAGCTCCTGCAAGAGTAAGCATCTCGCAGTGCCCCGCCCTCGCTTCGGCTTTGCCAAGGCCGCTTCGCCGCTCGGTAGAAGCTCGCTCCAAACAAAAGCCATCCTTTTAGTGCAGCAATCTTTTACGGAGGTGCGCCCAGCTGCCATGCGCGACTCCCGCCAAGCCCTGTCCTATATTTTGTCTATCCTTTTTTTATTTAGCCTCTGGTGGCTTGTGGCCGTATGGATCAACAACCCGGGCCTGCCGGGTCCTTTGCCGGCCCTCCAGAGCCTGGTTAAGGTGTGGTGGCCGGAACTGGCCCGGCACCTTTATATCAGCACCTACCGGGTGCTGGGGAGCCTGGCCCTGGCCCTTATAATAGCTGTACCTTTAGGCCTCCTGGCCGGCCGCCACCCGGCTTTTGATTCCTTCCTGGCGCCCCTGGTCTATTTGCTTTACCCGGTTCCCAAGGTGGCCCTGTTACCTGTAGCCATGGTCCTCTTGGGCATTGGTGACGCCACCAGGGTGCTGGTCATTTTCCTGGTCATTGTCAACCAGATCCTGATTACGACCCGGGACGCAGCGCGGCAGATCCCTCACCAGTTGCTGCTGTCCGTTGCTTCCCTGGGGGCCGGGAAAATCAGCCTCTACCGCCAGGTAATTTTACCTGCCTGTTTGCCAGAGATCATTACTGCCAGCCGCATTTCCCTGGGCAGCGCCATTTCCGTTCTTTTTTTAAGTGAAACCATTGCCGGCAACAGCGGCGTGGGCTATTTTATCCTTGACGGCCTGTTCCGGGCCGATTACGGTGCCATGTTTGCCGGGATCCTGGCCATGGCCGGCATGGGGCTGGTGCTGTATATGTTGCTTAATTTCCTGGAATATCTCCTTTGTCCCTGGCAGCGGCTGTAATCAGCATTGCGGGGCCGGCAGGGGAGGCAAAGCTTCGGCGTAATTATGGTTGTAGAGCCAGGCGAAGGGCGGCAGCAGTATAAAAGGAGCCTTCTTCCTGCCCGGCACCTGCCGGGCGGGCCAGGCGCCGGGCATCCTGGACGACTTGCCAGGCGGGGTCGTCCAGGACCGTCTCCCCGGCGGCGATAATCTTTACCGTCTGTTCAATAATGTCTGGTTCGAGGCCAACCCTGGTCATGATCTCCCGGGCCAGGGCAGCGCTGCCTGCCTTTTCTCCGCCCGCACCCAGGTCGTAGAAGAGGCAGGCCGCGATGGCCACCAGGGGTTGCACGCCTTCTTCCCGGGCTATTTTTTCGGCAAAGCCAGCGGCCTTTAAGGCCAGGTTTAGCAATTCCCGGTGGTGGAAGAGATTTTTCCGGGCTTCCACTTCCAGCTTATCGCGGATTACCCGGGGCTGGCGCTGGTAAACGGCGGCCATTTCTCCCAGGCACTTGCTGGCGTAGGAACACCAGGCGGCACAGCCGGGGTCAAAGCGGGGGTTGGTTACCAGCTTGCGGCAGTGGGGGCAGCGCAAGGTGACGTCGTCTTTCCAGAACTCAATCAGGCCGCCGCAGTGGGGGCAGGGTTCCTCGAAAATATCGTCAGGCTTCCAGTAGCGCCGGTCCTGGCCGGGGCAGCGTCCCAGGCTCATTTTTGGGTCCCCCCCTTCAAAAATGTTACCTGCATACTAATACACAGGCTTCCAGGCTGCTATGATGGAGATCACATCTTATGTAAAATTTACCTTGCGCCAAATTGTAGCTCCGGTAGGAAAATTGGACCAGGGCGTAGAAAAAGTTTCAACAAGAAAGGGGATTTACCAGGATAAATGCCACCTGCAGAGATAGTGAAAAAAATTTCTCTCCTGATTATTACCAGCTTGCTCCTCCTTTTCACCGGAGCAATACCCGCACTGGCTGCAGACGCTGCCGGCCCCCCCGGGCTTACGGCAGCGGCAGCGGTACTGATGGATACAGCTACGGGAAAGGTGCTCTTCGCTAAAAATCCCGACGAGCGCAAGGCCCCGGCCAGTACCACGAAAATCCTCACCGCCATGATTGCCCTGGAAAAGGGCCATTTAGATGATGTGATTACTGTTGGACCAAACCCGCCCCGGGTGGACGGTACCCGGGTCTACCTGGTGGAAGGGGAGAAAGTCACCCTGGAGAACCTGCTTTACGGGATGCTCCTTAACTCCGGTAACGATGCCGCCCTGGCTATAGCCGAACATTATGGTGGTTCTATGGAAGGCTTTGCCCGGCTGATGAATGAAAAGGCCGCATCCCTGGGCGCCTTAAATTCCCACTTTGTAACGCCCAATGGCCTGTCAGACCCTAACCATTATACCACGGCCCGGGACCTGGCCATCATTGCCCGGGCCGCCATGCAGGATGAAACCTTTCGCCGCATAGTAGCTACCAGAACCCGGCCCTGGCACGGCCAGGAATGGGAAACAACCCTGGTCAACCAGAACAAACTCCTCTGGAACTATGAAGGTGCCGACGGCGTCAAAAACGGGTATACTTCCGAGGCCCGCTTTACTCTGGTAGGCTCGGCCACCCGGCAGGGGCAGAGTTTTATTGCCGTTGTTCTGGACGAGCCCGGTGCCCGGGCGGCCGAGCAGGACGTGGCCGCTCTCCTGGATTATGGCTTTAAGGAGTTCCGTTCTTTTCAACTGGTCCGACAGGGTGAGATAGTAGCCGTAATTGACCCGGGCAACGGGAAAAAGATAGAACTGGCTGCGGCCGGTAACCTGGCTGTAGTCCGCAAAAATGATAATAGTAGTCCCCCCACCGGGCAACTGCAATTATCTCCCCTCAAAGGGCCTCTATCCGCTGGTACCCGCGTAGGGGAGATGGTTTTCCGGCAGGATGGGGAAATAGTAGGCCGCGTGGACGTAATTAACCGCCAGCCCATCCCGGCCCGGCCCCTCAGTCTCAGTGACTGGTGGCTGCGGCTGAGCCTGGCTCTGGGGGCCTTCTTCCTTTTATACCGCCAGGCGCAGGTTAAGCGGCAGCGCCGGCGGGTCTTCCGGAGCCGGGTTTTCAGCGATTACCCTTGAGTCCACTAATACCACCCAGGCCGCAGCCAGCCCCCGCTGGTCGCACAGCTACCCGGCTATATCAGGAGAGGAAGCCGCTTCTAGCCCGGGTAGCCAGGGGAATACCTAAGGCCCTGGCCGTTACCGGGTCCAGGGCAGCCAGGTCGGTCTTGTTGACCTGCCGGACGGATTTCTTGCCCAGGGCGCGTACTCCTGCCATGATTTCGGCGTTACAGGCCCTTAAGAAATTGGCCAGATTATGGGCCGCCTTGTCTACATCCAGCTGGTCCTGATAGCGGCCCTGGGCAAAGACTACCTGTACCGGAGGTTCCCAGGGCATGGCTTTTAAGACCTGGGTGTGGGTAAGGGCGAAGAGGGCTATGGTACCGATATATACGGCGTTGGCCCCCAGGGCCAGGATTTTTAAAAAGTCGCCCGGGGTAACCAGCCCGCCGCCGGCTATCAGGCTTACTTTGTCTTTTACCCCATGTTTTTTTAGAAAAGTGGCCGCGCGGTTGACGGCATAGACCGTGGGCACGCCAAAGTCATCCTGGACAATGGGCGGTGAGCCCTTGGTGGCCGCCCCGGCTCCATCTATGGCAATAAAGTCGACGCCTGCTTCCAGGAGGATGGCCAGGTCCTTCTCCAGGTCATTGCCGGCACCGATTTTAGCACCAATGGGAACGCCCCCGGTCAGGTGGCGTAACCTGGTGACGAGGGGTGGCAGGTCTTTTTGAGGATCTTTGATACCGGGCATACGGGCATGAGTTACAGCCGCCTGGCCGGGCTTGAGCCCGAGAAGGTGACGGCCTTTCGGAGGAATCTCGTCATAATTGATGCTGTGGCCCAGGCCGCCTCTGGCTGCCTGGCCAAACTGGATTTCCACCATGTCGGCCTGCTTGAGTATGCGTGGGTTATGATTCCAGCCGCCGCGGTTGTACTGGACGATGAGGTGCCTGGCAGCCTGCCTTTCGGAAGGCAAGAAAGGCCCTTCTCCGGTATTGGTGGCGGTACCGGCCAGGCTGGCTCCCCTGGCCAGGGCTATCTTGGCCTTTTCGCTTAAGGCCAGTCCGTAAGCCATGCCGGAAACGATGATCGGCATGCTTATTTTCAGGGGCCTGGCCGCTTGGGGCCCCAGGGTTACCTTTGTATTAACGGGAACACTTTCCTCAACAGGAAGCTTTGCCAGCTGCGCCAGGTTAAAAACAAGGCCGTCCGTACCGGGGAAACGCCAGGGGCTACCAAAAGGCCTCTGGATGAGTTGCCCCTGCTGGGCACGCAAATTGGTCTCAACAATTTTCTGGAGGCCGGTACGCGTTGAGGCTGAGACAAACTCCCAGAAATTCTCCTCATAGGGATCGGTCATCACGGTTTTAAGAAAAGAATCGTGAATGCGGTTAAGCAGGGGACGGCTGAAAAGCCATAGCCCCAAACAGGTCAGACCGGCCGAACCCAGAGCCATTTTCCAGATAACGGTAGTCCCGGCTTTTCTATTTCCCATCTGGCGACCCGTTCCTTTGTGGACAATGTATTATCAGTATTTGCACCCTGTATTTAAAATATCCAAGAACTTAGCAAAATCAAGGCAGGACGGTATTTAACAAAAAAAGGAAGTTCAAAATAGTGCAGATGAAAATAGCAATTTCAGGGCTTCAGAAACAGTCCGTTAGCAAATGGTTAGCATACGGTTAGCAAAGCAAGGAAGGTGATCGTATGGCTGAAGCAATGAGCTATATTAAGCTGGGATGAAAAATTATGGTAGCCGTTCCGGTGGTGGATTGTACCCGTCCAGCAGGGCTTGACCATGAAAGACTATAGAAGGGGTTAAGCAATACTTTATTGTGAAAATAGGCACAAAAGCGGAGTGAAAGCGGAGGGATCCCGGAGAAGAAAGGGAAGATTCCGGGTTAAGGGTAATTTAAACTGCGCCCCCTACGAGCCGGCGCAGGCCTTACGTGCTGATGTAACCCGGCATTATTCCAGGATTTTGTAGCGGTTCAGCTTCCTTACGATGGTGGATTGATCTACTCCCAATACTTTGGCCGCTTTGTAAGTACTCCCGTATTCATCGATGGCCTTCTCAATGAGCTGCTTTTCAACTATGGCCGTAGCCTCCCGCAGGGGAATAAGTTTGGCAATGATAATTTCGGAGACATGGGAGCGGGAAGCGCCATCCACCAAAAGTTCTTCCGACAGGTCGTTTTTCGTTATTTGTTTATCGTCAGACATTACCACCAGCCTCTCTACGACATTTTCCAGTTCACGTACATTTCCGGGCCACGAATATTTGAGCAATCTCTCCATGACTTCCCGTGTCAATTCCCGGCTCTTATGATATTTTTGGTTAAATTTCTCTAAGAAATAGTAGGCGAGAATAGGGATGTCCTCCGGTCTTTCCTGTAAGGGCGGGACCACCAGGGGTATTACGTTTAAGCGATAATACAGGTCGCTGCGGAACTTGCCCTCCTGTACCAACTCCTTTAAATCTTTATTGGTAGCCGCCAGTATTCTTACGTCCACGCTGACGGGCTTTACCCCACCCACTCTTATAAATTCCCGTTCCTGCAAAAACCGCAGCAATTTAACTTGCAGAGGAAGGGGCAATTCGCTTATTTCGTCCAGAAGCAGAGTGCCTTTGTCCGCTGTTTCTATCAGGCCGGGTTTCCCCTCATTGCGCGCACCGGTAAAGGCTCCCTTTTCATATCCGAAAAGCTCGGCTTCCAGGAGATTTTCCGGGATAGCACCGCAGTTAATCCGGACAAAGGGTCCCTTATTTCTATCGCTTATATTGTGAATGTATTTAGCGATTACTTCCTTGCCTACGCCCGTTTCTCCGTAAATTAAGACCGTGGAATCTACCAGGGCAATCTTGTTTATCTTTTCAACCAAAGCCTCCATTTTTTTACTGCGATAGACGAAGTTGAGGTTTTTCTGTTGCTCTAGGCGAAAATTGGCCAGCTCTTTTTCATAGCGTTCGATAATGGTTTTGGTCTTGGCCAATTCCTGGCGCAATTTTTCTTCATCGGTTATATCTTTAGAAATACTGACTACCCTTTTAACAACTCCGAACTCATCGACTACGGGTGTGGCGTTGACCATCAGCTTTCTCCCTGTTTTGGTCGTCTGAACTATGGTGACCTCTTTCTTTTCCTCAAGGGCCAGTCTGGTGGCGGAAGGGAAGTAAATGCCTAACCTTTCCACATCCTTAATATTCATGCCGATTAAATTTTCCGCCTTGACCCCATAAAGCTGTTCACAGGAGGAACTGATGCGGGTTTTAAACCCTTTGCTGTCGGTAATGCAAACCAAATCCTTAGTGGAGCTTAAGAAAGCTTCCATATCGGTTTCTATACGCTCCAGCTCCAAAGACAATGAATGGCATAGATGAACTAGATAACCGATGACTTCCCTCCATGACACCACACCCCGGATTTTAGTGCGGTTATTATCCCCAGTTACCAGAAGTGGAAAGGTCGCTTTGGCGATATCTATTGTCTCTGCCCCTTGGCCATTCACTATGCGGAATTTGGGATAATGGACCTTGTCCCGTGTAGAATAAATACTCTTCGGAATGCCCCCTGTTGCATTAAAGAAAACTATATAATCATAATCGGCATTTGACGTCTTGACAAGATACTCCATATCCTCGCCTGGAGCTACCATAACCCGGCTATTTAAAACTTCTTCGAGCCGAGGGTTCACAGGTACCTGCTCTGAGCTTTTCCTTTTCGGCATGCCGCTGCCCCTCCCCGGAGAGTATACCAATTGAGGTTACCTAGTCTAAGTAACATTATATCTTATATTCCGGCCTTTTTTAACCCGGGAACAATTTTATCTACACCTGGTTTGTTGCCATGCAAACTTTTTGCCAGCCGTCAAGGAGGCATTATGCGATTGCAGAGGCAGTAATGTTGCGTTGCCTGTGCCCCGTCATAATGTAGGCCTGCATAAGAATTAATGTCGAGATGCATTAAAAACAGGAACCCCATAAAAGTCCGGCATCAAAGAAAAGGGCCGAAGGCGGTAACAGGGCTATTTCCGTATCCTTTACGCAGTTGCCCCGGCCGGTACGGGTGGCATGAAAATTGCTTAAAGTTAATTTAACAAAGAGATGCCCATCCCTTTAAGAGAATAGGCCAGGCAGGTCGAAGAACAAAAAAGCGAACCTCACCCATTAGGTTACAGCAAGTAGCCGGCCGCGAGCGATTTGGCCAGCAACCTTAGCGAAGCCGAGGAGTGGAGGTGGGCTGACGCTAGGGAGACGAAAGGACGGCCTTTAGACTGGGATGACGGATGAACCGCAGGGCTAATTTTTGGAATGGTCCGCGAGCACCAGTTCGCGATCAAGAAAACCCCGGTTTGTGAAGAAGTTATTTTGGCGGCAGCTGGAGGATGAATACAGATATCCTTGGTCATATCATACAAGTGGTGAGGGTAACTGGTCAAGACTTAAAAGATCTAAGCCAGCGTCTTGTTATTGTAGATGATGAAGGGGGCTTAGTCTGCCCTCTTGGACTTCATCATAAAAAATGAAAATCTAAGAGAGCAGGCGATTTAACGAGCTAGAAGCAAATTATTGAGATAGGAGGGACAAAATATGCAATATGTGGTCAACGTGCAGGGGAAAAATCCCGATGAGGATCCACGCTCTTTAAGGGCGCGGGTGGCCAACAGGGACAAGGCGGTGCTACGGGATACTTACATCCTAATCGAATGTGAGAAGGGGCCTTCCCAGAGCCTGAAGATGGGATATACGGTGATTTATCCTACAGGGACAACCACAGGGCATTCCCATGATGAGGAGGAGGTATACTTTGTTATTTCGGGGGAGGGCATCATGCAAGTCGGTAATGATAAATACGAGATAAGACCGGGGGATGCCCTCTACGTGCCGCCCGGCGAATTCCATACAACTTATCAGAAAGGGAATATTCCCCTAACTGTCGTCTGGGTGACGGGAAAGGTCGTAAAGGAGGCTCGTGATTAGTGGTTCGCGGGGAGATCTTGATCGGCGGGAAATGGATAGGCGTCGAGGAGAGGGAAGCGCTGGAGGTCGTCAATCCAGCGACGGAAGAGGTATTTGCCTTTGTTCCTAAGGCGACGAAAGAGGATGTGGAGGCGGCAATTTATGCTGCCGATGCGGCCTTTAAGTCCTGGTCGCGGCTTACCCCTTTTGCAAGAGGAGAATACTTGCGGAAGGCCAGCGAGATTGCCGTAGAGCGGTCGCGGGAAATCGCCAGGCTGATGACCCAAGAGGAGGGGAAGCCCCTTAAAGAAGCCGAGGGCGAAGTCCTCAAAGGAGCAGAAATCCTCAGATACTATGCCGAAGAGGGGGAAAGGGTTTACGGGAGAATCATCCCCAATGCCGAGGCGGATACCGAGAGCAGGGTTATCTATCAGCCGGTGGGCGTCGCGGCGGCCATCTCCCCCTGGAATTATCCAGTGGAGCTCCTGGCGTGGAAGTTGGGCGCAGGTCTTGCTGCCGGATGTACGGTGGTGGCTAAAGTACCTTCGGAAACCCCCCTGTCGCCCCTGGCCTTCGTCAGGTGTATCGTGGATGCGGGTGTCCCCGCAGGCGTCGTCAACGCCCTTACCGGTCCAGGGTCGGTAATCGGCCCCATGTTATTCGAAAACCCCCTCATAAAGCGGGTGGCCTTCACCGGGTCCACGGATGTCGGCAAGGAAGTATTGCGCCGGTGCGCCGGCACCTTGAAGAGGGTGTCCCTGGAACTGGGCGGCAGCTTGCCCATGATAGTTTGCGCCGACTGTGACCTGGAAAGAGCAGTAGCCGGAGCCGTCAGAAGGTCGTTCCGCAACATGGGGCAGATATGTATCGCCATAAACCGCATCTATGTTGATAGGAGGATCTACGAGGATTTTCTCGATGGCTTCGCAGCGGCTACTAAAAGGCTCACCATAGGCAACGGCCTTTTGGAGGGATGCGATCTGGGGCCCATGTGTACCCGCGAGGGGCTCGCGAAGGTGATCTTACACGTTGAAGACGCAGTAAATAAGGGAGCCAGGGTCGTCTGGGGCGGGAAAAAACCCCAAGGGGAAAAGTACCAGAAGGGGTACTTCTTCGAGCCAACGATCATAAGGGACGTAACCCACGACATGCTGTTGATGAAAGAAGAGACCTTCGGGCCGGTAGTCGGGGTGATGCCTTTCGACACCATTGATGAAGCCATCGCCCTGGCCAATGATACCGATTACGGATTGGCGGCAATTATCTTTACCAACAGCTTGAGCCTTACAGAGCGTTTATCCCGTGAGCTCAATTTCGGCAATGTGGCAGTCAACAATGTCGATGCCGGGGTAATTAATGCTCCTTATGGCGGATGGAACATGAGCGGGTTCGGCCATGAACATGGTCGGGAGGGGCTTTACGAATACCTGCATATCAAGCATGTCAGGATCCGCTATCTTCCTTAAGGGGGCAATGAGGGACGGAGGCAGGAGGGCAGGTTCTTAGGTAATGGGGGGATGGATGTTGGCGAGGAGGTTTCTCCTGGGAATAGATGTGGGTACCTCAGGATGTAAGTCCATCCTGGTGGATGAAGAAGGCAGCGTCATCGCCAAGAGCGTGGCGGAGTATCCCCTTTACACCCCCTATCCGGGATGGGCGGAACAAGAACCCGAGGATTGGTGGAGAGCGACCGTTGCCACGATTAATCGCCTATTGCGCGAAAGTCAAGTAAATCCCAAGGGAATCGTGGGAATAGGGCTATCGGGGCAGATGCACGGCATGGTGCCGCTGGATGCGGAGTACCGGGTCCTCAGGCGCGCGATCCTGTGGAATGACCAAAGAACAGCTCCCCAGTGTCAAGAAATAGTACAGGCTGTGGGTGGCGAGGATAACCTACTCACTTATACCAATAACGCGATGCTGCCCGGTTACACCGCCGGCAAGATTTTATGGTTACGCGAGCATGAACCGGAAGTATTCGATAAGACTCGCATTATACTTAATCCCAAAGACTATATCCGCTTCCGCCTCACCGGTCAATTCGCTACAGAGGTTTCCGATGCTTCTGGTACCGGCCTGTTTGATGTAAAGAACCGCCGTTGGAGCGATAAACTTCTTGCCATTCTGCAGATCTCCACCGATCTGCTCCCCCATTGCTTCGAGTCCGACCAGGTGACGGGGTGGGTTACGAGACAGGCAGCCGAAGAGACGGGATTGCCGGCGGGTTTGCCGGTGGTTGGCGGGGGCGGCGACGCCGTCATCCAAACAACAGGAATGGGCGTTACCAAGGAAGGCATCCTGGGGCTGATAATCGGTACGGCGGGTATAGTGGCCATGGGCCTAGAAAGCTTCAAGGAGAATCCCCAAGGAAAACTCCAGATATTTTGCAATAATGCGCCGGGAACGTGGCACGCCATGGGGGTAACGCTGGCCGCCGGCGGCTCATACCAGTGGTATACGCAAACGCTGTGCGAGGGGGAAAGGATACGGGCAGAGGACACGGGAGAGGACGTGTACGCCTTACTCGAGGGCAGCATCATGTCTGCTCCGCCCGGAAGTAAGGGGCTTGTTTTTCTTCCCTATCTCAGCGGCGAGAGATGCCCTTACGCGGATCCGGCGGCACGGGGTTCATTTATTGGATTAACCCTGCTGCATACCAAGGCCGACATGACCAGGGCGGTGATGGAGGGAGTTACCTATAGCCTGTATCATGTCTTTGAACAGCTCCGGGAACTGGACAAAGATATGAAGGTCACGGCAGCAATAGTTTCGGGCGGAGCCTCCCGAAGTGCTGCCTGGCGTCAGATTATTGCCGATGTTTTTCAGTTGCCCACAAGGACCGTCACCGGAAGCAGCGAAGGCGGTGCGTATGGTGCCGCCCTGGTGGCGGGAGTAGGATGCGGCGTCTGGACTAGTATTGAAGAGGCGGTGGGCTTTATGCAGATCGAAAGCGAAACAGAACCCAACGGGGCCCTGGGCGATATATACGGGGAGATGCTGGAGATTTACAAAGGATTATATCCGGCCCTGCGCCAGACCTTTACAAGGATATCCGGGGTCAAATTTTAATCGGTTCCCGTTGCGGGAGAGGAGGCAGGAGGTATGAACAAAAAATTAACGGGAGTGTTCGCACCGGTTACCACACCCTTCGATGCCCGGGGCGAGGTTTTCTATGACGCCCTGGCGAAAAACATGGAATTCTATGCCCGGTCAAGATTAAACGGTTACTTGGCCTTAGGCTCAAATGGCGAGAACAAGTCCTTGACCAGCCTGGAGAAGGAGAGGGTGCTGAAGACGATAATTGAAGGCAAAGGTGCCGATCAGGTGGTGATCGCCGGCTGCATATTTGAGTCCACCAGGGAAACCATCGAATTTGCCCGGACTGCTGAGAAACTGGGGGCAGACTACATATTGCTCTTACCTCCTTCTTACTTTAAATCGCAAATGACCGATACGGTCCTATACAAATATTTCACCGATGTGGCCGACGTAGTAGATGTTCCCTGCCTAATATACAACGCGCCGCAGTTTGCCGCCAGTATCACCCTTTCTGTCGACCTGGTGAAGAGGCTTGCCGATCATCCTAATATTGTCGGCATCAAAGATTCGTCCGTCGGCAATATCGACAATTACCTGCTGGCGGTAAAGGAAAGGTGCCACGTTTTGGCAGGTTCTGCCAACTTCTTCCTGAGCGCGCTGCTGATGGGGGCGACGGGTGGCGTCCTTTCCTTGGGGAATGTTTTTCCCGATCTGGTTTGCAATTTGTATGAATTGGTTGCGAATAAGGAATACGAAAGGGCCTTTGCCCTGAATGAAAAAATCCTCCACCTGAACAAGGCCATATCGGGACGGGGCGGCGTGGCTGCCGTCAAATATGCCATGGACCTGGCGGGATTGTATGGCGGCGCGCCCCGGTTACCCTTACTGCCCCTGGCAGAAGAGCAGAAGAATAATTTAAAGAAGATACTAGAAGAAGAGGAAATGATATGAAGAAGGTAGTGCTTTCCCATAGGATCAGCCGGGAGGCCATAAAAATCCTGGAAGGTGTGGCCGAGGTTGTGGTTACCCCGGAAGGAGATGCGGATAGGTTCGCAGAGCTATTGGAGGAGGCTACGGCCGCCATCGTGGGGACGTCGATTAAGTTTACGGCGGCCCTCATGGACGGCGCTCCCCAGTTAAGGGTGATCAGCCGGACCGGCGAGGGTGTGGATAACATTGATGTGCACGCCGCTACCGCGAGAAGTATTCTGGTGCTGAACACGGTAGGGGTTAATACTGCGTCCGTTGCCGAACACACGGTGGCTCTGATTGTTGGCATCTCTAAACAGCTTGTATTTTTGGATGCCCAGGTAAGGAAGGGGAATTTTCAGGCGCGGCGCTTGTACCTGCCGGTAGATTTAGAAGGAAAGACCCTCGGGCTTATCGGGTACGGGAAAATAGGGAGGATGGTGGCGCAAAAGTGCCTGCAAGCCTTTAATATGCGAGTTATCGCCTACGATCCCTATATATCGCCGGCCGATGAAACTGACAAAATAGAATTCTGCGAAACGATAGAAGAGGTCTTTAAAGAGGCAGACTACGTGTCCATCCATGTTCCCCTCACGGATAGCACGAGAAATTTGGTCGATAACAGGCTGCTTTCCCTTATGAAACCCACGGCTTACTTGATCAATACCTCGCGGGGCGGTGTGGTGTGCGAGAAATCCCTGGCGGAAAAGCTGAGAAAGAACGAGATTGCCGGGGCAGCCATAGACGTTTTTGCCGAAGAGCCGCCTGGGCTGGAAAATGAGCTGCTAAACTGTCCCAATGTTATCCTTACGCCTCATACGGCAGCTTTGACAAAGGAGTGCGTAACTAAAGTTTCTATGGCGGCTGCCGAAGGAGTTCGCGATTATCTAATAGGGAAGCGGCCCCGGTCCGTAGTGAACCCGGAGGTTTTGCCTAGCCATCCCTTGCTTAGCGGCGATTGCTGACCGCGATAAGGGGGATATTGGCAGGTCACCCCATTGGGGTAAACAGAAAAATATTGCAACATATCTTGGCAAAGGGGGTGAGGGGAAGAACCTAAAGCGGGAAAGCAGGGGCGTTAAGGGGAAAACGTGAGCCAAAACTGATTATCATTAGGGAGGTGCGATTAATGAAGAGGTCCATGCTACTGGCCGCCTGTGGGGTGCTAATAATGGTATTGGTGGCCACGGCCGGTTGCGGAGGGAAGGGGAAACCCGAGGCTGAAAAGAAGGAGGGAACCGCCCCCCAGACTGTCCAAACTCAAGGGGGTAGATTCGGGTTAGACCAGATACCGGAGATTCGCAATAAGCAACCCATCACCATGGTTTTGGAAACCGGTGAAGGCTACTCGAAAATGCTACCGGCTATCGAAAAGTTTACCGCAAAGACGGGAGTTAAGGTGAACGTCGAGAGGGTGGCGTCCTCAGGCGTCTATGCCAAGGAGAATGTCGAACTAAAGGCTGGCACCGGCTACTACGATCTCGTCTATGTGGAAACTTCATGGACGACAGAGTGGTCAGATTATCTTTACAAATTGAATGAACTGGCCGATAAGTATGATCCCGGTGGAAGGCAGGCTTTGCAAAAAGAATTAGAAAATATGGCGCCGTCCATTCTAGCCTGCGGCCAGGCGTACGGAGAACAGATGGTTCTCCCCTTCTATACCTTTGACATGTGCATGTGGGTGCGCCAGGATGTATATGACGACCCGACGGAACAGGCCAATTTTAAACAAAAATACGGCTATGATTTAAAGCCGCCGACTAACGAGAAGGAGCTAAGGGATCAGGCCGAGTTCTTTACGAGGAAAAAGGGAGAGCTTTTGAAGGGCAAACCCCTTGATCATGACGTGTTCGGGGTTTCCATGCAGGCCGGCGCCTACCAGTGTAACGATGAGACTACCGCCCGCCTTTGGGCCATGGGCCAGGACTGGGTGACGGTAGTGCGGGATGAAGCAGGCAAGGTAAAAGAATTTGTCATAACAAAACAGAACAAGGAAGCGCTGAAGAAGGCGCTGAGCGATTATAAGGAACTGCTTAAGTATGATGCGCCAAGTGCCACGACGGCCAATTTTGACTTCGTAGTGGCCCAGCTGGGCAACGGCAACGCCATCATCGTCCCGACGATATGGGCGAATTGCACGGTTTGGGCCGACAGCGTCCTGAAGACCAAGGTGCCGGAAGGGCGTATCGGCGTCTATCCTTCTCCCGGCGGTCGGCCTTACACAGGGGCCTGGTCTTACGGCGTTGCCAAGGCCTCCAAGAACCCGGAGGCTGCTTACTGGTTGCTCCGTTACCTTACATCTTACGAGTGTGGCAGGGTAATCTTCAAAGAGGGTGGTATGATCCCGGCGCGGATCGACGTCCTGTCTGATGTCCTAAAGGAAGAACCGCGTTATCCCTACGGCATGCTGGCAGAATATCACATTAACATTTGGAAACAGATGGCACCATATATTCGTAACTATTTCTACTTTAATACCAAAGCCGGCGGCAAAGTTTATGACATGCAAATATACGCGGTGGCCAAGGCCCTCACCGGCGAAAAGAGCATTGATGAGACGGTAGATTACATTACCCAGCAAACGCTAGATCTAGTCTCGAAGTTCGACACCGTTCCTATCAGGGAGGAAAAGTGAGGAAATAACGGCGTCTTTCGGTTCGGACGGATATGGCAGGGCGCCGGGCGTTGTAAGGTGACGGGGCCTGGTGCCCTGCCGTAATTAAGGAGGCGGTTACTGCTTGGAGCCGCCTCAGATTTGGTTAAGGCCGCAAGTATTAGTCGCTTTCCTGAGACGGCCGGACTCGTTACGCCGCAAGCGCCAGAACCTTTAAGAGTATCGAAGATTTGACGGAGGTAGGCTGTGATGGCGAGTAAACCGGAAAGCATGCACCTAGATGGAACGCCGGGTAGCAAGAAAGCAAGCATTTGGGTGACCCTTACCAATGAGAAAAACTTTAAATGGACGCTTTTAATTCCTCTGCTGGCGATTCTGTTAGTATTCGCCTTTTATCCCCTGTTTTACAGCATCTATCTCGGCTTTCACGACTGGGGAATGGAAGGAAAACCGATCTTTAGCGGGCTGAAAAACTATCGGCAGTTGGTCCATGATCCCGTGTTTTGGGCAGCCTTCGGCAGGACGATCAAAGTAATGGTTATTTGTATAGCCTGTGAATTGATACTGGGCATGGGAGTTGCCTTACTGTGGAACCGCGAGTTCAGGGGCCAGAACGTGATAAGGGCCCTGGCATTGATACCCCTCCTGGTTGCGCCCCTTATTTTATCACTACTGTGGTACTTCATGCTGGATTATAATTTTGGAGCGGTTAACCTGGTTCTGGCAGCGATTGGCATGAATAAGGTTAACTGGTTTTCGCCGGAGATTGCCCTCTACACCATCTGCTTTATTACCATCTGGCAGTGGTTTCCATTTTCCGCTTTCGTGTTACTGGCAGGGCTTAAGAGCATACCGCGCGACGTCCTCGAGGCGGCTCGGGTGGACGGCGCCTCGGGCTTCTATACGTTCAGGCGCGTCGTCTTACCCATGTTGCGGCCGTTAATTATGATTATTATCGTCTTGCGGGCAATGTGGCTGATACGCCTTATGGATCCCCTCTTCGGAACGACCCGGGGTGGGGTGAATACTGAGCTGTTGGACTGGATCGTCTACCGGACAGCCTTTGTGATGTTCGATTTGGGATACGGCTCTTCCATGGCCATCGTTTCATTGGCCGTAACAATTGCACTGTGCATGGTGATGTTTAGGGAGCTCATGAAGGCTATTCGGAGCGCGTAATTCACTGGAGAGGTGAGATGGCAAATGGCCAAAAAAATATCTTTTTGGATTGTCACTATGGCGGTTCTGGTATTCATTCTCTCGCCGCTGTTATGGATTTACCTGACGGCCTTCAAGGCGAATGCCGATATATTTGATCCGCGGTTAATCAAATTCGTATTTTTTAAACCCACCCTTGAGAACTTCCGGTCGCTATTTTCCCAGTATCCCTTTTGGAGGAACCTGCTGAATACGGCCATCGTCAGCCTCTTTAGCTCCGTTATTACCATGCTCATTGCCTTCCCGGCGGCCTACAGTTTTGCCCGCTGGAATACCGGCGGAGGAACCCTCCTGTTCTTTACCATTTCGACACGGATGTTTCCTCCGGCCGTGGCCGCCATTCCCCATTTTCTCGTGTTTAAGGAAATGGGGTTGCTGGACACCCATATAGGCTTGATGCTGCTGTATGTCTTTCTCAACGTATCTTTTGCTACCTTCCTTTTGTACGGTTTCTTCGGGAGCGTGCCCAGGGAGCTGGAACAGGCGGCCATGATTGACGGTTATGATCGTTGGCAAGTGTTCCGGAAGATTGTTTTCCCGCTGATGAAGCCTGCCCTGGCAGTAACTTTTGCCTTCTGTCTGATATGGAGCTGGAATGAGTTTTTCTTCGCCTTCCTGTTTACCAGGAACGTCGCCAGGCCGGTAAACGTTTTAATTTCTTCTTTCTGGGGAGGGCTGCAGGTCCAATACGGTCTGATGACCGCTGGAGCGGCCATTACCATCTTGCCGGCCCTGATTCTCGTCTGGTTCCTGCAGAGGTATATTATCCAGGGCCTGACCCTCGGTGCGGTAAAGGGGTGAATAAATTATAATGTACATGGAGCGTGCGAACCGCAAAGGCAGCAGTTGGAAGAAAATATTGCCGCCCATGGCCCTATCGGATTGTATTACCTGGGCGGTGCTGCTCTGGATTTTCTTTAATTTATTGTGGTTAAAGTTTATGGAGGTGCACATACCCCAGTGGGTTGGGGCAGCAATAGCCACGGCTCTTGCGCTGTTGTTTATATTCTTTTGGCCGCGTGAGGCGGGCGAGGTTGAAGAGGATGAAGAAGAAATCATTGGCCAAGAGTGAAGTGGGGTTGTCGATGCCATCACTCAAGTCCAAATTATTCGAGGGGGATAGCGGTGGCTGAGGTTAGGCTCGAAGGTGTAACGAAGTATTACGGTCGGAAAAAGGCAGTGGAAAACGTTAGTTTCCTCTGTAAAGAGGGCGAGTTCGTATCCATCCTCGGACCGACAGGCGCGGGGAAGACCACAATCTTGAAATTGATCGCCGGCATTGAGGAGGTTACGGCGGGGCAGGTGTTTTTTAATGGGCGTGATATCACCCATCTGCCGCCCCAGGAACGGAACGTCTCAATGGCTTTTGAGACGTATAACCTTTATCCCCACATGAGCGTTTACGACAATATCGCCTTTCCTTTACGCGCACCCAGGTGGGGTCTGAAACTTTCGCCGGCGGAGGAACGGCAGAAAGTAGAGGAAATTACGGGCTTTCTGGGAATTAAAGAGCTTCTCGAACGGCTTCCCCAGCAACTGAGTGGCGGTCAGAAACAGCGGGTTTCGTTGGCCCGGGCGCTAGTACGGAGGGCAGAGGTTTATCTTCTAGATGAGCCGATAGCCCACCTTGATGCAAGGCTAAAATTTACGACGCGATCGTTGTTAAAGGAGTTTGCGGAAAAGTACGGAGCCACTATTATCTATGTGACCCATGATTACCGCGAAGCCCTAGCGTTGTCAGACCGCGTCATCGTCTTAGGGAGGGGGAGGATAGAACAAGAAGGGACGCCAAAAGAGATATACTATTCGCCGGCTTCGGATTTTGTAGGACGTCTGGTTGGAGAGCCGCCGATGAACCTCTTGGATGGAGAAGTTGAAGAAAAAGGCGGGGCCTATTGGGTGCATCTCGGTGGGGAAACTAAAGTTCGGGTACCCGAGACCCTTGTTCCTTCTTTAAAAAAGGCCGTATATACGGAAAAGGGCAGGGAGGGCGTCCGCCTCGGTATCCGATCTGAATTTGTGCAGGTGGAGCGCCACCCCATTGCGGAGTATTCCTTTCCCCTTACCGTATATGCAGTGGTGCGCGAGGCGGAAAACGTGCTACTTACCTTTCTTGTAAGGGACAATACGTTCCTCTACGCCAGGGTGGAACGGGGCAGGTTGCCTGATTGTAAAGTAGGGGAAAAGTTGTGGGTTGGATTTGACCCGGACAACCTGTTTTTCTTCCCGAGGACCGTCAAGCTCAAATCATGATGCGAATCTAGCCCATACTTAGAGGAGAGTATTCATATGAGCAGGGTGGAGTTAGACCGCGTATGGAAAATATACAATGGCAAGGTAGTGGCCGTTGAGGATCTGACTTTTACCATTGAGGAAAAGGAATTCCTGGTGGTCCTTGGACCGTCAGGAGGGGGGAAGAGTTCGACCCTACGGATGTTGGCCGGGTTAGAGGAGATTTCTCGCGGTGAAATTCGCTTTGACGGCAAGGTAGTAAACCACCTCGGGCCGGCCGAGAGAAATATAGCCTTAGCCTTTGAATCTTACGCCCTTTACCGCCATTTAACTGTATATGAGAACATAGCCTTTCCATTGCGGGTAAGGGGTATGAAGCAGAAGGAAGTACACGAGCAAGTGATGCAGATTTCAGAACAGCTAGACCTTGTCCACGTTCTCAACCGACGCCCTTCCTCCCTTGCCGGAGGCCTGCAACAGAGGGTTTCCTTGGCCCGCGCTCTTATTCGGCAGCCGAACCTGACCCTTCTCGATGAGCCGATTTCTCATATGGACCAGCGAGTGCGAGCCGAAATGAGGGCGGTAATACGGCATATCCATGATACCATGGGGAACACAACGGTGTACGTTACCCATGACCAGGCAGAGGCGATAGCCCTTGCGGACAGGATAGCAATTATAAAAGATGGCAGGCTACAACAAATTGGCTCCCTTGATGATATCTGGAATCGACCGGCCAATAGATTCGTGGCCTCTTTTGTGGGAGAACCCCAGATGAATTTTATTAAAGCAGTAATAGAGAATAGCCGGAGCGTCCTGGTACCCACGCCCCAGGGCGGGTACAGGTTTGAACTTTATGAGGAAGTGGACGTAAAGTATGTGGGTGCGCAAGTAGATATGGGTATTCGTCCCCAGGAAATTACCCTTTTCCGGCAAAAGCCGGAAGGTAACGCAATTGCCGGTAAGGTGCGGGTAATAGAATTTGCAGGAGAGTCCGCAGTCCTTACTGTGGATCTCGATGGTGAGGACAGCACCAAAGTAAAGGTTGTAGCCAGCGGCACGGATACCTTTACCCAGGGGGAAACGCTATGGCTTTATTTGGCCCCCGGATATATCCATTTGTTTGACGGCGATATCCCAATACACCGAGGTATTACAGATATGGATTAGCCTGGGAGGGAGTGTTGGCCGATGGCCATTAGGAACATAATCCAGGCCTTGCGGTTGGACGGCAAGGTGGCTTTGGTAACCGGCGGCAACAGGGGCATCGGCAAGGCGATCGCCCGCGCCCTAGGTCAGGCCGGGGCATGTGTGGCCATTATGGACCTTGAACATGAGAACGGCATGGGTACGGTAGACGAGCTTGCCGGGGAAGGGATTAGTGCCTATTTTGTCCAGGGTGACGTAACCAGCCCTGAGGATGTCAAGGCGGCTGTAGCTGAAGTGCTGCACCGGTCGGGTAAAGTGGACGTCCTGGTGAACAACGCCGGCATATGCCGTAACGTGGCGGCCGAGGAGATGGCATGGTCCGACTGGTATGATGTTATCAATGTAAACCTAAACGGTGTCTTCCTCATGGCCCAGGCGGTTGGGCGCGAGATGATCAAACGGCGATGCGGTTCGATCATAAACATTTCTTCCATGTCCGGCTATATTGTCAACCACCCGCAACCGCAATGCTCCTACAACGCTTCCAAGGCTGCGGTTAATCACCTTACCAAAAGTCTGGCCTACGAGTGGGCCAAGTATAACGTGCGGGTGAATGCCATTGCGCCGGGCTATATTGCCACCAATATTACGGCTCCGAACCTGAACAACGAATGGGGGAGGACATGGGTGGAACTAACTCCCATGAAACGGATCGGTGCCCCCGAGGAACTGGGCGGCATTGCGGTTTATCTGGCCTCTGATGCATCTTCCTTCACCACGGGAGCAGTTTTCGTGGTCGACGGCGGCTACACGTTGATCTAAGCCTGTAAGACAGGAATAGTATTATCCGGCTAAATTTATAGACATAATGGAAGGGCCAGCCCCACAGTAGCGATACGTAGGTTATATTGGTACAATAGAGACCAATACAGAGCTACAAGCTAAGGAGGCTGGCAAGATGAATTATACCACATATGTAGGGCTGGATGTCCACAAGGATAGCATTTCCGTAGCCATTGCCAAAGCAGGACGTGAAGAAGCAGAAAACCTGGGTAACATCCCCAATGAACCCGAAGCGATAGCCAAATTGGTGCGGCGCTTAAGGCAACCAGTAGAAAAGCTAATATTCTGTTACG